>CAZLQF010000018.1:0-55251 GCA_964561545.1 uncultured Sphingobacteriales bacterium
GGCTTAATGCTTGCTAATGGTTAAATGGCCCTATTGTCATTTTAATTATGGTGATTGGACAACCCAAAGTACAGGAAATTAGACCTTATTCTATCATCTTCAAAATACAACTTTTTTTAAACCCGTACTTCTTTTAAACCCTTGCCCATTTTTCCTATTTTTGCCCGAAATTTAATCGGCAATAAATGGACAGAAATACAACCATTGGCTTAATTCTGATAGGCCTTATATTGTTAGCATCCTCTTATTTTTTGGAGGAGCAACCACCTCAGGAAAAGCCAAAGGGAAAAAAGCAAACCGAAGAGCAGATAGAGGAAGAGCGGGAGGAACAAGAAAAACCTACCAAAACTCCTGATCAAAAAGAACAACCCAAAAGAGAATCCCAAAAGCCTGAAACAACCCCCGAGCAACAACAAGCAGACAGGCAAGAAAAAGCGGTTGAGGCAGATACAAGCGGAAAAGTTGATCTGGGTGTTTTTACACCTTTCACCACTGGCGAGCAAGAAGAAATTACCCTCGAAAACGAGGTGATGGAACTTAGGCTCTCAACCAAAGGTGGGAACGTCAAGTACGTTAGGTTAAAAGATTACCAGCAATACGATTCCACCGAGTTGGTACTTATTGAGGAAGGTAGCTCAAAATTTAGTTATCAGTTTTTCCATAAAAACCAATCCATCAATACAGCGGACCTTTATTTCAAACCCAAAGGCCCCAAGCAAGTTCGCGTCACTGGTAAAGACAGCCAAACCGTAAGGATGGTTTTGCCCATTGCTGATAACAAATACCTGGAACAGATCTACACCATCACCGGAGATTCTTACATGATCGATTACGACCTGCGGCTGATAGGTTTTGATGAAGTCATCCCCATCAATACAGATTACATTGACCTGACCTGGCAAAGCAAACTCCAGCAACAGGAAATGAACCTGAGCAATGAACGCAATAAATCAGGCATTAATTTCAAATATAACAATGGTGACGTTGATTATTTAAGCCACACAGGGAGTTCAAAGCAAGACATTGCCAGTGGTATAAAATGGGTGGCTTTTAAACAGCAGTTTTTCTCCCAAATCCTGATAGCTGACCAGAACTTTGACCGCGGTACTGTGGAGCAAGTCCAAGAAGAGGCCCTTCCCTATTTAGAAAAGCACTCGTCTGACCTCACCATTCCCTTCAACCACAATGGCAAGGAAGAATTTGGCATGAAGATGTTCTTCGGACCCAACAAATACCAGAAACTGAACGGCCTTGGCCATGAGCTAAGCGAATTATTACCATTGGGTTGGGCCATCTTTAAATGGGTCAATATATTTATTATTATTCCTACCTTTAATTTTTTAGGTAATTTCATTGCCAGTTATGGTTTGATCATCATTTGCCTTACCGTTATTATCAAGGTCTTATTGACGCCCCTTACTTACAAATCCTTCATGTCGCAAGCTAAAATGCGGACTTTGAAGCCTGAGATTGACAAATTAAAAGAAAAGCATGGCAGCGACATGCAGAAAATGCAAATGGAGCAAATGAAGTTGTACCGCAAAGCGGGCATTAATCCGGTTGGTGGTTGTTTCCCCATGTTGCTCCAAATGCCCTTCTTAATAGCCATGTTCCGATTTTTCCCTTCCTCCATTGAGTTGCGGCAGGAATCATTCCTTTGGGCGCATGACTTGTCAACTTACGACAGTATATGGCAATTTCCTGGTAACTTTTCCATTCCTTTTTATGGAGATCACATTAGCCTGTTTGCCCTCCTAATGGCGCTTTCCACGATGCTTTATTCATGGTACAGCCAAAAACTCAACCCTACTACCAATGACCAGATGGCAACCCAGATGAAAATGATGATCTACATTATGCCCATCATGATCCTGTTCATTTTCAACAGTTACGCTTCCGGGTTGGCGTGTTATTATTTCTTCTACAATGTTTTATCATTTGGTCAACAGTTCATGTTCCAAAGCTTGGTAAATGAAGATAAGATCCGCCAACAGATTGAGGAACGCAAAAAGAAACCGGACAAGAAATCCAAGTTTCAGCAGCGACTCGAAGAAATGGCCAAGCAGCAGCAGGAGGTTAAAAAGAAGAAGTAGACTTAAAAAAAGAACTGCTGTTATATTTTAGATTTATAAGAAAGAAAGTAATTCGCAGATGAATATGGAAACCCTTAATCTTCAACGTAAGGGAATGATGCAAGAGGAAGCACATAAATATCAATTAAACCATGACGCCTTATCCGAGGTATTAAGGTTTAATGTAATCAAGGAGATCTCCGCTATAGCTGACCAACATAGCGTGGAAGCCTATTTGGTGGGCGGTTTCGTTCGTGATGTTTTGATCAACAGGCCTTCTAAAGACATTGATATCTTAGTAGTTGGTGACGGCCTTGAGTTTGCCAAAGCAGTGGGCAATCAAATGAAAGGCCAGGGTAAACTTGCTATATTTAAGAATTTTAGAACCGCCAACTTAAAAATCGGAGGCTACGAAATTGAATTTGTAGGAGCCAGAAAAGAATCCTACAGGGCGACATCCCGTAAGCCAATCGTTGAAGAAGGCACGCTGGAAGACGACCTCCGGAGAAGGGATTTTACCATCAATGCATTGGCTGTCAGCTTAAATGAAGCGAATTACGGAGCAATAGTCGATTATTTTGATGGAATGCGTGATCTTGAAAATAAGCTAATCAAAACGCCTCTGGATCCTGAACAGACGTTTTCTGATGACCCCCTAAGGATGATGCGGGCCATTAGATTTGCTGCCCAATTAGATTTTATACTCAATAGCCAAACATTCAAAGCGATTGCAGATAACCGTGAGCGCATTTCCATTGTATCTCAGGAGCGTATTACCGATGAGCTTAATAAAATAATGGAAACAGCAGTACCTTCCCAAGGGTTTACGCTTTTACACCAAAGCAGCTTGTTGTCCATCATTTTCCCGGAATTGGAAGCTTTAAAAGGGGTGGAAACCATAGATGATAAATCCCATAAGGACAATTTCTACCACTCCTTAAAAGTTCTGGATAATGTAGCGGCAGTCAGTGATGATTTATGGTTGCGATGGGCAGCTTTATTGCACGATATTGGGAAGCCTGCTACCAAGAAATTTGATGAAGAACAGGGATGGACCTTTCATGGACATGAGGTGGTGGGTGCTAAGATGGTACCCAAACTGTTTAAGCAGTTAAAGTTACCGCTCAATGAAAAAATGCGGTACGTAAAAAAGCTGGTAAGACTCCATTTAAGACCCATACCTTTAACTAAGGATGAGGTCACTGATTCTGCCATTCGAAGGTTATTATACGATACTGGGGACGATCTGGAGGACTTGCTTGCCTTATGCAAAGCGGACATTACTTCCAAAAACAAGGAAAAAGTAAACCGGTATTCACGGAAATTTGATGAGGTGTATGAAAAGATTAAGCGAGTAGAGGAAAAAGACCGCATCAGGAATTGGCAACCTCCCATTACTGGCGATAAAATTATGGAAACCTTTGGGATCAAGCCATCTAAAGAAGTGGGAGAAATCAAGGACGCAATTAAGGAAGCCATTTTAGATGGCAAAATTGCCAATGATTACTACGAGGCATACAACCACATGCTAAAGTTGGGGCAAGAAAAAGGCCTGAGACCTCTTCAATAAAAGCCCTTACTAAATTCAAAGCACAAAACTGCCAATCAAAATTAATGCCCTGAGCAGGTTGGTATTAAAAGGTAGTATTGGTAATTGATTTGGTAGAATCTCTTGAATTTGCTTATCTTAGCATAAATGAAACGAATGGATAAAATGGAAGTATACAGGTTTGATATAAGGCTGGCAGATGACTACAGCATTAAAAGGGTTATTGACATTCCCGGTAATTGGAGTTTTGAAGACTTTCACTTATCCATCTTAAGTTCGATTGATTTTCAACCTTCTGAATTGGCATCTTTTTATATATCAGATAAAAACTGGAATAAGAAACAAGAGATCACGCTGATGGACATGGGGGATGAAGACAACACCTTCATTATGCGAGATTTGAGATTAAAAGACCTCGTTCAGGAAAAGGGCGCGCGCATGGTTTATGTGTACGATTTTGTCTTAATGTGGACCTTCAATATAGAACTCACTGACATTGTGGAGGCAAGAAATGACATGGAATACCCGATTTTAATGGAAGAAGAAGGAAAAGCCCCTCAGCAATTCAAGGATAAAAACCGCTATCCTGATGAAATTAGCGATGAAGACCAACAAATCATTGAACAATTGAAGCAACAAGGCCTGGACTTCAGTACTGGATTTGAAGATGATTTTAATGATGAAGAGGATGAGTACTGAAATTCCCGAATTGATCAATAGCATGTAAACCTGCTCCCATTTTAACATTTTTAGCTTACCGAAAGAACTCAAGGAAAAAGTCAGTAATAAGTGCTTGATAAGCGGAGCTGAAAATAGATTTAAGAATGATCCAATTGCAATACGGAATCATTAAGAGCTTGAATCACATATTCCACGCTTAAAGCTACGGTATGCATTGAAACTCGCTTATTCTTAATCCAAAGCAACATCGTTTTAACATTTGCTAATGATTTCAGGGCCTATTAACCTTTTTTAGCAAGCTAAATGGGCGGTGTCTATCTTCCAGTAACTTTTTCAGAGTCGGAACGATGCTGTACCAGGTAACGCTGGAATACCCATTCATCAAACCAGGTACAGCAACTAAAATAATGTTGGTAATAAAAGCAAGTACTAAGCCAATACCATCAAGCAAATTAATGTTTAACTCGTTCTTGTTAATGGGCCAGGATGGTTAAGACCGGGCCAGGATTGCTAAACTAATTTAAATAAGGAATAAGAGCAACACGAAGCCTCAATATAGAACATGAGCCCACCCAAAATTAAAACGATAGCAGATTACTAAGAATTTTCAGATGAAATGAGTGCCGATGGTGGGATTCGAACCCACACTCCGTAAGGAACACGATTTTGAGTCGTGCGCGTCTACCACTTCCGCCACATCGGCTTTTATGTGAGCTACAAAATTATGGTTTCCTGTTAGGTTGCACCAAATATTTTTGGACATTGATTGTTGGCCGTTAGACAAAAGATCAATTAAAAATAGCCTTCAAACCACAATAAGCAAATATTACTACGGTGTGGAAGGATTAACAACAACACCTCATCTAATTCAACGTATTTCCTAAAGTGCTTCAATCATATTCTATTTACTTGATAAATGCCCGCCAAATATCATTGAAGATCACGAACACCATAAGGGACATTAAGAGAACAACACCAATGGTCTGGATAACCTTCATGGCATTATCAGGTACGGGTTTACCTCGAATGGCCTCATAAATCAAGAACATCACATGGCCCCCATCAAGGGCAGGAATTGGAAGAATATTGATAATTCCAATAACCAAAGATAGCAATCCTGTCATTTGCCAGAAGTTTTGCCAATTCCATGCGCCACCGTAAATATTTTTAGCAATGCTAATGGGCCCTTGTACCGCTTTTGTAGCATCAATCTGGCCTGATACGACCTTGCCAAGTCCTACCAGGGTCTGAGCAACCGCTTGGTAACCTTTCTCGGTGCCCCGACCTATGGATTCGAAGAAGGAATAGTACTTGGTGTCGTAACCTTCCGGTTGAAACTTGAAGCCGAGTTTGCCTTTTTCAGTTACCGTGGCTTCTTTTTCCAATGACCGGCCATCTCGCTCAATCTCTAATTGAACAGAGGTACCTTTTTTTTCGTCAAGAACTTTTATAAGATCCGTCATGAACCTCGAATCTTTGCCATCGACTTCAACAATGCGATCACCCTTTTGCAGACCAATTTCTTCCGCTGGTGTATTGGGCAGAACTTCTTTAACGCGATAAGTATGGCGGGGCGCTATAAATTGATTTTGCTGCATACCCGCAATTTTATTGGCAAAGCCCTCAGGAATATTAATGGTGGTATCTGTTCCACCTCTCACTACGGTTATGGAGCCACCGGATTGAAGAATAACATCAGTTGAAAATATCTCATTGAACCGTTTGATGGATTCACCATTCACATGTTTGATCTTGTCTCCATCCTGAAACCCAATTTGTTTTCCGTATTTCAAGGCTTCAATCCCATGATCCATTTTGTTTACAGGGATGTACCTTTCTCCATAGCCGTAAACAATGCAGGTAAAAATTAGAATGCCTAAAATCAAATTGATGACAACACCCCCAACCATGACGATCACGCGCTGCCAGGGTGGTTTGCTTCTAAATTCCCATGGTTGTGGTTCTTGGTTAAGTTGCTCTGTGTCCATGGATTCATCGATCATCCCCGAGATTTTAACATAACCACCAAGCGGGACCCAGCCAACACCATATTCCGTATCGCCTTTACTAACAGAAAAAAGTTTTTTACCCCAGGCATCAAAAAAAAGGAAAAATTTCTCCACCTTCATACCGAAATATTTGGCGGTAGCATAGTGCCCAAATTCGTGCAGGGTAACGATAATACTTAGGCCAAGGATCAATTGGCCTACCATCACTAATACATCCATAAGCTATTTGATAAGATTTTTTGCGTAAGTTCTTGTTTGTTGATCTGTAGCTAAGTAATCATCTAATGAAGGATGATTAATGAAGTCTATATTGTTCATGCATTGTTCATTGGTGGAAAAGATCTCCGTAAAGGTTATCTGATCTTTCAAAAAGGCATCTACGGCAATTTCATTAGCCGCATTCAAAATGCATGCCTTATTGCCTTGATTTTTTAAAGCTTCAAAAGCCAGTTCAAGGTTTTTAAAGGTGGTTTGGTCTGGTTGTTCAAAAGTTAGCTCACTGTAATCAAGGAAATTAAACCGAGGAAAACTATTGGATAAACGGTATGGATAAGTAAGGGCATATTGTATTGGAATGCGCATATCCGCTAAGCCCATTTCCGCTTTCATGGCTCCGTCTTCAAATTGAACAATGGAATGTACGATAGACTGCGGATGGATGATGACATCAATTTGATGATCTTCCAAAGCAAACAACCATTTGGCCTCAATTACCTCAAGGCCTTTATTCATTAAACTTGCTGAGTCAATGGTGATTTTAGCACCCATGTCCCAATTAGGGTGCTTAAGCGCTTGACTTTTAGAAACGTGCTTAAGTTCTTCATAGGTCTTGCCCCGAAAAGGGCCCCCTGAAGCAGTTAAATAGATCTTTTCTATAGGGTTGGTAGTTTCGCCGGCTAAGCATTGGAAAATGGCCGAATGCTCGGAATCAACCGGTATAATACTGACGTTATGTTCCCTGGCTTTAGCAGTGATCAGTTCACCAGCCACAACTAAGGTTTCCTTGTTGGCAAGGGCAATGTCTTTACCGGCTTCAATGGCATTCAGGGTCGGCTTTAACCCGGAAAATCCAACGACCCCTGTTAAGACCATATCAATTTCATCAAGGGTCATGATCTGCTCCAACGACTCGGTTCCAGCAAAAACCTTGATACCTTGAGGGAATAGGGCTTCTCTGACTTTTTCAAATTGTTGTTCATCCCCAATTACGACTGTATTGGGTTGGTATTGTTGGGCTTGTTGAATCAGGGTTTCGGCATTTTGGTTAGCTGTAAGCACTGATATGCCAAAAAAATCAGGATTTTCATTAATTACCTCAAGGGCCTGATGTCCTATAGAACCTGTAGATCCTAAGATGGCAATATTGCGTTTGCCTTGTTGTTCCATGAACATACCTCAAAGTTTTTGCAAAGGAAATAAAATGGAATCAAAGAAGAGGCTTCTTCTCTTATTTTCTACTAACATTAAAGGATTGAGCAGTTGTTTTGTTTAAGCAAGGAAACCAAGCAAACTCCAAATAGGCCACATAATACAAGTTGATTCATTGATAATAAAATGCTAAAAACCATCGAATGGCTTTACGCCAAAATGGCAGATGGTTCTGCTTGAATTAAAGAAGCTGCTTTTTGCTCAGCTTCAAAAGTAAATAAGGAAGGGGATATGTTTTCTATTCCGATCCATGAATGGCTTATGTCATTGGTTTCGTTAAGACTTTCAAGTTGCTTGCTGGCCAGGTTAAGTTGTTTTAAAGATGCCTTATTGACAGGTTTAACAACATAGTAAATTACAATAACTTGCTGATGAGGTAAAAATTGATTTTGGATAAAAAAGTCGGTTACATAAAAAAGCTTCACAACATCAATAGAAAGGCTTAATTCTTCCTTAAACTCTCGTTGAATACAATGCGCTGTGCCTTCTCCCAATTGCAAGCCCCCACCAGGAAATTTGGTAAACGAATAATTGTTGATCCGTTCATAAGAAAGCAAAAGTTCATGGTCATCATTAACAACAAGCCCATATACCCGTATGTTGAATGCTTTTAGTTGATCCATTTACCATGTATTTGTCCCTTGACAAACATAAACAATAATGGATAGACAGGGATGGTTAATCTTATGATATTTTCTATTTTTGAGCATTGTAAAATAGATGAAAAATCGGCTTTTGGAAAGTTTTGAAAACATTACAACCGTGAAAAACAATTATTGGAAAACCATTCCCAACAGGGATGAAGCCTTAGAAAAAGTCTTTGAATTTTTAAAATCCCTATCTAATCAGAATCCAGATGAAGCATCGGAATATATATTAACCAGTTCCATGGAAAATTTCCAGCAAGAGCTTCATCAACTCTTGAAAAAGTATTTAGCCCTAACCCTTGATGACGAGGAGTTCTTGAAGCTTCCTGAAGATTTGTCGGTTAACATTAGTGATCCTGAAGATATCGAAGAGGAATCTATTGAACCTGAATTTCAAGGCAAGGAATTTACCCTTGAAAAAGATGAACACTTTTCTTTATTAGTAGGATTTCAAGGAGAAGCGACGCCCATTAAAATCACCTTTAAACTTGAGGAAATGGATGAGGTTTATTTCTTGAAACTGGTGAATGTAGTAAATCGAACAGATGAACAAAACTGAAAATTTGCCATTAAATATTAGATAACTTAAGTTGTTGCAAGTGGTTGTAAACGCTAATTGAACCAGTAAACCATAAAACTGTTTTGTATAGTAGTTAATTGTCCAAATTAGATTAGGTACTTAATGAAAGAAAACAACACGATTGAGCAATTAAACACCATTCAAGATTCTGCAATTAAAGCCCTTCAACAAAAAAAAGGACAAGCCATTGTTTTATTAAAGCTTGACCACCTTGATGTAGCACCAACTGATTATTTCGTTATCTGTCATGCTACCTCTGACCGCCATGCAGAAAGCTTGGCAGAAGCAGTGGAAGAAAAAATATACGAACATAAAGGTGAAGAGCCTTGGCACAAAGAAGGATTCGAGAATAAGGAATGGATTTTGCTGGATTATGTAGATGTTGTGGTTCATATTTTTTTAAAAGAAAAGCGCGACTTCTACAGCTTGGAAGATCTTTGGATCGATGCTGAGCGAGAAGATTACAACGAATAAATAAAAGCCGGAAGGTTCAAAAAACATGGAAAATAATCAGGAAGAAAACAACAACCAGGAAAATCAGGAAAATAAATCAAATAAACCTCAGTTCAGTTTTTATTGGATTTACCTTGCCATTGCTCTGGTTTTCATTGTTATAGCTTTTTTACCCCGTGATTTCTCTAAAGAAACCACTTGGCTGGAAGTTAAAGAGATGATGAAAGATGAGCAGGTAGAATCATTTAAGGTCGTTAATAAAGATCAGGTTTACGTTTACCTAAATTCTGAAGCGGTTAATAGTGAAAAACACAAGGACCTGAAAGATCAAATGTTCTTTGATGCTCAGGAAGGGCCCCATTACCGTTTTAACATTGGCGACCCCCAGTCTTTCGAAGATAAAGTGAATAAAGCTGAGGAAGAATACCTCGCTGATCAAGAAATTCCCATTAAATATGAAAAACGTCAGTATTGGGGCAGGGAAATATTAGGTTGGCTTATACCAATTGGCATTATGGTACTGCTCTGGATATTTATCATGAGGCGAATGAGCGGTGGCGGAGCTGGAGGCCAAATATTCAACATTGGTAAGAATAAAGCCAAATTACTTGATAAAGACACCAAAGTAGATGTAACTTTTGATCATGTTGCAGGCCTTCAAGAGGCTAAGATGGAAGTCATGGAGGTTGTTGACTTCCTTAAAAATCCAGGAAAATACACGGAGCTGGGTGGTAAAATCCCAAAGGGCGTACTTTTGGTTGGCCCACCAGGAACTGGGAAAACCTTACTTGCTAAAGCAGTAGCCGGTGAAGCCAATGTGCCCTTCTTTTCAATCTCGGGCTCTGATTTTGTGGAAATGTTCGTTGGCGTGGGAGCATCACGTGTTCGTGATCTTTTTAAGCAAGCCAAAGAAAAGGCCCCTTGCATTATTTTCATTGATGAGATTGACGCTGTTGGCCGAAGCCGGGGTAGAAACATGGTGACCGGTGGCAACGATGAAAGGGAAAATACCCTTAATCAATTGCTCAATGAAATGGATGGATTTGGTACCAACAATGGGGTCATTATCATGGCTGCTACCAACCGCCCGGATGTATTGGACCCTGCCCTTTTAAGACCGGGCCGTTTTGACAGACAAATAAGCATTGACAAACCAGACATTATAGGCCGTGAGCAAATATTCAACGTTCATTTAAAGCAACTTAAGTTAAAAGAAGAGGTTGATGCCAACAAATTGGCATCACAAACCCCTGGTTTTGCGGGTGCCGAAATTGCCAATGTTTGCAACGAAGCAGCGCTGAATGCAGCGCGTAAAAACAAAACTTACGTGGATATGGAAGATTTCCAAGATGCTGTTGACCGCGTCATTGGAGGTCTGGAAAAGAAAAATAAACTCATTTCGCCTGAGGAAAAGGAAATTGTAGCCTACCATGAAGCCGGTCATGCAATAGTAGGCTGGTTCCTTCAATATGCGTCTCCTTTGCTTAAGGTTTCCATTGTACCTCGTGGAATGGCTGCCCTCGGATATGCCCAATACTTACCTAAGGAGCAATACCTTTACACCAAAGAACAACTGCTTGATACCGTTTGCATGGCTTTAGGTGGACGAGTGGCTGAAGACATCCAGTTCAACCGTATTTCAACAGGCGCTCAAAATGACTTAGAGCGTATTACCAATATTGCCTACGACATGATCACTACCTATGGCATGAATGAGAACATCGGCAGCGTTTCTTACGTAGATCGAGGTGATTACAATTTCAAAAATCAATACTCCGAGCAAACGGCTGAAATGATAGATCAGGAAGCCCGCAAATTCATCCAAAACGCCTACGATCGAACCAAAGAGGTCTTGGAAGAAAAGAAGGATAAACTTGAAAAAGTAGCTCAGGCATTGCTTGAAAAAGAAATCATATTCCAAAGCGACCTTGAAGCCATTTTAGGCAAGCGACCATTTAGCGAAAAATACAGTTATGATAAAGCCCTGAAGAAGAGCGAAGAGATCCAGCGGCAAATCAACGAGAAAAAAGAGCAGATCCGGGAAAAAGCTGAAATGGAGAAGAAAGAGGAAATGGACGACAAATCAAGTAGTAACGGTAATAAACCAAAAGAGAATGGTCAATCCTTGGAAAGCGCAAATTCTGAACAAGTAACCAAAGAAGAGCATTCAGAAGGTAAACGTCAATCCGAAGAAAAAGCTGATCAAAATTCCTCATCATCCAATGGTGCATCTGATCAAGAATCTTCATCATCCAATGGCACGTTCAAACAATCTAATTCTGACGAAGATGCCAAAAACCAATAGTTGAGGTTAACCGTTTGAATAAATTCCGTACTTACAACTTATTGCTCGGTTTGATTCAAGATGCTCTTGATGGAATGGAGTTGATGGGTGTATTCACCCAAAGTTTCACGGTATATTCCACGATCTGTTAACAAGTCAATTCGAACTTTTTCAGAAGCATGAATAACCTTATTGCTGTCAAGTATCATCCCTGTGTGGATAATCTTTCCATCTTGGTTCTTAAAATATGCTATGTCCCCTTTTACTTTTTCCTCAAAGCTACTAACAAAATCACCCAACTTTGCCTGGTCTTTGGCATCTCTGGGCAAGTCAACCTCCGCGAAACGATAAAGGGTTTGCGTGAATCCAGAGCAATCAAGCCCATGCGTAGTTCTTCCACCCCATAAATAGGGCGCTTCCAGCAAGGACAAAGCCAGTTCCTCAAGGTAAGACGGCCGTCCTTTGTTATCGGTAGGCTTGGCCCTGCCTTTAACCAGAAAAAATTCATCATTAATTCGGCAATAATGGCCATTGAAGTTGGGAAGGGGTGAACCCAGGCCTACCACTAAGGCCCTGTTTTCACTTACCAGTTTAAGAAAAGGTTCGGCAGCCAAAAACATGCTTCCCTCTTCTATATTAGCGGCCTCCTTTTCTGTTAGCAATACAGGCTCCCTCGAAAAGAACCAACCCTGGTAACCATCAAATCCGTGTTGTACAAAATACCAATCTCCATGCTGATCAACGATCTCATACATTTCACCAAAAAGTAGCATGGTTACCAATTCACTCCCATCTTTAGGCTCAGAGCGCATTGGAATTAAAGGCTGATCACAGATGCCTGCTTTCATATATTCAATAAGTTTTTAGATGATATTGATGATTTCCTTACCTAAGGAGTTAATAAAACAATTGAAAAAGCACTTGTTTATAAATTTGGGCAATGGTTGGTTTATAGAAAAATCCAGATCAAATGGCTGCACTCAATTATGGTCCAATTTCTTTTGAAAAAAAACCATAAAAAAACCGGCTAAGCACTACTTAACCGGTTTATCAATTATAAACAAAATGATGATTTTTATTCAAGGTGAAGTTGTTCTTTTTTCGCCATAAGTTCTTCCTCAGATTCCCTCCTGTCGGGATCTTCCACACAGCAATCAACAGGGCATACAGCCGCGCACTGTGGCTCTTCGTGGAAGCCAACACATTCGGTACATTTGTCTGGTACAATGTAGTAAATTTCCTCAGATAAAGGTTCAAAACGTTGCCCCGCATCAATGGTTTCGCCATTTTTTTGAACTTTACCACTTAAATTGGTGCCATCTTCGTATGCCCATTCTTCGCCAGGTTCATATATCGCATTATTGGGACATTCCGGTTCGCATGCTCCGCAATTAATGCATTCTTCAGTTATCATTATTGCCATAGTTAACTTTTGTTTTTGAATTTCTAACTTTGAAGTAACAAAATTAATAATTTTTGGTTCTAAATTATACCAATCAAGGTTTATAGAATGTTGGAACTGGACCGGTACTTGCAGGCATTTGAGAAACTTGGGGAATACCTAAAACAAGATCCTAAAGATGAGGAACTTCAATCAAAGATAACAGAGGCCTACCTTTACAACAATTGGTTTACACCAGAAAACATTGAAGGAGCCATCACCAACATTGCCAATAATTTTTTGGACCGTAATAAATTGGAACAATGGGTGGCTTCTTACCAACTGCCCGTTAAAAATCCTTACAAAGTGGGCATTGTCATGGCTGGTAATATACCCCTTGTTGGATTTCATGATCTTTTAGCTGTACTTATCAGTGGCCACTATCCTATGGTAAAATTGTCTTCCAAGGACCGCAAGTTGCTCCCGCACCTTTTAAATGTACTTCACGGGATTGATGCGGAGATTGCTAACCGGATCACCATTGTAGATATGCTCAAAGATTTTGATGCCATCATCGCTACAGGTAGCAATAATACAAGCCGCTATTTTGACTATTACTTTGGAAAATATCCCAACATTATTCGTAAAAACAGGAATTCATTAGCCATATTAACAGGCAATGAGTCAGAACAACAGCTACAATGCCTTGGTAAAGATGTATTTCAATATTTCGGCCTTGGATGCCGAAATGTATCAAAGTTGTTGGTGCCGAAGGAATTTGACTTTGACAAACTTTTTAATGCTTTTGAACCTTATCGCGCACTATACGATCACAACAAATACGCCAATAACTATGATTACCACAAGGGGTTGCTGCTTTTAAATGAAGATACCTTCAAGGATACAGGTTTTTTACTTTTAAGGGAAAAGGAAAGTCTTGCTTCTCCAATGGCAACCTTGCACTACGAATATTACCATGAAGAACAAAGCATTCAATCCGTTATTGGTAAGCATATTGGGGACCTGCAATTGGTAGTGGGCAATAGTGCAGAATTGAGTATGGCTGAATTGGATTTCGGAGCAACACAAGCACCGGAATTGTGGCATTATCCAGATAAACTGGATACGCTCGCTTTTTTGGAAGATTTGAATTAAAACAACAAGCGCTGTCATATTTTGTGATGCGAAACTTTTAGGCCAGGTCCTTACCAATTGTTCGAGATTTTCCTTTGGTTTTGGTAATTGACATGTAAATTCATCTCCTGAATAAAAAGCCACTTGAGGCTTTCATATATTCAAAAGAATAGGATTCCCTTGAACATATTGCCATCACAAGGCATCGCGCAATTTACCAGGTCAATAATCCCAGAGCTGGCAATCAAGATAATTTATTAATCTTATATTACCATCCAAACAACATTTTTTTGAGTCTTCAAAAACAATTTGGAAGGGCATCTACTAAGTAGGTAACACTTTATTGAGCCTTCGATTGGATGGCAAATACTTGAAAGGCAAGCGTTATCAATTAGAATATCCCAATTATATAGATCATCCCGCTGCCAAGTTTATTAAGCATCATCAATCAAATGAGCTTTGCAAAAGAGACCAGCAAGACCTGAATTGGATACTCCAAACGCCTCAAAAAGATGAAATGGGCAAGAAGTATGCATTCACTGCTTTAGCTCCAACCATTGTAGATAACGTAAAGCTTTTAAGGTTTAACAGGGTGACCATTTTCAATGAAGTACTTGTCAGAAAATTCTCCGAACAAAAGAATGGTGTTTTGTTTAAAAAGAATTTTGACCGTATCTATTTGGCTACTAAGTTAGTATGTTGATGCCCATACTACCTCAAACATATACCTTCAGGATGGTGTTTGTGCCTTTACCTAACCTAAGATCTTAAAACCTCACTTAAAACCTTGTAAGCATTTAATCGAGAAAAGCCACCCATGTGAAACCGGTAATAATCCAAAAACTTATTCAATAATAGAAGCCGTTTGTCTTCTGGAATGTTTATATTTTCAAGGTTGTCAAAATCTGCTTCAAGGATTTGCGATAAATAGAAACTGCATTCCTGGTCGATTGATTCTTCTTCAACCATGGGGCTATCGGTAAAATAGCCTTCTTTCAAATTAAAATGAGGATGGGTTGCAGCATAATTATTCCGAGGAAAAAAGCCCAGATAAGCCGATAGTAATACAAGAAAAAAGACGGGAAAGTTGGCATAATGCGTAACCTCCTGATCCAATTTTTGGATTGTTTGTTTCAGAAAGTTATACAAGTCGTAGTTGGCGCCCTCTTCATAAAGTATTTTGTACAAAACCTCTGCCATAAAGAATCCAATAGAGGTTTTTCCAATATCGAAGGGAATGTGGTGCAGAGCAGGATTGGTCCTAACTTCCTTAATTTTTTGAAGTTTATTGGGATCATGATAATACAGCACTATATCGAGCAAATAAAGGGGCTGAAACAAATTAGCACTTATCTTTGCTTTAGGGGACCTTGCACCGTGGATCATGAACCCTAACATGCCATAGTCAAGGGTATAAATATGAGCTACGATGCTGGTTTCTGAAAATTTGGTAGATTTTAAAACAATGCCTTGTGTTTTGGTTTGCATCACCGAATGACCAATAATTTAGTCATAAAAACCTCAGTACCAGATTCATTTGAGCTGTAGATCAAATAAACGCCACTCGTAACCCTCTGCCCATCCTGGTTTTCCCCATTCCATACTGCCTGACCTCCTTCAGCCGTAAATTCATTAACCAAATTTCCATTGACATCGGTTATTTTAACATTGGCATCGGTTACCAAACCCTTAATAGCAATGGGACCTTTATAATCGGGCTCTACGGGATTGGGATATGCATAAACATTGCCGTGTTGTTTGCGACCCTTGGTAGCTTTACCCCGGTAAGACAAAATGCCTCCTTGTGCACCGATGAAAACCTCACCAGTTTCAGGATGGACTGCTATGTCCCTTACATTGTCTGAAACAATCGGACTGTTTTCTTTTGTAAAATGATTGATAACTTCAGTACCTTCCTCATTGGTATACCAGGCTCCATTATTCGTAGCGATCCATTTTTTGTTAGAGCCATCTACCTCTATATTGTTCACGTTGAAGCTTTCCAATAAAAACCCGGGTTGCTGCCCAACTTCAACGTAGATTTGTTGACCATCAGGGAACCTTCCGGACTTTATGCTGGGAGGGCTATAAAAAACTACCACGCCATCGGTGGTGCCTACCCACATATCGCCCTTCTTATCTTTTGTTATGGACAAAATGCGGTCTACCGGGAGGCCACCATTGCCTTCTCCCTGGGTAAGTTTCAAATATTGGTCATCCCTTGGATCATTGAGGGTATTATTGTGATTGTAGATAACGATACCTCCGGATTGCAGGGTAAGCCAAATTTGACCACGATCATCAATTTCCATATCTTCAACCGAGGTGTTACCTCCCATCGAATAAGCGTTCCAATCCCCATTTTTCTGCTTCACCAATAACGGTTTATCAACACTATTATTGGCAACCCATAAATGGCCTTTTTTATCAAATTCCACAGAAGGCACCCTTTGTTGAGAAGAATCCCCTAATGCAGTAACTGGGCTGATCGGGCTATTGTTAGCATCGTACAGCTCATAAAATTCCTTGTCCTTGAATTCTACCAAGCCGTTTAAATAGCTGGCCATAAAAGCTTGATCGTTGTTAGGATTTACAGCCACGTCTACAATATCCCTAATGTTGTAAAAACTTAAAGAATCATTGACCAGGTGCCCAAAGCTCTTCCAATCCCTGTTTTCATTAAGTACATAGAACCCATTGGTTTTAAAAGAAGGCGCTTCAACATCGGTAATGGCCCCTCCGGATACCCATAACTCATTTCCATAAAAATCCATCTTCCATAAACTTGAGCTATTAGGACTGTTGGGCATAATGAAATCAGGCTCTCCATTGAGATCTTCTCTCCTTAATAAAACAAATTGATTAATGGCGTACCAAAGCTGCCCTTCTTTGTCAATTAGCGCATCATAGGGAAATGTTTTCTCATAAACTGTTACCTCGCCTTCCTTATTAATGGTGTAAATAGCTTTTTCCATTGAAATAAACAGCCGGCTGTTGTTAACGTCCATGTTCTTAACATTCCGAGCAAGGCTATCCCCATATTCCATCCAATCCTTACCATTGTAGACTTCGATTTCACTACCAATGACTGCATAAACTTGGTCATTAAAACTTGTCATTTGCCCTGTATTCTTACTTCGCACCAAGTCCCAGTTATTAAAATCAGAAAGGTTGGCGCTCGGCCCTAAATCAGCCTTTAGCATGCCAGCAGTGGTAGAGGCAAAAATTTCTGAATCAAGCATGGCCACATCAAAGACTTCTACTTTAGAACCACCGGGACCTATGCTCCTGTAAGACTTTGTAAAATCCCCTTTTTCCAGGTCATAAACCACAATTCCGAATTGGGTGGCTAAAAATGCCTCATCTTTGAAAAAATGAATGTCATTGATACGCTTTCCGCCAAGAATGGTAGCATTATTCGCAATGGCAGGTTGATTGGTTATTTCATCTTTTTGGAGGATGTCAATGTTGCCATCTGTATAGCCAATGACCAATTTGCCTTTGGATTCATGGTATTTTAAGGCACTGGGGTCAATGCTGCTTAAGCCATCGACCGTAGAGAGGGTATTAATAGAATTGTCCGCTTTGTTAAAATAAAATATTCCATTTTCAGTACCACAATAAATTTTACCAGGCGTTTCCTCAACCAACCTACCATTTAAATGAGATAAGTGCCCTTGCCATTCCCCAATACCATAATCCTGAGCATCAATAGGGGTGGCTATTTGAACCAATAATAGAATGAAAGCAAAACGAACATGCATACGCGTTAGATTCTAATTCTTCAAACGGAAGAAATTCATTAAAATTTCCTTTTTAGGAAATCGCCGCAGGTTCAAAAATAAAAAGAAGCACAACTTATTAAATGCTCAAGCCCAACATAAATATGCAGGATTACCTTAACGCAACCATGATAACCAATAAAACCTTTCGAAATCTTAATAGCGATTTATTAAGCTTTTAACAGGCAATTTGATAACTTTGAGGCCAATTTTAAATTACAGGGACCTAAGTTATGAGGAAGCCAAAATTAGCCATTTTACCGAGCCTGCTATTTATAGGTTTGTTTAATACTTGCAAAACTCCCAAAGTTACTGTTCAATCCGTTAAAGATGATGCAAAGCCTGAATTGAATGCAGAAAATAGGCAAGGTGGATTTTATTACACATTGCCAAAAACGGCTTTTGCTGTGTCCATCAAAGGTACCATTCGCAATACTTCCAAAGGCCAACTTTCCGAGTTTGATCACCTTTTAGATTACCCATCCGGTACCATTTACAAAGCATCTAAAACAGTTTTATCTATAGATGAGTTGGAGGTTTCAACCTACCCGGTTCCTGATTACGAAAAAACTTTTTTTGTCAACATTCCTAAAGAAAAAGCGTTTAACTTTAAAACAAAGAAATATGGATTTGAATTTGGCGCCTTACAACAAATTAAGAGCATTGGTTTAAATGATTCTAAAAAGCACCAAGAAAACTTAAACACCAAAATTTACAACAAGAACATCAGGATTAAGGGTAAACAACAAAAGGAAGCCAAGAAGGTGGATGAGGCTCAGCTAAAATTTGATCAAAAAGCTTTTAAAAAAGGCCTTAATCAATTGAACCGCAAAAGCAATGATTTAAAACAGGAACTTGCCCAGGTAAGCAGTGACACGCTCAACCTGCCGGATTCCATTGCAAATCAAAAACTCAATAAGATCGAGCAGGAGATCAAGAAATACCGGAACCACATTGAAAAGCTGGGAAACCTTTATAAAACTTACCGTGGTGAAAATATTGCCAACACCGCTCAGAAGTATAAAAAAATCATTAAAAAGCTTATCAACCTGAAAACTCAGGTTGCTGGCGGTCAAAAGGACCTATCCTATAATAATGTGCCGGTCAATCAGATGATCAATAGTTTGGATACTTTGATCAACAAGTACCTTCAGGCTTTTAAAGGCAGTGCATCCAGTTATCAGGATTCATGGCAATTTCAAGTGGTACCGGATCAAACAAAACGAACTTTCCGGTATGGCATCTATTACAATGAAGAAGACGAATTTGTCCTGAAGAAATTCCAGCAAGAAAGTCGGGCTGAAGGGCAATTGGTGGTAACATTTAAACCCGTATTCTCAGACCAAATTGAACAACATCAAAACAGCCAAACTATTGACCCTAATGGTTTTTATTACAACATTCCCGCCAATGGTACCCTCAAAATCGAATTGATCAAAGATAATGGAGCAACCCGGATTACTTTAGCCAAAGCCAGGGTAAAATTACCCCAATTCGGGGAATTGGCTCAATTGCCTGCTAATTTCGAAAATGCTGAATATGACTTTGATCCCCTGACGGGTGGTTTGCAAAAATTGAAAATCAGCAAATAAATAAACCCTATCCTACGGCTTAAATTCCCTTATTTTTACCATTCAAATAAAGTTACTTTATGGCGCATATTCTTGAAGTAAACAATGTTAGCAAAAGTTATGGCCATAACATTGCCCTTGACCACGTTTCCATGAATGTACCTACCGGGAGCATTTACGGTTTGCTGGGACCGAATGGTGCCGGAAAAACAACGCTTATCCGAATCATTAACGAAATAATTGGACCCGATACAGGCTCAATTAATCTAATGGGACAGCCTATACAGGATAGTAACATCACCAATATTGGTTATTTGCCAGAGGAAAGAGGGTTGTATCCTAAGATGAAAGTAGGGGAACAATTGATCTACCTGGCCCAATTGAAAGGTTTATCAGCATCTGAAGCCCGCGAAGAAATCCGCAAATGGTTCATTGAGTTTGATATCACTGGATGGTGGGAAAAAAAGGTAGAGGAGCTTTCCAAAGGAATGGCCCAGAAACTACAGTTCATCACCACGGTAATCCATAGGCCCAATTTGATCATCCTGGATGAGCCTTTTAGTGGCTTTGATCCGGTTAATACCGAATTGGTAAAGCAGAAAATTTTTGAGCTACAAGCTCAAGGGGCCACCATTATGCTTTCTACCCATCGAATGGAAAATGTGGAAGAACTCTGCGAAAACATCACCCTCATCGATCAAGCTCAAAATGTCCTTGAAGGGGATATTGACACCATCAAACAACAATACAGGGCCAATGCTTTTGAAATTAGCCTTGGAGGGTCGATTGACCAGCAAAATCTTGAATTGCCCTTGAATTATGAGATCAAATGGTCCAAGTACAACGCTGCCTTAGACCACACCAGGTTCCGTATCCAAATTCCAGAGCATGATACGCCCAACAAACTGCTTCAACATTTGATGGTCTCCCATACGGTTTATTCCCTCAAGGAAATATTGCCCAGCATTCATGACATCTTTGTAGCCACAGTAACGGAAGATGAACAAAACCAGCAAAAAGCAATAGCTGATGAATAAAGCTCTTCTCATCATCAAAAGGGAGTACCTCACCAGGGTGCGCAAGCGAACTTTTCTATTGATCACTTTTTTAAGCCCTCTTTTGTTTGCTTTGATTTTCATAGCCCCGATCCTACTCACTGAACTAACTTCATCTAAAAATTCGGTTTACGTTATTGATAAAAGCGGCTATTTTGAAGGCCAATTACCCGATCGGGAAAAAGTCCGTTACAATTACCTGGGAAAAGCTCCCGGACAAGGAACTGAAACGCTCCTGGAAGACAACCCTTCAAGTTTTATACTTAAGATACCCGATTTCTCACTCGATAGCCTAAAGGACATCAAGATCATTTCTGATAAAAACCCGAGCATGTCCTTAACCAATGACCTTGAAAACGACTTAGAAAAACGGCTTAAAAACTTAAAGATCAAAGAAGCCGGTGTAGATAAAAGTACCCTTAAGTCCCTGAATGTTAATATTAATCTAAACAGTGTAATCCTGAGTGAGGAAGGAACAAGAGAAGGAAGCACGGCTGTAGCTTCCATTGTTAGCTTTGCCGGTGGTTTTTTAATCTACATTTTCATATCCCTCTATGGTGGGCAAGTTACCACAGGCGTACATGAAGAAAAATCCAGCCGGATCGTGGAGATCCTTGTATCTTCGGTTAGGCCCTTTCAACTGATGCTTGGTAAAATTGTAGGCATAGCCATGGTAGGATTAACTCAATTTTTGCTGTGGATTGTTTTAACCATGGTGATAATAGGCATTAGTAGCATTTTCTTAGGTGCCTCCGCTTTAGGGCAAGCTGCCGCCTCTGATCCGGAAATGATGCGTCAGGGTACGGAGCAAACCCAAATGCTTGGTAAACTTCAATCAGCAGCAAGTTCTATCAACATTCCTTTGTTAATAGGGGCTTTTATTTTCTATTTTTTGGGAGGATATTTCCTTTATAGTTCTCTGTTTGCAGCCGTAGCAGCAGCGGTTGACAATCAATCTGACATGCGCCAGTTCATTTTACCACTTTCCATACCGCTGATTATATCTATTGTCGTGACACAAGCAGTGCTGGAAAATCCGAGTTCGGGCATGGCGGTTTGGATGTCCATTATTCCCTTTACATCTCCGGTAATCATGATGGCAAGGATACCCTTTGGAGTTCCTCCTACGGAGTTGATCGCTTCCATTAGTGTACTGATCCTCGGTTTTATAGGAGCGGTATGGGTTGCAGGGAAAGTTTACCGAACTGGGATCCTGCTTTATGGCAAAAAGATCACTTTCAAGGAGTTGGTTAAGTGGATGTTTTACTAAACCTGAGCGGCCTTTAGTTATTCTATTTGATCATCACCTTACGAATTCGCTCAAAACCTTTTTGCTCGATTTTTAATAAGTAAAACCCCCTTTTAAGGCCTTCAACATTGATAACTAATTGACCTTTGGCGTCAAAAGCTTGGGGTAACTCCTTAACAGTTTTTCCGCTGATGTCCATTAATGCCACGTTTGACTCTACTAAAGCCGATGACTTAAGTTCGATATTGAGTTCATCCGAGGCAGGATTGGGATAAACATCAATCTTAACTTTCCTGGCCTTTGCCTGATCTATTGAAGTTGGCGTAACATTTTGAGCGGTATCAAAATCAGCCTGGCTTAAATTATAAAAAGAGCCGCTGGGCGTAGTTTGCAACTTGACAGCCCTTACCATATAAGGTTGCGTTTCCATTTTAGGGGCCTCATCCTCATAAGTCGTGCCCTCAATGATGGCTTGATTAACACGCTCATAACTTTCTTTAAAAGGATTGAAGCGGTACAAGTGGTAGCCTTTTATGTTTCCATTTGCTGCTGTCCATGACAGATTGACCGACCTTTTATCTTCAGCAGTATTGGATGCGAGGTTCTTAGGAGGACCTACCATGTACATCCTAAGCGTTGGATCACCCATTAAGGCCACATGAACTAAACCCGAAGAAGATCCTGTTTTATAAAGTGGCGTATTATTATCAGAGAAGAAATTGTTTTGGGTCAATAAGGTACTATACCCAATGTTTGCTCCCATGGCCATATGGTGCATGTGCCAGTGCGGCCTTCCAGCCCAGCAACTGGTCAACATTGGACCTTTGGAGGCCAAAGGAGCTCTTAGAAAATTGTTAGTACCATCCCAATCACCGAAAATGCTACCAAACAGAATCGTAAATACGCCTTGAAGTGAATCCGTAACGAAGTCGTTCGTATTAGCAATACCACCTGCGCTCGTCATTGTTCCTGCACCAGTGCCAAAAGACCATAAATAATGGTCTTTTTTTAAACTAGCGGTGTAATCAGCTTCCTTTAAATGCTCAATACCCACCATGGATGAAAAATTACGCCAACCATTTTGCGGGAATCCTTCCTTAAGGTTAAAATTGCCTTCAATAACAGCTTGCTGGTTGACATTTATTTGTGCATGCCGGTACCGGTGATTTTTATCAAGGTACCTTTTCAATAGTTCTGATTCATTTTTCTGAAACTGGTCCATCTTCGATAAATCCACTCTTCCAATTTGTAGATCTATTTTAGAATTAACTGGCGTTACATTGTTGGAAGATAAAGTATCTAATCTTGATTGATCAAATTTATCATCTCCTTGTTTATTGACATTTCTGGCAAAAATACTTGCGGAGTCAAAGTCCTTTTGGTCAGTCCAATTACCGTCCAATTCGCCATAATATAAGTCTGCCGGCCAAGCTCCAAGATGAGGCTTGTTAGGGGTTGTTTGAGGTCTATGACCATCGGGAGCAATATTACCGGCGTATGGAACCGGGATGGCCCCAAGTAAAAAAACCGTTTTTAATGCTTCTTTGGCCTGATGAAGGTCTTTTATCTTTTGTTTTACATCATTTACTGTTTCATTATCACTGACGTAACGAGTTAAAACCTCCCATCCATCTCCTGTCATATCCATTTCCAGTCGCCTGATCTCTTTATCCAAATCATTGGTGAGCGTATCCTTTACAAGCAATAATAACTGGCCCCTATCCTCAACAGCAGGAACTTGAATACCAGAATTGATATAGCCCTCTCCAATTTCTTTACCATTTTTAATCTTAACTACTTGATATTCATAGCTTTTGCCAACCTCTACTGTACTGTCAATATAAACAGTATCGGATGATGGCTGCGTCTTTTCAACAGTTCCCCAATCACGCTCCTCCTTCAATTTGCTGCTTATTTTCCATTCAGATGCCTGATCACTCCCCTTCCAATAAAGCTTAATTTGGGGAGGATTTTCCTGCACTTTAGCATTGATTTGTACAGAAGCTAATACACCATTGCTTTGGCAATAAAGCATTTGAGGCCAAGCTAACATCAATATGGCCAGACCAGCTACAGCGAAAGCAATTTTTAGAGGCAATTTTATATACATAGGGTAATAAGATTTTATGGTTATAAGATCATTAAAAGCTTGCTAATTGATAACCTTTTTTAATTTAACTTAATCAAGTTTGAAGGACGCCAGGATTGAACTGCTTTTCAATGGGCGCATGATCGGCCATTTCAATCCCCTGGGAGATCGCTTTCCTTGTTTCAAGGGGATCAATGATGTCATCCACCCAAAGCCTTGCAGCAGCATACAAGGCAGTTGTTTGCCTTTCGTAGTTTTCCTTGGTTCGCTTATGCAGTTCTTCCTCCTTCTCTTCATCGGGTTCTTCCCCTTTGGCTTTCATGGTGGATACCTGAATCTGGGTTAGGGTTTTGGCAGCTTGGTCACCACCCATTACAGCAATTTTGGCTGTAGGCCAAGCCATTATAAGCTTTGGATCATAAGCCTTGCCGCACATGGCATAATTGCCGGCACCATAGGAATTGCCCATAATAATGGTAAATTTGGGTACCACAGAATTGGCAACTGCATTCACCATCTTAGCCCCATCTTTGATGATACCGCCTTGTTCAGCGCGGCTGCCAACCATAAAGCCAGTTACATCCTGTAAGAACACCAAGGGGATCTTTTTTTGGTTGCAATTCATAACAAAACGTGCTGCTTTGTCAGCGGCATCCGAATAGATGACCCCTCCTACTTGCATCTCACCCTTTTTCGCGCGTAAAACTTCTCGCTGATTGGCCACAATACCTACTGACCAACCATCTATTCGGCCATATCCACAGATCATCGTTTTGCCATAACCTTCCTTGTATTGCCGAAAATGGCTATCGTCTACCAATCGCTCTATAATTTCAAGCGTATTATAAGGTTTGGTACGATCCGAGGGTAAGTATCCATAAATTTCTTTAGGGTCTTTTTTGGGAGGCTTGGGTTCTTCGCGATTAAATCCGGCTTTTTCAGATTTTCCCAAACCTGCCATCGATTCTTTAATGGCATCCAGGCAGCTTTGATCATTGGGATATTTGTTATCGGTAACGCCAGATACTTCAGATTGGGTGGTGGCACCACCCAGTTCATCTGCAGATACATCCTCCCCTATGGCAGCTTTTACCAAATAAGGCCCTGCCAGGAATATGGAACCAGTATCTTCTACAATTAAAGCTTCATCCGACATAATCGGCAAATAAGCGCCACCGGCAACACAACTTCCCATAATGGCTGCTATTTGTACAATACCCTCTGAGGACATGATGGCATTATTCCTGAATATCCGCCCAAAGTGATTTTGATCCGGAAAAATTTCATCCTGCAAAGGCAAATAAACACCAGCACTGTCCACCAAGTAAATGATGGGGAGTTTATTTTCCATAGCAATTTCCTGGGCCCTGAGGTTTTTCTTAGCCGTTATCGGAAACCAAGCGCCAGCTTTTACAGTAGCATCATTGGCTACTATTACACATTGTTGACCGCTTACCTTGCCAATGACGACTACCACACCACCTGAAGGACAACCCCCGTGTTCTTGATACATTTCATAACCTGCCATTGTGCCAATTTCTACCACTTCACTGTCATCATCCAACAGGTAATTGACCCTTTCGCGAGCCAGCATTTTGCCTTTTTCTTGTTGTTTCTGGGCTTTCTTTTCACCGCCTCCTTCATAGACCTCCTGCTTTAATTGTTGGATCCTACTGGATTCCAGCTTATTGTCATCTTCATTCTTATTGAAGTTCAAGTTTTCAGCCATAAATGATCGTTTTAATCGGTCGTTTTGGTTATTTACAAAAATAGGAGGTTAAGGCTTATTTTCCCAACTGGTCATTGAACTGTAAATCTGCGATCTGAATGACAGATATGACCAATTATTCAGCTTACCAATAACAACCATTCACCTCGTAGGCTCAATTAATTGATCTGCAAAAATCCATTTTACCGTTAATTCTTAAACTTAGCATTTAAAAGTAATGTTTTAAGCTTATGCAAAAACTATTGGGTGCTGCAGACCCATTGCAACTGAATTGGCCAAAGCACGTAGAAATTATACCGACCAGATAAAACTGGTTAGCCAAAATCGTCAGCAGGTTATCGAGCACGATGAATTGGTGAAAGCCGACCTTACCAATAATAGGAAGTAGCCCAAGCCGTTGAAGGGGCTTAAATTGTTCATATAACAGTTGGACTGCCCTACTGTACAAACATCCTTTGCAATACGGAAGAGGCCTTCAATGATGCTTGGCACTTGCCTACCAATGTTACCCAATTGAAGGGCAAGCAGAGGATTGAACGGTTTACCAGGGTCATGAATGTAAAACCCAATTACACCAATGTTACCAATTGGTTATGGGCCGTTTTGGTATTTTAATGCCTTCAATGGGGAGCTTAAGGAAATGAATTATCAGTATTAATTGGATTACTTTTTCGACAGCAGTAAATTTGGGCGCAATTTGATCTTATTCCCTCAGAGCCACAAGATACGTTGAAGCAAGTAGTTGACAAACTGAACAACTAATAGGAAATAACTTGGTTAGCGAGGGTGCGTTCCTATTGCTTTTCTTAACCCATCATTTTGCACGTAAATTTTTAGCATCAACCCCCTGGTGAAAAAGTGTTCAGGTAAAGGTCCCCTACGCATAAAACCTTAACAATCAAGCAAATAATCCTTAAAATTAACATATTGTAACCCTCACCTATAACAAAAATTTAGAACAACATGGATCATCGTTATTGAATAATTTTTCAGGTACAGGCATTGTATTCAACTTATTTTTTTCATCTTTGAAGCTCAACAAAACAAATAAATCACAGACTACATTATGAACACGGGAACAGTGAAGTTTTTCAACGACAAAAAAGGGTTTGGATTTATAATCGATGATGAATCCAAGGAAGAGTATTTTGTACACGCAACTGGCCTTGTTGAAGAAGTAGACAAAGGTGATAGAGTGGCCTTTGAACTTACTGAAGGCAAAAAAGGGCTGAACGCTGTAAATGTTAAGCAGGCCGAAGAATAAGCTTTTAACATATACAGATTTATGAAGATTTAAGCCTTATCCCTTCTGGATAAGGCTTTTTTTATGGCAACTTTTTAAGTACAACACTGTTGAGGTTTTTAATGGCAAAGCATCTTTTCCTATTAGCTTTTGCTTGGGTAATTGTCTCATTCATTATTAAATTAAGCTCCTTTTATGAGCAATAACATCATTAAACAGGTTTTAACACCTTCAGCCATGTGCTTATTATTTGTGGGCGGGCTGTTGCTTACAGGATGTAAGCAAAATACCAACACCCCTAAACCCAAAGGCTATCCCAGAATTGACTTTCCAGAGCGTGGCTATCAGGAATTTGATAGTACTTGCCCTTTTTCGTTTCAATATCCCAGTTATGCCACCATCGTACCTAATCAATCAAAAGATGCCCAGGATTGTTGGATCAATATCTTATACAAACCACTTGGTGCTAAGCTTTATTTGAGTTACCAGGATTTTAACAACCAACAACAACTGAACACCCTTAAAGAAGATGCCAGGACCTTGGTCTACAAACATACGGTAAAGGCTTCTCAGATTAAGGAAAACCAGATCAAACAGGACACACAACAAGTTGAGGGCATTTTTTATGAACTTGGAGGAAATGCTGCTACAGCCATTCAATTTTATATTACAGATACTGACCAACACTATTTAAGAGGATCATTGTATTTCGAGGTTGAACCGAATCGAGATTCCCTTGATCCAGTCATTGATTATTTGAAGAAGGACATTGTTAAAATGATCAATACGTTGGAATGGAAGCAAGGATCAAAGGCAATAAGTAATCAATAACAAAGCAACGATTAAGGCTAATCGCAGGTTTTAGAATACTGGGTTAAGTCCCTATTGCAAATGAAATGTCATAATTTCATTTGCATTTCATAAACTGTTCTACTACATTTCAATACAGTTAAATTTTATTTTGAGCAAACTCAAATTAAATTTGATCCGCTTACATTGATGGATCAAACGTGAATTGTATCAAGTGGAACAAGCCAATTCCCTAAAAACAGATATTGAATACCTTAAGGGCGTGGGTCCTAAAAAAGGGGAGCACCTGAGAAAGGAGTTGGACATCCATGCCTTCCGGGATTTGCTGCTCTATTTTCCTTTCCGTTACGTAGACCGAAGTAAAGTCCATCCCATACAAGCAGTTTTTTCAAACGATAGCTACATCCAAATTGCCGGCACCCTCAAAAATGTTAGGGAAGCGGGCAGTAAATACAAAAAGCGTTTAACTGCCCTATTAAGTGATGAGACCGGGAAGGTCGAGTTGATTTGGTTCAAGGGTGCCAATTGGGTTCAAAAATACCTACAAGAAGGGCAACAATACATCGTCTTTGGCAAACCAAATTTTTTCAAGGGGCAGGTAAGCATCCCCCACCCAGAGCTGGAGTTGATGAACGATGAACAGCAAAAAAGTGGTGGATTGGGCATTCAGCCTGTTTACGGAACCACAGAAAAGTTGAAAGCCAAGGGATTGGATAGCAGGGGCATTGTGAAGATCCAGCAAAATCTGATCGATAACTGCATTCAAGAGGTAACCGAAATACTCCCTCAAAACCTTAAGGATGCTTTTAAACTTATTGGCAGGCAGGATGCTTTTAAAAACATTCACTTTCCGGAGGACTTTAGAACGCTTGAAAAGGCCCAATACCGCCTCAAGTTCGAGGAATTGTTTTTCATCCAACTTAAACTAATACGCCATAAGGCAGAACGGCAAAAACTAAAAGGGAAGGTTTTCGAGACGTTGGGTCATTACTTCAACCAATTTTACCATGAAGTACTGCCTTTTGAATTAACAGGGGCCCAGAAGCGGGTGCTGAAGGAAATTCGTAAAGACCTCAAATCAGGTTATCAGATGAATCGCCTAATGCAAGGCGATGTGGGAAGTGGGAAAACGGTTGTTGCCTTGATGGGCATGCTCATGGCCCTGGATAATGGCTTTCAGGCCACCATGATGGCACCCACGGAAATCCTTGCCATCCAGCATTTCAATACTTTGAAAACCCTGCTGGATGGTGTGGACGTGGAAGTTAGGCTTTTAACCGGCTCCTCCAAAGCTGCAGAGCGGAAAGAGATCCTGAACCTGCTTAGTACGGGTAAGCTTCAAATCATTGTGGGAACGCATGCCTTGTTGGAAGACCCAGTTCAGTTCAGCAATCTGGGATTTGTGGTCATCGATGAACAACACCGCTTTGGGGTGGCCCAACGGGCAAGGCTCTGGAACAAAAGCAAGATTCCACCCCATATTTTGGTTATGACCGCTACGCCCATTCCGCGAACCCTTGCGATGACGCTCTATGGAGATCTTGATTATTCCGTGATCGATGAGTTACCGCCTGGTAGGAAACCCGTGAAAACACGCCATGTCTATGAGAACAAACGGCTCCAGGTATTTGGCTTCTTCAGGCAAATGATCCAAAAAGGGCAGCAGATCTACATCGTTTATCCTTTAATTGAGGAATCGGAAAAGATGGACTATCAAAACCTCATGGAAGGTTATGAATCGATATGCAGGGAGTTTCCGCTGCCCGATTACAAGGTTAGCATTGTACATGGCCAAATGAAACCGGAGGACAAGGATTACGAGATGGAACGCTTTAAAAAAGGAGCAACCCAGATCATGGTGGCTACCACCGTTATTGAAGTGGGCGTGGATGTACCCAATGCCACCGTTATGCTCATTGAAAGTGCTGAACGTTTTGGCTTGTCCCAGCTTCATCAATTAAGAGGCCGTGTAGGCAGGGGTGGTAACCAGTCTTATTGCATTCTTATGACTGGCTACAAATGTTCTGAGGATGCCAAGAAAAAGATGAAAGCCATGACCGAGACCAACGATGGCTTCAAGCTTTCCGAGGTGGATATGAACCTGAGAGGACCGGGCGATATTTCAGGAACCCGGCAAAGCGGAGACCTTAACTTCAAAATTGCCAACCTGGCCACCGATAACAAAATCTTACAAGCTGCCAGGACAGCGGCTCAAAAAATAACCGATGAAGATCCGGAACTTCAAAATCCTGAAAACAGTGGTATTAAACGCTATTTTGAAAGGCTGGAAAAAGGCAAGCCTAATTGGAGCTTGATTTCGTAGGAAATGTAAGCGGTGTATTGTTCCTGCTTTTGGTCCTAAATCAATGCTCCTTGATAGAATTTCGATTAAACATCCGTCAAACCCCCTACCGCATCAAGTGTAAAATTCCCTGCTTGTAGATAGGTTGAATTGTTGAAACGAACATTTGTCTTCAATATAACTTCCCATAACATCCTGAATATGAAGGTTTGGCACGACTCTCTTAAAAGTGATCTTATCCATATGGCTGTTGAGCAAACTTTCGTAGGAAGTCGTGCCACACCTATCCATGCACACGATTTTGCAAATCAGGTTATTTGGTCTGGGGCAGCCCCGCTCATTGCCAAAGTGTTCGCTGTATTGATTATGGCATTTGGTATCATCACACCCACTTTCACATACATCGTTGCTTCGGTAGCTAACCAATTTATTAGCTCTATCTTTTGATAAGTTCTTAACGCATCAAATGTAAAGTGCCTTGCTTGTAAAGCTTCTTACCTCGTTTGCTTTTGGCTTCAATTAAATACAGGTAGATGCCTTTTTTAGCCCGGATTCCCTCAAAAGATCCATCCCAGCCTTCTTCAATGGCATTACCCTGATAAACCTGTTGCCCCCATTTGTTGTAAATAGTTCAAGTGGCTTTTTTCAATCCGATGCCTTTGATGGAGAATTTATCATTCTTGCCATCACCATTGGGGGAGAAGGCAGAAGGGATCCACACCTGCGGTTTAAAATAAATGCATAGCTCATTGCTTTCAGAGGTAATCTTTCCGGCTGCCTGATGGGCTTTAATGTAATAGTATTTATAGGCACTTTGGGTTTTGGCATCCTGTCCATTGCATGCATAAAGTATGGAAGGGCTATTACCATTATTTAGTTATTTTAACATTCCTATCCTGAAATTTGCCATCTCTCAGGGGATTCATACCCTGCACTTTCAGCTAATTGCTTACCCTTTTGCACCTGCGTTGGTTCACAGATTCCGTATAATTCCATATGCTCGTTTCACTCGTATCTAAATTTTCTGGAATAAAGGGTTAAAAAGGATCTTTAATAAAGAGCTTTTTAAAAGCGAAGACCTATTTCAATTGTTCAAAAAGCCTTCGAAAAGTGCAGGAATAAATCACTTTCGCCCCTTTCATTAAAGGAATATTCAAACCGGAACACTGAATCGTAAAAAGTGACAAAATCAAAACCAGCGCCGTAACCATAAATGTGTTGATTACCAAAAAGATTGTTTTCTCTCGAGGTATAATCCCATACGTAACCATGATCGCCATACACTTTAAATAACAAAGTAATGGGGATGGTCCTGAATTGTTCGATGGGAATGAAATCGAGGTTCTCAAAGGTGTGCTCCAAAAATTGAAATTTTAAGGTATTGCGGTTTAATAAATAATCCTGGCCATTGATCACATAATATTCGTACCCTCTTACAAACCTGGATCCATATCCGAGTCCTTCTTCAATGGAAAAGGGTTGCTGCCTGGGATAGGAGTATTTGCCCTTTACACTGTTGGCCAAGTAAAAATCCTTGGTTAGTTCTGTGAATCGATCATAATTAGCTTTGGCCTGCCAAATATCAACATCATTGAATATTCCCAATCCCAATTTGGAAAGGTCCAATTCAGCAAAGTAGCCTTTTAAAGGATAAGAGCTGTTATTAAGAAAATCACTTTGATACTTGTAGCGCAACTGAAAATACCGTTGAATGTTTTCCCCTTGTTTATAATAACGATTATTTTCGCTCAACACCGATCGATCTACCCAATTGGAAAAAAATTTGACCTCTGCAAAATGGGTGTTATGGATCGCTTCCCTCCTCCTGTATTGCAATTGGAAATCAACGCCTTTTTTCATTATCCCATCCCCATCAAAAAACTCAAGTTTATTGCTATCGGTTTTTACGGCGATCTCTCGGTTTTGATTGTAAGCAGCACCTACTTTAAGTCCTGATTTCTGTGCGGCATCAAAAAACGGGAGGGTGTAAGAAAGTTTGAACTTCTTAGTGTAGCCGAATTGCAACAGCGTTTTTAATTGATCGTTCCTGCCGGTTAAATTTTCCTGGAAGAACCGTATTCCATATTCGGTCCTGGAGAGCTGGTGATCGTATTCCACCCACCATTCATTAAAGTTTCGGTCAGCCAAGTTAAAGATGGGAGCCGGAAAGGTATACCAACGCTCCTTGACCTTCACCAACCAGGCAACCTGGTCCTCATACAATTGCATGGTATCCATTTGAACGGTCACAAAAAGCTGGGTTTTCATGACATTGTTCTCGTTTTGCTCAATGGTTGGGGATATCTTAGAAGCCTTCAGTGTATCGCCTTGAGCAAAGGTCATTTCTCTAAGGATGATGTACCTTTTGGTGCGCTCATTGCCGGCTATCCTAATGCTATCAACGATCAAGTAATCGTTATCCCCCTGTTTATTTTGTGCTTGTTTGGTTTGTGAAGCAGCTAAAAATGAAAAGAACATAGCAAAGCATAGGCTTCCAAATACCTTTAGAACTTTGGTTATATCTGCTATGCAAAAGTTAAACAAAACGGTCTCAATTTGAAATCAGTACTGCTTAACAATCAACAATCGTTCCTCAGTAAATGCCCGAAATTACAAGAAAATCCTCACAATTGGTATTGCGAAATTTTTGCGTTTATAAAGCGGTGCCTATGTTAGTGTTTGAAATTGTGTTGGCGTGTTTGCCTTCGATGCTTCTAATCTTAATAGCAAAAATTCAAATACCTCAAGTCAACAACCCGAGATCAGCTACTTAAGCAGTAAAATCGGAATTTAAGACTTGATAGGCGGGCACCAAAACCTGTTTCTTGTTATTTCAAAAAACCGTTACTTTTGGGCTGTATTAAAAGTGCTGCATGACGGACCTTTACGCCATTGTTGATCTGGGCACCAATACTTTCCACGTTTTAATTGCCGCTAAAGCTGGAAATAATGAGACCAATATTCTCTTGACCAAAAAGATACCTGTAAAAATTGGCGAAGGCGGCATCAATCAAGGCTATATTTCCCCCCAAGCTTTTGAAAGGGGCCTTGAAGCATGCAAAGCATTTGAGACCCTCATCAGGGATTATGGTGCCAACCATGTAAAAGTATTAGGAACCTCAGCCATTCGTAATGCCAGTAATTCCAGCGAATTTGTTGATTCCATCGAAGCCATTTTTAACACCTCTATTCAAATCATTGACGGGGATAAAGAAGCTGAACTCATTTATTATGGTGTAAGGTGGGCGATTGGCATGTGGAACAACCCCTCGCTTATCATGGACATTGGTGGGGGTAGTGTGGAATTCATTATTGCCAACCAGCACCAAATCTACTGGAAAGCCAGTTTCGAAGTAGGAGCAGCAAGGTTAATTGAAAAATTTCCCCACCATTTTCCCATTCAGGAAGAGGAGCAGCAAGCCATTGAACATTACCTTGATAAATACCTGGGACCCCTCTTTGATGAAATTCAGCACTATCAGATCAAATCCATTATAGGAGCTTCAGGATCCTTTGAAACCTATACCAGCATCGAATTACAAACTTTCCTGGGTACCAACGCTGACCCACTGCCCACCATGCATCGCTTCGGCAAAGCAAACTTCGAGCAGATAAGATCCATGATCTTCAATTCCAATAAAGAGGACCTTGAGCAAATGCCGGGTATGCAGTCATTCCGTGTGGACATGATCAATGCTGCCACCACCTTAATCGATCTGATCCTAACCAAAACTGGCATCGATCATATTTACTATTCAGGTTATGCAGTTAAGGAGGGCATCTTATGGGAATTGGTCAATGAGAACAAGGATCCCTAAGATCACCAACTTCCTAAAATTTGGGGATAAAGCTTTCATCTTGCTTTAAGCCTATCAGCTTATGTTAATTTAAGCATTGGGTCAAACCATCAAATTCTCAAGCTTTCCCTTGGCTGAATCCGGAATGGCTATTGGTTGGCGCTTGTCATAATCAAAGCAAACCAAGCCTGTTTTGGCCTCTGCTACCAATTCCTGATTTTTCGTATTAATGATGCGGTAATAAAGGTCAAAGCTTTTAGAAGCTACATCACCAGGTCCTATAGCGAAATTCAACTGATCTCCTTGAAAAGCTTCGCTTTTGTAAACAATGGCCGAATCTGCCATGATCATGCTTACCCCGCCAAAATCCACCTCCGAATAATTCAAATCAGCAAAGAAATGTACCCTTGCTTCATGAATCATAGCAAGAAGCGAATCGTTACCAAGATGAGCGCCATAGTTCAAATCCGTGATCCTAACCGGAAGGATGACCTCGAATGGTAATTGTTGAGGTAATTCAAGTTTAATCCTGCCCATTTAATTCTATAAAAACAATTTTAAGCGTGAAGCAATTTTTAATTGCCAATGCATGTAAACGCACTTTTGAAACAAGCATTTCATCCTAAAAACTACTAACACTAACGCTTAGGATTGCTGCCTTAACATTTGCCGACACTGCTTAACAACCTGTTGTGCTTGCTTGTACATTTGGGGATTGATCTTTCTTAGTTGATTGAAATATTCAAGCGCTTTCCTTGGTTGCTGGATCCTGTAGTAAGCATCTCCTAAATGGAAATAAGCAAATGCATAATACCGGTTTTGGTCAATGGATTGCTCAAGCATTTCAATGGCCTTTCGATAATTTTGTTGCTGCTTATGAACCACTCCGGCAATTGCTAAAGCCGTAGAACCCTTAGGGTTTACTTCCAATGCACGGTCAACGATATCCTTGGCTTTCGAGAATTGTTTTGTTTGCATATAACAGTTGGCCAATTTCGACAATACATCTTCATGGTCTGGATCGTATTCCAGGTACTTTTCAAAGTCATCGATGGCCTTCCTAATCTCTTGGTTTTTGAAATGCTGGAAGCCATAATAATCATGCAGATTGTTGCGCTTAATGACAGCCGCAATGGGCTTACCACTTACTTTAATCTCGTGTAAAGTACCTTTGGGTGGCCAGTAACCATTTTTTAGGATAGCGGGAGGTATAAACCTGGCCACATATATCGCATAATCCCATTTTTTCTGAGACCGGTTTTTGTAGGACGTGTAAGACACATTGAATGAATCCGAGTACTTTTGCAGAACAGAATTGGCATTGGGCAAAAAGTTCATAGTCACATTTACTGATGAATCCAGCTCACCATTTTTGGTTAGGCGCTTGCCCAACCATTGAGCAGCAGGCTTGGCTGAATGGCCCCAGTAATCCATTTCAAAATCGCCAAAAGCACCTTTCACACCCCCTACTAATTGATTGAAGTAAACATACTGATGGGGATGATTGCTAACCATAAAAGACAAGGGAAGTGCCATTAAGCCAGCCAATAAAATAGTAAGGCCTACTTTCAAATACTTTTGGGAAATAAAATTGTAAAGATGATGGAATGCCAAACTGCTAATTACCACCAAGGGTGGGTATATGAACAGCACCTGCCTTATGCCATCGTATAAATTGGAACCCCTGTATATAATGTATAAGAATGGAAAAACAATTGTAAAAACTATTAGGAGGTAAAAGTACCGGTTGGGATGTTTCCGGTAAAAAGGAACACCGCCAACGAATAAGCCAATGCCAAGTAATACAACCAAAGGCGTGGTATAAATCAAATATTGCGGGATGTATTGCCAGGGTATGTCTTTGGATTTCATGACCTCTCCCTGAAAGATTAAGGAAATATTGACGGGATAATCCGACATGTGCTCCAACGTCATAATAGGATTAACCAATGGATTCTGATGCCCATAAGGCCAAAACACCAGACCTCCCAGGTAGCCAAGAATAATGATCAGTAAACCATACCGAAGGGCTTTTCTAAAGTAAACCTTTCTTTGTTCCGCAGAAATCTTGAAAACAAAAAACTGCCTGTACAATTCTAACAAGCCAAAAAGACCAAAATATGCAATCAGAAGTAAGCCCCCGATCCTGATGTTAATGGAAAAAGCAATGGCGATAATGAGCCAGAAAATCGTCCTTTTGGCAGGCTTTGGGAATTCTTTTAAAAATTTGATCATGAAATAAATTCCCATGATATAAGCAGCAGCAAATGGAATATCCTTCGGATTGTTCATGGTGTGGCCGAACAAACGAGATGATAAGACAATGAAAAGCAAGGCCAGCAATCCGCCTCGCCAGCCTCCAAAATATTTTCCCATCAATCCTGTTATCAAAATGACCAGAAAACCGACCAGAGCATTCACAACGTGCCTTATTTCATAGGTATGGTCATGCTCGAACAATGGATTGAAAATTTCAGCAGCACCTGTAGCCATGGTTTCAAAAAAACCACCATAAAGGTAGGTACCACGATCTCCTAAATCAATGCTATCCTGACCAAAACTTGTGTAGTAATCAACAAGCTCCTCCCCGTATTTTTGTTGTACATTCTCATCACCCGTAACGCCATAATCAAAGCTTAGTACAGGCATTAAAAAGAATAGCAAGATCAAGATTGCGGAAAACGCCAACCTGGAAAAATATTCGGGTTGCTTCAATCCTTGGGGCCGTTCCAGGTGGTCCTTACTAAACAATACCTTTAAAGGCTCCTGAATTTGGTAATTCCACTTATAAGCCAGGGCTCTGCCCAAACTGCTAAAAAATCCACCCTTAGGTGCATCATCCATCAGGGAAAGCCCATGCCCAAATTTTACCGAAGGTTGGCTGATCTGGACCCCTTCTTGTTCGGCCCGATGCAATACTTCGGTCTCAAAACAACTGGAACTTTCGGGTATTTGGTGGAATAAATATTGGGCTACATCAGTAGGATAAAGTTTAACAGGCGCTTCGGGATCCTCAATTCTGGTATTGGTAAAAGCCTTAAACCATTTGCTGTTATCAGGTTCGAGGTTTTTAACCTCATGCTTGGTAGATTTATTGATCCGATCGTTTTCCCAATCTCTTGAGGCAACAAAAACCTTGTTATCGGGTATGCCATTGGGATTTTGCTTGACCCATTGCCTTACAAGCTTTGGTGATACCGATAAATTATTGGTCATCGTTAACAGGAAATCCCCATTGGCCTGATCAGCAGCTTGCCTTAAACCACCTCCAAAGGAATCCGAACCAATAATCATCCCTTTACTTTTTTCCTTCAGATCACCGATGAATTCATTGTTATTTAAAGCTTTTTGCGTATTGTCATCGCTACTTACATCCACCACCAGCAATTCAATCTTACCCTCCCAATCCCTGAAAAGTTCCTTAACCGGACCAAGAACCTTATCCAGTTCCTGTTCTTTATTTTTGACGGTTACGGCTACACTCAAGGCAGGTGTATGAACCTTAGAAAGGGATGATGAGGTTTGTTTCTTCTTAGCTGCCATAATTTAAAAGGCTTGTCTTAAGGTTAATTAGAGGCCTACAAACTTAATAAAACCTATATTTTAAAAAGGAACTTCGTAGAAATCCATTAGCAATAAATTTTTAGAGATGAAGCTTACTCCTTGAGATGAAAGAAGGGCAAGTAAGGTAATAATAGCATTTAAATCTTAAGGTTTTTGCGGCTGCACATTCATGATCTTAATCGAACTTATAAGCTTAATTTTTACCCCTTGTTGACATTGGAATTTTGGGTTTGCCTTTAAACTATTGGCTGTCAACTAAAAACTGACTCCCCAAGCTCAAAACCCGAAACCTGTTGTCAAGTTACTAATTGATTACATTTGCAATCCGAAAAACAAACATAAATATGTCGGAAAAATCTGCTTTTTATTGGATTGACGCACTTGGCCTTGAAAAACACATAGAAGGAGGGTATTTTAGAGAGACTTACCGGTCAGAGGAAATTATTCCCGGAGAATACTTACCTCAGAAGCTTGAGGGCGAACGGCATATAGCTACCTCGATTTATTTTTTGATTTACGATAATGTTTTTTCGGCATTCCATAAATTAAAAGGTGATGAATTATGGCATCATGTTGATGGAGAACCGGTCCATTTGTATTTTCTTATGCCCAATGGAGAATTGAAGATTAAAAAATTGGGCAAAGAGCCAGAGAAGGGTTATTACCCTCAGCTTTTTGTGGAACGTAATATCTGGTTTGCTGGCCGGGTGCGGGATTCCAATGGTTTTAGCCTTGTAACTTGTACTACATCCCCGGGTTTTGACTACCGGGATTTTGCCCTGGGTAAAAGAGAAGAGCTGGTTAAGGAGTTTCCAATGCATGAAAAGATTATTGATGAACTAACACTCGCATAAATTTAAATTATGGCCAAATTCGGAAAATGGATCGGTGGCGGCCTGGGATGGGCTTTTGCTGGGCCTATTGGAGCTATTATAGGCTTTGCCATCGGTAGTTACATTGATGAAAGTCAATCAAAAAGCGTTGAAGGATCACAAGGTGGTGATTTTGACGTCAGCTTACTCGTATTGGCGGCTGCAGTCATTAAAGCAGACAAAAAGGTTTCCCAGCATGAATTAGAATACGTGAAGCGATTCTTCACGCAAAATTTTGGAGAAGCTCATGCCCAGCAACGCATGGAAATGCTTCAGGAGATCCTGAACCAAGACATTCCCCTGCAGGATGTATGCGATCAGATCAGGGGCAATATGAACTACTACGGGAGGTTGCAGCTCCTTCACTTTCTATTTGGCATAGCTAAAGCTGATGGTGAAGTAGATGATGTGGAAGCCAAGGTTATTGAGCAGATCTCCGCTTACATGAAAATTAAGTCAGAAGACTTTGAATCCATCAAAGCCATTTTTTATGGTGAGGGCAAAAGTGAGGCCGCTTATAAAATCCTTGAAGTGGATCCTGAAGCCTCTGATGAGGAAATTAAAAAGGCTTACCGGAAAATGGCTGTTAAATATCATCCTGATAAAGTCGGGCACTTGGGAGAAGAGGCTAAAAAAGGTGCCAAGGAAAAATTTCAAAAAGTTCAGGATGCATATGATAAGATTAAGCGCGAGCGAGGCATGAATTAATGCTTTAAAATGAAAGCTTGAACAGCCTACTTGTAATAATTGGCCCCCTAACCAACATGGTTTACTTCATCTTCCTGACCTCTTCAAGCAAAGCTTCCAGCGTACTCTCCACGCGGTGCCAGTTGTTATCTGGTTCAGTTAGGTCTGAGCTGATGTATAGCTTGGCATACCAAACTTCTTGCAGTTCCGCTAATGGCAAGCTGTAAGACCGGTAAGTGGGGTTGTCCGATTTTAGCAATAGCCGGTCTTCGTGAACTTCTACTACCCTTTTGAAAATAATGCCATTGTTAAGGGTGATCAGGATGTAGGGATAACCTGGTTTAATGTCATGAGTCCCCTCTACATATTGTCCTATAACGATGGAGCCAGAAGGGATGGGAAACATGGAATCCCCGGTTATTTCAAAAGCCCGGTAAGTACCCACGGGTAAAAAAGGCAAATTGAATTTGGGCAGTTCCATCACATACTCTGGGTCCGCATAGCCCATACAATAACCTGCTGCCGCCTTATGGTCTACCAACTCAATGTTTTCTTTGTTATCAGCATCTACGGTGACTGCCAACACTTTTGGCGGGTTGTGCGAGTCGGAATTAGGGCCGTAAACCAATTGGTTAAGATCGAGGTTGAAGTATTTACAATATTGATGAAGGGTCTCCAAAGAGGGAGATGCATTGCCCTGTTCATAGGAGCTAAGCCTTGAACGTTTAATGCCTAAGGCATCAGCCAATGCTACTTGTGTTAGATCGGCTTCTTTACGCAATTGTCTAAGTCGTTGAGCCAAATCCTCCATTTTTGACAACTTTTTTACCAAAATTACAATTATTTTGTCATTAACAAAACTTGAGTTGGTTTTCAATAAGTCCTTTTAAGATGGCATGGTTGGCTTAATTTCCAAATGCCTAAGCGCATAAGGTTTTCCAAAAAAATAAAAAAAGATCCAACCCTTTAAAGTTAGCGGCTTTACCCAACATTTAAATTTTTTGAATGAAATTTTGCACATTTAGTGTTATTACATTAAATTTGTTGACACAAAATGAACGTTATGAAACTGGAAGAGGCCATTAAGCAATCTAAAGGATTTAAAGACGAATGGCAAAAAGCTTTGCTAAACATTATTTATACGGGTAATTGGATTTATGGGCATCAAACGAAAAACTTAAAACACTATGGCATCTCGCCTGAACAATATAACATTTTAAGGATTTTAAAGGGGCAACATCCCAATCCGGCTACAGTAAACTTGCTTAAAGAAAGAATGCTTGATAAAATGTCCAACGCTTCCAGGCTTGTTGAAAAACTTAGGCAAAAAGGTTATGTGGAACGTAAAGAGTGCAAGGAAGACCGAAGGAGCGTGGATGTGAAAATTACTGACCAAGGATTAGCAATACTTAAAACAATCGACCAGCAAGGAATGGTTGAAAATGAAATATTACGTGAAAAAATTGATGAAGAAGAAGCTCAGGCTCTGAACACCATTTTAGATAAAATAAGAAGTTAAAAAAATTTAGGTTAATAAATGTTGCAACATTTTTTGTAATGAATAAAAATTAAACACATGGAAACTTTAAAAGCACCCCAAACCGATAACATCAATGAATTGATCAAAAAACGCTGGAGTCCGAGAGCCTTTAGCAGCGATCCAGTCAGCAAAGAGGAACTCATGACCTTATTCGATGCAGGTCGAAGAGCAGCATCCAGTTTCAACCTTCAGCCTTGGCGCTTTGTATATGCCACGCAAGAAGATCCAGAAGCTTTTCAAAATCTACTCGATGTACTTTTAGAAGTAAATCAAGAATGGGCAAAAAACGCACCTGCCCTTTTTATGACAGTTGCGGAGGCTTACAACCCCGCAACAGGAGATCGTAATGCACATGCATGGCATGATATGGGCTTGGCCATGGGTAATTTAACCTTTCAAGCAAGCCACATGGGATTGTACTTACATCAAATGGGAGGTTATGACAAAGAGAAAGCCCAACAAAACCTCAATTTACCAGATGGCTTCGAGCCTGTGGCTGGAGTAGCAGTAGGATACCCGGGCGATCCTTCGCAATTACCAGAAAAAATGAAGGAAAGCGAATTAAATGCATCCCCGAGAAAGCCGGTTGATGAGTTGGTTTTCGAAGGTCAATTGGTTTGATTGTTCAATAATTAAAAAAATTTTATTACATTGTGCACTTATTTAAAAAGTCAGCTTAGAAGTAATTTCCAAACCCACCTACCCAAGCAATTAAAAACAGGCTCATTTCCACAGCAACTTGATCAATTGGAACGCTTTTAACTGTCAATTGCAGTCAAGTGAATTTAAAGCCAATTCATTTGATTTTGTATAAGTGTAATAAACAAAAAGAGTATTTTTTAACACAACAATAAATTATTTGTATTATAATAAAAAAACTAAACAATGAAAACATCTGACTATTTTTTTCTCTTAGCTGCCGTAATTTCTTTTCTATTTTCAGTAATCCTTTGGTTTACCGTAGATAGAGATACTGGAATATTTGTCGGCATTTGGGTACCTTCTATATTATCGTTAGGTGCCTACATTAAAACCATTTTTAAAAATTAAACCATGGACACAACTGTATTCATTTTAGGCTTATTGGTAACCATCATGACCATAGCAGGCCTAATTTTTACCATAAAAGAAGTCAAAAGCGATGAAAAGAAAATCAATAACTACAATAACGACTCATAGCAAGGGATGAGAGATTTTGGCAAACTTTTTGATTTTTAAAATTAAAACCGTTTTTCAATCAATCATATTAAGTAAAACGCCATGAGATTACATCGAAAAATCCGAAAATGCAAGAAAGAAGCAATTTCTTTAATGCAAGAAGGTAGTTTGAAAGCTTATATTAACAAATTGTTAGAGCTTGAACAATTAAAGGCTCAAACTTCAAAGGGGTTGATTTTTAGTGATGCTACATTGAATTAAAATGGGTAACCAATACCAATGTTAAACCTAACATTGGTTCCTACCCATTCCAGATCAGCATCTTCAACAACCCACCTGCTGCCTGGGTCCTTGGCTGGGCTTCTTAACGGCAAGCCAAGGTCGAGCCTTAAGATAAAAAAGTTAAAATCAAACCTTAAGCCGTAACCAGTCGCAATAGCGATTTCACGGTAAAAGTCTTCTTCCAAGAGGCCTCCATCCTTGTTGTCTTCCTTTTCAAGTGTCCAAACATTGCCAAAATCGGTAAACAAGGCACCATTAAGAATGGAAAACATATTGAAGCGGTACTCCAGATTACTCTCAAATTTTAAATCACCCACTTGTAAAAGCCTCAGATCAAAATCATTACTTTTTGATTCATACGCACCTGGCCCGATTTCTCTTACCGCCCATCCCCTCAAACTATTAGATCCCCCAACAAAATACCTTCTTTCGAAAGGCATGAATTGCGTATTGCCGTACCCGGTACCAACACCTGGTGCTAAATGAAACACCATGGTACTGTTCTTACCAGTGGGAATGTAATAACTAATATCCGCATCTGTTTTGGCATATTGGTAAAATCCAACATTGCCAATCGAATAATCAAAGGTTTCGGATTCATCAAGTTTTTGATCCGGCTCAAGCATACTGTGGTAAAGCCAGGGTAAATTACCGGCTGTTTCAAAAATATTCCAGCGGATGTTCCAGTAATTTTTGGACGGAAGGCTCTTGTCATTGTAAACGATACTCCATTTAGCTCCTGAAATCAGATAGGTGTCAAAAATGCTTTCTACTAAAGGATTGTTAATGCTTTCTAACCGCTCTTGAAAATCTGTACTTTTATTAATCGTCTTAACCCTATTAAAATTAAAGGGCGTTACAAAATGGGACACCAAGTCATTTTGGAAATTATAGGTTAAATTGGCATTCACAGTAGAGCGTTGGTAGTTAGGATTGCCCTCAACAAGGTAGGAGAGGTTAATAGAAGTCTGAGTGGCATCTGCAAGATCCTCACCAAATAATAAACCCGGAATAAAGGTATTGGGGTATTGGATGGAGGTATTGGCACCCAACTCAAATATATTTTGACCGTTCCCTTCTGCAAACCATTGATTGGATAATTCATAGCCTCCTCTCAATTCGGATTCCCATAAAATGCCTTGCTTGAATAAATTTTTGTTGCTATAACCGATACTCGGAGAGATTCCGTAATAACGTGTAGTACTCGATGCCGTGCTAAGTTGCTCTTCTTCTTCAGTGGTGGCCAATTCCATCTCCAGGTTAATTTCATGCTTATCACGCGGCGTCAATAGTATATAACATGCTACTTCGCTGGTATTTGAGTTGACCTTTTGAACTTTTTTAAATTTTACTTCTACAAATTTAAAAATAGCTAATTGCGATAATTGATTGATGGTTGCATTCACATCTTTAGCTGTGTACAGCTGGTCTTTTTGAAGATCGATCAGGTTAATAAGGGTATTGGGGTCTACTATATTTTTATTTCCAATGATCTTATAATCACCGTAATCGTTGGTGTCTTTCCGCAAGGTATCCCCCACCTGATGGATAGGCTCAATGTAAATATTGCTAAGCTTATAACGTTGATGCCTGACCTTGTCCTTTGGATTCCTAATACCGATTCCAACTTTTACTTGGTTACTTGGTAATGAAGTATCGACATCGAAATAAATGTAATCCTTTGAAAAATTGTAATAACCATGATTTTTGAGGTAATTGGTGATGTCTTTCCTTTCCTTTACAAGCACTTCACTGTCATATTGCTTACCTTTTTTTATAATACTGTTATCGCGGTCTTTGGTCACGTTATTGTATAGATCCCGATCAGGTATTAAGTATTCTTTTTTGCCAATGTTATAACCGCTCCCGGATTTTACCTTGAAATTGACATCGGCTTTTTTACCGTTGGTGTTGATCTCATAATCAACCTTATTGTCAAAATATCCATGATGGACCAAATACCTTTGCATTTGTTCAGCCGACTTTAAGATCTTGTTAGAATCAAGGTATACCGGCTTAGAACCAAGTGAATTTTTAACCCCATTTTTAAATCCATTCGGTTCTCCTTGATCAAATTTTAAATAAATCCACATAGATAACCTGAACAAGCCCAGTAATTTGCCATTGGGCGTCTGCTGGATCAAATTTTCAAGGCCAGATTCCAGATCTTTAGGTGAATTTTTTACTGATGTGCTATTGAGAAGCACTTCCTTTTCAGGAATGTTTTTTTTAAGGCTACATCCCCCTAAACTTACGATGATGCCTAAACAAAAAAGGATATGTTTGTAAATATTCAAATACTTTGGACCCATGGTTTCAAAATCACAAATTAAACTTATTCAGTCATTAAGGTTTAAAAAAATCAGAAAAAAATACGGATTATTTGTTGCCGAAGGGCCTAAATTGGTTGCTGACTTAATACAATCCCCTATCAAGATTCATTCCATATTTGCTACCCCCCAATGGTTTCAAAGTTTAGAAGGAAGTTGGCCAACAAACAGCCAAGAAATCTCCGATTCGGAACTTAAGCAGATCAGCATGTTATCAACGCCTCATGAAGTCCTTGGTTTATTTTACATCCCACAGCCTGGCAAGACCAACTGGGGGCCATTGAACCTTTACCTTGATGCCATCCGGGATCCTGGAAATTTAGGAACCATTGTTCGTATAGCAGACTGGTATGGATTAACAACTATTTATTGCTCAGAAGATTGTGTAGATGCCTTCAACCCAAAAGTAGTCCAGGCTAGCATGGGTAGCATTGGTAACGTAACCCTTGTTTATCAAAACCTTAAATCTTTTAATCGTCTTAACGAGGTTAACAAATACGCTTCCGGGCTAAATGGTACCAACCTGCATGGCCTCCAGCCCACTGAACCTGCCCTTATTATGATCGGCAATGAAGCACAAGGCCTGGATCCTAACCACTTAACAATTGCCGATCAAGAGTTCACGATTCCCCAATTTGGCAAAGCAGAATCTCTAAATGCTGCGGTGGCGGCTGGCATTACTTTGGACAATTTCATGCGAATGCTTCCATAAATCGCTACTTCTTTAAAGCCTTCAACTGGCAACAAAGCCAACATCCCTCATTTGGTATTAGATGTATAATAACACCGCTTCCAGCGCTTAATGATCAAAATTCTCATTGAAACTCCTGGAATGCTCAACCAAGGCCCCAACCCTATTTTAATTAAAAGAACAATTCATGATTGCCCCTTATTCCAACGAATACTACATCCGATTGAACCGGATAAGGACGTGAGGCATCATCAAAGAAATGCTCATAGGCAGCAAACATATTGAAACTTGCTTTACCTTCTGAGGCCCGAAATCCTCCTTCCAACCTTGCATTGGGCTTGAACAGACCTGCTTGGTCAAAATAATTGAAACTAAGCCAATCCCGGTTGTAGACGGATAGTTCCTCAGTTAAATGGTAAGATAACTTTCCCCCTAATGTTGCGGTCATCCTAAGGTTTTCCCAATTAAGGGATTGATCGCTTTCAGGCTTTCTTCTTTCCCAATTGTACCCATAATAATCCAACCTTCCGTAATACCTGAAATTTAAATCTGATACTAAATGAATTTGTTGGCTTGTAGCAGCGAGGTGTAATCCTGATAAAACCAGCGTTCTAAACCGGGGTTGATAATCACTGGCAGGTTCTTCATCCCTTGGTGGTGAGGCATTGTCAATATCGTGCTTGCATCGGTGGTTAAAGCCCAATTCCCATTGAACATTACCTCGCTTTAAGTAAAAGATCAGGCTTTCATTCCATGCAATATTCCTTGGATTGAAATTGATGGCATTATGGGGATTGGCCGTCAATTCCTGGCCGGTAGTAAAAGCCAATAAGGCATCATTCCATCGGTAGAGCTCAAAAAGTGCGTAGTGCTTGATGTTCCATGCTTGCTCACCAAAAGCTGAGTTGAAACCACGACTGATGGCCCCGCTGAATGCAGAATTTTGAAAAAAGCCTTCTTTTATAACAGTATCACTTAGAGGAATGGCCTCAAGGTTCCGGCCAGTCCGTATCTGAGCTTGAAGCTGCGTTAATCCATAAAATAAAAAAACCAACACCAATAAAAACCTGTAATACCTAATCATCATAAATCTGGAATTCAATTGATCTAATAAAAGTACAACCTTTTGTTATAAAAGGCCAAGTTCTTGAGGTTATGATTTATTTTTGCAATGTCAATCAAATAGCAACCAAACCTTGAAGCCTCATGGAGATCCTTGATGGTAAAACCACCTCAGCCCAAATTAGAGAAGAAATTAGGCAAAACGTTGAAGAACTAACCTCCAAAGGCCTTAAAACGCCTCATTTGGTCGCAGTGCTAATGGGTAACGATCCAGCAAGCTTAACTTATGTACAGAATAAAATAAAGGCTTGTGAAAAAGCCAATTTGAAATCAACATTTCTGCATTACAACACAGACATTTCAGAAACTTATTTATTGGACAAAATTCGGGAATTGAATGAAGACACCGATGTGGATGGCATTATTGTTCAGTTACCACTTCCTGATCATATCGACAAGTTCAAAGTGATTGGAGCTGTGGACCCTCGCAAAGATGTAGATGGCTTTCATCCTAACAACATGGGGCGAATGATGAAAAACATGCCGGCCCTTCTTCCCGCAACTCCTAACGGCATCATGACCCTATTCAAACGCTATAAAATTGAAACCAAAGGCAAACATTGTGTGGTCATTGGACGTAGCGAAATCGTGGGATCCCCGATCAGTATTTTAATGGGACGAGATCACTACCCAGGTAACAGTACCGTAACACTTACGCACTATTATACCGAAAACCTGGCTTATTACACAAGCCAGGCCGATATTTTAATTACCGCAGTGGGAACCCCTGGCCTCATTACAAGGCCAATGGTCAAAAACGAGGCGGTGGTAGTAGACGTTGGCATTACAAGGGTAGAAGATGAAACTAAAAAGAAGGGCTATGCATTGAAAGGAGATATAGATTACAATAATGTGGCTGATAAATGTTCCTACATCACACCAGTACCAGGTGGTGTAGGGCCTATGACCATTGCAGCTTTGTTGCAAAATACTTTATGGGCGGCTAATAAAGAAATTTACTAAGCCAATTGGGAACAGTTAAAACAGAAATTTCGCTAAACGAAGTTGATCAGCTCCAAACGGGAACAATTCCTGTGATGGAGCATTTCTATACCATCCAGGGAGAGGGAATTTACACAGGCGTTCCGGCTTATTTCATTAGACTGGCAGGATGCGATGTAGGCTGTGTATGGTGTGATGTTAAAGCTTCCTGGCAGGTTATTCCTGATCAAATCATGAACATTAAGGATCTGGTTGAGCAAGCTCAGCAATCCAAAAGCTCATTGGCCGTCATCACGGGTGGTGAGCCACTGCTTCATGACCTTACCAATCTCACGAGCCAGCTAAAAGAAGCAGGTTTTCGCATTCACATTGAAACCTCAGGAGCCCATGCTATTACTGGCCAAATCGATTGGATTTGTCTTTCTCCAAAAAAGTTTAAATATCCTTTAGAAGCTAATTATCAGCAAGCCCATGAGCTTAAAGTGATCATTTACAATAAAAAAGATTTTGATTGGGCTTGGCAAGAAGCCGCTAAAGTTGCACCCAATTGCCAATTACTTTTACAACCTGAATGGAGTAAACGGGAAGAAATGACGCCACAAATAGTGGAATATGTGAAGCAAAATCCCCAATGGCAGATTTCCTTACAAACCCATCATTATTTGAAGGTGCCTTAAGGTTAAAAACTAAAAAAAGCCTGAAATTTTATTGCTGAAAAAGTCCAGCTTGCTTTAATAACTTAATTTTCGAACTTTATAAATAATTTGTGGTTTTTCCTTAAGGAAAATAAAATGTAAAAATGCTAAAAATATGACAACGGAAGCACAATCTGTCGAAGTATATGCAGAAGCAACGCCTAATCCAGAGGCTATTAAGTTTATGATCAATCAAACGATAGCCGGAAGTGAGCCTTTTGATTTTCGAAAAGTAGAGGAAGCCGATAAGTCACCTTTGGCTAAATCGCTCTTTGAATTTGAGTTTGTGGATGGCGTTTTTATCATGAACAACTTTGTTTCTATTACTAAAAAACCTGACTATCAATGGGTTGAGCTTATTCCCAAGATCAGGAATTTCCTTAGTGAATACATTGAAGCCGGCCATCCCATTGTAGATGAAGAATTGGCTCAAGAAGCTGAGGAGAAGAAGCAATCCCAATCCCAGGAAGCGAGCAGTGAAGATTCAGAAGGGAAAATCAAAGAAATATTGGAACAACATGTAAAACCTGCTATTGAAATGGATGGAGGCGCCATTCAATTCAAGTCATTTGAAAATGGCGTGGTAAAGCTGGTATTGAAGGGTTCTTGCAGTGGCTGTCCTTCTTCTATGGTAACGCTCAAACAAGGTATTGAAGGCTTACTAAAGCGGGTTGTTCCTGAAGTTGAATCCGTGGAAGCTGAAGAAGGTTAATAACTGATTCCATAATTAACCAGTATACTAATCCAGAATTAACTTGTTAGCAGGCAGTGTAAGTAAGTAACCTAAGTACTTGCCATGCCTGCTACAATTCATTGGTTAATCAACTTTTTGCAAAGCATTTGCTCTCTTTAAAACCGCATTGTTTGAGTTTATAGCAAAGCCGTTTTAGAAAGGCCTATTTGCGCATGTTCTTTTCATCGATAGGCCCTTCTTCGCTTTCGCCTGGTTCTTCTACTTCAACCGTACCTTTGATGTTATAGAATTTGTATTCCTTAAACTCAATATTGGATTCAAACCCCTGGGCAAAAATAATCTCATCCTCCGTCTTTACTCGAACATGTTTTTGCGAGTAAACTTTATCATTTTTCTCATTCCAGATCATTTCCTCCGTATTAAGTGTATCCCCTTTTTTATTAACAACCTCTACGTTTTCTTTTAGAATGGTCTTTTGCTTATTAATGTAGCGGATGCCATAGTTGGACTCTACAAAGCTATTCACATCTCCTGCTTTATTGTAGAATCGGGCTTTGAGCCCCTCGTTCATTTCAAGGTAAGCTTGATCTTCATTTTGGTATTTCTCCATTAGGGGAGCAAAAACCTGTGCTTTGAGGAGGGCTGAATCCGTATAGATAATTTCAACGTTCTTACCTTTTTCTATAGGGCCATCTTCGCCACCGCTAATTTTATTTACCTGCTCAAGATCATTTTTCTGACAAGAGGCAAAAACAAAAGCGAAAATACCGCTCCATAAAAAAGTAAGCGAAAATTTATTGATTTTCAACCACACGGATCGTTGTTGTTTCGTTAACCCAGCAATCTACTTGATATTCATCGCCTGGTGATAGGTTACGGAAAAAGGTTTTTTCCTTGGTAGGAAAAGCTTGCTTGTATTTTTTGATACGCTTGACCGCCCTATCGGCTTCAGAAGGATCTACCTCTTTGGCTTTTTTGTATTGATCCACTGCAACCCAGTAAACGGTCTTTTGCTTATACTCATCACCACAACGATCTTTGCCTTCAATGTATATATCTCCCAAAATAATATAGCCTTTTCCATTTTTGGGCCTTAAATCAATAGATTGCTTAGCGTATTTTTTAGCTTTTTTGAGGGCTTTTTGCTCTTTATAAATCGATGCAATAGAGAGTGCGTATTTGCCTGACTTTTCTTTATCAGACTCCAATTCCATAGCCCGCTTGAAAAATTTCATGGCTTTGGTATTGTTTCCTTTATCCTCCCAACCTTTTGCCAAATTGTAGGCCGCCTTAGCTGTAGGATCTTCTTCAAAAATCTTTTCACTTAACTTCATGTAGAAGGGAGCCTCCGTGCAATCATTGTTCTCAAGCAAGGTTTGGATCTTTTTGAGTTTAGCTACATTGGATTTTTGACTTTCGAATTTTGGCTTATAAAGGGATAACAAATCATCACACGACATATGAGGCGCTACTAAATTATCAACACGATTGCCTATACGTTCCCATTCGCTGGCATTCCTGCTGTTGGTTAAGTTATGTTCAATGATCTTATTGATCTTTTCATAACGGTTGAAGAATTCTTCCTGATTGATCTTGTTGTAACGCTTTTGCTTGATTAAGGCAAAAACATAGTAATAAGGCACATAACTTTTTATGTCATTGCCCTGAATGTCAATGGCTTTGTCCAGAATTTTGAATCCGCGCATAAATTGGTTGGGATCCAATTTCATAATGTGCATACCCTTGCGGCCCATAACATAACCTTTTTCATTGAAATGTTTGGTACGCTGATCATAGAGCATCATGAGCGAGTCTATATAGGCTTGCTGCTCCCCTTTTGGTGCATTGTTGTATTTATATTCCAACATTTTGGCACCATGAATGTAGAGGTTTACACTTTGCTTTGGCGCATTGAAGTACATCCAGCGCCAATATGGATAGGCATCCTTATAATTATTTTGTTCATAATATTCTGTATACAAAGAATACTTTTTAACGGCAGTTGCGCTGTCTTCACCCCATTTTGAGGTTTCCGTTCCGTTTTTACCTTGGTCCTGCGGTTCATCAATATTTTTTTTGATAACATTATTCAACACTGCTTCTTCTTGTTGATTAAGTTCACCTTTGGTAGGATCATCCTCAGCGGACTTAAAGATACTGCAAGCCGCTATTGATCCACTAATCGATATCCCTAAAAGCAGTAATAAAAACGTTTTGCCTGCCTTCATTTTATATTTATTTAATTTTTCGGTCCCTAAACCATTTCTCGTTGATGTTAAAGCCAATGCTGAAATTAAAGAACTCCTCTTGAAGGATTTCCTCATTGCCATTACCCAAAGTACCCAATTCAAAAGCTAAGTTGATATCCGATTGCTTACGACTTAAAGGAAAACCAAATCCAAAGTTAATGCTGTACTTATTTAAATTTTGTTCTTTGGGCGTTAGATACGAATTTGCATAATTGATGCCAATCCGGTAGCTAACCCTTTTAAAATATGACTCAAGCGCATCGTGGTCCGGAACAATTTCATAGGCCAAATTTACCTCCCAGGAATTCCCCACAGAATCCTGTTCACCATAACTCTGGAATTGATCCCAATTGGTAAAACTAAACCCTGCTCCAAGCCTCCATTGATTGCTTTTTTGCAATTCAACAGCACCGCTGTAATTAGCTGGTAAAGTAATGTTACCTGAGATATCGGTCTCGTTAGCGATGGTATCTTTAATCCTTCCTCTTTCCCCAAAACTTCGGGTCAAGATGGTCTTATCAGCAGAAAGTTTACGCTCTAATGAAGCAGAAGCACCAGCTACAAGAATATAATCCTTGCTAAGCCTATCATGGAATTGAACACCACCTTTGAAGTTAAAATCAGATACACTTAAATTTTCATTCTTGGTTTTGTTCAAATAACCACTTCCACTTGGTGCGAAGACTTGACGGTCAATAAATTCGTAGCTGCCAAACAAATAGGAAACTTCAAAGCCAAAGTTCAAGCCCTTAAGAATTTGAAAGCCATTGCTTATATAAGCTTTGGTCAATCCCCCTTGTCCGGTATTGACCATCGTGTAAGGCAGGTCTAGATTATCGTCCGCTATTTCGGAAGAAAATTCATAACCTACTTTGGTCAAAGGTTTCAAACCAAAACCAGCGCTCCAGCCAATATCACTCATAACGGGAAATGCAAGGGCCATATAGCTAAAATCAGCCCTTATTTCACTCCTTTTATTTCCATTTTGTTCAAGCCATTTCTTGCTACCATTCAAACCCACATTAAACACAGTAACATCCAAAAATGATAAAGTGGCTGGGTTTTGCAGCGAGTAAGAAGTTTGGCTTCGATGGGTTAAGCCTAAGGGCTTAACAGAGCGGAGATGAACGAATTCATTGGGTTGAACTTCCCCCAATCCATATGCTGAATAGGGATCATTAAAATTTTGGCCTTGGGAAGCAAACTGGGTTATCAACAAAAAACCGGAGAGTAGGATAAAAATTTTATTCAGCATTCATTATTAATATTTGATTCAAGCCCCGCAGGACCAAATTTTGATCTGCAAAAATGCGATTTTTAAGCTTATTTTCAAAGAAAGCCGTGTCGCCACCACTTAATATAACTTCCAGAGGCTCAACGGATTTTTTATATGCTTCGATAAAACCATCCATTTCGTAAGCGGCTCCATTAACAATACCTGATAAAATCGATTGACGAGTAGTACTACCTGTCAAAGAGGCCTTACTTTCAAGCTCTACTAAAGGCAATTTTTCAGTAAAATGGTTTAGACTTTTAAGGCGCATTTGCAGTCCTGGTGTTATAGCACCACCTTTAAAAACGTTATCACTGTTAATAAAATTGTAGGTAATGCAAGAACCCGTTTGAATTGCCAGAACTGAGTTGCCATCAGCCATTTTAGAAGCCCCAGCTGCCAAAGCCAAGCGATCCCGCCCCAATGTTTCAGGCGTTTGATACCCCATTTGAAAGGGTACAACCGTCTGATCGTTTAACCTAATAAGCTGGTTGGTGTTGGATTTTAAACCCTCTATAAGGTCAGATGATAGATCAATAACCTCAGCGAAAATGATACGCTCCGGTTCAAGGTTTTGGACCAATTCAAGGATCGAATCCTGGTTATTTATTCCAGGAAATCGAAATACCTCTACCAAATCAGTACCTTTGAACAGGGCTGCTTTGGTTAAGGAGTTCCCAAAATCAAAAGCGAGATTATTCATGAATCGGCTTGAAGCATTTATTTGTCATTCCTTAAGCTATGCAAAAATATGATGGTTTTCTTCAAATTTGAGTTGAGTAATTGAAAGTAAGCCGTTGGAGCAAACAAATCCTATTTACATGCTATTGAAATGGACTTTTGATACTACCAATAGGTAATTTGGTACATGTTGGTTTGCCGTTTTCTTAAAAATAAGTTTTTATCTATCAATAGTAGCTGTGCATTTGAATTCAACGGCAATAGGAGTTGGTAATGCATTTACTTCAACCGTGGTGCGGCAAGGTGGATTTTCAGGAAAATATGCAGCCCACACCTTATTGAAGGTCTTAAAATCTTCCTTCATGTTGGTTAAAAAAACGGTTACATCTACCAATTGATCCAGACTTGAGCCAGCGTCTTCCAAAATCGCTGTAATGTTCCTAAAAACTGAATGGGTTTGCTGCTCAACATCATAAAATGTGACATTGCCTTGTTCATCCATTTCAACTCCCGGAATAGCTTTAGTGCCACGCTCCCTTGGCCCAACTCCGGAAAGGAATAGCAAATGACCGACTTGTTTGGCGTGCGGGTAGAGCCCAACGGGTTCAGGCGCTTTTTTGGTTTTGTAGGATTTTTGTTGATCTACCATGGACTAAGTACTTATAAGACGTTTTACTTGTATTAATTTTTAGAAAATAGTAACTTCTTATTGTTCCAAGCTCTGACTGGTCACTGCTACCTCATTTACACAGCACCTCTAAGCCATTTCTCAAAAATAGATTGGTTAAACATCAATACTTGGGCAGCCATTTACATATGCCCTTTAGATCAGATCATATCAGTTAAAGATTTCCTTCACCCGGTCCAGAAAAGTTTTCTCGCCATCATCAGAAGAAGGCTGAAAATTTTCTGATTCACCCAGTTTTTTAAGGGTTTCTTTCTCATCTTTATTCAGTTGGCGCGGCACATAGATATTCACGTGGATTAATTCATCACCTGTACCTCTGCCATCCAAGTTGGGCAATCCTTTGTTCTTCAGTTTAAATATTTTACCACCCTGCGTACCGGGAGGGACTGTAATCTTAGCTTTACCGTCTACAGTAGGCACTTCCTTTTCAATGCCCAAAGCAGCTTCAGTAAAACTGAGCCTCAAATCGTATATGATGTTATCACCATCGCGCTTGAGCTCATCATCTTCAATTTCTTCTACCAAAACAAGCAAGTTGCCAGGCACACCTCCTCGCTTAGCAGAATTGCCTTTGCCTTTTACGGTCAATTGAACACCATCCCGCACACCTGCAGGAATGTCAATGTCCACGACTTCTTCATCTTGTAACCTGCCTTGGCCTACGCATTTCTTACATTTATTTTTGATGATCTTACCGGCACCACCACATTGAGGGCACGTGGAAGCGGTGTACATCTGACCCAAGAAGGTATTGGTCACTTGTTTAACCTGCCCTTGTCCGTAACATGTATCACAAGTTTCGTATCCGCTATCTTTTTGAGCTCCGGATCCATTGCATTCGTCACAAGCCACATATTTTTTCACACGGAGTTTCTTGTTAACCCCTTTGGCCATTTCATCAAGGGTAAGCTCTACCTTGATGCGTAAGTCGGAGCCCCGCTCCATCCTTGTTCGGCCTCCACCTCTGGATCCACCAAAGAAGGACTCGAAAGGATCACCACCACCAAAGATGTCGCCAAAGTGCTCAAAGATGTCTTCCATGCTCATGCCTCCGGTGCCACCACCAAAGCCACCTTGGGCACCACCGCTGTGGCCAAACTTGTCATAATTGGCCCGCTTATTTTCATCCCCAAGCACTTCGTAAGCTTCCGCTGCCTCCTTAAACATGGTTTCGGCTTCGCTATCATCAGGATTTTTATCCGGATGATACTTGATCGCTAATTTGCGATAAGCTTTCTTAATTTCACTTTGTGAGGCCTCTCTTGATACCCCTAATATTTCGTAATAATCTTTTTTTTGGCTCATAGCTTTTTATTCTCCTACCACAACTTTTGCGTGTCTTACAATCTTACCTTCCAGGATATACCCTTTCTGAATAAGGTCAACTACCTTGCCTTTCTGGTCTTCAGTGGGTGCTTCTATTTTGGTTACCGCTTCATGATATTCAGCATCAAACGGCTGCTTTAAAACCTCCATTTCTTCAAGGCCTTTTTCCTTAAGAATGGCTTTAAATTTATTGTAAATAAGCTCTATACCTTGAAGGGCTTCCTCGTTGATATTTTCATCGGATTTTAAAGAATTGAGAGCTCGCTCAAAGTCATCTAATACCGGCAGCAAGTCGCCTATTAGTTTTGATTGAGCATCTTTCTTCATTTCGGCCTTTTCCTTCTGCGTACGCTTACGGAAATTCTCAAATTCGGAATAAAGCCGAATGTGCTTTTCATAAAGCTCATCGTACTCATGTTTCTTTACAACTTCACCTTCAGTTTCTTGTGATTGTTCTTCTTTGGAAGCGGATTGTTCTTGCTTTTCTTCACCAGCTTCTGTTTCACCTGTATTTTGTTCTTCGGAGGTAGCTTCTTCTTGCTGACCTTCCTTGGCTTGTGCTTGCTTGTTATTTTGCTCTTCAGCTTGATTTTGCTGTTCGCCCTTATTTTG
>CAZLQF010000019.1:0-54028 GCA_964561545.1 uncultured Sphingobacteriales bacterium
TTTACGCTACCTTTTTAAGTAAAGTATTGATTACCAAAAATTTAAATGTTTAGAGATGAGGAGCTTTGAGTTTTCATTATTTTTGCTGAACCAGTTAAAAGAATTATTCTTGAAATTAAGTGTTAAATGGCATGATGGTAGTCAATAAATAGCAATCATTAATCTTGTTTCAACTCCCTCTATGAAAGGTTATTTAGCCTTTTAGTATCTCAAAAGTTCGGTTTAAGCGATCACCAAGACTTATAAAGATCATCAAACTTTAACCCACGCTTATTGTTTTTTACCTAAAAAATCCATGGCCCTGTACCAACTTCACACCCAGCAATTCCTGCCAACCAATATCAAGGTTGCCTGGGCATTTTTCAGCCAGCCGGGCAACCTCAACAAAATAACTCCGGATTCCATGAAGTTCGACATTAAATCGCAAATTAAGGCAGAAATGTACGAGGGCATGGTGATAGCCTACAAGATTCAGCCTTTCCCGATAACCAAGTTATCATGGGTTACGGAAATCACCCACGTGCAAGAGCCCTACCTGTTCATAGATGAACAAAGGTTTGGCCCTTACCAATTCTGGCATCACGAACACCATTTCTATGAGAAAGATCATGGTATTTTAATGGAAGATCTCTTACATTATAAAATGCCTTATGGCTTAATTGGTGAAATGGTTCATACCTTGCAAGTAAAAAACCAGGTTCAAGGCATATTTACCTATAGATTTCAAAAATTGAGCGAAATATTTGAAACAAACTTAGAAGCCACTAAACCAACAATTTCCTTCAAAAAGCTTGTATAAACTATTGCAACCCCATGTCCTTTAACTGACAGGGTATCTGATTTTGAGCGATTTATAAACTTAAAGCTAAACTTATGCTGTTAGGTTAATTAAACAAACCAAAAAAGTTTAGCTTATGAAATTATTCAAATCATTAATTGTAGGTTTAGGAGGAAGCCTCATCATGTTCATGCTAATGTTGCTGGGCATCCATGGTTTAGGCATTGCACCATTTAACATTCCGCCATCAGCAGCATTTTTAACTTCCATGGGAATCAACATTAGCCCCTTGCCCCTTCTTGTTCATTTTGGTTATGGAGCATTTTGGTCCGCTATTTTAATAGGGCTTGCGAAAAGTAATACCAACATTAAAACAGGGCTGATGCTAAGTATCTTTTTATGGTTGATCATGATGGTTATCTACAGCCCGGTCATGGGTTGGGGTTTTTTTGGATTCGGAAGCACTGAAGCTGCACCAACAGCAAAGATGTATTTAGAGGATGGCCCGAAGTATATGCTCTCTACCTTAATACTCCATTTGCTTTATGGCATTACCGTTGGATGGCTCAATCGAGTGTGGACTTTGAGAAGTGAAAATGAATGGCAAGGCAGTTCAAAAGATTTTTCAACAGCCTAATGCCAGCAATACCATTCATTTTAGGTAATGAAGTTTCAGGGTTAAGAATTTCCCTGCAGCTTCATTTTTTTGTTGGTATCCCTTGATTTATGGCAATCTCAAAACAACTTTTATTTAATGGCTTGTTATTGTATGCAGATATTGCATCATCAAATCCAGGTACAACTTAATGTTATTCACTGCCTCTTTACGTTGAACTTCTTCTTCCAGTTGATCAACTTTTAAAGCGGTAACTTTCGCGCGAACGTTCGCTCTATAGGCCTTGTAATAAGTAAGCAAGCTTTCCTCTTCTGCAGTATTAATACATGGAAACTTGTTAAGATAAGTATCCATAAAAGCTTTAGCAAGCTCTCCTTTTTTATGAGCCTCAAGGTCCATGATAAAAAACCCAATTTCATTCAATACATCAATTTGCCTAAAAGCCTCATTGAATTCGATGCAGTCAAAAATAATTGGCTTGTCATAAATAAAGATATTCCGGGAATGGAGATCTCCGTGGCAATCGCGGATCATCCCTTGTTCATTTCTTTGCTCAAAAACTTCCTTATGAGCCTCTAAAAATTGATTGGACCATTGAATGGCCTGATCGATCTCATCAGATTTTGAATCGTTCAAATGTTGGGCAACCACCTCCTTGACCGATGCAATGTCATTAAAACTTTGCTCCAACGCCCGGAGGTCAAAGGAATGCCATTCTACCTCCGTCGTTTGATGAAAGGCTCCAATGATAGAGGCAATCTTTTGGACATCTTCATCGCTCACCTGATCCTTTTGCAACAATAAATGCATTTGATGATCCAAGTCAAGTTTACGCATTTGAACAGCATAATCAATGGTTGTCCCTTCATCTCCTCCAATAGCTACATGGTCATCCCCTTCCTTGATGGGTAATACTTGCAAATAGATCTCCTCGGTAAGCCTCCGGTTTAGCATTAACTCCTGGTAAGCATAATACTTGCGCTTCTGCAGGGTGGAAAAATCAAGGAAGGAAAGCTGGTGCGGCTTTTTTACTTTAAATGCGTAATGATCAGCAAGGATCAACCAGGAAATATGGGTTTCGATCATTTGGGCTTCATGGCATGAATCCGGTAATGCACAATGATCGATGATCGCTTTAACTTGCTTTTCCTCCATAAAAATGAATTATTACCAAATAAATAACAATTACTTCAACTGTTAAATGATGCTAATCATGGTCCAGGTTGGCATAAGCTATTACCTTTTCAATCATATCTTCAACCTTCATGGTTCCAGAATCAAGCATTAGATACGGATGCTCAAAAGGTTCAAATTCCGCTTTTAACTTTTGGTAAACTTTAAAATCTGCCTCGCTGTATTTCCTTGTTTTATTTATACGCGCTTGGATTACATTTTCGCTTGCCGTCATTACAATACAGCTCCAATCGACCTTTAAAGTTTCTGCTGCCTCAATAAACGCTTTTCTCAAAGCCTTTTTGATAAATGTAGCATCCACAACCACAAGGTTGCCAGCTTTCAAGGTCTCCTTTAATTGCCGTTTCATTTCGTTGTAAACAGTGCGTTTGGAGTCCTCATCGTAATGCCCTTTTAAATCCAGTTGCTCCCTTATTTGATCGGTAAACAAATGAACAGCATTCAGCCTTGCTGCTAAATGCCTGGCAAAATAGCTTTTACCTGTGCCCGGTAAACCGCTAATAAAAATAGCGCAAGGGTGTTGTTGCATTCAAGGTCTTACTTTACAATAATTGAGAAATGGAAGCGCCATCTTTTCTGAATATGCAAAGGTCTATTCCATAGACCGAAATCCTATAAATCGAAGGCCAAATCTAAATTTACAAATGCTATATCAGCACTTATTTGCAAGTCAATGATGCAATAGGGCTAAATAAAGCTGGTTCAACTTCAAGCTAAATTTTGAAGATCTAAAATATGATCATTTTTAAAACTATCCCATTCTATTGAAATTGCTCATATCTATGAGTTGAGCTTCTTAAAAAATCATAACATTACCTAAAAATTGCCTTAACCAAAGCTTGCTTCCTTGCTTCCCGAAAAATTTTTTATCACAAAGGTTTTCATTCATTATTTGGTTCCCTTCTTTTTAGCGCTTAAAAAATCCCGATCTCTCAGCAGGTCGGGATTTTTTAGGTAAACCAGTGTATTATCGCTTTGCAATTTATAGCTGGCTACCATTAAACCAACGCCTTATTATCTTAGGCACTCATGACATATTCTTCATATACTTCATTCCTTATTTTTGAAGCTGAACCAACAACCCTGATGGACTCGAAAGGCGAAAAACATTATACACGGGAGGAAGCCCTTGAAAAACTCAGAAAGTTCTGTGATTACCAGGATCGTTGTCAAAAAGATGTCTGGGACAAACTCATGGAATTGGGTATCCATCCGGATATTGCCAATGAAATCATCGTAACATTGATTGAAGAGCAGTTCATCGATGAAGAACGTTTTGCCATTGCTTATGTAAGAGGTAAGTTCAAGCACAACCACTGGGGCCGTCAAAAAATTGAGCAAGGGCTCAAGACCAAAAACATCCACCCAAACCTAATTAACCTGGCCTTGCAAGAAATCGATGATCATCAATACAGGGAGCAACTGCGATCATTGCTTCACAAAAAGCGGCCGCAGATCAAACCCAAAAACCAATATGACCTTAAGTCCAAAATGGCCCGGTTTTTAATTGGAAAGGGCTATGAATCAAATTTGGTGTGGGAAATGATCAATGAAGAGCTTCAAAGAGATTAAGCATGTCACAGCGCTAATTGAAGAAGCTTATGCTAAACAATCCTTCAGTACTTGGCATGTTGAGCTTATAAAAAAGCACTTGGCTGGAGCCAATGCCTGGGCTGGTTGAGGATCGGAATCCTCAACCAACCAAAGTTTCAGGATTGCCTAAACCGCTACATTTAGCAAACCACTGGGAACAGCCATCACTTTTTACCACCCAACATAAGTAATTCATTCACAACTACTTCGGTAATATAGCGGTTTTCACCATTTTTCTCATACTGCCGAGTAGTGAGCCTGCCGTCTATGGCTACATCAGCTCCTTTCTTGAGGTACTTGGAAACCACTTCTGCGGTTTTACCCCAGGCTACCAACTGATGCCACTGCGTGGCTTCCTGTTTTTCACCATCCCCATTGCGATAATTTTCATTAGTGGCTAATGAAAATCGAGCCATGAGTTTTCCCGATCCCGTTTCTTTTACTTCCGGATCAGCACCTAAATTACCAATTAACTGGACGCGATTTTTTAAAGCATTCATAATTGACACGTTTTTTAAGATTTCTATTGCAAATTTTCCAGCCATTAAATTCCGCATTCGGACAATAATTGCTTGTTTTCATTTAATAATCATTTGTTGTCGTTTACAATTGATTTTTTTATGTAAATTAGTGATGATGAAAAACCATTGCCAGGAATGCGGTGAAGCCATCAAAGGTCGCTCTGACAAGAAGTTTTGTTCAGACGATTGTCGCAATACGTACAACAACCGCTTGAACAGCGACCAACACAATTACATGCGCAAGGTGAATAATATTTTGCGTAGGAACAGGCGTATACTCGCTTCCCTCAATCCTGATGGAAAGGCCAAAGCTACCCGTAGCCAGATGATCAAGGAAGGATTCAATTTCAATTATTTCACCAGTATTTATACCACTAAATCCGGTAAAACGTACTATTTCTGCTATGAGCAGGGGTATTTACCCATTGACCAGCAAGCGTGTGCTTTGGTTATTAAGAAGAATTATGTGGATTAGGCTGAAGAGCCAAAGTTATTGGTTGGGCAGCTTTTGGATTTTTTTCTTTCAGCCGTTTTCCAATGATAATATGTTTACCCTCATTAGCTTTTTAGGATTAGTAATTTACACTTTAAAAGCCTTTTCAAAAACACGTGCTTTTGATAAAAAAACCTTCGGTAAAATATGGTTGTTGTGAAAAAGAGGCAAATTATCTTCAACCCTATGCCCTCGGAATAATAAAGCCCAATAATTGGTATTGGTATTAAAGCGTTAATATTTATTTACCCCCTCAATAAGAAGCCTCTTTTGGCTTTTTCATACATCCTAATATTACAGCATTAGGTAATATCTTGGTTAAGGTAAGGAAAAATCTAATCTTATCTTAACGCTACCATCATAAAAGACCATTTAATTCGTCCTTGCTCAAAAATAGGTCAAACAAGCATTAAACACATTTGAAGGGTCCCTATTGCCATGAACCACTTGAAGCTACCAAAGCCTGATGTTTTTTAATTTGCGATTGACTGCGGTCTTCGTACCTTTGTTGGAATATAGATAAACAGCCATCATGCCGGAAGGACTTTCCCAAAATTACCTGGATGAGCTTAAGCGTGGCATCGACCATCATGAGGTTGAATATTTGAACCATCAGCTCAATGAACTTCATTCAGAAGACATTGCTTACCTCCTTAAGTATTACAAGCAAGACGATGCAAGGCACCTATTCTCCCTTTTACCGAGGGAACAGGCTAGCAAAGTACTTGTGGAAACAGAGGAAGCCCAGCGAAGGGAATTATTAGCAGGCTTTACAGCAAAGGAAATTGTGAACCGGTTTATTGAAGAAATGAATTCAGACGATGCGGCTGATTTCACCAATGAATTGCCCAAAGAGATCCAAACCGATGTCATCAACTACCTCCATAAACGCAGAAAGGAAGCCGATGAGAAAATCCTTGACCTGATCGAATACGAACCAGATACAGCAGGTGGTTTAATGGCCACCGAGTTGATCCGGGTTAACCTTAATTGGACGATTGAAGAGTGTAAAGCTGAAATAAGAAAATATGTTAATGAAATAGAAAGCATATACGCGGTTTATGTGCAGAACGATGAACAGAAGTTAATGGGCTTTATTCCCCTCACGAAGTTGATTCTGGCAAAGCCTGGTAGAAAAGTAAAAGAGATCTACAATAGCGACGTTATTTACGTTACAGAAAATACCCCTGGGAAGGAAGTGGCCACCCTCATGCGGAAATATGACTTGGTAGTTTTACCGGTAATTAACCATCAAGAACAATTGGTCGGCCGCATTACGATTGACGATGTAGTGGATTTTATCAAAGAAGAAGCCGAAGAGGACTACCAATTGTTGTCCGGCATTTCAGAAGACGTTGCTTATTCCGATAAAATATGGGTGATCAGCCGGGCTCGTTTGCCTTGGTTATTGCTTGGTTTAATTGGAGGTATAGCAAGCGCCAAGGTCATAAGCCTCAATGAAGCAACCCTAAAGATCAATCCCGAAATGGCTTTCTTCATTCCACTTATTGCTGCTATGGGAGGTAATGCAGGGGTTCAGGCATCAGCCATTGTTGTACAAGGGCTGGCAAGCAAAACCTTAGATTCCGGAAGACTGATGGCCAAGATCATGAAGGAATTCATGGTGGCCTTAATGAATGGTGCCCTGTGTGCATTGGCACTTTTGGGCTATGCCTTAATATTCCATGACACCTTGCAATTGGCTTTAACCATCAGCATTTCTCTTCTCACTGTCATCATTATTGCTTCGACTTTTGGCATCACCGTTCCCCTAATTCTGGATAAAATGAATGTTGACCCGGCTTTAGCCACCGGCCCCTTCATTACAACCACAAATGACCTGATCGGTTTAGGGGTTTATTTCCTCATAGGTCGCATCCTTTATTCATTTCCTTTTTAAAAACTACTTCAGCCGGGTAAAAGCGTGCAAAGATGGAATCACTCCATATGGTACATTACCCCATAGGCAAATGGAGGCCATTGGGCAGTTTGAATGCCTGCAATTTTCAAGGCCTCATTGACCCAAACATTACAAGTCTTAAATATGGATAAACTCCCTTTGGCTTCGTAAAAGCGATCGTTGGCATGGTAATTTAGGCCTTCAATTCTTATAAAATTCCCGCTTCGATCCTGCTGAAAGTTTTTGAATACATATTGAACCACCCTGTATTGATACTCACTACAGTAATTAACCATCTTCCAGGATGGTTTTTTGGAATTATAAGGCGTAACATGCATGGCAGAATTGCTACTTAAAAACAAAGCCTTTAGGGCAACTCCAATCTTTAAATCAGACCAGGTAGGCGTGTTTAAATAAAACGCTCGGTCACCCCAGCCGAAACCTACATATTCAACGCTGTCCTTTAGCCCTAATTTTTCCTTGAATTCTTTATTCAAATGTGCTTTGGGTAAGATGAGATCAACATGAATGCCGGTACTTTCCAAATAAAGCGGAATCCTTTCAGGGCAAGCTTTTTCATAATTATTGGTAGTGGCATAGGACAAAAGGACCGCCATCAAAAAATAAAAGAAAACAGTTCCTATAAAAAGCGCTAAAAAGCCCAAGATAAATCTGAAGCAACCTTTAAACATGAGTGAAATTTAAAAATAGAGATTGAGTGTAATTACAACCTTTTGTTCAAATAAAACTGGTTGAAAAAAGCATATGCCCTTAAAGTATTGATTTAATTTTTACCAATTTAGCAACTTTTGCCTGCTTTTCAGTCTTTTTTGAATCTTAAAACTACTTAGGTAATTTAAGCCATTTCTTGAAAAATCGATTCCAAAGCAACTGTGGCCTTGGCCATGCTACGCTGTCATACATTTTTTCCTATCGTAGGTTATTAAAAAAATTGGATGTTCGAACGTTTTATCGTATTATTGCAATGTAATAATAAAGCTTATGGGTGTAACAAGAAGCGACTTATTCACTAAAAACCAAAATGAACTGGCCAACATGGCTAAAGCCCTGGCCCATCCGGCAAGGATCGCCATCATACAACATTTGCTCAGGACCAATGATTGCATCAATGGCGATCTCGTAAATGAACTTGGTTTGGCCCAGGCCACTATTAGCCAGCACTTAAAAGCACTTAAGGAATTGGGAATCATTAAAGGTACCATCGAAGGCGTTTCGATATGCTATTGCATTAATCCTGAAAAATGGGCTGAGATCAAGCAATTGTTCAATGACTTTTTGGATCAACAACCCGATCCTACCCAAAAAAGCTTTTGTTAAAAAAATTTGAACTATTTAATCGTAACATTGCAATCCTTCAATAAAAGCTAATACAATGGAAAACAAAGAAGCAATTAAACAAGTAGTAAAAGACAAGTACCATCAAATCGCCTCACAGGATAAAGAAGCCAATGCTGCCTCTTGTTGTGGTTCGGGCGATGCATCCGATGAGGTTTACAACATCATGAACGATGATTACAGCGAATTGGAAGGGTATGAAGAAGAAGCTGATCTTGGGTTGGGTTGTGGATTGCCCACCCAATTTGCCTTGATCGAAGAAGGTGACACAATCATTGATTTAGGATCCGGCGCCGGCAACGACTGCTTTGTAGCCAGGAACGAAACCGGACCAACCGGTAAAGTTATCGGCATTGATTTCGTGGAATCCATGGTAACCAAAGCCCGCGAAAACGCTGAGCAATTGGGGTACAACAACGTAGAGTTCCGCTTTGGTGATATTGAAGCCATGCCTGTTTCAGACAATTCAGCCGATGTGGTGGTCAGCAACTGCGTATTAAACCTCTTACCCAATAAAGAGGACATTTTCAAAGAGATCTACAGGGTGCTGAATCCGGCTGGTCATTTCAGTATTTCTGACATTGTTCTTCTTGGGGAATTACCGGAAGGCTTGAAAAATGATGCCGAAATGTATGCCGGGTGTGTATCAGGTGCTATCCAAAAAGACCAATACCTGCATTTGGTAAAGGATGCTGGATTTCAAAACATTACCATCCAGAAGGAAAAAGCCATCAACCTGCCAAACGACATTTTAAAATGTTACTTGAGCGAAACAGAACTCCAACAATTCAATCGAAATGGCACAGGGGTATTCAGTATTACAGTGTACGCAGAAAAACCTGGTGCTCAAGGTCAAAAACCCAAAAGAACTGTTCAATCATCCGAGCTTAATGACCAAGGTTGCGATCCAAATGCTGGCTGCTGTTAAAACAAACGATTAGATTGATGGTCCAACAAGTCCTCCATTTATCGCCAGCGCTCAAGGAGTTTATCCATTCCCTGGATTTAAACAGCATCCCCGAATCTCGCAAATCCAAGCTCCAGAGGTTAATTGACTATGGTTGCGAGCAAATCGCTGCTAATGATAGGATCAAATTCAATTTCATTTGTACCCATAACTCAAGGCGAAGTCAAATGGCCCAAATATGGGCGCAAACATTTGCTTATTTTCTTGGATTGCCGATTAATGCATATTCGGGTGGAGTTGAAGTTACCAGGGTAAACCCAAGCGCAATAGCAGCTTTACAACGTGCTGGCTTCGAGGTTACAAAAAACGGAGGGGACAACCCCATTTATTATATTTCTTTTGCTAATGATCAAGCACCTATTCAGGCCTTTTCAAAACTTTATGACATTAACATTGGCCAAGCTGAAAACTTTGCTGCCGTCATGACCTGCTCAGATGCAGATGAACAATGTCCATGGATTCCGGGTGCTGAACAACGAATTGCGCTCAACTATGAAGACCCTAAGGCATATGACGAGACTTCTTGGGAAGAAGTCAAGTATGATGAGTGCAATCGCAAGATCGCTACTGAATTATTTTATGCCTTTAAAGCAATACAAAAATCCATGTAAATGAGCACGCCCACCAAAAAAATGAACTTTCTCGACCGGTATTTAACCTTATGGATATTCCTTGCTATGGGCGCTGGCATATCTTTAGGTTACTTTTTGCCATCTATTGCAGATTTGATGAATAAATTCAAACAAGGTTCTACGAACCTTCCCATAGCCATAGGATTGATCCTTATGATGTACCCGCCATTGGCAAAAGTCGATTACAAACTTTTACCCAAAGTATTCAAAAACGTACGAATTCTAAGTATATCCTTGTTCCTCAATTGGATCATTGGGCCCATTCTTATGTTTTCCCTTGCTACGATTTTCCTTTATGATCATCCTGAATACATGGTTGGCCTTATTTTAATCGGTTTAGCACGTTGCATCGCGATGGTTTTGGTATGGAATGACCTGGCCGAGGGAAGCAGTGAGTACGGTGCAGGGCTTGTAGCTCTTAATAGTATCTTCCAGGTTTTTACCTATAGCTTTTACGCCTGGATTTTTATTACAGTTTTACCACCGCTTTTCGGATTTCAGGGCGCCATTGTTGACATTTCCATTGCTACCATAGCAGAAAGTGTGGCCATTTACTTAGGCATTCCCTTCTTAGCCGGCATACTCAGCAGGTTAATCCTGGTAAGACTGAAAGGTGTACAGTGGTACGAAGAGCAATTCCTCCCTACCATTTCACCATTAACCTTGGTGGCCCTGCTCTTCACTATTTTAGTAATGTTCAGTTTAAAAGGTGAGCTAATTGTACAAATACCATTTGATGTTATTAGAGTTGCTATTCCCTTGATCATTTATTTCGTCTTAATGTTCATCATTGGCTTTTTCATAAGTAGGTTGTTAGGTGCCAATTACGAGAAAAATGCTTCAATATCCTTTACTGCAGCCGGTAATAATTTTGAATTGGCCATTGCCGTGGCCATTGCTGTATTTGGCTTAAATAGCGGCCAGGCTTTTGCTGGAGTCATTGGCCCATTGGTAGAAGTCCCGGTATTAATAGGCTTGGTTAATGTAGCTTTTTGGCTCAAGCGTAGGTTTTATCCGGCAGTCCAATGACTTTAGGGTTGAGCTGAATGGCAAGCGATGTAACGAGAAGAGCTATTAGGATTGATGGTAATTATTGATCAAGATGAACAACCTAATAAGGAGTTGGTTGTTTAAAACCGGGTATTAAACTTCTTCCTCTTGTTGTTCTTCTTGTCTTTTAAAAACAAGCCTTCGTGCTCCAAAATCAATGGTGGCCTTGAATCGCTCTAAAAGGTCTGAACCTAAAATACCTTCAACAGTTGGAAGCTGCAACATGTCGTAACTTTGATTCACTTGGCGGAGGTCCATAATACCAACCGAATAATCAAATATCTTAAATTCCCCAATGGTAATTTCTTCCAGTCTAATGGTATGCGCATCAATGTTTTCAGCGCCTATGCTGGTGGCTTTTTCTTCCTGGATTTCCATATCGTCTTCCAAGCCCAGTTTACGAATGGCTTCAATATCCAGAATGGTCCTTGATGCCCCGGTATCTAAAACCATTCTCAATGTAACATCGTTAAGCTTCGTTTTTACAAAGCAATGATAGCCTTCATTGGCTATTCTGATGACTTCTAATGGAAGAATGGTTTGATTTTCACTCATATCATAAACCTTCATTAATCTAAAGTAACACCAAACACAACAATAAGTTTAAATAGCTTTACAATTTTAATCATTCATTATTAACCTATAAAAACAAACTTTGGATCATAAAATATACAATGACCCATTTAAAACCTCAGGAATCCCACCAAATCTTACATCCTGGCAATATCTCAAAATTATAAAACAAAGAAAAACCGGATGCAAGAAAGCACCCGGTTTTAAGCCTTCTAAGTGATGGTCGGAGTTATTGTTTCGCATACATCTCGTCCAATACACTCATAACTTCCTTAACATGTTCTGCTGAGGTGTTCAGCGTTTCCTTTTCCTCATCATTCAGGTCCAATTCTATAATTTCTTCAATGCCATCTTTGCTGAGTTTGACAGGCACTCCCAAGTAAATTTCGCTAAAGCCATATGCTCCATTTAGCCAGGCACAAGCAGGTACAATTTTCTTGGTGTCCTTAGCAATGGCTTCAGCCATTTGAGCAGCAGCAGCACCAGGTGCATACCAAGCTGAAGTACCCAAAAGGTTAACAATTTCTCCGCCTCCTTTCTTGGTACGCTCCACGATCTCATCGATGCGCTTGCGGTCCAGCAATTCGGTGACGGGAATACCGCTAATGGTGGTATAGCGTGGGAGCGGTACCATGGTATCTCCGTGTCCGCCTAAAAGCATGGCCTGAATATCCTTAGGCGAGCAATCCAATTCCTCGGCCAGGAATGAACGATAACGCGCTGTATCAAGAACACCTGCCATACCAAACACCCGGCTGGAATCAATCTTAGCGGTAAGATAGGCACAATAGGTCATCACATCCAGCGGATTGGAAACGATGATGATCTTGGCATCCGGTGAGTGTTCAATCACTTGATTTGTAACGGATTCAACAATGCCGGCATTTTTGGCGATCAGATCATCCCTCGACATTCCAGGCTTGCGCGGCATCCCGGATGTAATAACCACCACATCGGATCCAACTGTTGCCTGATAGTCATCGGTTACACCTTTAACCCTGGTATCAAAAGGGGTGATGGGTGCTGTTTCCCACATGTCAAGCGCTTTGCCTTCTGCCAGACCTTCCTTGATATCAACAAGTACCAGTTCTTTGGCCACATCTTTTCGGGCTATGGCATCTGCACAAGTTGCACCAACATTCCCTGCTCCTATTACACTGATTTTCATTTAACTAACTATTTTGAGTTTTTACAATCGGATTTGGATAAAACATTAACAAACCATACTTAAACAGCACGTCAAAATTAAAACATAAAACGAATTTTCGGAACCCAACAACCATGTTTTAGATATAGCTTGATCCCTTATTTTTAGGAAAAGCTTGTAATTCAATAATTTCAATTAGTATGGGGATTGCTTATGGCATATTGCTCCTACCACCCTTCAACAAATAAATAAAGGAATTATATTTTTGAATAAAAAAGCAGGTCCATGATACTTGTTGCAGACAGCGGATCCACCAAAACAGATTGGTCTTTATTGGATGGAGACCAAGCAAAGCAACGCTTTAATACAGAAGGTATCAATCCCTACTTCCATCAGGACCATGAATTGTACGAAATGCTCAAAGATGATTTCCCCAATGAGATCTATCAAGCCGATGTTAGCCATATATTTTTTTACGGGGCCGGATGTTCAAGTGAAGAGCGTAAAAACCGGGTAGCATCAGCCTTGCAGAACATTTTCCCCAAAACCAACATCCAGGTAGACCACGACTTATTGGGATCGGCCCTTGCACTTTGCGGCCATGAACAAGGCATTGCCACCATTTTAGGGACCGGTTCCAATGCCTGCGTTTTTGATGGTGAAAATATCACCAAACAAAGGGGTGGCATTGGCTATATCCTTGGAGATGAGGGTGGGGGCTGCTACATGGGTAAAAAGCTGATCCAGTATTATTTGTATGGGGACTTGCCTTTAGAAATCCATCAAAAGTTCATCCAGCACTTCGAATCCGACAACGATACCATTGTAGATCATGTGTACCGGAAGCCTTACCCCAACCGTTATCTTGGGGCTTTTACCCCCTTCCTAAAAGAAAACCTGGACCATCCCTTTGTTTATAACCTCGTAAGATCAAGCTTTGAGGATTTCATCCAGGTTCACATTTTAAAATTTGAGGAACACACAGAACTCCCCTTGCACAGCGTAGGCTCAGTGGCTTATCATTTTTTAGACGTATTAAGCGAAGTGGCCCAAAAAAACAAAGTTAAAATTGGCAGGATCATTACCAAGCCCATCGAAGGTTTAGAGCAATTTCATGGTAAGATGAAGGGTGCTAATTAGGGAAAGCTAAGCAATAAGGCCATTCATTGAGTAAAGTTCTTCATTTAAAACTCATAATCAAAACTTGCCATGAACACCTGGGCTTGCCGCTCATTGATCCGTTGTTCATTGAAGTTTTCCGTACCTCCGATTTCTTCCATTTGACGGGTGTCAAAAAAGTCCTGTACATTCAAGCCAATGCTTCCATTGCCATCAAACAAGGGCTTTTGCAACCCCATGTTGAAATAATAATTGGCTTTTTCTTTTTCCAGGGCCTCTACTTCAGGTCCCTGAAAATTGCCCGTTAATTGGTATCGTAGATTCAGGGGAAGTTGAATGGTTGTATTGAATTTGCCGTTGTAAGTAACATCTTCATTGCTGATTGTTGATCCCTGCTCTTCACTTCCTTGAAAATCTGTAATGGTACCCTCTATTCTGCTGTTGTATACAGAACCGTTAACATTCAAGCGCCACCAATCTGCAGGCCTGAGCGTAGTGGTAACCTCCAGGCCATAGGTAGTACCTTTGGCAAGGTTTTGAGGCCTAATGATGGGGGTCCCCTGACTATTGATCTGGGTTAAGTAATCTACAATGCCTTTTCGGTCGCGGTAAAACAGCGCTGAATTAACCGCAACTCCTTCCCATCTTTTACTATGGGTGAACTCAAAAGAATGGATGTATTCAGGATCTACATTTGGATTGCCGATAAAAATACTTGAGGAGTCGGTAAGGTCCGGGTAAGGGTTCAATCGCCAGGCAGAGGGCCGGTCTATTTTTTTGCTATAGCTAAGGTTGATGGAATGCTTTTGATTGAATTTATATTGTATGCGGCTGCTTGGAAAAAAATCAAGGTAGGCTTTTTCTCTTTTGCTTTCATTTTCAGGGTCAATAGTAACGTTGGTTCGCTCAACCCTTATTCCTCCCATCAAAGTCCAATTATTTAATTCATGGCTATATTGAAAATACCCTGCGTGGACTTGTTCCTGGTATAAAAATTTATTGCTGATCGTTTGAAGATTTTCCCATTCAGATGACCTTTCATTGAATTCTTCGTAATCATAATCGCTGTCTATTTCCCGGTATTGGGTACGGATGCCTGCTTCTATTAACCCATTGTTAAATACCGGATCGGTATAATCCCCCCTAATAATGCTTAGTGTCCGATTTTCAGTAGTCAGCTGGTTGTTTTCAAAAATTTGGAACTGTTGCGCACCAGGATCGAGGAATGAGCGTTTTTCCGTATACTGCTCTTCATCCTGGTGGTCATAACTATACTTAGCAGAAAGGTTTAGTTCTCTTTTGTCTTCCACAAAATCCCGTTTATAATAGAGGGTGGGTTCTATGCTGTACCCTTTTTCCGAAGTAGTTGTGTTAATATCACGGTTTTGTATTAAAGTCTCCCCTTCTAAAACCCTATTGTTCATAGTCGCCTCATTGTCTTCATTTTCATTTTCAAAGAGAACATCAACCCCAAGTTTATTGAAGTAATTCCAATAAAATTCTGCTCCTCCCCTCACCGTATTATTGGTTGCAAATTCACGCTCATTGCCTTCTTCAATGTAGGATTTATTAGGCGTTACATTAAGGGCATCCCTTCTTGACCTCGCATCTTCAATGTCCACATCATAGCGCCTATTGAAATTGAGGAAATAATTCAAACTTTCCGTACCATGATTAAGCTGCAGGGAAGTGTTGTACCGGTTACGGCTACCAGCTGATAGTTGAACTTGCCCGTTTGTGCCCTCTTCAGTTTGCTTTTTAAGCACAATATTGATTACGCCCCCTTTCCCTTCAGCCCGGTATTTGGCACCCGGATTGTGGATTACTTCTATTCGCTCTATGGCGCTGGCAGGAATTTGGTCCACATTATTGCTTAAAGCCGATTGCCTTCCATTAATCAAAACTTGGGTAGCACCTGCTTCCGTGCCGCGCATTTTTATACCACCATCAAAGGTTACATTAACAGTGGGGGTGTTTTGAAGGATGTCAATGGCACTTCCACCGGTTTGGGTGATGTCTTTACTGGGATTTATGGTTAATCCTTCTGGCGATTGGGTCATAAAATTACGTTCACTTTCAACTTCTATCGCATCCATCTGCTTGGCAGAAGGCCTGATATTTATAAGGCCAAGATCCTTGTTAGGAGCATTGTTCGATATTTGAACATTTTCGATCATTCTCTTTTGATAGCCAACATAAGAAATGCCTACGTTATAGCTCCCATAATCAAGTCCATTAAATTGAAAGGTGCCATCCTTATTGGTAGTGGTACCTGTAAGATGGGCTGTATCTCCTGGATTTTTGAGGATGACATTGACAAAACCAAGGTTTTCAGTAGTATCATTTTCTTTAACAATAGTACCTTGAATACTACCATTCTGGGCTTGCCCGTTAAGGCTTATCAATAAACCTAAAACCAATAACCCCCAGCAAAAGCTTCTGTCAAGCTTTACCATAAAGATATTTTTGCTTTCAGCGCTCAAAAGATGTGCCATGTTTGAGGTTGTATTTTTTCGAATTATTCAGGGAACTAATTCGGATAATTTTCATGGGATTAAACGCTGAATAATTGACCGTTTAGTTTTAAAATTCGAACTACCAAAAATTATGAACTTCTCTTTAAATGAGATTTTTCGATCATCAAGATCTTAGCAATTTTAAAAAATTCATGGTCAAGATGCCCTTTTAATTTAACCTTTACATCGCAGGTTAAGCCTCTATCAACGCTCGATACCGCTTGATCATTTGCTGCAAGATATTAACATATTCCTGCCCTTTAGCGGAATATTTGGTTAAGCCTGCAGCTATGGTAGCGCCATCAGGCTTGTTCCCTGCTTGCCTTGCCTCATACCGCAAAATCCTTAATTTACGATATCCGGGATGGGAATTGATGTGATGCATGTAATCTTTTACGGACTCCAGTGGTGAAGCATACTTGGCCACTTCATGGATGCTACCAGAGGCCCTTTTTCTCGGAACAATACCACAACCTGGCTCAAAGCACCATTTGCCAAACAAATTATTGCCTTTTTGAGCAAAAAATGAAGTCCCCCATGCCGATTCATTAGCGCCTTGGATAATGGCCAGTTCCATTGGGATAACATCTACTTTTAAAAGTAATATTGTATAGGCCTGACGCGTTTCCCAATTAGGATTTTTAAAGCGGTAAACTTTTGCCAGGCTGTCTAACCAAGTTAAATCCCTTTTTGATAATTTTTGCGCTTTCTGATGTTGGTTGTAAAGTGCTTTAATTTCATGGCGAGTCTCGAGAATATCCTGGTTGGCTTTGCTAACTATAGGTTTAAGAAAATCGATGAATTCTTCCTTCCTTTCGCTTACATCGTTAATCTTATTAAAATCAGGTAACTGCTGCTGCCTTCTCAATGAAACAGACTTTTTCTTAGGCTTTCTTTTAACAGGAGCTAAATCCAATTTAACACGTTTGGGTTTTGCCTGGACTTCTGAATCAAGGGTATCCGGAACTTCAGGCAACATCACTTCCATACTATCCTGGGAACCTTTGGAATGATCCCCAGTGTTACTATGGTCGACCTCTTGGGATGAATTACAAGCCATGAATCCTAAAATTAGAATTAGGTTAATGTTTACCATTTTAAATAATAATTGCTTCATTATTGAATTTCTTTGGCTCCAATAACAAATTAAAACAAAAAACGATCAAACCCCTTTGCGGATAAGTAAAATTTGCTAATTTTGCAGTGGGTAAGCCCTGTACGACCAGCTCCTGCCAATCCTGCCCAGGCCAGGAATGGAGCAAGCAGGAGGCGGTTGAGCGGTGCGATACAGGTAGCTTGCCCATTTTTAAATTCCAAATGCGATCAAAATCAAGACCTTATGAAGTTTTTTGTTGATACAGCTGATCTTGAGGCTATCAAAGACATCAATAATCTGGGCGTTTTGGATGGGGTTACCACCAATCCATCTTTAATGGCCAAACAGGGCATTAAAGGCGAATCGGCTGTTTTAGACCACTATAAGGATATTTGTGACACAGTAGATGGCGATATCAGCGCAGAAGTTATCGCCACTGATTTTGATAATATTGTGAAAGAGGGGCGGGAATTGGCCAAGATAGCAGATAACATTGTTGTTAAAGTTCCCATGATCAAGGATGGTGTTAAAGCCATCAGGCAATTATCTTCTGAAGGAATTCGCATTAACTGTACTTTAAATTTCTCAGCAGGTCAAGCGATTATAGCTGCCAAGGCAGGAGCATCTTATGTTTCTCCCTTTATAGGGCGGTTGGATGACATTGCCTATGATGGCGTACAACTCATTGGCCAAATCGTTAATATTTATCAAATGCATGGTTACGAAACCGAAGTCCTTGCAGCTTCCATTAGGCATCCGTTGCACATAATCCAGTGTGCTGAGGCAGGCGCTGACGTTGTAACATGCCCTCCCAACACTATCGAGCAATTGCTTAACCATCCCCTTACTGACAGTGGTCTTGAAAAATTCCTTGCTGACTACAAGAAAGTGGAACAATAAAGCCAAGCGCATAACATTGAAAGCATAAAACCTTCCTTAACCACTTTTGGCTTTTGGAAGGTTTTTTTATGCTCCATCAAACAATCTCTTATTCTTTGTAGCATTAATTTCTCGATTCCCTTATCCGAGTTTTCCTTAAAGTTTATGGCTTACCATAAAAAGCGAAAAATCATCCTTAATTTTTAGTTCTTACCAATTGCCATTATATTTGGTTTGGGAACAAAAAAACGTCAAAAACGTAACTTTTGAAACCATCATTGCTAACATTATTCGCAATATTCTTTATCTTTGGGAACAGCATATCGCAGACGGTTGATAATAAGCCATATACTGCTTCCATTGAATTGGGGAAGCAACGCTACCGTTCAGGTCAATTAGATTCTGCCATCCAAACCTTTGCTAACTTAAGTACTCACTTTGACAATAAGGGGCAACAGGATCAATCTTTAAAAGCAAAATTTCACCAACTTCGGTTTATGGCTAAAAGTCCAGTTCATGAAGTAAATGATAGCGTGGTAAGCAATTTAAAAGCAGCGATCAAACCATCCAACAGCCATCGATCCGTACAAGCGATTAAAGCATTGGTTTATGAATCAAAGACAGTAGAAGGTAAAAGTAAAGCAATCGAAGCTTCAATTAAAAAGCTCACTCAAGCACTTCAAAACAATCCGAAATTGCCAGCCAACCATTTAAAAACATGGGTTATGGTCCAAAATCAACTACATTCCCTGAAAAAACAACAGAATCAACTAGATCAAGCACAGTCTCATTTAGACAAGGCATTGGATACTTGCTTAAACAAGCAATCTTATAAAAGTATTGAATTTGATCTTCTCCACAACAAGGCCCATTTAATGTTAGTAAAAGGGCATTACGACTCATCCTATTATTACGCTCGTCAATGCATGCAAAAAGGGCAATCGTTGTACCAACCCCTGCATCCCAATTTTGCAAGTGTTTATCGCATTAAAGGGCAAACTTCCAAACATGATCGAAATTATGAGAAAGCCGCAGCTTTTTACGATACAGCCATTAGGATATTGAAAAAACATCAAATAGCACATTCTAAATTAGGGGCCACTGTATACAAAAACATAGGCTATGTTTATTCCAAGTCATTGCGACTTAAAAAGGCAATGAATTACACCCAAAAAGCCTTGTCCATTAGGCTTGATGTGGAGCCAGACAATTACAATGGCTTATCCAATATCTACCTTAACATGGCAACGACTTGTAAACTGATGAATAAGAATAATGAGGGTTTAAAGTTTAACAACAAAGCCTTAGAATTGGCAAAAAAATGTTCGGGCCAACGTGAATTGCGCCGTAAACTCACCATATTCAACAATAGGGCAAATTTGTTAAGAGAACTGCAGCGCTATGAGGAAGGTAAACAAGTAGTTAAAAAGGGATTGAAGATTGCTAAAAAGCTTTACAATAAAACCCACCCCTATCAAGGTATGTTTTACATGAATTTGGTAGCCCTTAATTTAAAACAAGGTCATGTAGATTCGGCCAGCCATTTTCTGGATAGCTCTATTAAAGTTTACCAAAACATTTACCCATCAGATCACCCTGTAATGGGATTTAGATCTAAAACCTCCAAAGGTCTGGTAAATTATAAACAGGGCAATCTTCAGAAAGCCATTGGTAATTTACAAGCAGCCTATCAAATTTATGCACCCAATTTCAAAGACACAACTTATAACGGTTTTCCATCAACTCGTAACATTAGCCATGCCTTATTTGCTTATCGAAATACAACCATCAAGGGCAAAGTGCTTAAGGAACTTTACCGAAAATCAAAGGATCCCAAATATTTGAAAGCATCATTAAGCGCCTATGCAACATCGGATTCGTTGATTAGAAGAATTCAAGAGAAATACTACCTCCAAGATGATCAATCCGTATTAGCAAAAGAAGCCTTGGAAGTTTATCCTCATGCAGTAGAAACATGCTATCAACTAAAAGACCAATCACAAGGACATTCGCGGGACTTGTTGAGCAAAGCTTTTTATTACGCAGAAAAAGGCAAGACCATAACCCTGCTTAAAAGTTTATCAAAAGCAAGAACCAAATTTTCAAGAAATCTGCCTGATTCTTTCAGGAACAAACTCCAAAGCTACGACCAAAGGATCGCTAAACTTGAAAGAAAAATACAAAATGCAGATGATAGCTTGGAGCAGCTGGATTTAGAAAATAAACAATTGACGGTGACCAACAAGAAAAAACAAGTGTTTGAAACCTTACAGGATGAGTACCCAAGTTTTTATTCCATGAGCTTTAGTAGAAAAGTTATTCCGCTTTCAAAGCTACAATCCAAGCTTGAGGATCAAAATAAAAACATGGTTGAGTATATATACCAGGATAGTTTACTTTATGCGGTAACCGTAACCTCAAGCAATGTGGCCCTGACTAAATTAACTTACAAAGATTCGCTGGCCCCATCCATTAAGCGTTTTCGAAATGGCATCATTGCCAGTAAAGATTTTAATAGACAAAAAGCCCGTCAATTTTACAATGATCTGTTTAAGCCAATAGAGCGCCATTTAACCTCTGAACAAATAGTAGTGATACCCGATGGCATATTAAGTTACCTACCTTTTGGATCCTTTTTAAAAGACGATAAAAATCAAGAACATTACTTAATTCATGATTACCAGTTTAGCTATTCACCATCAGCTACTTTATGGGGGCTATGGGATCAGAAGAAGCGAAATTTACCCGCAGCCGAAGAACGCCCAACCAAAACATTTACCGGATTCGCTCCTGACTTTAGCCAATATCAGAATAACAATGAAAAGCTTGAAATGGGAAGTAACTCTGAAAGCCTAACCCAAAGGGAGCTTGATGTAATTCCATTGGCCAAAAAAGAAGTAAAATACTGTGCCGAACAACTTTATGGCAATGCATTTATCGGTAATAAAGCCACCGAATCACAATTCAAAAAAACTGCGCACCATAGCAATATTATCCATTTAGCAACTCATGGAATCATGGACGACCAAAAACCTGCTTATAATAAATTAATTTTTGAAACGGATTCAACTTCTGAACAGGATGGAAGTTTACATACATACGAACTTTACAACCAAAATTTGAAAGCAGATTTGGCTGTGCTAAGTGCTTGCAATACAGGATATGGAACATTAAAGCAAGGACAAGGAATCATGAGTCTGGCAAGAGGTTTTAAAATGGCTGGTTGTCAAAATATTTTGATGACTTTATGGGATATCAACGACCGCGTGAGTTTTGAGATCATGCAAAACTTTTACAAGAACCTGAATAACGGCAAAGATAAAGCGGAAGCCCTTAGGCAGGCAAAATTAGATTACCTCAAATCTTCAGATCAAACAGGCTCCAACCCCTATTATTGGGCAAGTTTCGTTATGATGGGAAGTGACGCAGGAATACCTTCTTACCAAAAAGGCTTTTCTTACATCTGGACTTTTTCAATAATAGGCATTGCGCTTATTGTTTTAGGAGCATTTACACTTTACAGGAAAAAAGCGAAAGGTTGAAAAGAGAAGCTTAAGCCCTTTTTTCCTTATCTTAAAAATGGTTTTCAGCTCAAAACAGGATTTTAAAAGTTGTTAAAAACAACCTTGGTTTATAGTGCAAACCTGTTTAATTTGAAACACATTTTGAAACCCCAATGTCAAAAACATGTAATTATTAACCACATTGACCTGTTAGGATTATACCAGCTAAAAACTACAAAAGGTACAATTTGATCTAAATTATTAGCTAACTGTTTAAATTTAGCAGGTCAAGATCCAATTACAGTTTTTATTGTGTGGCAGTTACAACTTTTGGCTAAGCAAAACTAAGCCCATGTTTAATAAGCTTGATCCTTTGTTGCATTCTCAATTAAGGTTGGCCATTGTTTCCCTATTGATAAGTGTGGAATCAGCCAACTTCAATTATTTGCTAGAGCAAACAAAGGCTACTAAAGGCAACCTTAGTGTTCAAATCAATAAATTAAAGAAAGCTGGATACCTTGAAACAGATAAGCACTTTAAAAACAACATGCCCGAAACTACTTGTAAGATCACCCAAAAAGGAATTGAAGCTTTTCATCAGTATGTAAAAGACATCTCCACTTATTTAAACCAAAACAAATCATCGGAAGGTCAATAATATATAAGGTGATCCTTCAGTTTACTGATGCCTATCCTATTGGTATTTTTGGAATTTCTGCATTTTTTGCTCGCATTTTTGATCAATTTTTCTCCAACCATCTTTATAATTACACCTCCATGTTATTTTGCCAATTTCAAAAAAGCAATCCCCACCAAATATTAGCACCCTCCGTCTTCTGTTAGATTCGATTTTCAAACCTTTTTTGTTTTATGCTGTTTTCAAGAAATATAAATTAATCCTTAAAATGGCTTCAGCATTTTCATTATCCCATATCCTTGTGGCTTTCCAACTTTTATCAGCCGGATTGCTCCTTATAACCGGACCGCTTTTAGCAAACAATTGGATTTGGGGAGCTTTTCAAGTAGGTGGGCTCTTAATTGGAATTTGGGCCATTGTTGTTATGAAGATGTCCAATAAATTCAACATCCCACCGGATGTGCGCGAAGGTTCAAAATTGGTAAAGCAAAGCATTTACAAATACATTCGGCATCCAATGTACACAGCCGTTTTACTGTACTTTTTGTTTGGGCTCATTCATCACTTTAGTTGGGCAAGGGTAAGCTATTTTGGAATTTTGTTGATCACTTTGATCATAAAAATCAATTACGAAGAAAAACTTTTAAGGCAAGCTTTTGAAGATTACGCCAAATACCAAAAGCAAAGTTGGCATTTGATCCCATTTGTTTACTAAAAAATTCAACTCATAACCGTAATTTCTCCCTTATGGCCTTCAAAAATTATTACAGCATTTCTCTAATAATGATTGCAGCCTTGGCTTATTGTTTACTGATCCCCACCACCAGTTTTGCCCAAGAGGAATGGCGGCAAATAGCCCAAAGTTCTCAGGAAATTAACAAAAAAGGAATGCAAGTACTTTTAGGTTGGTCTATTCTGAATATCTCATCCGGTACCTATGGTTTTTTTAAAACTGATGGCAGTCGTCAATATTTTCATCAAATGAATGGGATTTGGAACCTGGTAAATGCTGGTATTGCCATTGGGGCTTTATCCGGGATGCAAAATGAAGCAATGGGAAGTTTACAGGAAGCCTACAAGTCAGGACAAAACATGGAAAAAATATTGTTAGCAAATGCTGGCCTGGACGTAGGCTATATCGCAGCAGGTGGCTTTTTATTAGAAAGGGGTCAACGAAAAAATACTGAGCGACTTAAAGGTTATGGCCGTTCTGTAATGATTCAAGGCGGATTCTTATTGGTTCTGGATGTAGTATTATTTTCCTTGAACCAGCAGCAAAACCAGGAATTATACAAGATTTTAGAGCAGGTCAATGTCGCAAACCAAAGTGTGGGGATTGCTATACCTTTTTAGAGCGCTTTCCATCCTATTACTTTAATCAATAAAATATTACCTGCCATAATAGCTTTTGTCAAAGTTTTGAAATAAGCAGCATTCTCCATAAACCTCATAAGAATTGATTGATGGAGATTTTGCAAAAAGAAATTGAAATGTAGCTATTTTAAACACTTAGAGAAAGAAAAACTGTCGGGGTGGCTGGATTCGAACCAGCGGCTTCCACGTCCCGAACGTGGCGCGCTAACCGGACTGCGCTACACCCCGTCATTGTTTTATTGCAAATCTAATAATTGTTGGCTTGAACAGTGCAGGTTGATCAAACTCAAGTTGATTAGTTAGTACCAAGTATTATTTACTCCAGTTTCTGCACTATTTTTTTTGCTCGATCTGAGTAATCGTTATTCCCATCCGCAAGATCCACCAATAGGTTTTTAGCTTTCGTAAGCTTGTTGGTTTTTAGGTAAGACAAAGCAAGGTACCACTGGGTTTCTGTCTCGTATTTATGGGGCTTTTTGCTCAAGGGTTTTAATAGATCAATGGCCTTGTCGTATTTATTCAATTCCATCCAGGATTGGGCCAGGTAAAATTTAATGGATGACTTGGATCGATTGCTTTTGTCAACGCTTTTTTCAAGTAATGGAACAGCATCCCGGTAAGCCCCTTTTTCATAATAGTACATACCTTGTTTTAAAGCTGATGCATCATTGGTTGGTGTTCCTTGAATATCACCTACCAATTGGTTAGGATAAGTCTGATGATATTCCTGATATAGCGAATTGGCAAACTCATGGGGACTCCCTGTATACCCAATGTACCAAATGCTGGTTCCTATTATAATCAGCAGAGAAGCCACTACGGCAGCCCACCGATAAAGACTCCAGCTTGTATAAGGGCCGGCTTCCAATGCTTTAAGCATATTTTTTAGCCGCTTTTTTTCTTTTTGGTCAAAACCCGCAAGAAATTCGCGGTACTTTTCTACTTCATTGGCAAGCGAACGGTCTCGTTCCATGTAGTGCTGAAAACGTTCTTGTTCCTCCTCAGTCATTTGACTCATCAAATAGCGCTCTATTTGATCGAAATGGTTTAACTGTTGGTTCATTACTTCATGCTTTTCTTACCATTTGGGATAAACTTCAATATTCAAGCCACTTAATTTACCATGCCACATCATGTTCAAATCGGGAATTATTGCAAATGATGAGGATTGGATGATTTAAAACCATCGGTCAACAACGTTTAAAATTGTTTTAATTGCGTTTTTATATTGCTAAGCAATTCCGATGCAAAACAATTGAATTTTTACTTTTAATACCTTAATTAGCCTAAAAGGTAAACAGTAACTTTTAACAAATTTCAACAAATTAGGTGTAAGCTGGTTCATTAAGAAAAGATGGTCCTGCTTGAACCATCCCAATAATTAATAGTCAAACCAAAAAATAAAAACGCAAAAAGACTAATTGATAATGACCGTCAAAAACATTTACTTTTTCGAATCGTTTACCAAGCAATATTACAAATAAAAAGAAACCCAGAAGGTAAATCATCATGCATAATATATTTGTTTATGGAACCCTGCTTTTTCCTGAGCTTTTGGAAGGGCTGACCCAAAAACATTTCGAAACCCAAAATGCTATTTTGCATGATTACAAACGGTTTAAAATTTATGACGGGGATATGGTTCGGCCCTACCCTGCTATTCAAGAGGCGGATGACGAATCAATAAAGGGTACCCTGATATTTGACGTAGATCAGAAGAGCCTGGACCTTATTGATTTTTTTGAAACCACTGATTATACGCGCCAAATTGTAAATACGGAATGTAATAATCATTCAGTAGAAGCCTGGACTTATTTATGGCGTAATGATGCAAAAGGTAAATTAGCCGGTAATTGGGATCGTGATTATTTTGAAAACAATTTCCTCCACTTGTATGCCAATAAAATTATACCACTTACACGTAAAGAATTCTACAAGCTTAAGCAGTTATAATTGGAAGCAAGGTACCTATGTGGTGAAAAGCTAAGTATCCACTTGTTGTAATGATTGAAATTATTTTTATGGCTAACGATTAACTGATGTACCAATTAAATAAATGCTAATGATCTATAAAATCTTCTAATTCAGGGAAATAAACCCAAACGATCTGCATTCAAAAATTTTAAAATTATTTTGATTGCTCAATGCAGGCCTCTTATATTTGCACCGCCTTTTGAAAAGGTCGATTCCGTAGCTCAGCTGGTAGAGCATCTCCCTTTTAAGGAGAGGGTCCAGGGTTCGAACCCCTGCGGGATCACGGCCTAAAAACCCCTGCTTATCAGCAGGGGTTTTTTTTATAGTACTCAATCCCAAAAGCTGAAAATTGATCAATAAATGCTAAGTTTGTGAAATGGTAGCAATATATGCAGCTTATGAAGGATAACTTGCTCATTGGGATGATTACCCTCCTCGTGATTGGTGGTTTTACCCAAAGTTGTTCAGTGTTTAAAACGAAAAAAAGCCCTGAAAAAGACACTTCACAAGTTCAAAAAAAACCGGAAAAGCAACAACCTCCTCAACCCCCCTATCATTCTTCGCAGAAACGCGATATGGATCTGATCCATACTGAGCTTGATGTTCAACCGGTTTGGCAAAACCAACAATTAAATGGAAAAGCAACGCTGACCCTGAGTCCTTATTTTTACCCTCAAGACAGTTTGATTTTGGATGCCAAAGGCTTTAAAATCCAACAAATAAAATTGCTTAAAAACGATACAGCCCTTGCCTTAGCATACAGCTATGATAGCGAATTGATTGACATCCAACTGGATCGTAGATATCATCGAAAAGATACGCTTAAGCTTAAGATCAATTACACGGCCAACCCCACTGATTTGAATAAAAGTGGCGGCAATAACATAGGCGGAGCTCAAGGTTTGTACTTTATTGACCCTGACAGTACCAACCCGGAAAAGCCTACGCAAATGTGGACCCAAGGCGAGCCAGAGGCTTCCTCTGCCTGGTTCCCTACCATCGATCAGCCGAATGAGAAAACGACTCAAGAAATTTATATAACAGTTAAAAAAGAATTCAAGACTTTATCCAATGGGCAGCGGGTTTATTCGATCTTAAATGATGATGGTACCAGAACCGATTATTGGCGTATGAACAAACCCCATGCTCCTTATTTGTTCATGATGGCCGTTGGTGATTTTGCAGTAGTTGAAGATGAATGGCGTGATTCCATTCCTGTAGATTATTATGTAGAGCCTGAATATGAAGAACATGCCAACATGATCTTTGATGTAACACCTGAAATGATGGAATTTTATTCCAACTTACTGGATTATGATTATCCGTGGAGTAAATATGCTCAAGTAGCTGTGAGGAATTTTGTCGCTGGCGCCATGGAAAATACCACGTCTACCATCCATTTTTCAGGGATCCAGCAAACACCCAAGGAATACATTGACAAAACTTACGAATCCTTGATCGCCCACGAGCTAATCCATCACTGGTTTGGCAATGTAGTAACTTGCGAATCATGGTCCAATTTGGCCTTGAATGAATCTTTTGCCACTTATGGGGAATATTTGTGGAAAGAACACCAACATGGAAGAGCTGCGGCAGGTCAAAAATGGCTGGAGGACTATGGTGATTACCTTAACGAAGCCCAAAACATAAAAAAGCCTTTAATCCAACATCGTTATCATGCGGTAGAACAATTATTTGACGATCACCGCTATGAAAAGGGCAGTTGTATTTTACATATGTTACGCCATTATTTGGGCGATGATGCTTTTTTTTCGGGCTTGAACCATTATTTGAATCAGCGCGAATTTAAACCGGCCGAATACCAACATTTAAGGCTGGCCCTGGAAGAAGTCAGTGGAAAAGACCTGCGCTGGTTTTTTGAACAATGGTTTGAAGAGCCAGGCCATCCTAAGCTTGAAATCCATCAATCTTACAATCCCAGATCCGGAGAAGTAAAATTAAAGGTAGAACAAACCCAAAACACCTCAAAATATCCGGTTTATCAGCTTCCCGTTACCATAGATGTTTATCCGTCTGAGGATCAAAAGCCAAAAAGCCATGAGATCACAATTGATCAAGTATCAGACTCCTTCAACCTGAAAGTTTCACAAAACCCGGCCCTTGTAAATTTTGATGCCAAAAAAGTTTTACTGGCAGAGACCAATTTTAACAAAACACCTAAAGAATGGATATTTCAATACCATAATGCCCCACTTTTCTTAGATCGTTACGAAGCTTTAGAAGGTTTCAACAAACTGTTAACATCACCCAGTAAAAAGCCCATCAATGCTACGATAAGTAAATTTTATTCAGAAGTGCTTGGAGATCCTTTTTGGTCTATGCGGAAAAAGGGTGTTCAATCCATAGGAAACCTGAAAGATTCGGGACTGGTGGTATCTTTTGAAGAAAAACTCAAGAGCATTGCCTCCAATGATAACCACCCGGATGTACGGGCTGCAGCGCTTGCAATCCTGAAAGATACCATATTTACCACACAAGTTAAAGTTTTCAACAATGCCATACAGGACCCCTCTTATCAAGTGCAGCTACAAGCCTTAAAAGGATTGTATCAACATGATTCTACAAGCGCATTGGAACATGCCAGCCAATTTTATAAGCTTGACAAATCGAACTTTTTGCACGTAGTGGGTCAAATATATGCTAAATATGGCTCTAAAGGGGTCAATGGGAAGTTACACAAATTAATAGCGGATAAAATCGATCCCGGATATCGCAACAGCCTCATCAACGCTTACCTGGAAAAGTATCTACCGCGTTATAGGCCAAGTTATACTTTGGAGAACATGAGGCTTTTTGATACATTAATAAATGAAACCATACAAAAAGAATGGCAAAGACTCACTTTAATCAATATTTTGAAGCAATATAAAAATAGCATCCAGGAAAAGAAAAAGGCAACAAAAGATAGCATTGAGAGTGAACAAAAAGAAGACCAAAAGGCAGGCGATTTACAAAAAGAATTAGAGACTTATAAAGAAATTACGGATGAAATAGCTAACAAAATTACCAAGCTAAAAAAGAATTGAATTTTGATTATTGTTAGCAATTTTACCCCTATGATTTTATATATTCGCAATAATAAAGGTAGCAAATGTTCTATTAATTGTGTAACAATTCTAAAATTTTTTTTATGAAAAATCCTGCAATTCTTAAGAGTAGCTTGATCACCTTATTTATCGGGCTAAGTTTATTGGTAACTAAAACCGGAACAGCTCAAATGAATGCTGATTTTACAATATCTTCCGATACATCAGGCTGTACCCCATTGGAAGTAGTTGTAAGCAACAACAGCTCTCAAACTAATTATGATACTTTTATGTGGAATTTTGGTAATGGGCAGATAGACACTTTAGCTACAACTGCCAATGATACCGTCACTTACGAACAAGCAGGTGTTTATAGCATCCAATTGGTCGCTACCAACCAAAATGGCAATATGATGGATACAGCTACCAAAACTGATGCAGTTAAAGCATTAGAATCACCTGATGCTAAGTTTAATACCAGTGATGTATGCCTGGGGGATACATTGTATGTTGACAACAACACCGACTTTTCAGACACCACCCTTAGCTATAGCTGGGATTTTGAAGGCACTTCTTATGATACAAGCCATCCAGGTCACCTTTTTAGCTCATTTGGTGATAAAACCATTACATTAACTGCAACGGACAACATGAGTGGATGTTCGGGTATGGCTCAAGCAACCATAGAGGTAAAACCAAGGCCTATTAGCGAGTTTTCTTTTGAGCAATCCTTCCAGGATGTTACTTTTAGCCCCGACAATCAAGATTTGAATGATTACAGGTGGTTTTTTGGTGATGGCACTGACACCTCTTTCAGGGTTGAACCTGAACATACTTACCCCGACACTGGGGAGTACATTGTGTCATTAACCGTGTTTGGTGATAATGGGTGCCCCGAAACTTCTACAGACACCATAACAGTTGATAGTACAACCAGTATTGAGGCGTTGGAGCCCATAAACTCTGACCTTATCAATACAACCCCTAACCCTTTTAAAGAGCAAATCACCATTCAATACCAGCTTACGAACAATGCAGATGTCAAGCTTTCGGTAATTGATGCCTCAGGTCAGCGGGTTCATCAATTGGATGCCGGTAATCAAAATGCCGGGGAACATCGCTATCAATTTGAACCTCGAAAATTTGGTTACCAATCAGGCATGTTCATCATCCAACTCAATGTTAATGGCAATATATACTCGGAAAAGGTTTTAAACTTGGAATAATTTATTCAATAAAGGCTGGTACTGAAATTTTCGGGGTTTTTGGCTTTTAATAAAAAAGCCCATAAAATCCGCCAATCAGGTTAAGATAAAGTTGGCCAGCATTTTTACCAGCCTTTAACATGTTTTAAAAGTAAGCATACCTAAATAAAATGGCCCGGCATTGCTTGACCGGGCTATTTTATTTTAAACCCTTATTCCATCAAATTCCGAGTGCTGATTCATGTAAGAAGCTACAAAAGGACAGCTTGGATTAACTTTATATCCATGCTTTTGGGCATATTCCAGTCCGTACCTAACAATTTTACTGGCAATACTTTGACCTCTAAGGGCAGGTGGTACGTAGGTATGCTGAAAGTCCATGGCATCTCCATCAATGGTGTAGGTTAAGTAGCTACGTTTGCCATCCTGCTCGTAAATAAACTTACCAGCTTCCTGGTCGTGTTGAATGGATTGAGCAAAATCTTCCATATCTATTTACTTTTACGATTTTTAACTGACTTTTGTAAATGTTTTACCTAATAGGTTTGTATAATTTTTAATGGTTTTTTGGTAATTTTTTCATGCCCAACAAACATCCAGCAGCAACAATAAAACCACCATTAACGGGAAAACCGATCGCTTAAAATTAAGGGCATTTTATCAACAAACATAACAAAATAATCAGTTCTTTTGACCAAAGATACAATCATAATAGGCGGTGGCCTTGCAGGCTTAACAGCAGCATTGAACCTGGGTAAGAAAGGTCATGAAGTGATGGTCATTGAAAAAAACGAGTATCCTTTTCATAAGGTTTGCGGGGAATACGTTTCCAAAGAGATCATGCCTGTTCTGGATCTTTTAAATGCCAATCCGCATGCGTCCTTCAACCTGCCTCAGATCAATCGTTTTCAACTGAGCACCAATAATGGCAAAACCATTAACCTTCAACACAACATGGGCGGGTTTGGTATTAGCCGGTACGTTTTTGATCATTTTTTGTATAAAAAAGCCCAAAAACTCCCAAACGTAGAGGTTTTAACCAACGCCATGGTTGTTGACGTTAACCGCGATGGCCAATATTTTAAGGTTAATACCTCAGGCAAATCCTATTTTACACGCACATTGCTTGGTAGCCACGGGAAAAAATCCAAGCTTGATCAAAACCTGAAAAGGAACTTTGTTAAAAAACGCTCCCCTTACGTAGGCATCAAGTACCATATTGATTACCCGCAAAATTGGGATCAAGTTAGCCTGCATAGTTTCAAGAGAGGCTATGCAGGCATATCTAAAATAGAAAATGGCCACTGTTGTTTTTGCTACATGGTTCAACGGGATCAACTCAAGCAATTCAAATCCATTCAAAAATTGGAACAAGAAGTGCTAAAGCATAATCCTTATTTGAAGCACATTTTGGAAGAAGCAACATTTTTATGGAAGCAACCCCTGGTGATCAACGAGGTAAGTTTTCAGCCTAAAACAACCTATGAGCAAGGCATGCTGATGGCAGGCGATAGTGCGGGCATGATTGCACCGTTGGCTGGCAATGGAATGGCCATGGCCATTCATGGAGGCTACATGGCATCTTCCTGGGTCCACCAATACCTCAACAATAAAATAGGTTTAGAAACCATGTATAACAATTATGCCAAAGCTTGGAAGCATCAATTCAGTAACAGGTTCAGATCAGGCAAATTCATCCAGGATCATCTCTTCTTCAAGCCTTCCGTACAGCAAATAATAGTTCCCTTTGCTAAAACTTTTCCTTTCCTGGGGAAACAGATCATTGGTATGACCCATGGAAAGCCCGTTCAGCTGTAATTCAATAAATAAACCGCAACCACAAAAAGGATAAAACCCCATGCACCTAATTCATTTAACCGCATGGTATGGGTAAAATTAGCTTGTTGCTCATCACGAACCACCTTGTTGAACCAATAGCCGAAATAAAGCCCGGTCGGCATCATAAAGATGAGAAACAATATTAAGCTTAAGATATTCAAATAAATGCTTAAGAAAACGGCAAATCCTATTAACGTTAGCATCATAAAAAGGCCGGCAAAATAAAAGGTACCTCTGATGCCAAGCATTCGGCTTACCGTTTGGTCCCCTCTTTTGGCATCTTCTTCATGTTGATAAACCTGGGTTAATGGATAAAATGACAACAACATAACAGAAGTTAGGCTGCCCGCCAACCAAGCTGTTTGATTCGTAAAAATTGCTTCGAAGTTGAGATCATGAATACCGACCAAAGCCATTTGAAAAGTAAACACCCCTTGAAATAACATTAAAATTAGTAAGGACAAAACGGGAAAGCGTTTTAGACGAATACGATCATGGCTATAAGCTTTGGATACCAACCCATAAACGAAAAGCATAAGCGCCAATTGCCAATTTACCAGCAATCCCATTAAAATTGCCAAACCATCAAATAGCAATGCAACCCATAACAATTCAGAAGTTACTTGAGGCGGTTTTTTCAACCCTCCAATGCTGGTTTCATCCCGGTCATAATAGCTATTAAAAGCATTACTGGCAGGGAATAAGAATAAATGAAGTGCAACAAATGTAAGTATACCATCTAACCAGCCACCTCCTCCTTTTTGAATTAAAGCAAACCCAAATATGGGCATCAATGTTATAGAAAAAGGGATCCTGAGATGAAGAAGTGTTGATCTTGAGATCATGATTAACTTCAATTAGGGCATTAATTATTGGATTTTTAAGATAATGATTTAGATTGAAGTTCAAAGACCAGGTAAAAATTTTAAAACTGGGCAATGGATACCCCTCAGGAACCATAACCATTTATTATATTGATAGCTAATTATTAACTACTAATTGATACCGAATGCCATCTATCATTACATCCATAGGCACCGCAAATCCTCCGAACAAAGTATCCCAACAGCAAGTTGCTGAGTTCATGCTTCGCCATCTGGATTTATCACCCGAAAAGGCCAAATGGCTCGAAAAAGTTTACGATGCTTCTGGGATTGCGTACCGGTACACCGTAATTCCAGATTATTTAAAAGACCAAGGCGCTTACCATTTTTATCCCAATAATCAAGAATTGCAGCCGTTTCCGCGAATTGATACCCGCATGGACCTCTACAAGGAACATGCTTTAAGCCTGGCTAGCGATGCCATTCAAAATTGCATGTATCAACACCAAATTAACGCAAGTGAGGTAACTCATCTAATAACGGTTAGTTGCACAGGGATGCATGCACCGGGATTAGACATTGAATTGGTAAGAACCCTAAACCTGGCAGATAACATTGAACGCACAGCCATTCAATACATGGGGTGCTACGCTGTATTTAATGGCTTCAAGGTGGCTGACCACATTTGTCAAGCCAATCCAGATGCCAAAGTACTACTCGTATCTGTTGAATTGTGTACGATTCACTTTCAGAACGGAACAGAAAAGGATCAGATCGTAGCCAATGCATTGTTCAGCGATGGCGCTGCAGCTGCCATAATCGAGGGCAATGGCCAAGCAAGAACAGGATTGAAATTACAGCAGTTTACCAATAAACTGATTCCCGAAGGAGAAGCTCAAATGACTTGGTCGATCGGTAATTTTGGTTTTGAAATGCGTTTATCAAACCAGGTTCCCGAAATGCTTCAAGGCCATTTGAAACCAATACTCGATGAACTTTCCCAAAACGGTGAATTCCATAAGCCCGATCTGTACGCCATTCATCCGGGAGGTCGTAAGATCCTGGAATTTGCTGAAGAGGAACTGGCAATAGAGCCATCAGAAAACGCTTATGCCAAAGACATTCTGAAGAATTACGGCAACATGTCCTCCCCAACCATATTATTTGTATTAGAAAAAATCCTCGCCAATAGGACAGGTCAGGATGACGGAAAGCAATTATTGGCCCTGGCTTTTGGCCCTGGTTTAACACTTGAAGCTGGCAGGTTTCAAATTTCAATCGAGAATTCATGAAATTAAAGCGTAGCCATCAGGAAGAAATGCTTGATGACCTCGCTGCTTCAGGCCCAGAAATTGATCAGAACCTAAGGGAATTGGCCTTTATCAATAAATGGCTTGGTGGTTACAGGCCTATATTTAAAGGATTGGAACACCTTAACAAACTAACACCTCATCAAAAGCATTACAAAATTGCTGATATTGGTTGCGGCGGAGGTGATGTTTTAAAAGCCATTCATAATCAATTTAAAGACAGTTTTCAAGGTGAATTCCATGGCTTTGATGCCAACCCTGCTATACTTGATTATGCAAAGGTTTATTTTCAGCAAGCCCATTATCATGAATGCAATGTTGTCCATGACCCAGGATCGATTCAAAATTTCGATGTGGTGATCATGAATTTGTTTGCCCATCATTTTGATGAACCTACATTAGATCAGCTTGTAGTCAACCTTAAATCACAAAACAACAAATGGCTTATCATTAACGATTTACACAGGCACCACGTCCCCTATTATTTGATCCTGTTTGCAACCCAATTGCTTTCAAATTCGTCAATGGTTAGAAACGATGCGCCCTTATCGGTTTTACGGGGTTTTGAAAAAAATGAATTGGCAAGAATCATCAAAAAAGCCAGTACGAATTATCAAATAACCTGGTATTGGCCTTTTAAATGGTTAGCAACCACTCAATTGATCGGCTAAAACCACAAAAAATTATTATAATTGTAGAAAATTATTGAATTAAATAGCACATTATGGTACGTTTTAACCTTTTCTATTTTGCAATCGCACTAACATGCTCGATTTTAACTTTTTCCCAGGTTCATCAAGCCCAAGCACAATTTACCTGTAGCCCTAATAGTTCAGATAGTACAGTTGGGATTCAACCCCAGCAGATTCCACCAGGGGAGGCCAATTCTCCTTACAATGAAATTGTGAATTTTTTCTTTCCCACTGACACTGTTTTCCAAGGCACAAATGTACAAGTAGATTCCTACAAAGTACTTAATATAACTGGATTCCCATCCGGGTATACCTACAATTGCAGTCAGCCAAACTGTACCTACAATGGTGGCCAACATGGGTGTGCTACCATAACTGGTAATCCTACAACGCAAGACACGGGTACTTACAATGTATCATTTTATGTTAAAACTTTTGTAACCACACCGATTGGAAATCAGTCACAAACTGATACCATCAATAGGCAATACCAAGTCAATTCCAATCCCAGTGTATGCACACCAGATCCTTCATTAAGTGATCCGGGCTTTTATCCAGAAAACATGCCTCCAGCTATTGCAGGCGAATCGTATGAACATGTAACCCAAATATTATTTAGACAGGATACCCTTGCATTCGATTTTGACTCCTTCACTATAGACAACGTTTCAGGACTTCCGGCCAATTTTACGAGCCAATGTGACAATCCAGATTGCTGGTACCCTGGCGGGGGAAACGGTTGTATTAAGTTTTCCGGCCTACCTCAGCAGAGTCAAATAGGCACTTATAACGTGAACTTGACAGTAACTGGATATTATGAGATACCTGTACAAGGTACTCAAACAGGAACCCGGGATATTTCGATGCAATTGGAAATTCTGAATGATTACGCAGATACCATTTGCGATCCCACATCTCAACCGATCAGCGAAGGCTTCCACCCGAACCCATGGCCGAATGCAACTGCAGGTGAAGGTTATGAAGAGGTTATTAGCATGAAATTCCCACAGGATACCTCTTTGGGCGGTCAAACTAAACAATTTGATTCAATTTCAATTGCCAGCATTAGTAACTTGCCACCAAGCTTTACCTACCAATGCGATAATCCCAATTGCACCTATCCGGGTGGCGCCAAAGGATGTATGCAAGTATTAGGTAGCCCAACAAGTAGCGATATCGGCACCTACAATGTTACCATTACTTACAATTGGTACGCAGGGGCTCAATCAGGTACAAGGACAGTTCAGCAAAATTTTGAGGTTCAATCTAAAAAGATAGTTTGCACACCAGATCCCTCAATTAGTGACCCGGGCTTTTATCCAGAAAACATGCCTCCAGCTATTGCAGGCGAATCGTATGAACATGTAACACAAATGTTGTTTAAGGAAGACACAACCTTAACAATTGTACCAGTCCCTTTTGACTCCTTTACAATTGACAATATTTCAGGACTTCCGGCCAATTTTTCGAGCCAATGTAACAATCAAGACTGTACGTATCCAGGTGGGGAAAATGGTTGCATTGAATTTACCGGTTCCCCAACAGCGAGTCAAAAAGGCACTTACAGCGTAAATCTTAGCGCAACAGGATATTACGAAGATCCTTTGCAAGGAACCCAAACAGTAATTCGTAACATTCAAATGCAATTAGAAATTCTTGAAGATTTTGCGGATACCATTTGTGACCCAACCTCCCAACCTACAACAAATGGAGTCCACCCCAACCCTTGGCCGGATGCCAATGTAAATGAAAGTTATGAAGAGGTTATTACCACGAAATTCCCTGAGGATACAATGATTGGTGGTCAAAACACTCAATTCGATTCATTTTCAATAGCCAGCATTAACAATTTACCTTCAGGATTTACTTACCAATGTGACAATCCCAATTGTACTTATCCATCTGGTGCCAAAGGATGTATGTTGGTTACCGGGACCCCAAACATCAATGATACCGGTACCTACAATGTCAACATCAATGTTAATTGGTTTGCTCAAGGGCAAACTGGAACCCGGACAATTCAAAGCAGCATCAAAGTAAAAGCTGGTATCGCTGACACCGGGGATTTAAGCTGTACACCGGATCCAACTTTAAATGAGCCCGGCTTTTATCCAACCGACCCTCCTCCTGGCGTTGCAGGGCAGGACTATGAAAACGTCACGCATATGTTGTTTCAGGAAGATACAACAGTTTCAGCACCAATTGGAGACGTGACGATTGAATTCGACTCTTTTGTTATCGATAGCATAACCGGATTGCCGGCCAACTATATAAGCTATTGCAACGAACCAAGGTGTTCCTACCCTGGTGGTGGCAGAGGTTGTATTATCATAAAAGGGCAACCAACCGAATCCCAAGTTGGTGATTACCAGATTGTTGCAAGTGTAACAGGTTATGGTTCTGCTGCAGTCATCGGAGAAGTGTCAGAAACAAGGGAAATAACTTTCGATTACAAGGTTTTAAGCGCCATCTCAGATACTATCTGCGATCCATCCCCCGATCCGGTAAGCGAAGGTTTTTCTCCTAACCCATGGCCTTTCGGTAATGCTAATTTAAATTATGAGGAATCCTTCACTGTTAAATTTCCAGCGGATACTACCATTAATGGAAGCACCTATGATTATGATTCATTTAAATTAAATAGTATGAATGGGTTACCCCCAAGTTATGCTTACCAATGCGGAGCCGCAAATTGTACCTTTATGCCGGACAACAAAAATTGTATTAGGGTAACAGGCTATCCAGGTCTTAGTGATACAGGCACTTATTCCATTACTGCCAAAGTTACAGCCTTTGGCGAAGCTCCTGTTAATCAAACAGAGCTAACTTACGAAATGCAACATACCATTACCATCGATAGCATTCCTGATAACATTGAAGGTTCGCCATCTAATATGGCCAACATTGAGCTTTATCCGAATCCAACTAATGATGAACTAACCGTGGCCCTTAATAGTTACTTTAAAGGAATTATGAGCATTAGGATCATTAACAGCAACGGCCAAATAGCTATGAATAAAGATGTTTCCATTAATAAGGGAAAACAAACACTTAATGTAAATACAAGCAACCTTAAGCCGGGATTTTACATCCTTGAATTAAGAAACCAGGATGAGCGTTTACGTAGAAAACTACTAATTAAATAGGTTTGGATTTTAAAGTCACAATACTTGGTACAAGTTCTGCAACACCTACCTTAACCCGCAACCAAAGCGGACATGTATTAACGTTGCGGGGTAAACAATACTTAATTGATTGTGGCGAAAACATCCAAGCTCAAATTTTAAAATATCAACTAAGCCCCGGTAAAATTGAAGAGGTGTTCATTACCCATTTGCACCCGGACCATTTTACCGGGCTAATAGGCCTTATCTCAAGTCAAAACCTACAACGCAGAACAGCACCATTAACCATATACAGCCCTGAGGGATTGAAAGAAATTATCGATGTTCAGTTAAAGCATTCCCAAACAACGCTGAATTTCCCGCTACATTTCGAACCCATTAATACGAAAGAATACAATAAAATATTCGAAAACCATCAACTTGAGGTTTATTCTATTCCCCTTGATCACCGCATTCCTTGTAGTGGCTTTCTATTCAGGGAGAAACATGAAGAAAGAAAAATAAAAAAAGAGGCGATCGATCAACATCAAGTGCCCGTAGATGCTTTTCCAGTATTGAAACAGGGTAAAGATTATCATGCTCAGGATGGTACGGTTTATCAATCAGCAACCTATACATTTCCGCCTCCTCCATCCAGAAGCTATGCCTATATTTCAGACACCCGCTTCCTTTCCGAAATAGGTAATTTCCTTGAAGGTGTTGATCTATTGTACCATGAAGCTACATTTGAAGCAGGGTATCAAGAAAAGGCAAACAAAACTTACCATACGACTACCGAAGAAGCGGCCAAAATGGCCCAATTAACAGGAGCCGGGCGCCTTATCATTGGACATTATTCAGCGAGGTATAGAGCGCTTGAAAAACTGCAGGATGAAGCAAGGACTGTTTTTGGAGAAACCTATTTGGCAAAAGAGGGAAGTACATTTTCAATCCTTTACGATAGAGAAGCAGGCAAGAAAAATCAACACCATCCCATCGAGCAATTAAATTAAAAATTTTTACCAGATCTATTGCTAAACCTTAACCGTAGTTGACTCCTATTTTCCATATAAATTTGTGGAGCTGAACATTCCACCAAGGTAGTGATCAATCTAAATTGAAACGTACTAACTTCTTGAGAATTAAGTTGCTGATAGACCATGGCTTAACCAAAAAATGAGCGTAAATACAAAATGTCCTATATTTTTGGTAGAAGAATAATTGACTGGCCAATACTAATTTTCTTGCTCAAGGTATCATAAATTAGTGCTTAACAATTGAAATGCTAATTAATCTTGGTTGAACCCCATCCAATGGGTTGGTGGTTTGTTTCAGTAATTTTTTATAAAAAGCAAGCCTGTTATTTCCACCGCTACCTTAGGATGATTTTTCGTTTCTTTTGGTCTTATAGAAAGAATGAATACATCACCAGTAGGGCTTTATCCATCATCATAAGCTAGTAAATAAGCTTAAATAGAAACGTTAACAGGATAGCAGGGTTCAATATCAAGCTTATCAATTGTTAATTGAAGGACAGCCTGATATAGGACCGAATCAGCAGCGAAGGGAATAAGCTCATAAAAAACCCCGAATACATTTAGCAATGCATTCGGGGTTTTTGATCTGTAAAAGCTTCCTTTATTTAACTTTGTCAGAAAGCTCTTTTCCCGGTTTAAACTTAACAACCTTTTTGGCTGGGATGTTAATTTCTTTCCCGGTTTGCGGGTTTCGGCCTTTTCTAGCGGATCGCTTGGATACTGAGAAAGTACCAAACCCGATTAGCGTAACCTTGTTACCCTTTTTAAGGGTCCCAGTAGTAGATTCCAAAAAGGAATCCAAAGCATCCTGAGCTTGTGCCTTGGTAATTCCTGCATCTGATGCCATACGATCAATTAAGTCGCCTTTGTTCATAGTATTACGATTTTTATGGTTTGCCTAATTTATGCCTTTATTCAGCGTCAAATATAAAAATTTTTTGATAATACAATAATTTTAGCCACATTTTTTAATAGAAATTAATCCCTACACACCGCACGTTTTAAAATTTTGGTTTATTTTGCACCGCTTTTAAAAAACACCTAAATTCCTGAAAATCAATGGTAATTATATAAAACGGCAATGAAACGTACTTATTCTTCTATACAATCTTTACCATCCAAAATTGTTACAAGGCAATTCATTTTCCTGTTTTTTCTATTAAATTTAGTAACTGTGTCCTCAGCATTTGCAGGAGGAGGCATGTATCCAGTAAGCCAAATTAACCGCCTTAACTTAGCACAAAAAGGATTACAAATTGGCATAAATAAAATATACAATCCTGATTCCACTAGTTTGTTAAATGCCATTGTAAGGATAGGTGGTTGTACCGGTTCCTTCGTCTCATCTGATGGTTTAATCCTTACCAACCATCATTGTGTATTTGGTGCTTTAAAAAGGCATAGCTCTGAGGCCAACAATTACATGCAGGATGGTTTTCATGCTTCCAATCACAAACAAGCCTTACCCATGAAAGGTCAGAAAGTGCGGATCATGGTGGATTACGAGGACGTAAGCAAGGAGGTGTTGCAAGGCATCGATACCATTGATCATGCGGCTAAAAGAAGATCGTTAATCTCCGAAAACCTTAAAAAGGTTGAGCAACATTACAGTGAGCAATTTCCAGATCTTAAAGTAGAAGTATCCGAAATGATGACCGGCAAGTCTTACCTATTATTCAAGTACCAAATAATCAAGGATTTGCGGATTGTTTATGTACCACCCAGGAATGTAGGAGAATTTGGAGGCTCGAAAGACAATTGGGAATGGCCACGTCATACAGGTGATTTTTCTTTTGTAAGGGCTTATGTGGGGCCTGATGGAGCGCCTGCTTCTTACGATGAAAACAATGTGCCCTTTGAACCTGAACAGCACCTTCAAGTCAATAAAGAAGGAGCCTCTCGCGATGATTTTGTGTTCATGCTGGGTTATCCAGGTACCACCTACCGCCACTATTCTTCAGATTTTATCCAATACCACCGCGAAGTAGTCTTACCTTATATTGAAGAACTTTACCAATGGCGAGTGAACCAAATGGAGCAATTAACCAAACAAAGCGAAAAACTTAAGATCAAATATGATCCCAATATCAAATCCCTATCCAATGTGGCAAAAAATTTTAGGGGTAAGCTTAGGGCTATGGACCGGATCAATTTATACGAATCCCGAAAAGCCGAGGAAACAAAAATTATCGACAGCCTGGAAGGAAGTCCTGAGCTAAAAAGTGATTTTTTAGCAGCTACCAAAGGCCTCGATACCATCTACAGGAACATCCGTAATGTTGGGTACAAAATGCTATGGTATTACCAATTTTTAAGGACTTCGGACGCCATGAAAATGGCACGCAAGGTATATGCTTACGCTCAAAAAATGCAAAGTCAACAGGAAAAAGGAATAGTAATAGATACCTTGAACCATCAACCATTTGCCAGAGAAATAAAGCAAATGTACAACCAAATGGATTGGCGCTTGGATTCCGGCTTGACACGCCATTTTCTGGAAACCGGATTGTCATTTGAACAAAAGAACCGAATAGATGGCTTACATGAGTATTTTTCAAAAGATAAACCCAATAGCATTCGGTCATTTATCAAAGAAGTGTATGAAGAAAAGTATTTATTCGATACAGCCCAATTACTATCATCCATCCGTGAAAACCCATTAAAACTCATCAACTACGAGGCCCCCATGATTAAGCTATGGCAATTAATTCAGCCTGGTTTCCATAAGGTAGATTCCATTAGAAACAAAAATTTTACGACCATTGACATGCTTCGTAATAAGTATGTGGACCTAAAGATGCAAGCCCTTGACAAAACTTTTGTTCCGGATGCCAACAGTACGCTAAGGTTCACCTATGGTAGCATCAAGGGATATTGGCCCAAAGATGGCGTTTTTAATGAACCCTTAACCTCTATAAGCGGTTACAAAGCCAAAGCCCGCCAGCAAGCATATGATGGCTACCAGCCGTTGGTAAACAAAATTGACAATACCCAAACCAGGAATTACACAGACCCCAATACCAACGATGTTCCGGTCTGCATGCTTTACAATACGGATACTTCGGGTGGCAACTCAGGCAGCCCGGTGTTGGATGCCAATGGGAACCTGGTAGGCCTTAATTTTGACCGCGTTGTAGCAGCTACCATCAATGATTATGAGTGGGACAACCAATACAGCAGGTCCATTGGGGTGGATATACGTTTTATTTTATGGTACCTTGACCAAATGGACAATGCCGATCATTTACTTAGGGAAATGGAGGTCCATTAGCGTTAAATGCATTTGGTCTCACTTTTCTACTGGTAACTTCGGGTACATTTGCTTTTGAGCTTTTCAATAATTATGAATTGCTTGCCTCTTAGGGTTCCGAACTTTATTAAATGGATGGAAAAAGCCTTTAAAATGAGATAAATTGGATTAGTTTTTTGCTTGGGATCTATCATCAAACCGTAATTTTGCTAAGGTTTTTTTACTTTTTAAGTGTTCATTAAGCTACGATTGACGGCATCATGAAAAAGATTATTGTTACCATTGACGGTTACGCTTCTTGCGGTAAAAGTACTTTAGCCAGGGATGCTGCTGCAAAATTAGGCTACAAATACATTGACAGCGGGGCAATGTACCGCGCGGTTACCTATTATTTCCTTAAAAAAAACGTGGCTCCTGAAGATCCGGACCAGGTAGCAGTTGCCCTTCAACAAATCCATTTAAACTTTAGCTATGATCCTAATACTGGTGAACAAATCACGCATTTGAACGGAGAAGCAGTAGAGAAAGCCATTCGAAAACCAGAAGTCTCCAATTACGTGAGTCAAGTCAGTGCCATTAAAGCTGTTCGCCAGAAATTGGTGGAACAACAGCAGCAATTAGGCAGGGAAAAAGGCATCGTCATGGATGGCCGGGACATTGGAACGGTGGTATTTCCAAATGCAGAATTAAAAATCTTTCTAAAAGCCTCTGAAGAAGTTCGCCTTGATCGAAGGTGTGAAGAACTTGAGCATAAAGGGCAATCCCTTAACAAGGAGGAAATACAAAAAAATTTAATTGAAAGGGACTACATAGATAGCACTCGATCGGAAAGTCCTCTGCAGCAAGCTTCTGATGCTATTGTTTTGGATAATTCCCAAATGACGCTGGAGGAGCAAGCCAATTGGGTATATGAGCGGGCCATGGAAGTAATCAAAAGCTGATGTTTGGCACTAATAGGCACTTGCAAATTGGTTATTAAAAAGCCAGTTCAGAACTTTAAATTTTTAAGATTGAGCAATCCACGAAATTTTTGAGATGCCAATCTCCTTGAGACAGCGATGGAATGTTTGGGACTACTATCTTGGGATGCTATTCTATTTTAGCATTTAAAGGAAATTTTAAGTCACGGTATTCAACGAGATCAGCCCTTATGTGGCCTACAAATATTTTGGATTCGATGCGCAAGGGTACTTGGTTTTTGTCTTTACTCACATAAACGGTCATATCCCTTTGGCCTTTAAATATCCTTCCTTTGATCAGCTCAGGCCTGAACTTACGGGATTGGAACTCACCAAGACTTGTTTTGACGACCTCATCGCCAAGGTAGGTAACCCCTACCGGAAACAAGGAATCGCTAAAAAAAGTATTGATAGGAACATGGGTTTGTTTAGGCGCATCTGTAAAATCCATGCAACGGGCGTAATAAATAGCGGATAAGATGTCATGAATTTTATCGGGTACTTGATAGGTTTTATCATCTTTTTCCACAGTATTCTGAGCCCTGTTAAAAATTAATTTTTCCTGGATCTTGTAATTACCTTCCTTTACATCCCGGTAAGCTATGCTGGGAAGCAATGTGGCTGTATCTACGTATGAAAAATAATGGTCTCTTACCTTGTAAAACAAGTCCCAACCCTTGCGCGTGCGACCAAAAACCTTCATGTAATAATGGGGATCATCATCAATATTGATGAGCGTGTCCCTGACTCTAAATGTAGCTTTCCCAGCGTTGACAGGGCCATAATGGATGTTGTATTTTAATACCTCTCCGGGCTTAAAGGCTAAATAAGAGGGTTCGATGGTATCAGAATCATCACCTTTAAATGCCAAACAAAAGCTCAAGCCCGTGAAAGCAATAAAGATAAGCTTTTTATGCTTTAGTTTACTAAACACCTAATAACCTATGTTTTTTGATGCATGATCTATAATTTAGGAAAATTTGCTTACGGTACTAACTGTTCATTGGATATTATAACGCAAAAAGGAGTTTTTGGTTGAGATAAATGAATAGCAGCTTTGCAAAGCATCTTTGGTTAGCGATCAGATAAAGAAAGCCAATTCCAGTTCATAACAATTGTAGAAGGGCTTTATTACGGGCCCGAGCTTTTAAACACATGCGCTAATGTTCCTTTTTCATAAAGTCACTCCTAATGTTCTCATAATCCACAAGATCAGCCCGGATGGCTCCCACACTGATCCCTGATTCGATTCTTAAAGGAATTTTATTGGCATCATCGGTTACCCATAGCGTCATACTCTCCTCACTATCAAAAACACGCCCTACAATTAAAATCGGCTTGATTTTAAGGCATTTGTACTCACCAAAATTCGTGCTGATCACTTCTTTGCCCATGTATTTCAGCCCAACTTCATAAACCTCATTATCAATGAAAAGTGGAAATTTAAGAGAGTCTCCAACCGAAGCATTTTCAAAATCAAATGTACGGGCGTAATATAGTGCTGAAACCACATCCTGGGTATTGGGCTCAATTTCAATAACTTCATTGTCTTCGTTCATGGCAGATTTCACATCATGATAAAACTTAACATTGTTGGTCTTGGTGTAACCTCCTTCGTTGATCCTGCGAATAAACAACTTGGGTAAAAGCGACTGCTCTGCCATATATGTTTCGTAATGATCCCGAACCTTAAAAAAATTGTCATAAAAGTTCATGGTTCGGCCTTTTGAGACAATGTTATAACATTCAGCACTAAGTTTATTTTTGGGTTCATTGGCTATTTTGAAATTTACAATGCCCACGTTGATATTGAAGTAAAGGTTGTATTTTACTTTATACTTAAGCTCCTCACCATAGGTGAAGGCGTCATTTGCTGCTTCAAGGATCTTGCTTTGGCTAAGACCCAAGAAAGGAAATAAAAAAACAAGCATCGATGCTATCCAAAATCGCCTTATCATTGGACCATGTTTATTAAGTTAAGCACAACAAATATTCCAAATTAAATTTTATAAGCAAATTTCTAATTTAAGAACATGTTTGGTACTTTATTTTTGCTGCGCATCCATGACCCCGTAAGCGGTCATGTTCACAATTTCATCCACTGAGCTTCCCATTTGAAGAACATTGATGGATTTGTTCAAGCCCAGGATCAAAGGTCCTATTGCGTCAATAGCCCCTAAGGCTTGTAGCAGCTTATAGGCTATATTGCTTGAAGCCAGGTTCGGAAAGATCAATGTATTGACGGTTTGATCGGTTAAATCACTGAAATCAAAGAATTCCTGGCGAAGGGAATTGTTAACCGCAAAGTTGCCTTGAATGTCACCATCAATGATCATTGCAGGATTGCGCTCCTTCAACTTCCGGGTAGCCTCGCTCACCTTCTTAGGAATCTCGCCTTGAGCGGAACCAAAATTGGTGTAGGATAGCATAGCAATTTTGGGTTCGATGTTAAATTGTTGCACTGCTTGGTGGGTTTGTTCGGCTATATCAACCAGTTCGTCTACTCCTGGGTCAACATTAACGGTCGGATCAGCCACAAAATAGGGGCCTTTTTGCGTCATAAGAATATACATAGCAGTAACATTCTGAACACCTTGTTGCTTACCAATCGTATGCAAGGCAGGCCTGAGGGAATCAACGTATTTCCTGGTTGAGCCAGAAATCAAAACATCAGCTACTCCTTGCTGCACCATCATGCTTCCAAAATAAATTCTTTCTTGCATGAGGCTTACAGCCTCTTTTTTGGTCAAACCTTTTCGCTTGCGGTGTTCAAATAAGAATTCACCGTATTGCTTTTGGCGCTCTGGTTCTCGCTCTGGATTGACTACTGAACAACCCTCCAGCGATAAGTTATTATCAGCTATTAGTTGATTAATTCTTGTCTCATCTCCTAAAAGAATGGGATAAGCATACCCCCTTTCGTATACGATATTGGCTGCTTTTAGAATATTTAAATTTTCAGCTTCGGTAAAAACGACTTTTTTGGGATCCTGGTGGGCTTTGTCCAAGACCGTATGTACAATTTGATTTTCAAGCCCAAGTTTTTCGCGAAGTGAATGATAATAGGCCTCCCAGTCCTCGATTGCAACCCTGCTGACCCCGCTTTCAATGGCAGCATTGGCTACAGCAGGTGCAACCTCAGTGATCAATCTGGGATCCATTGGCTTGGGTAAAATATAATTGCTGCCAAAATGAAAATCCGCATGGTCATAAGCCATATTGACAACATCCGGCACTGGTTGCTTGGCCAAATTAGCAATGGCATTGGCTGCTGCAATTTTCATAGGTTCGTTGATATGCGTAGCCCTAACGTCCATAGCGCCCCTAAAAATAAAGGGAAAGCCCAATACATTGTTGACTTGATTGGGATAATCACTACGACCTGTGGCCATGATGACATCCGGTCGAGCTTCTATGGCATCGGGATAATCTATCTCTGGCGTTGGATTGGCCATCGCAAAAACGATCGGGTTATGGGCCATCGATTTTAGCATTTCTTTTGAAATCAAATTGCCAATCGATAAACCAAGAAAAACATCCGCATCTTGCAGTGCCTCAGCTAAAGTTTGCGCTGAATTTTGAGTGGCAAATTCTTGTTTAATGGGGTCAAGGTTGCTTCGATCCTGGTGAATAACGCCATGACGGTCCAGCATTAACAAATTTTCCGGTTGAACGCCCAGGCTTATGATAAATCTTGAGCATGCAACCGCTGCGGATCCTGCCCCGTTAACCACCACTTTAACATCTTGTATATTTTTATCAGCAAGTTCAATTGCATTCAGCAATCCGGCCCCTGTGATAATAGCCGTTCCGTGTTGGTCATCATGCATCACTGGTATGTTCATTTCGGCCTCAAGCCGTTTTTCTATCTCAAAACATTCCGGGGCTTTGAGGTCTTCCAAATTAATACCGCCAAACGTGGGTTCTAAGCTTTTAACCGAATTCACAAATGAATCTACATCTGGCGAATTTAATTCCAAGTCAAAAACATCTACGTCCGCAAAAACTTTGAACAACACACCTTTTCCCTCCATAACAGGCTTAGAGGCCTCAGGGCCAATATTTCCAAGACCCAATACAGCAGTACCATTGGAAATAACGGCTACCATATTGCCTTTGGTTGTATAGCGGTATACCTCCTGGCCATTTTCAGCAATAGCTTTGCACGGTTCAGCCACACCAGGTGAATAAGCCAATGATAAATCTTGTTGGGTTTTGGTAGACTTGGATGAATGTACTTCGATTTTACCCGGCTTACCTTGGGCATGGTAATCAAGTGCTGCTTTTACTTTACCTGATTGCTCCATAAAAAGATGTTTTAATTTAATTCAAAAATATCCGATACCAGTTCTTATAATTAGAATGTTACAATTCAGCGTTTTCATCATTAAAACCGTTCAAGGCTTAGGAAAAAATTAATGCTTATTGATGTATAGGCCATGCTTTTTATTCCTAAAAAATGCAAGCCAACTTTTTTTCGGAAATTTTCCAATCCTCATTAAGGCTTCATACATTGCCCGGTTTAAGTTTGTATAAAAATTTGGTTTGAGCAATTTGATCAAAAACAACCCTAAAACCATGAATGCCTGGTCTTTTTACGACTGGGCCAATTCAGTTTATGCGCTGGTGATCACCTCTACCATTTTCCCAGAATATTACAACCGGGTTACGACTTCAGCTGGTAATGACCAGGTATTGTTCCTGGGCTTTGAAATAACGAACACGGCATTGTATTCTTATGCCCTCTCCTTTTCTTTTTTATTGATCTCCCTATTATCGCCATTTCTTTCGGGAATGGCAGATTATAGCGGCAAGAAAAAGCTTTTCATGAAAAGCTTTGCGTACTTGGGAGCTTTTTCCAGTGCCATGTTATATTACTTTACCGGCCCCAACCTTGAATACGGGATTGTTTTTGTGATCCTGGCGAGCTTAGGCTTTTCTGGCAGCCTTGTATTTTACAATGGATATCTACCTGAAATTGCCACCCCGGATATGCACGACCGCCTGAGCGCAAAGGGATTTGCCTGGGGCTACACCGGTAGTATTTTATTGTTGAGTTTCAACCTATGGATGCTCTTGCAACCCAGTACTTTCGGAATTGCTGAAGGCAGTGATTTGCCGGCCAGGATTTCCTTTTTAACGGTGGGCATTTGGTGGTTCGGTTTTTCCCAGGTCACCTTCTATTACTTGCCTAAAAATGTATACCAAAGAAAACCTCAGGGTAATCTGGCCTTGCAAGGATTGAAGGAATTAAAAAAAGTATGGCATCAATTAAGGGAGCTCCCTTATTTAAGATACTTTTTGCTCGCATTTTTCCTTTACAGCATGGGCTTGCAAACGGTAATGTACCTGGCCCCCACCTTTGGTGCTAAAGAAATAGGCATGCCGGGCAATAAACTGATCATCAGCATCATGATCATTCAAATAATTGCCATTGGCGGTGCTTACGTTTTCTCCAGGTTATCCGGCAAGATCGGCAATGTACCTGCGTTGATAGTTATGGTTTCAATCTGGATTTTTATCTGTATTGGGGCCTATTTTGTTTACCAAGCTCAAGGATTTTACGTTTTAGCTGCATTTGTGGGGTTAGTTATGGGCGGCATTCAAAGTATATCGAGGTCCACGTACTCTAAGTTATTACCGCCAACCAAGGACCATGCCTCTTTTTTCAGCTTTTACGATATTGCTGAAAAATTGGCCATTGTGCTTGGCACAGCATCCTATGGTTTGATTGAGGACATTACCGGCAATATGCGGAACTCCATTATTGCCTTGGTAATTTATTTTTTGGCTGGCTTGTCTGTATTGTTAGTGCTTAAGCGAAAGCAAAATGAGCAAAAAGTCAACAAAATCAACTGAAAATGTAAACCTCAAATAGCGGAACATGCGCTCCAGCGGATTTCTTGCCATTAATACCTGGCAAGTAATGATTGCCTGATTGACCCAAAGCTTAAATAAAACTGGTTGGGGCAGTTTTTTTAAGCCATTAGCATCTAAAACTACGGCTAATATTTGAAAATTGCCAACCAATTCCTAAACCTTTCCTTTGATTTTTTAGTTATAACGGGATGAAAACAATGCTAATCCAGCAATCCCATGCTTAACACCATTTTTAAGTACAACCGGCTATTTATCATCCTTTATTTAATAATGTTAGCTTTTGCCGGATATCACCTTACTCAAATCAAATTCCAATACAACCTTCAAAGCTTCTTCCCTACTGAAAGTCCTCATTTAAGTTTTCTCGAGGAATTTGAGGAAAAACTAGAGCCAGACGATAATTTCTTGCTCATTGGTATTGTAAACAAGCCAAGTATTTTTGAGCAAGATTTTATTAAAAAACTGGACAGTTTTACTACTCAAGCAGGCCAGATACCCTACATCAAAAAGGTTACAAGCCTGACCACCATCAAAGAGCCCATAAAAGCGCCTTTTGGATTTATAGAATCCCCACTGATCCATGTTGATGAACCTGACCGCTATGCCCAAGACAGTGCTAAAATTTACAAGGACCCACGTTGGGTAGACTATTTGATCACTGAGGATGCCACTGCCACTTCTTTGTTGTTGAAAACGGATGGCTCCCTCAAGCAAGGGCAATCAGGAGCCTTAATGGACTCATTGAACCAAACGATTGGGCCATTTAATTTTGAAGAAACCCATATAACCGGCCGAGCGGTCAGCCAGGTAACCTTTGTTAAAAAGATAAGAGAAGAAGTGTTGTTTTACATCGGTACCTCTTCCCTTCTCCTCTTATTGATCTTATTGGTAATCTTTCGCAAGCCCCTGGGGGTCATTATTCCAATGGTTTCAGTAATCCTGGGCATGATCCTCTTTTTTGGCAGCCTGAGCCTTCTTGGCATTCCATTAGGCATTATGAGCACCCTTTACCCATCGCTTATGCTAATCATTGGTATGTCCGATGTGATCCATATCATGTCCAAATACATTGATGAACAATACCGGAATAAATCCAGGCTCCAATCTATAAAAAACACCATTCGGGAAATAGGATTTGCAACGTTGCTTACGTCAGCTACCACATCCATTGGTTTTCTGGCTTTGCTCACATCTTCCATAGAGCCCCTTCGTAATTTTGGTGTGTATGCAGCTTTTGGGGTTTTCATGGCCTATTTTACGGTTATATGCTTCACCTCCATGGTGCTGGTAGAGTTTAATGGTAGCCAATTAAGTGACCGTAAGGTTCAAATGAAGGGGTGGAATTGGATAACCAGCCAAATGTTTTTATTCGTCAGTAAAAATCAAAAGCGTATCACTGCGGCATTTATTCTTGTGCTCCTCCTATGTGTTTGGGGGATTAACAATGTTAGCAAAAATGTAAACATGCTGTCGGATTTTCCCAAAGACAGCAAATTGGCCAAAGATTTTTACTTCTTTGAAGAAAATTTTGCCGGGGTCCGACCTATGGATGTAGCGGTCATTGCCAAAGAAGGTAAAACCATCAATGACCCACAGGTGATGGATGCCATGCAAAAAATGGAAGATTACCTTCAGGATTTTGATGCCGTTAATCACATGATTTCACCGCTAACCGTTTTTAGAACAATTAACAAAAGCCTTAACAACGGAAAATCAGAGGCCTACCAAATACCGGATGATACTTCTGAGATCCAAAAAATCCAACAATATTCTGATAGGGGTAAGCAATTCGCTTCTGTGATCAGTGAGGACAAAAAAATGGGCCGTATTACTGCTAACATGCATGATATTGGTTCTGAGAACATGAAAAAGATTTACCAGGGAATAGAACAATGGGAACGCAAGAATATTGACACTTCGATTGTTGATTTTAGAGTGACCGGGAAAATGTACCTTGTGGATCAAAACAACGATTATTTGCTCAATAACTTACTGACGGGCCTGGGTTTGGCATTTTTGGTCGTAGGATTTTTAATGGCGCTGTTGTTTAGGAACTTCAAAATGGTCATCATTTCCTTCATTCCTAATGTAATTCCCCTGATCATTGCCGGTGCGCTGATGGGCTTCCTGGGGATTGAGTTAAAAGCCACCACTTCCATCATATTTGCCATTGCATTTGGTATTGCCGTGGATGATACGATCCATTTCTTATCCAGGTTCAGGATTGAGCAACTGAAGGGAGCAGGCCCTGTGCGAGCTTTGCAGCAAACTTTTCATGAGAGCGGGAAAGCCATTATGTTAACCACCATTATTTTATTGGCGGGATTTTTAAACTTAGCCCTCTCGGATTTTACAGTCACCTATTACATTGGTATCTTGATATCAATAACACTTTTCAGTGCGCTTTTTGCTGATTTACTAATCGCGCCTCTCTTGATTTATAGATTTTTTAAATAAACTTATTCAATTTTTAGCACTAAATCCAAATATTTGCACTTGTTTTAAAAGCGCATTTGAATTTTTGAGTACCCATCTTCCAAAAACTTACAGGTATGGCAGGCGTAAAATTACAGGATGATCAATCACTTCAATTTTTAGAAAATTATATCAACAACGCTTCACCATCCGGGTTTGAATCAAAAGGGCAACAAATATGGCTCGATTATTTAAAACCTTACATTGATGACTATACAGTGGATACTTACGGTACCACCGTTGGCTGTATCAATCCCGATGCAGGTTTTAAAGTCGTTTTGGAAGCCCATGCAGATGAGATTTCCTGGTTTGTCAACTATATAAGCGATAAAGGGTTCTTATACGTCAAGAAACTTGGCGGATCTGATCAAATGATCCCTCCTTCCAAGCGGGTCAACATTCATACAGACCATGGCCCTGTAAGGGGCGTATTTGGTTGGCCGGCAATTCATTCACGCGATAGCGATAATGATGAAAAGCCGTCTGTGAAGAATTTATTTATTGATATTGGGTGTACTTCTAAAAATGAAGTAGAGGAACAGGGAGTTCATGTAGGATGCCCCATCACTTTTGACGACCAACTGGAAGAGATGAACCAATTTTTGTGTGGGCGGGCACTGGATAACAGAATTGGTGGATTCATCATTGCTCAGATAGCCAGAATGCTTAAAGAAAATAATACTCAACCTTCTTTTGGGGTTTATTTTGTGAATTCGGTACAGGAAGAAGTAGGCCTGCGGGGAGCACAAATGATCACGGAACGAATTAACCCGGACGTTGCGCTTGTTACGGATGTTTGCCATGACACCCAAACACCCCGTATGGACCAATCAAAAGAAGGCGATCTATCATCAGGAGCTGGCCCTGTTTTAACCTATGGTCCGGCTGTTCAATACAATTTACTCAAGCTAATTGTTAATGCAGCCGAGGAAAAGAATATTCCGTTTCAAAGAAGAACGACTTCCAGGGGGACAGGTACCGATACAGATTCCTTTGCTTATTCAAACGGAGGGGTGGCTTCAGCGCTAATCTCACTTCCACTGCGATACATGCACACAAGCGTGGAGATGGTCCAAAAAAGCGATGTTGAAAACGTCATCCAATTGATGTATGAAAGCTTACTAAAGATTGAAAACGACCATGATTTCAATTATTTTCGATAGCCAATGGCAATAAGGCTTTTATGGCAGGAATGGTATATTCATTAGGATAGGGTCCTATTACCTTAGGTAGCATAAAGTCTGCTTAATATTTACCAATAACTCATGTTTCGGCATGGTGTTCTTGCTTATTAATGATCTCCATCCTGGCTTTTATCTTGGCCCTTGTCTTTACTTCCACTATTGTTTGCCTTGGTTCGCTCATAGATCGTCAACTTGTAATCCATTTCCATAGCCTTAATGTAGAGGCGATACTTACCGGGCTTTTTGGTAATTTTAATGTTAGCTTCCTTAGATTTATTAAAAACATGCAAATCAGGATTGGAATACAATTTCTCCGACCCTTCGGTAACGTACACCTCGAGATTTGAATTGTAGGAACCTTCCGCAGGATCGGCTTCAACATGAAGGATGGCTGCTTTACTGTTTAACTCAAACATATCGGTTTTTTGGTCGTGGTGTCCATGAGTGTGCATGACTTCTTCCCAGCTTTCTTTAGCTTCCGGATTAAAATCAACTTCATCCTTATCAGCACAACCTACTAATAATACAGCGGAGGCCGCTATGATGTAAAATAAAGCGGCATTTTTAAATATTTGCATAAAAGGCTATTTTGCGCTCACAGTTTACTCAATTTCGATTGCAATTATAAGGGGTATTTTAGAAATTCATGTAATGATAGGGTATTTCCTTGATTTACTATTCACAAAATTTTAAAGCAAGCACCCTAACAAACGTGATTTAGAAAAACAAGCATAAAATCCTGTTTGGCAAACAAACTTTATCAATTGACAATTGGGAATTACTGAGGGTGGGCTCCATCCTCCATAATGAGTCGGTGAAATTGACTACTTCCTTAAACCATTAGGTTATGGTTATTAAAGCAGGTTGTACTCCATGGCAATTTTAATCATGCCAGCGGTATTTCGGGCGTCTAATTTTTGGAGTAGATTTTTGCGATGGGTTTCAACGGTGTCAACGGTTAAATATAATTGCTCAGCAATTTCAGAAGTAGTATACTCTTTGGCAATTAACCTTAAAGTCTCTTGTTCCCGTTTGGTCAATTTGGGCATTGGGCGTTCCGAATTGGTATTGGCCAAAGATTGGAAGAAGAATTCTTTGACTTCCTGGCTGTAATACGTACCTCCATTGGCTACCGCATGGATGGCATCTAAAAGTTCCTGTTTACCTGTATTTTTAACGATATAGCCACTAACTCCGATTTCCAACATATTGTAGACAAATTTTCTGATGTTGTACATCGTCAACGCCAGAATCTTAACATCGGGATACAAGTGTTTCACTTTTTTGCTAAGCTCTAACCCGCT
>CAZLQF010000020.1:0-34616 GCA_964561545.1 uncultured Sphingobacteriales bacterium
GTTTAATAAATTAAGTACATGTGTTCTCATGATGTTTTCTTTTTGATTTTACAATCCTTTGCAATAAGGTAATTATCTACTACTTTTCTCAAAGCAACAAATGTAATAAATGCAAAATGAAATTGTCAAGAAATTTTAATTTTTTGTCAATGCCCACTATCCAAGATTATTACCAACTATTTTGCAATGCTTTCTCATTTCTTCCTAAAATATTTGTTGTACTGCTCCCAACTTCGTTTTTTAGGAATTTTTATAAATCCAAGTAAAAAATTTTACAGAAATGTATTCGGGTTCATCTCTAATAATACTTACTTTTGAATATTGTAATAATACTAAAATACTTTCAAAAATAGATCATCTTTTGAACACTTGATTTTTAATGAATGCCCCTTTTATCTTACAAGCGCAAAGCTTCCTTTTCCAACTTAAATGGATTTTAGCTTCAATTACAATGTTGAGCTTTACCATTCAAGCCAATTCAGGTCGTGACAGCAATAGAATGGTGGCTTTATACAACATGATGGAGCGCAACGATGAAGACAATTCCAGGTTGTTTGCCTGCCATCAAATGCTGGATGCCTCAGGGGTTCCTTACCGCACAACGGACAGCTTAGCAGAGGCGTTTAATTACCCCGTTATCCTTTTTTCTTCTGACGTTAAAAAGCGCTCTTTCAATTATGATGAGCGCAATCAAATTGAGCGGTATGTCCAGGAAGGAGGCGTAGTGTTTGCCAATAATCTCAAGTTTAACAAATTTTTCAACCTATTTGGCATTAAGGATGAAATATCCAGCAACCAGCACTTCAGCTTAACCTGGCGCACCAATAAGGCACCACAGCTTTTTAGTTATTTTGACCGTCCAAGGGAAAAGCAAATTTCACTTGGCAGGAGGGACCAATATGATGGTATTTTTTACTCCCGCTATTATCAATTGGATGGTGCTGAATCATTGGGTTATTTCAATGAAGATCGCTCCAAACCAGGTTTTATCCGCAACAAATATGGAGCCGGTCATGCTTATGCATTAGGGCTATCCCTCAGGGATGTCATTTTAAGAAACCAGCTTAATTATGACTACCTGGCGGAAAGGAGTTTTTCCAATGGCTTTGAACCCGGTGGCGATGTGTTTGTGTTATTATTCAGGGCATTATGCGAACAACACATTCCCAACATGGTATGGAAGCACACCTCTCCTGGCGGCAGTCATAGCTCAGTGATGATAACGCATGATATAGACAGCAAAACGGGGATGGATACGATGCTCTATTTTGCAAAATCCGAACACAAGCGAAACATTGATGCCAATTACAACATTACTACGCGTTATTTTGACGATGTTGGGATGAGCCCTTACTATGCAAACAACATTGAAAAGGTGGACCAACTTAAAAAGTTCGGGCAAACCATCAGTTCTCATTCTGTTGGCCATTTTTTTGATTTTCATTACTTTGAGTTAGGCTCTGCCGGGCTTACCAAGGATACGTATTCCCCTTATTACAATGGCGACTCCACTAAAGGAGGATATGTGTTGCCTGAAGTTGAGATCTCTAAAAACATGCTTCAACGAAATCACAATGTGGATATCCGCACGTTCCGTGCGGGACATCTCAGGTTTCCCGATCAACTTGTAAATGCCCTGGATTCAATGGATTACCAGTATGAAAGCACCCTGAGCGCAAATGCTATCATGTACAGCTTCCCGTTTCGGTTGAGGAAAGATCGCAGTTTTTCAGGTACCATTTCCAACGTATATGAAATTCCATTAACTTTTTCAGATGTTTATGAGGACAATGCCTTTAGTAAAGAAAACTGGAAGGTTGGCCCTCAGCAATGGCTGAACGGACAAGAGGCCTACCATAACAATTATGCCCCTACCACTTTGCTAATCCATCCAAATAGAAAATGGAAGCTAAAAGCCCAAAATTACTTCCTGGATCGCTTGCCGGATGAGACCGAAATAATGAATATGAATAAATTCGGGGATTATTGGCGTAACCGTGTTAATACCCGTATCGCTTCTAATTTCATATCGGAAGATACGCTGGCCATTAAAATTCAATCTCGTGAATTGCCGATTGATGCCCGCTTGAGCTTTGGCATCAGCAATTTAAAACGCGATGTTAACGTAGTGGTCATGGATACATCAGGCAACCAACAACCCTACAAAATTAAGCAGGTACCATCCCGAAATCATGCCATTGCCCATCATCCGATGGCCAATAAGAATGAAACCAGCTTCAGAGAACAACCAGACCAAATATCAGCTTATCCGAATCCTGTGGAAGCGGGGTCCCATATTACACTTCAAACGAATGGTGAAATCGAGCAATTCAGCATCATTGGCCTGGATGGAAAAGTATACCAATCCGGAAACCTCAAAAACAGGAACCGCCTTCCCCAAATAAAGCTGAAGGAGGATCTAAAAAGGGGGATGTATGTTATTCAGTTCAAAAAGGGTCTGCAGGAACAAGCTCAAAAACTTTTTATAAAGTAAACCAAGCCCAAATTTTTGAATATTTGAACCAAGCCCGAAGGATGGGCAAGTTTTTGCCAATATTGTTAACAGAGCCCCCAAAAGGATCCTAAGTCAAAATTTGTTTTATTTATGTCGACTTTAAGCCAGCGAATCAAAGGTTTTCAAGATGCATTCAACGGGATTCGAATGACCATCCGGGAATTCCACTTTAAAATGCATCTTGTTATAGCCATTTTGGTACACCTTTTAGGTTTTTTGTTAAAGATTTCGGCTATTGAATGGTGCTTAATATGGCTGGCAATTGGGCTAATTTTACTGGCAGAAGGATTGAATACAGCCTTAGAAAAATTGGTGGATTTTTGCTCTCCGGATTACGATGAACAAGCGGGCCGAATCAAAGACATAGCTTCCGGAGCAGTGCTCCTCGTTGCCGTTGCTGCTGCTGTAATTGGGTCCATTATTTTCTTACCTAAATTAGTTGATTGGATCTTCTAAACCTCTTATTGTTGTTCGTTAGTGTTCAATGCATCCTTGGTTAAAATCAATAGGGTTGTTATTCAGCCATTTTTAGGACAAAAGCATTTAATTTTTTCAACCCCTTAGCCCCATATTTATTAAAAAGTAAATCCAACTTACCAAATCAGCTCGTTGCTTATAATGCCAATTTTTTTAAACTTTTACATCTAATATTTGATAACCAATAACCTTTTAATAATTTACCTTGCTTTTTAGGTCTTCCTATTTTTGAACAAACAAACAAGCAGATAACATCATGATCGACCTTGAAACCCATTTTTTGGAATTCTCTACCAATGGTCACACAGACATGGTTGACCTATCGAACCAAGTCGAGGACCTTGTCAGGCAATCAGGTTTTCAAGAAGGGCAAGTGACTGTATTTGGCATTGGCTCCACCACTGGTATCACGACCATCGAATACGAGCCCGGCCTTGTCAACCATGACTTGGCAGCAATGTTTGACAAATTTGCTCCTTACGGATTCCAATATGAACACAACAAAACCTGGGGCGATGACAATGGCGCCTCGCATCTGAGATCATCCACGATGGGCCCATCCATGGTCCTTCCTTTTAAAGATGGCCATTTATTGACCGGAACATGGCAGCAGGTAGTCTTTGTGGATTTTGATACCAGGCCAAGAAGCAGGCGAGTAACTGTTCAGATCTGGGGCAAATAAGCCTAAACAATGCCCTGCTTCAAAGCTTCTTTAAGGTTTTTAATGTTAGGGATCTCAAACGACTTAACATGCTTATGATCAGCCAGCAGTAAAGCAATCCAATCCAGGATGTAACCAGCATTTAGCAAGGCATGTAATGAGTTGTCCTTAACCGGGATGTGCACCACTTGATTTCCGTAATTCTCAAGCAAGTTTTCCAAAAACTGAAACCTGAGGTTGATACGGTCCGAAACGGCAGTATTTAAGAAGAAAAACACCGAATCCATATCGCCATAATAGGATTCAATTACGTTGTGATTGGCCTCGGGAATTTCATGAACAAAAGCCTCATTTTTGGCATTTTCTTGTATTTGCTGGCAAAATCTAAGACCAATTGGAGCGGTATACACATCAGTGATGGCTATAAATTTAGAGTTCGCCATGGTTTTAAAAATGTTAAAATACTGTTCAGCGGTTTCAATGAAGGATTCTGCATCCCTGAAATTATGGGACAATCTGCGCATTTCATCCCCCATCGGGTACCCAAACAGATCACCAAGGATTAGAAGCAAATAAGTAAGCGAATAGCCAAGGGCCATTCTTGGTTGAAAGCCGTCCTCAGACCGGTAATAATACCACCCTTCATTTTGTGCCATTTTACCAAGCTCACCTCCTGTTGCGATCACAATGATACAGGCGCCTTTTCGCTTGGCTTCTTCATAAAGGGATAACGTTTCTTCTGTGTTACCCGAGTATGAACTGAGAATGACCAGGGACCGCTCATTGACGTAATAAGGCAGGTGGTAATTCGAAACTACTTCGATGGGCAAATTGGCCTTATCCAGAAAAATGCGCTTAACAATCCTCCCTGCTATACCGGACCCACCTAATCCGCCAATGACAACATTTGAAAAATTGCTTGCTTGGTAAGGATGGGGTTGATAATTGTTGACCGCATACTCGATCTGATATGGGAAATAAGCCAGGTCTTGCTTTTGGTACTTCATAGCATAGCCATTTTAAATTTCTTGGATTTGATTAACCATTAATTGCTATTGTTTGCAAGCGCATAAAAGCATAAATTGAAGCAAAATTCGCCAAAATTTAACAAGGAATGCGCAACATTATGACCGTAATTTTATCATTGATCTTACCTGCGTTGATGATGGCTCAAAACCCAGCTTATCAAATTTACAACAACCAGGGCGAACAGGTTACCTACCAGCAAACCTTACAAGCGCTTCAAGCATCGGACGTTGTTTTGTTTGGGGAATTGCACAACAATCCGGTATGCCATTGGCTTCAGCTTGAAATTACGCAGGATTTATACCAAATGAAGGACACCAACCTGGTAATAGGGGCAGAAATGTTTGAACGGGATGACCAGGCCATCATCAATGAATACTTCAAGGGTTTAATATCGCAAAGAAGTTTTGAGCGGGAGGCCAAATTATGGGACAATTACCAAAAAGACTACAAGCCATTGGTGGAATTTGCCAGAGATAGTGGTTTAAAATTGGTTGCCACCAACATTCCCAGAAGGTATGCCAATTATGTGGCGAGTCACGGGTTATCGCTCGATTCCCTGGCCGAAAAGAAGCAGCAATGGTTTGCACCCTTGCCCATTGACGTTAACATGGAATTGGCGAGTTATCAGGAGATGAAGGACATGGGTGGAGGCCATGGAATGGAGAACATGATAAATGCCCAAGCCGTCAAAGATGCCACCATGGCCCATTTCATCAACCAATATTTGGAAGCAGAAGAAACGCTGTTCCATTTGAATGGCACCTTTCACTCCAAATACAATGAGGGAATTTACTGGTATTTAAACAAATACAATCCTGATTTAAAGGTAACGACCTTGAACGCAGTTGAACAAAAAGAGGTGACGGAACTCCAGCAAGCCAACCAAAAGTTGGGGGACTTCATTTTAACCATCCCTGACAACATGACCAAGACTTACTGAGCCTTTACAAAACCATTTCCAAAAATTAAATGGTGTTTAAAAATCTCAATTAAAGTTGAAAGTATGGGAGAAGGGAAATAAGTAAGAAATGCATCGAATTTAAACTTACGGAACAACCAATAGGCTATTTTAAACCAACATGATAATGACTGCAGGCCGCAGCGCTGATTATGCAAGCAATCACAGTTTTCGCAAAATCATAAATTTGTTTTCCAAATAAATAACCACTTCCATGAAAGTTACAACCATTATCAATTCCTTTTTGATTGCTTTGCTTGTTGCTGGATGCACTTCCAAGCCGTCTAAAAAAGCCTTGAAGGAAAAAATTAAAACGCTTAAAACCGAAGTTTATCAAGGCCAGAATGCCGACACCATTCGAGCAAAGGCCAAAATTTTAATTGACCGGTATAAAAGCTTTACCAACAATTATCCAAAGGACACCCTGGCACCGGTTTATTTGTATGAAGCCGGACAAACAGCCAAGAACATCTTACAGGATCACCGAAAAGCTGTAGAAAATTACGATAAGCTGGTTGATCAATATCCGGACCACGAGCAAGCGCCGGTAGCTTTGTTTACTATGGGATTTATGTACGAAAACGAGATCAACGATACGGCTAAAGCCCGCAACAATTACAAGGCATTCCTTGAGCAATACCCAGAGCATGACTTGGCACAAGATGCCCGTACCTCTTTAAAATATTTGGGTAAAAGCGCGGAGGAAATGCTGGATGAGATAATGAAGCAAAAGCAAGATACGTCTGTTAAAGATACGGTATCTTAACATCCAACCCTCATCAATTATCTAAATCAAAACCAACCTAAAAGGCTTAAATACTTCAAAATTTGAAGGTACCAAGATGGGTAATCCTAAATGCGGCTACATTTGCTTATTTTCAGCAGCCACCCAATTTTCAGACATCTTAAACATTTGAAAATTAAGTAATTAGCGGACCATGACTTAACCAAAAATCGAAATGCTAATTAATTTTTTGAACCCTGATCCAATGGTTTGAAGTTATGCTTCAGGGAGGTGAATCAAACCAGATCAATTAGAAATTTTTTCGGTTTTAAAACTAATTGCACTTAATGAAACTCCTGCTATTCATTATAAACATTGAAAGCATTTCATACAACCTCAAGCTTTATTCCTAACGCATCTTAAATGAAGTTTCTGAATAATTTTACGCTTGGTATTTTACTGGAATTTTTTGGGGCTTCCTCAATTCATTGCTTTATTCTATATTCTATGGGAATTTCTGGGACCTGCTACCCCTTCGCTTACACATCAATGGCTAAGTCTTGTTGGCAGCGAAAAAATCTCCAATGCCCTACCTGAACCATCAGCGCTTCATTCCTCAAAAATATGGTAGAACTAAATTTTTTAACCGCTGGCAGGTGGTTCATTTCCTTTGGTCATTGAAGAAAAATGAACATAATCCTTGCAAGGCTGTATTAATGATCATAAGCTGCTCAATAAGCTTAATAAGAGGCGCTACAGGGTATTAGCGGTAAATATTAAACCTATGATTTTTTGAATTGAAGGACCGATTATTTTACGACCAAGTCAAAAGCTCTGATTTTAAACTTAGCTAAGTTGAATAAAATGAGCATTAACCCTAACTAATTTTTTGAATCATAAACCAAAATACTCATCTTGGCTTCATCCAATACCTCATTGGCTACTTCTTGAACATCTTGAGCGGTAACAGCCTCAATGTTGTTAAAAAATTCATCCATTGGAATGACGCGCTCATAATCAAGGTAACTACGAGCTTCTGACTGCATAAGTGCCGAGGGGTTTTCTTCCATTAAAGCGGCACTTCCAAGCATTTGGCGTTTGGCTTTGTTCAATTGGATCTTACCAAGCTTTTCTTCCTTTAGCTTCTTAAACTCTCTGAAGATGATGTTGATGCACTTATCCAAATATTGCTGATCGGTAGAAAAATCAACACTGAAAAGGCCCGTATCGATATAGGGGACATAGACAGACCCAATCTGGTAAACATAGCCATATTTCTCTCGAATGCTCATATTCAAGCGGGAGCTCATTCCGGCTGCACCTAAGATGTTGTTCAACAAGGCCAATGCATACCTTTTGGGCTCAGCCCTTGAATAACCGTAACTTCCCATAATGCAATGACTCTGGTGGAAGTCTTTTTTGATGTGGGTATGGAACGGCTTGGTTGGTTCAGGTTTTTCGCGGTTCTTATTGCTTTTGTTGTTAGTGATGTTGCCTAAATATTTGCGGGCAATCTTTTCGAGCCGGCCTCGTGTTATATTGCCAGCTACGGATAAAACCATATTATCCAAAGTGTAATGATCCTTAAGGAATTGAAGGATCTTTTCGCGGTTGATATTTTGGAGGGAAGCCCGGGTTCCTAAAATGTTGTATCCCATTGGTTGGTTGGGGTACATGTACGAATGAAAATCATCGTAAATGCTTTCCTCAGGAGTATCTTCATACATTTCGATTTCCTCACGGATTACCCTCCGCTCCTTTTGGATCTCCACTTCCGGGTAAATTGCATTGAAAAGGAGGTCGGTTAAAAGCTCAATAGAACGGTCCGCATATTTTTTCAGGGAAGACGTGTAAAAACAAGTCTTCTCCCGGTCGGTATAAGCCTCCAATTCCCCCCCTACTGTTTCAATCCGGTTCAGGATGTGAAAAGGTTTTCTCCGTTTGGTCCCTTTAAAGGATGCATGTTCTATAAAATGCGCGATTCCGTTATTATGGCTATTCTCATCACGGGTGCCTCCATCAATCAAAAAACCACAGTGAACGAGCCTTGAATGTTGAATGTAATGATGAATGACCGTAAGGCCATTGTCAAGTTGAAATACTTCGGGTTCTCTTGCCATATGGCCATTTTATAGCTAAGCAAACAAATAGGGGATAGAAGTAAAAGAGGGTGATCGGCCATCGATCACCCAAAGGATTCAGCCAACTTATCCATTTTTTCAGCCAGCTTGTGATCTTTTTCCGTTACCACACTTCCCTGGTCGTGAGTGGTCATTTCTACATGTACGGTGTTGTACACGTTCTTCCATTCGGGATGGTGTTGCATCTTTTCTGCTTCAATGGCCACCCCACTCATCCATGCAAAAGCCTGGGTAAAGTTTTTGAACTTGAAATCCTTGATCAATTTATCGTTTTCTTCTTTCCAATCGCTGCCTGCCATATTTTTTAGTTTTTTAGTTCAACAAATATATTATGTTCAAAGTTAAATCTTTTTGTCGAAGCGATTTCAATTGATGAACAGTTTAACAATGCCAAAGTTCATAGGATTCTGCTTCATTAGAAATGAATTAAGGTTTTAGAGCAACAAGAAAAAGTGGCTTTGATCCTTATGCCAATTGGCTTTCAGTATAGATTAGGCTAATAGGTTGAGTTTTCCACTTATGGTAATTTTCAAACATCAAGTAAGCCTTAGTGCTATCATCCATGGTTGCAAACCGTAACTGAATTAAAAAGCCCTTTGCTCTGGGTAAGTAAAACAAAGGGCCATCTATATTATTATTCAAGTAGTTGATCAAACCAACCAATTGGAACCTATTGGGCCAATGTGGAAGTGTCTCCCAAGTCCTCACCCAACTCCTGGGCTTTTAATACGCGCCTCATTATTTTACCACTACGCGTTTTTGGGAGGCCTTCTGTAATGTTAACCTTCTTGGGTACTGCTAAACCGCCCAATTCTTTTTTGACGTGTTGTTGCACTTCTTCTTCAAAGTTGGAGCCTGTTTGCGTATCATTGTTGATCATCACGAACGCGACAATGGCCTGGCCTTTAATTTCATCCGGAATACCAATAACAGCTGCCTCAGCAATCTGGGAATGAGCAACAAGGGCACTTTCAACTTCCGCTGTTCCTATTCGGTGGCCAGATACACTCAATACGTCATCCGCCCTGCCAAGGACCATGAAATAACCATCTTCATCTTTAGTAGCCAAATCACCAGCAAAATAGTAGCCTTCAATTTCATTCCAGTAGGCTTCATAACGATCCGGTTGGTTCCAACAGGTTCGAAGAGCCCCGGGCCATGGCTCTTTAATCACCAAATAACCTACATTATCGGTACCAGCAGAATTACCATTTTGATCAACAACATCAGCCTGCACCCCAAAGAAAGGCCTTCCGGCTTTACCGGGCTTTTGTTTACACGATGGCAGTGAAAGGATCATGTGACCGCCAGTTTCCGTTTGCCACCAAGTATCTACAACCACACAATCTGACTGCCCGATGTGCTCGTAGTACCAAATCCAGGCTTCGGGGTTGATCGGCTCACCTACCGTTCCTATCACCCTTAATGAGGACAAGTCGTATTGAGCCGGAAATTGGGGGCCCAATTTCATAAACATGCGAATAGCCGTAGGTGCGGTATAAAATGAATTGACCCGGTACCTTTCAATCAACTCCCATAGCCTGCCTTCATGGGGTGCAATAGGAGCGCCTTCGTAGATAACCGAAGTAGACCCAATGGAAAGCGGGCCATAAACAATATAGCTGTGGCCGGTAATCCAACCCGTATCGGCTGCACACCAGTAAATATCGTTTTCATGAAGATCAAAGCTTACTTTGGTACTGTAATGCACATAAAGGTTATAGCCGCCATGCGTATGCAGGACGCCCTTAGGTTTACCGGTAGTTCCTGATGTGTAGAGTATGAACAAGGGATCTTCTGCATCCATAACTTCCGGCTCGCAGTCCTTGCTGTTGCTGTTTAAAATTTCATGGAAATCGCTTTCTCTGCCCTTAAGTTGAACATCATCTCCCTTCCTTGTAGCAATGATCACATTTTCAACTTCCGAACGGTCAGCAACCGCATCATCCACGATGGATTTAAGGTCTATCTTTTTGCCCCTTCGCTGGGTCCAGGTGGAGGCAATCACAACCTTGGTCTGGGCATCCTCAATTCGGTGCTTTAATGCTTGAGCACTGAAACCCGCATATACCACTGAATGGATGGCACCAATACGGGCTGTGGCAAGAATGGCTACGATCTGCTCTACCAATACCGGCATGTAAATGGCCACCCGGTCGCCTTTCTCAACGCCCATGGACTTCAAACCATTAGCAAAGCGGCAAACCTGTTCATGCAATTCGCCATAGGTAACCTTTACCTCTTCATCGTTTTCGTTGTTGTAAACAAAAGCCAGTTTATTTCGCCTTCCATTGTTCACGTGACGGTCCAGGCAATTATGAGTAATGTTGATCTTGCCATTCACGAACCATTTATAATAAGGATAATTCCATTCCCTCACTTGATCCCATTTTTGAAACCAATCGAGTTCCTGTTCAGCCAATTCACCCCAAAAACCTTCCGGATCCTTAATGGATTGTTGGTAAAGTTCCTCGAACTTTGCTTCGCTGATATGCGCCCTGTTTTTGATGTGTTCAGGCGCTTCATAAACTTTGTTAACTTTAAGCAGGGTTTCATTTTCTTGTGTCATAAGGCTACAATTTTACAGATTTGGATGACCCAACAAACTTAATAAATTTAAACAGTTGTTTCTACATCAAAAATTACTTATAAGGCTAAAAATAGATGATTTAATTTATATTCGATCAAAGGAAATAACCAAGCCATGAGTGATAACAACCAATATACATTAAAGCAAGCCATCAACCGGATGATCGAAACTTATCAACTAAGGGGTAAGCTTACAGAAAACAAGTTAATTGAATCCTGGGAGCAACATATGGGCAAAATGGTGGCCAAGCATACCCAAAAGCTCAAGCTGGATGGCAACACCCTTTATATCACGCTGGATTCAAGTGTTTTAAGGCAAGAATTGTCTTATGGCAAGGAAAAGATTCAAAAGCATTTGAACGAGGAAATCGGCAGGCCGGTGATTCAGGAAATCGTATTGAGGTAGTTCTATTAGCTGTTATGGGCTGAATTTATGATTGTGGGCTGGGTATAAAACTCCACGCTAAAGCTAAGTTGTTGTTTGTGTTAGCTATGGATCTTTGAATGCTTTGAGAAAATTCCTTGACACCATTCAGAAACTGCGATTACCATCCACCACTGGCACCACCGCCACCAAAAGAACCACCACCAAAACCACCGCCTCCAAAACCTCCTCCGGCACCACCGCCACTTCCAAATCCACCACCGGAACCATAGTAAAAACCTCCGAACATGCCTGTTCCAGCTGTAAAATCCTGATATTTGGAACCACCACTTTGCTTTTGTTTACGCCGCTTTCTTCGCATTACCAATGATACGATGATAAAAGCAAGTACAATGGCTATGGCAAATGAGTAATTAACAGGCTGCTTTTGGTTATTGTTGCCTTCAATTTCTTCTGCTGAGAATTTGCCTGAAACTACACCGATCACAGCACTGGTGGCAGAATCAAGCCCTTGGTGGTATTGCTTTTGCCGGAAGCGGGGTTTCATGATTTGGCTAATGATCCGTTTTGACAAGGCATCGGTTAAGCGGGATTCCAACCCATACCCAACCTCAAACCTGATCTTTTGATCCTTGGTAGCAATGTAAATTAACAAGCCATTGTCTTTGCCTTCCTGGCCAATGCCCCAATTTTCAGCAATCCGGAATGTATAATCCTCAAGGGCATCTCCATCCAGGGATTGTTCAATGACGACCGCAATCTGAGTTGAACTGGTGTCGTTGTAAGCCCTTAATTTCCGTTCAAGGTTGTTTTTTTGGTCGTCAGAGAGCAATCCAGCATAGTCATTGACCAACCGAAACGGATCGGGTTTGGGTGGAATGTCTTTGGCCTGCCCGGGTTTAAGCGCTAATAGGAGGCAAGCCAGGCTCAAGGCCACCAAAGCATATTTAGCCAAAGGAAATTTCATTGGGTAATTCATTTTCATCGTCTCTCTGGTAGGGAAAGTGGGCACATAATTGCTCGCCCGCCATGGTTACGCCTTTACTCAAACCATCTACAAACGCTCCTTCTTTGAAATGTTGCCGCATCACATCTTTAATGTCATCCCAAAAGCCGGGCTTCACTTGATGGTTGATATTGGCATCGCCCAATATGGCAAATTGTCGGTCCTGCATGGCCAGGTAAAACAAAACTCCATTGCGCTCTTCGGTTTGGTTCATATTTAGCTCACTGAATACTTCAGCAGCACGATCCAGGACGTCTTCTCCATTGGTGGAATTTTCAATGTGAACCCGCATCTCACCTGAAGTCCGCATTTCAGCACTTCTAATGGCTTTACGGATTTGAGCTATATCCTCATCTGAAAAGAAATTGTTAGCATCTTCCATAATTTATGGCACTTTTGGGGATGAGGATTCGTTTTGTTGTTCATTGTTGCCGTCCGAACTTGATCCAAAGTCAACATCGGGCACTTCATCGCTACCTTCATCCGCCTGGAAGTAGCCTTTCTTTTGAAATTCGAACATACTGGCAATCATGTTATTGGGAAATTTTTTGATGTAGGTGTTGTAATCACGAACTGCATCATTGAATTTTTTGCGCTCAACAGCTATGCGGTTTTCCGTTCCTTCAAGCTGGGATTGCAATTCGAGGAAATTTTGATTGGCTTTAAGGTCAGGATATCGTTCCACCCGCATCATTAAGCGGCTCAAAGCCCCGCTCAACTCGCTTTGGGCCTTTTGAAATTTTTGGATGTTTTCCTGATTCAATTCATCAGCCTTTACATTAACGCCGCTTGCCTCAGCCCTTGCCTCGATCACACTTTGCAAGGTTTCCTTTTCAAAGTCGGCATAGCCCTTAACGGTTTCTACTAAATTGGGGATCAAGTCAGCCCTGCGTTGGTAAACGTTTTCCACCTGGGCCCACTTGGATTCTACTTGCTCTTCTTTTTCTACGATTGAATTGTAAGTACAGCCGGAATTGCCAAATAGTATTACCAGTAAGGACGTTACGAGTACAACATGTTTAAGCTTGTGCATGAAATTTTACCGATTTTAGGCCTTCAATATACATCAATTACACTGGCAAATATAATTAAGAAGCCATTTCTTGAGATTCCAACAAAGTAGCTTCGAACAATCGGGCAAAATGATACTTGATCTTTCGTTTAACAGCCTCCACTTCTATAACTTTTCCAAGTTCTTTTTGCATGGAAGTTACCGCCTTATCGGTTATGCCACAGGGTACAATGTAGTCAAAATAATTTAAGTCCGTATTCACGTTAAAAGCAAAGCCGTGCATGGTGATCCAGCGACTGCACTTAACCCCCATGGCACAAATTTTCCTGGCATTTTGAGGATCGTCCGGATCCAACCAAACGCCTGTATAATGATCCATCCGGTTACCTTGAATACCATATTCAGCAAGCGTACAAATGATGGATTCTTCCATGTAGCGCATGTACTTATGGATGTCCGTAAAAAAATTGTCCAGATCAAGTACCGGGTAACCTACAATTTGGCCTGGTCCATGGTAAGTAATATCGCCCCCACGGTTGGTGCGCACGAATTCAATTTCCCGTTCCTTCATTTGCTGGGTATTGAGTAGCAAATTGGCCATGTTTCCATTTTTGCCCAGGGTAAAAACGGGCGGATGCTCACAAAAAAGCAAGTAGTTCTTGGTAGGGCTCTGTGCCTCCTTTACTTGTTCCCTGTTGCCCACTTTTACATCATGAATTTCCTTAAAAAGCACTTCCTGGTAATCCCAGGCGGCTTGGTAGCCAATCCTGCCAAGATCTTTGAAAATGATGTTTTGCATACTTCAATAATTGTAGGACGAATTTAATGGTTATAAGAACAACTTAAACGAATGGCAAGTGCCAATATCAGCTTGTAAATGATGCCCCCCGCTCAATGGGGCATTTGCCATAGATATTATCTTATCTTTTGCAATGGCAGCGTTGTAAACGAGCGCTGTTCTTAATAATGGCTTTCATTGGCATTTAGATGGGGATACTCATTTTTAGTTGCTCAAAGATCAATTAAAAAATGGGCATCCCCTACTCAAAATCCCGATTTTTATTGACAGCAACCTTGGTTTGATTAGTAAATTAATCCTATAATTCCAGATCGGAACGTTTATTTTTAATATTGCATATTTAGGAATGCAATACCAACCAATTTTATTGCTGATTTTAAATAGAAATTAAGCCTTATGAAGGTCTACTAAAATTGGAAATTCTAACAAGGGCACCCTTTTTAATCAGCAATAGTGGTATTCTAAAACGAGCGGTAGTACTATTGTTAGTAATGTAAAATAGAATCCAATTCTTAATTCGTTACCGGGAATGGTAGCCAACAATTATTATTAAATGAAGGTCTCCTTATGAGTGAAAAAGAACTCTTCTTCCATATGGGTTTTCCAAAGGCCGGATCCACTTATTTGCAGCGAGCGCTATTCCCTCAATTAAAAGGTATTAAATACTTTAAAAAAAGCTACTTTAAGCGTTACCCCGAGTTAATCGAGCAGACCGATTACAACAAATACTTGTTTTCCACTGAAACTTACAAGGGATTAGAAGAACGTACAAAGGCGATTGTAGAAAGGTATCCTCAGGCCAAGATCATTCTTGTTTTACGCAGACACGATAAGTGGATTGCTTCAAGGTACAAGTATTACATCCGCAAAAATGGAAGCATGACTTTTAGAGAGTACTTTGATATTCACCACAATAATGGTTTATGGAAAATAGAGGACCTTTATTTTGGAAAAAAGCTCGAGGCCATCAATGCTCATTTAAATCATCCTCCGCTTGTTTTATTCATTGAAGAAATCAAAGCGAATCCCGAGACTTTTTTGGAAAAAATAAAAACCTATTTTGGGGTTGACCTTGAGCAAAACGCCATTAGTACTCAAACCATCAAAAAGAACTTTACTGAAAAGCAGATTTTTTTTCTGAGAAAATTTAATGAAAGGCTTCCCTATAACAAATTAAATACCAACATTAAATTACTAAGAAGAACGCATTATAAGCTCCGGCAAGGAATCATGCATTTAGTAGCCCTGGCCCCCTATTTGGTTCCTAATTTCAAATATGACGGATTGATCGATCCCAAGGATCTGGAAGCCATTAGGGAACATTACCAAGAAGATTGGCAATACTGCCATGAATTTGCTGAGCAGGCCTATGGAAGTACGTATCAATAGGGCTCGTCTTTGACGAGTGCTATTATTAATGATGTTCAAAGTTTTTAAATAATGGAATGATTGCCGGATTAAGTAGATAGGCTGGTTAAATAAAAATCCCTTCTAACCACCAACCATTCCACATCATGTCAGACTCCCGATAGTTATTGGTGGCAACCTTGTTTTGTTTTGTAATTTAGACTCGTTAATTAAAATCAACTTGTTTCATTTAGCTTGCAAAAGCATTACCGTTAAAACCTATTTATGCACATAGTCATTATTGGCAATGGAATAGCTGGCATAACTGCTGCTCGGCACATTCGAAAGTTAAGCAACCATAAGGTTACGGTTATTTCAGCTGAGACGGATTATTTCTATGCCCGCACCGCCCTTATGTACATATACATGGGCCACTTGTATTATGAAGACACCAAAGCTTACGAAGATTGGTTTTGGGACAAAAACCGCATCAACCTCATCCGGGATTACGTAGAAGCCATTGATACAGATGGCAAGAACCTAAAGATGCAGCAAAATGAACCAATACAATATGACAAATTGATCCTTGCTACCGGGTCCAATTCCAATTTTATTGATTGGCCCGGTGTCAATTTAAAAGGCGTTCAGGGGCTTTACAGCATACAGGACCTGGAAAATATGGAAGCCTATACCAAAGATGCTAAGCGAGCCGTAATTGTAGGTGGAGGGCTCATCGGCATTGAGCTTGCTGAGATGCTGCACACCCGAGAGATTCCTACAACCTTCCTGATCCGGGAAAATTCGTTTTGGGACCATACGCTTCCGCCTGAAGAATCCCAAATGATCAATAGAGAAATTGAGAACCATCATGTAGATCTTCGTTTAAGCACCGAAATGCAGGAAATAAAAGGGGATGCCAATGGCAGGGTCCATCAAGTTATTACCAAGGATGGACAAGAAGTGCCTTGCGATTTCTTAGCCATCTCCATTGGAGTTCATCCCAATTTGAATTGTGTTAAAGATACATCAATAGAAACCGAAAAAGGCATTTTGGTCAATGACTACCTGGAAACGAACATTCCGGATATCTATGCAGCCGGGGATTGTGCTCAAATCAGAAACCCCCAACCTGGTAGGAGGCCGATAGAACCCATTTGGTATACAGGTAAGATCATGGGCGAATGTTTAGCGCATAACGTTGTGGGCGATAAAAAAGCGTACAACCCTGGAGTTTGGTACAATTCAGCCAAATTTTTCACCATCGAATACCAAGTTTACGGCTCCATTAAGGCCAACTTGCCAGAGGAAGAAGACACCATCTATTGGGAGCATCCGGAAGGCAAGAAATCCATTCGCATCAATTTTAACAAATACGATGGCACGGTGAAAGGCTTTAACCTCATGAACACCAGGTACCGTCATCGCACCTGTGAAACCTGGATTGAAAACCAAGCACACATAGAAGAAGTCCTGGCTCATTTACCCAAAGCTAATTTTGATCCGGAATTCTCCAGGAAATACGAACAAGCATTGGTAGATATTTACAATCAAAAATATGGAAAAGAAGTAAAGATCAAACGTAAAAGAGGTTTATTGGGGCTTTTTAAACAAGCCGAAGCATGATTAAAAATTTTTCAAAACCCGAATGCTAAAAATCAGAAACAAACTGAATTAGTTCAAGCACACCTTTCGGATGTTGATGGTTAAACATTCGGATTTAACGATTCTTTTGTCTCATTTCTAAAATCTAAAAATATGGCAGCAATAGATGATAGTTTTCAGTTAACATCCAAACATTCCGAGGACCTTGGAAAATATGATAAACTTGGTTTATCCCTGGTTGGATTAGGTTTGTTGGCAATGTTAGTGGCCGCATTTGGCGGTGGCAATACCAACCCTTATTTGTTCTCGATCCTGAGCCTGGGAATGATAACAGGCGGGTCCATTATTTACTTTTGGCGGTTTTTAAAAATGCCCAAAGGTACCATCAATAACAGGGTGTTATTTCAGGGCCTTTTATCAAGAGGTGCCTGGGGTTGGATTATTGCCGTTGTGCTCACAGGTTTTTACGTGCTGGTTTATTGGCACCGGGAATTTGGAGCACTTAACGGTATGATTGCCATGTTGGACCCCCTAAGCATAGCTATTGCAGGCTCTAAAGCTGATCAATGGTTCTTGTATGGAACTTATTACACCCTGGCCATTCTCATAATGGGCTTAAGAGCAATTTTCAAATACCGCCACAACAAATACCAGATTGTCAGAACCATTTCCGTCATGTTTTTCCAATTGGGTTTTGCTTATTTAATCCCCAACATTTTAAAGCACCTCAACCAACCGGAGTTTTACTTTTCGTATTTCTGGCCCCTTGAGCAAAGTTATTTGTTCCCATCAACCGTGAGCGACCTACAGCAGCAAGGAGCCCTTGGAACGTTTATGGTCTTTTGGGGCGCCATCATGACCTTCATTGCCACCCCTACCCTAACCTTCTTTTACGGCAAGCGGTGGTATTGTTCATGGGTTTGCGGCTGTGGCGGCCTTGCTGAAACGGCTGGGGATCCATTTAGGCATTTATCAGATAAGTCATTAAAAGCATGGCAAGTAGAACGCTGGATGGTGCATGGGGTTTTGGTTATCATCACCCTTGGCACCATCGCGCTTTGGGTGAATTCCTATACAGAAGGAGCTTTCCTTGGTCCCATATCCTCATCATTTTCATCCTGGTACGGCTTTTACATTGGAGCTGTTTTTAGTGGCGTTATAGGCGTGGGCTTTTACCCAATTATGGGATCAAGGGTTTGGTGCCGTTTTGGCTGTCCTATGGCTGCTATTTTAGGCCTTTTCCAGCGTTATTTTTCAAGGTTTCGAATTACCACGAATGGAGGGCAATGCATTTCATGTGGCAATTGCTCCAAATATTGTGAAATGGGAATTGATGTCCAAGCTTATGCGCAGCGCGGAGAAAACATCGTTCGTGCATCCTGTGTGGGCTGCGGTCTTTGCGAGGAAGTTTGCCCACGAGGCGTCCTTCATCTTGAGAATGGCCCGGCTAATCAAGACCGTCCGGCTATAAATATCACGAAGAAAGGTGTTAAGGTGGAAGAATAAATTCTTAAAATTTGAATTTTCAAAATAAGAATTCCGAAACTAATCCAAGGTTGTTCATTATAAATTCCATACTGAAGCTATGAGAAAATGGAAAACGAAAAAAACTCACAACGTTATGATTTAGAAGATAGGCCACCACCGGCATGGGCCGGGTCATTTGAAAAATAACTTAATTTGTAAAATCGCGTTTATGGATAGGTGTGGCACGACTCTTTTTAAAGTGTTTTTATAAATTCAAACTTTCTAAGGAAGTCGTGCCACACCTTCATATTTGAGTTGTTTAATTCACCCACAGGTCGGATATTTTGAGTTTTGATATTGAAATTCGGATTTAATCATAAAGATTTCTAAACCACAGGCATTGACACAAGCCATAGACGTTATAATCCCCGCCTTCAACGAACAGGAATCCATTCCATTGGTCCTCAATGACATTCCCAAAGATCTGGTAAGAGACATCATTGTGGTCAACAATGCCTCAACCGATAACACCACTGACGCAGCTAAAAAAGCAGGAGCGACTGTTCTTGATCAGCCCCAGAAAGGTTATGGCAATGCGTGCCTAAAAGGCATCGAGTATTTAAGAACTAAAACTGAGCTTCCACATATTGTTGTATTTTTGGATGCAGATTATTCCGATCATCCTGAAGAAATGCCCAATGTTACCCAACCCATTACCGAAGAAGGCTACGATATGGTAATTGGTTCAAGAGCCCTGGGTCAAAAAGAGCAAGGTGCCATGCTACCACAGGCTGTTTTTGGCAACTGGCTGGCAACGTTTTTGATCAAACTTCTTTACAATTACGAATTTACCGACCTTGGTCCGTTCAGGGCCATTAAATGGAATAAGCTTATGGAGATCAACATGGTAGACCAAGACTTTGGGTGGACCGTTGAGATGCAGGTTAAAGCAGCCAAACATAGGTTACCAAGCAAAGAAGTACCGGTCACCTATCGTAAACGAGTGGGCGTATCCAAAGTAACGGGAACCCTTCGCGGAACGTTAATGGCTGGTTATAAGATTATATGGACCATATTTAAATACGCAATGCAGAAGCGCAAAACCGCAACAAAAGCAGCATTCAGGGCCAAAGAAAGCTTATAATTTATGGTAGGGATCATCGCAGAGGTATTCAATGTATTTAACAATTCCGTTTTTATCAACTCCATGGTGCTCATTATATTGGGGATTTACGGACTAGCCCTGCTTTTTATCTTTTTTTACAGCGTGGCTCAGTTACATTTAGTGATCAATTACTTAAAATCAAGAAAAAATGCTACAAACCATTCCGATCAAGCTAAGCCAATAGAACACCATCCCTTTGTTACAGTTCAATTACCCGTGTATAATGAATACTATGTAATTGGGCGTTTAATGCAAGCAGTAGCGGAGTTTGACTACCCTAAGGACAAGTTTGAAGTCCAGGTATTGGATGATTCTACGGACGAGACCAAGGACTTGATCGCCCAACAAGTGAAAGCTTTTCAGGATCAAGGTTTTCAGTTTCAACAAGTTAGAAGGCCCAACCGTCAAGGATTTAAAGCTGGGGCGCTCGATTACGGCCTCCAACAAGCCAGAGGCGATTACATTGCCATCTTCGATGCTGATTTTGCCCCTAATCCTGACTTTTTGAAAAAAACAATCCCCTATTTCAACGATCCCAGCATTGGACTGGTGCAAACCCGCTGGGAGCATTTGAACAAAGACTATTCGCTATTCACCAGGGCCCAAGCATTTGCGCTTGATGCCCATTTTCGAATCGAACAAAGGGGTAGAAATTACGGAGGATTTTTCATGAACTTCAATGGGACAGCAGGTATTTGGCGCAAGGAAACCATCCAAGATGCCGGGGGTTGGAAATATGATACCCTAACAGAAGATCTTGATTTAAGTTACCGAGCTCAATTGAATGGATGGCAGTTCAAATACCTGGAGGAACAAGAGTCCCCAGCTGAATTACCGGCCGAAATGAACTCCATCAAATCGCAACAATACCGATGGACGAAAGGTGCTGCGGAAACTGCCCGAAAGCTCTATCCATCGGTTTTAAAAGCTGATATTCCATTTTCGCTAAAAGTTCAGGCCTTTTTCCATTTATTCAACAGTTCCGTATTTATCTGTATTTTAATCTGTGCCCTGCTTAGTGTTCCGGCATTGTTTGTTAAAAATCTCAATTATTATCCGTTTCTTTTTAAACTGGCTTCCGGCTTTCTTATAAGCCTTTTAATCGTGGGGGTTGCTTATTTCATTGCCTTCCGGCAGCGATTTGATTCCACTAAAGAAGCACTTGCCAATTTCCTTTGGATGTTTCCATTGTTCCTTTGCATTTCCATGGGCATGTCGCTGCATAATGCAAGAGCTGTAATCCAAGGTTTCATTGGCAAGAAGACCTCATTCATCCGTACGCCAAAATTTAATTTGGTCAATTTAAAAGATAAATGGGCCGGTAAAAAGTATTTGAAATCAAAGATGCACTGGCTTTCCTGGGTTGAAGGATTTTTGGCCGTTTATTTTACCATCGGCATTGTACTGGCCTTTCAGTTTAAGGATTTCGGATTGTTCCCTTTTCATTTAATGCTGGCTTTTGGCTTTGGCAGCATTTTCCTCTACACCTTATGGCACCACTTCACCATTCTCAGATCTGTTCAAAGTGCACGTAAAAAAGCAGCAGCCTAAGCATTATTAATAGTAACATCTTGTAAGGCGATGATCGGTAGGTACTCCGGGACTTCGCACCCAACATGGGGTAAAATATCCTTCCGGGAGGGTCGAAAAATTTTGCGCAGCAAAAATTTTAAGGGGTGGGTACACTTTTAAGTAGGTAATAGCTCGGAAATACGTGTTGATTATCAGGTTTTTATGGGAAGTGATACAGAAATACTAATAACATTAACACACCAACACAATTTCCAACATTAATCCAATAATTTATTCATACCAATCATCCAGGTAATCCGTAATGGCCTTATAGATATGGTCCAATTGCTCATACGTAATCACGTAAGGCGGCATAAGATAAAGAATGTTGCCCAACGGCCTTAGAAGGATTCCTTTGAGCATGAAATAACGGTACAACTCATCACTGATATTACTAAAATAGGAAGAGCCATTATGACCATCAATCTCAAGGGCTAAGATCGTTCCATGTTGTCGTACATCCTTGATGATTTCATGGTCTTGAAGCTTGTTCCTGAACTCATGATGTTTTTTAGTGATAAGGTCAATGGAGGTCCTTGTTTCAAAACTTTGCAACAGGTCAAGGCTGGCCAAAGCCGCAGTACATGCGAGTGGATTGGCTGTAAAAGAGTGGCCGTGAAAAAACGTTTTCATTTTATCCTCAGAATAAAAGGCATGGTAAATTTCATTGGTACAAGTGGTGATGCCCATAGCCATAGCACCACCGGTAAGGCCTTTGGACAGGCTAATGATGTCGGGTTTATGCTTAAGATGGTCAGAAGCAAATATTTTACCCGTTCTGCCAAAACCTACCATCACTTCATCGGCAATGGTAAAAACGCTATATTCTTGACAGGTTTTAATTAAGGGATCTAATGCATGGGCATCATGCATGATCATACCGCCAACACCCTGCACCAATGGCTCAAAAACAAAACCGGCATAATCCGCTTTTTGCAAGGCCTGTTTTAATTGATTGAGTGATTCCGTTTCATTGCCAGGTGTTGGAGGGTCAATGTAATCAACTTCAAAAAGCATGTGATGAAACGGCCTGTTAAAAGCATCCCTTGAGCTCACAGACATGGAGCCAAATGTATCCCCGTGATAAGAATTGGTAAATGCTAATATTTTATGCTTAGGTTGATCTACGTTGTACCAATACTGAACGGCCATTTTCAAGCCTACCTCTACTGCGGTTGATCCATTGTCTGAGTAAAAAACCTTACCTTGGTTTTTGGGAAGTATTTCTAATAATTGCTCAGCCAATTCTACAGCCGGAGGATGAGTAAAACCAGCAAATATGACGTGCTCTAATTGTTGAAATTGCTCATGAATCCTTTGGGCGATATATGGATGGGAATGCCCATGAATGTTTACCCACCAAGAAGAAATGGCATCAATGTAACCCTTGCCGTTTTCATCATACAACCACACGCCTTCCGCTCGCTGGATGGCAACCGGAGGCGAGCTGGTTTTCATCTGGGTAAAAGGATGCCAAATAGCCTGCTTATCTCTTTCAACTAAATTCATAACCTCCTATTTGTTAATGCAAAGTTCAAGAATATTTCAATTTACCCACAATTTTTCGATCAATCCAGGTTTTGGATAGATGAGGCAAGCTGATCAATGATGTTCGAGGTTATTTTTTCCTCTGGCGCCAGGTTTGCAATTTTTGATATGCCTGTATAACTTGTTATGAAATCCTCTCCGGATGGATAAGGCGTCCCATTAAACAAGATCCCGGTAACAGGAATATTTCTCTGCTTGAGGGCTTCAATGGATAAAATGGTGTGATTAATACTACCCAGGTAATTTTGAGCAACCAATAACACTTCGGCATTGAACTTTTTGATCAAATCAATGACCAAGGTCTGTTCATTCAATGGTACCATCAAACCACCTGCACCCTCAATGATCAATGTTTGATCAGTTTGGGGTGTCCTAATGGCATCTTCATCAATGCGGATTCCTTCCTGGCTGGCTGCATCATGAGGCGATGCCGGAACTTGCAAGCGATAAGTTTCAGGATGAACATTACTTGTGGCATTGCTGACCAAACGCTGAACCGTCATGGTATCGGTATCATATAGGTTACCCGCTTGTATGGGTTTCCAATAGTCAGCTTCCAGTTTTTGGGTAATGATGGCTGCTACAACGGTTTTTCCTACGTCTGTTCCCGTACCTGCAATAAAGATATTTCTGCTCATAAATACGCCCGAGTTATTGGAATATGCTTGCCCTAACAGCTCTTTTTAAATTTTGTATTTCTTGTTTGGTATTGTAGGCATGTAGGCATATACGGATTCGTTCCTGTCCCTGAGGCACTGTAGGACTTAAAACAGGCCTTACATCAAAACCTTCGTTTTGCAATGCTTCGGCCATTTTTCTGGCTTCCCAGTTGCCGGGAATTTTAAATCCCTGGATGGGCCCATCCCCTTTGATAAGCATAATTTCTTGCAAATCACTGAAAAGGTCATGAAAATGGGATTTAAGCTCAACTAAATGGGAGCGCTCCAGGGTCATTTCAGGAAAAGTTTGATAAGCGGCTTTTATGCCTAATACATGCGCTGGAGGTGGAGCAGTAGTGTAAATGAAAGAACGGCAAAAGTTGACAAGGTAATCTACTAAAGTTTGCGAACCCAATACAATGGCTCCATGAACCCCAACTGCCTTACCAAATGTATGAACTCTTGCCAATACATCGTTTTGTAAATTTAAATGCTTCACCAAGCCTTCCCCTTGATGGCCGATAATCCCATTGGCATGGGCCTCATCAACAACTAAAAAACAATTGTGATCCCTGGAAAGATTCACCATTGCTTCCAAAGGTGCCAAATCACCATCCATCGAATACAAGCTCTCAATCATGATAAAAACTTCCCCTTTTGAACGGTTGAGTTTCTTTTCCAGGTCCTCTAAATCATTGTGATTGAAAGAAAAAGCATTGGCAAAGCTTAACCGGATGCCATCCCGTATGGAGGCATGAACGCGCTCATCATACAAAATGGTATCATTGCGCTTGGGTACCGTGGCCATTAAACCAACATTGGCATCGTACCCTGAATTAAAAATCAAACCCGATTCAGCCACGTGAAATGCAGCAATATCCGTTTCAACCTCCTGGATTAGGTGATAATTGCCGCTCAATAATCGTGATCCTCCAGCACCATTGGCCAAGCCAGGGTGGCTTGCTTCAAGTGATTTAATTTTGGCTTTTAAAACATTGGAATTGGCAAGGCCTAAGTAATCATTGGAGGTCAAATCAACCATCCCCTCCATTGCCTTCAAACTTCGGAGTTTGCCTTCTTCCTTTCTTTGATTAAGATCCTGCTGAAGCCTAAGTTCAATGTTTTTCATGGCTTATCAAACGCCCATCAACCGTCAAGAATTTTGGGTAACTTCCTCATTTTTATTAACGGCATTGTTGTCCACTTCAAGGGGTTCCATGCCAAAGGATTTGAGCATTTCCGAATCCTCATCAAAACCAGCTGTAGGGGTGGTTAGCAATTGATTGCCCGAATGGATGGAATTGGCTCCAGCCGTGAAGCACAGAAATTGCTCTGTTTTGCTCATTTCATTACGCCCAGCTGAAAGGCGCACCATCGCTTCTGGCATGACGATCCTTGCTGTGGCAACCATCCTTACCATGGATTCCATGGAAACTTCGGGCTGATCCGCCAACGGGGTACCTTCAATTCTAACAAGCTTATTAATTGGTACAGAGGAAGGATGCTTTTTAAGCGTACCCAAAGTATGGATCATGCCTACCCGATCTTCATCCGACTCACCCATGCCAATGATACCTCCTGAGCAAACAGTGATCCCTGCATCCATAACATTGTTGAGTGTTGTTAAGCGTTCGTCATAATCGCGGGTAGAAATGATCTGGTCATAATATTCATCTGAAGTATCTACGTTGTGATTGTAAGCATAGCAGCCTGCTTCTTTAAGTTTTTCTGCCTGATCGGCCGTAAGCATGCCCATCGTACAACAAACTTCTAAGCCCATATTATTGACTTGCCTTACCATCTCAAGAACTTTATCAAAATCCCGGTTGTCACGTATTTCCCGCCAGGCAGCGCCCATGCAAAAACGGGAAGCACCGTTTTCCTTGGCATTTTTGGCAGCTTCGGTTACTTCATCTACATCCATAAGTTTATGGACGTTAACGCCTGTATTGTATCGCGCAGCTTGCGGGCAATACGCGCAATCCTCAGGGCAGCCCCCGGTTTTTACGGATAAAAGGGAAGCAATTTGCACTTTATGCGGATCATGATGTTCACGGTGGACCTTAGCACCTTGATACACCAAATCGATCAGAGGTTGATGATAGATCTCGCTGATCTCTTGCTTGGTCCAGTCATTTCTAATCGCTACCATATCAGATTTTTTTGCTCTTGTTACTGATTTTAAACTAATGAACAAATATATTGGAAAATGCAGGTTGACCCAATGAAATTGAAATTAAAGCACGATCAATTGACGGGCTGTATTTGAAAAGGTTTAACCAGAAGGATTCTGGATCATATCCATTTATGAAGGGCCCGATTAGAAAGGTAAAGCGACTTCGCCCAATTAGCTAATGCAAAGTATCAATAGTGATAACCCTTTTTATTCCCTGCCCGGAAATCCAATGGTTTTATGAACGCCTTGTGCTTGGAGTAAATGACGCTGTTCATGGACAAGAATGACCTTAAAAGCATCCGATAAGCGAAATTTTAAAAGACCCAGGAAGGGAGACCCAATTTTAAGCTTATTGATGTTGTAATCCCTGGCCCGCTCCAAAAGCTCAAGCATCCGGTCTTGCTGTTCTATAAATTGTTTGATGACTTCTTGGCCGGTTATTCCTTGTGAAGGTAGCATTTGACCGAAAGCTTTTAATTTCATTTTTGAATTCGGATGAAGCATGTTAATAAACTGTTGGCCAAGCCAACTATGCTTCACTTCGCCATTGGTTTCCACTTTACTTTGCTCATACTGCATCTGGTTTTCAATGCGGTCCAGATAAGATTGATTCGTCCTTACAAGGTGCTCTATACATTCAGCTATACTCCATTGGCCTTTTGCAGGCTTCCATTGAAGCTGGTCATCGCTTAGATTCGAAAAGTGGGACTTAACAGCACTCTTTAAATGTTCCACTTCATTTTTGAGATTATCAATAAATTGCGTTCTTGAAGTCATTTGACAGGTTTTTAGCAACGCTTGTTACAAAAATAATAGAAATCTTAACCTATAACTTATCCTAAGCTATGATCATATTTGTAAATGGCAAAATCGGCTTTGGCTCCCCTCCAGCTGGCAGGGTATTTTGGAATGCAAAGGATGGAACAGATAATGGATTTGTTCTTGGGGCCTGCCATTTCTTAAAAGATCAAAAAACCTTCTTTACGAAATTGGACTTTCCTTGGTATTCAAGGGTTAATCAACGGTATCAACAGGGCTTTTATTACGCTAAGCAAAACTTACCTGAATGGCAAAAGCAAGCATCTGAAAACGAATATTACCACCTTGTTTCCCACAGCATGGGCACCGCATTTGGGGAAGGCATTTTAAAGCATTTACATGGTCAGGGTTATAGGGTTGGCCATGTAATCCACATTAATGCTTTCCAAGCAAGTAAAATTAAGGTACCAACCGATCCAAGAACAACCACGATCGATTACCAATTGGTGGATGATCCTTTAATTAACAACTTTTTTCTGCGCATTTTAGGCATTGCGGCCCCCGGAAGCATCCATGATGCTGATCATCAAATATACGAGCATTCCGGGATTGGCAACATTTTTAAGATCCATCGAAGTCCGATTTGGAAACAGGGAAAAGGGTTTTGGAAAAACCTTGGCCATAAAAGTTGGTAAGAAGCATTTGAAAAAAATAACACATCAACAAGACTTGACCACACCGAATGCATAAGACCTATCAAACCAAACAACCTTTGCATTTTTGTAACTTGTAATGATGAGCTTGAACACAACCAAGTTAAAACCTTCTTCCTTACATTTGCCCTAACGGAAATTAATCTAGTCCTTGCTAAAATTATTCAATAGCAATCATCCCATTGGTTTCATTTACCTTCTGTTATATGCCTTCATTGTAAAAGGCAGTTTTTATTTCGGTGGTTTCGAGCTCAACTATGGCTCTGATTCCATTTTAAGTAAGCCTTTTTTTGATTTGCTTAACAATACCAGAATTCCCCAATGGGTTATTCACACCTTTGCTATTTTAATGGTTTATTTCCAGGCCGTTATTTTTAATCAAATCCTCCAAAGGTTCCGAATATTTGAGCGCCAAAGTTTCATGCCGGGTTTGCTTTATCTAACCTTTAGCAGCTTCATTCCCGAATTTGTTATCCTAAGCCCAGTAAATGTGGCCTATACATTCATTATTCCTTACTTCAATAACCTTATGAAGTTACCTGAGGAAGGGCAGGCCTTAGAAGGACTCTTACTAACAGGCTTCTTTGTTGCCATGGCCTCTTTATTTTACTTCCCGGCAAGTTTCCTTGTTTTGGTACTTCTTTATGCCATGTTTGTTCTTACCACTCCCTCGCTTCGGGAGCTACTGATGATCTTGATAGGATTTGTACTGCCCTATTACTTTGTTGGCATTTATTTCTTTCTTGTGGACCAATTGCCGTATTATTGGAAATTGGTATTGGATGTTTTCCCGGAAGAAGTGAAAGTGCAAGCACAGGATTATGGTCTGTTGGTATTAGCCGGTTTCATTCTTTTGCTTACCATTATTGGCTACTTCAGGGCTCTAAAAATTCCCCAGCAATTCATTATCCTTTTCAGGAAGTATTTAATCGTGTTCTTGGTTTTTATCGTTATAGGAATTGGTTTTTCTTTTTTCATTGAGGGCAATAAGCTTTTATTTGCTTATATGTTTTTGATACCGACTTCTATTTTTGTTGGAAGCATTTTTGATACAGAAAAACCTACATTTTGGCAACGGGTCCTTTTCATTGTTTTTCTACTCATTATCGCGTTTTTCCAGGTTAAATACCATATTAACATTGTTTAAAACGGGTGTTAAGAAGGAATTATTTCAGGTGCAACAAGTAGCCCCTGAAAGAAAATGATGGCCCCTTTAGCATTAGTCCAAAATACTATTTTACTAATAAGTTTTGGTAGTACCTGCTTTTACCGGAACCGCATAAAATGATCAATAAAAGACCTTATATTTAGGGTGGGTAGCCAGGTTCAACATTTGCTCATCACCTTTACTGTCCCCATATACGTAAATTTCTTCGTAAGCTTCAGGGTTAAGGTGGTTTTTAATGCGATTTACTTTTTCCTCGCGTCTGCAATTACGGCCCTCTAACTTTCCAGTAACATACCCTTCACGCTCCGCCAGAATGGTACCGATGCATTCCACGCCCCATCTTTTACACCAAGGCTTTAAATAGTTTTCGATGGAAGCTGAAACCACAATGACTCGATGGCCCTGTTGATGATGCCATTTAATCCGGTCAGTAGCAGAACTTTTGGTTATATAGGGCAAATAGCCATTGGCAAAGTTTTGAGCCATCCTGTTAAAATAAGTATTGGTCCATCCCTTGTAGAAGTGTCTGAATAGGGACTCTTTGGTATAGTGAGACGATAATAAATCAAACTTGTAAAGTATTAAAATCGGGGATAGGAAGAACAACCCTTTAATCATTTTTTGGGAACCATGGGTGTACCTAACAAATTCAAGCAAAGTATCCTTGCGTGTAATGGTTCCGTCAAAATCGAAAAGGGCTAGCGTTTTTTGAGCATTTGTTTCCTGATACATGGGCATAGTAAAAGTTGCCTTCAAAGATAGGGGTCTTGGTTTTATTAAAAGCATTTATTAAAATTTAAAAGTAGCGTTAACAACGCAACCACGACCTACAAGTTATGACGTTCAGGATTGCAACAGTTTAAATTGCAACTGCTCAACTTACAACCCTTTAAAATTCTTTAATTTAGCCATAAATAACAAGTTGGATGGATACGCTTTTGATCATTATTGGAGCTATTGCTATTGTAGTGGGTATTCTGGGATGTATATTACCCGTCATACCAGGCCCGCCCATTAGCTATTTAGGTTTGATCGCTCTTGAATTAACGAGTCAAGTGGATTATTCAGCTAAATTCCTGATTATCTATGCTTTTTTAGCCGGTTTAGTAACACTACTTGACTTTTGGGTACCCGTCTATGGCACTAAAAAATTCGGAGGAACCCAAAAAGGGATCTGGGGCAGTATTATTGGATTGGTCTTTGGTTTGATCTTCTTTCCACCATTTGGTATCATCATAGGGCCCTTTATTGGAGCAGTATTAGGTGAATTAATTTCAGGGAAAGAATCCAAATCCGCTCTAAAAGCAGGCTTTGGTTCCTTCATCGGTTTCTTGACCGGAACGGTTATGAAACTGGGGGTTTCTATTATGATGGGTTATCACTTTGTAGAAGCACTGGTAATTGGGTAATACAGCATCGGAAGCATCAGCCAAGCTTTGGCAATTCATCAGCCCCTTCCTGGACCTCAATTTTGAGTTGCATTCGCGGATGCATCCCATGAACGATTGGCTAAAGGGGGCAACCGATCAACAAATATTCATTAAACGGGAAGATGAGTTAAGTGCCGGAATCACGGGCTCCAAATACCGGAAATTTGCTGCCTTAATGCCTTGGATTCAATCCTGTCAACCGGATGAAGTATGGATAGCCGGAGGAAGCCACTCCAACCAGATTATTGGATTGATGCAGCTTTTGAATGAATTCAATATTCCTTACCGATTATGGTTGTTAGAAGATCACCAATCCCACCGAACCGGGAATCGGTTATTGCTTGACCTCCTAATGAACAATCAAGCTTCGATCGAATGGATCCAGAGAAGCGATTGGCCCGATTTAGAGCAAATCATAGAGGCCCATCGAGCAGAAAAGAGGGATCAGCAAATCCTTTACATACCGGAAGGAGGAGCTATGAAGGAAGCTTTCCCTGGCCTTTTAACCCAACCCCTTAATTTAATCAAAAATCTGGAAGATTGGAATACTCATGTAGACCACATCTTTACAGACAGTGGAACGGGCATTACGGCCGCAGCCCTATTATGGGGCTTGGGCTTTTTGGGATACCATCAAGTTCATGTACATATAACCTTAATTGCAGGGAACCAATCTTCATTTGAAAACCAAATACAACAATTCAAAATTGCAATGACCCACTTAACAGGTCAATCGCTTGATGTTAATTTGCCTGCTTATTCTTTAAAGCAACCTGTAACAGCACCATCTTTTGGCTCAATCAACAAAACGGTTTTAAGTGCTTTAAAATCTATTGCCCGTGAAGAAGGCATCCTCATGGACCCCGTTTATTCTGTAAAGCATTTACTAACGGTTAAAAACATCCTCACCAACCGTGCCTCCCAAGGCAATGCAATGATCCTTTACAATGGCGGTGCTTTGGGCATGATGGGATTTCAGGATCGCCTTTGACCATGTTTGAGGCATTGAGCAATACTTCTAATGAATGTTAAGTATGCCTTAAGTTTTTAAACAATATCCAGCTAAATTCAGAACCTTATCAAACGGTTGGCCTCATTTGAAAGCAGCAAAATTTCGATTTTTATACTACCTTGTTTTGCATAGTACCATAAAAATTTACCTTTGTGCTTATGAAAGTTGAAAACACACAAGCTCAAATGCGGAAAGGAGTGCTTGAATACTGCATCCTTTCTGCCTTGCATCAAAAAGGAGAGATGTACGCTTCGGACATTATTGATGTAATGAAAGAAGCAAAAATCATCGTAGTGGAAGGGACCTTGTATCCGCTCCTTACAAGGCTTAAAAATGCCGGTTTGCTTAATTACCGGTGGCAGGAGTCGGCTTCAGGGCCACCCCGCAAGTACTACTTCCTTACGAATGAAGGCCACCATTTTTTAACAAAATTGGATGAAACCTGGCATGAAATGGTTCATGCAGTTCACTATGTAACCCATAAACAAGATTATTATGAAAAAAACAGTCACCATTAACTTAGCCGGTATGGTTTTCCATATCGATGAAGATGCTTACGATCAATTGAAAAATTACATGGATTCCATCAAAGATTCGCTGCCTAACAATGAGAGCAAGGAGGAAATCATGGAAGATATTGAAGCCCGGATGGCCGAGCTTTTTAATGACCGCTTGAAATCCAGAAAAGAGGTAATTTCCTATGAAGATGTAAAAGCCATCCAGGAAGCCATGGGGGCAGCAAGTGCTTTTGGCGAAGATGATACAGAAAAATCAAATGCTAACCGATCCCAATCAGAAACAAAAAGGGCCAACCTTTACCGCGATTTGGAGCATAATGTGGTAGGAGGTGTTTGTTCAGGCATTGGCCAATATTACAATTTTGATCCGGTTTGGTTACGTTTGGCTTTTGTACTCCTTTTTCTGCTTTCAGGCTCGGGATTGCTGATTTATATCATCCTCTGGGTAATAATACCAGGTGCTAAAACCCCAACTCAAAAAATGGAAATGCGCGGTGAGCGCGTCACCGTCTCCAACATTGAGAAGAATTTTAATAACCGGGGTAACACGGAACAATCCAGCAATACCAAGCAAGACAACGTTAATACCAAAAGTAAAAATTTCCTGGCCATCACTTTTAGCTTTTTTGAGAAGCTATTCCTGGCGCTGAGCAATGTTTGCCGGAAAGCCACCATTAAGGTAGGTTGATTGCTATTAGTAGTGTTCAGATGAACACTTACCTACAATTCTTAAAGGTTCTGCAATCAATCAGGCAAGGACCAAAATGAAAAACCCGAATTTAATATACATCCCGTAGCTTATAGGAGCTGTAATCAAAAGCGCTGATATTGATATTACTACTTAATGCCTACCTCAATTTTTATTGCAACGTTTAAAGCTTAAACGTTCGCGAGATATTGAAACCAAAGCGGAACGCTCCATCAAACCAATCCGAAGCGGTGTAGGGAATAAATTGACTTTCACCAATACCACCCGAGTTCATCAAATTAAGGTGAAATACATGGCCACCGGTTTCAATTTCCACCCCAATGGCCAGCGGATTGTGGTATTCGGTGTTACCTACGGTCCTTGAATTGGGTAATGTGTAAAAGTATTCCGCAGTGACGCCAATAAGCTTTGAAATTTTAATCGTTCCGCCTGTTCCGATAGCGAAAAATGTATTCTGATCTTCAAAAGCCACAAAATTGCGATGGATGTAAGTAGGCATTAATTCCATTGAAAACCTGTCAGAGAATCGCCTTGAAAGCAAAGCCTGGTAGGTGTAGGTCAGCCTTTGATCCCAGTTAGTAAATGCTGTGGCCAATGTTTCCTGACCAGAGGGCTCCATAGCGCTATAAGCAGTTGACACCAAACCGGTTAAATTGACAGGGCTGCCTCCGTCTTTTCCTTGCTGGAAGAACCGGTATTTAACAAACCCATCAAAAATTTCTCTTTGAGGCCCGGCTCCTTTACTACGACCAATGCCAACATCAAGGTCATCTTTGATGCCGTATTCAAAAGCAATCCGAATATCCTTGGCATTATCGAGCCCGTAAAAATTATGAAATCCTCCTGAACTTCCACCGATATCGCCAAACCGGTGCGTTACGCGAAAATCCAAGTGCCTTTTAAATAAAGTTTCCGAACTATGCGCATTAATAATACGAGTGGTTTTGAAGGTTGAAAATGGGGCAACTTGTTCCTGACCCTTCAGTATAGGTGCCAGTAAAATCAATGTTGTAAGTAACCCTGTTAGTTTACCTTTTACCATAACTAATTAGTTTTTGGATTGGCTTGCTGTTTAATATAAGCAGCCAAATGATTGACCTGCTTCCTACTCATTCGTTCCACTGTGTATTGGGGCATGTATGGCCGGTAACCCGGCCTTGGCTGAATGCCATGCCTTAAAACCTGATAAATGCTATAATCGCTGTTTTGGGAAAAATGGTTTTCAAGTTTTTTAAAAGTTAAAATGGAATGATCCAGCGTGAAATTGGAAACGCCACCCGAGTAGTGGCAATGCCGGCAACCTTGCTCGTAAATTGCCTTACCCAATTGGGGATCACCTCCGGCTCCATATTTTCTTTTAGCATTGGGCAAAGGCTCGGCAAAGGTAGCAGGTGAAGCTGTTAGATAATGTGATTGAAGCCATTTGATGGTGTCTTGGTGTTTACCTGGTTGGGCAGCAGCCTTTTCAAGCCCTATCATTGCAGAATCGGACAAATTAAGGTCTCCCATGGTAAGCTCTATCGACCACAAGTAATGAAGGACAGCCTTCATTTCCCAATCCGTTAATGGCCTACCTTGAGAGCATTCAGTAGCGCACAATTGAATGGCATTGGTCAGGTTCTTACGGGCATCTTTTGCCAATTGCCCATACTTCTTTTGGTAATCGCCATTGTACCAAGTTTCGCGATTAACCACGCCATAGAGGCCAGAGCCTTGTAAAAAAGGAAGGTCATTGTTGATGGCATAATTTAACCGAGCCTTGGGATCAACCTTGCCCACTTCAGGTCGTTCTTGCTTTACATTATGGCAATCGGTACATACATAGTGAATTGAAACAAGGTTGGTGCTACTGCCATCAGGTTTGGTCGTTTTGCCTTGCATAACTATGGCTTGCCCTTTTTGCGCTAAATTACTATCAATACCGTCAATGGCATGTAAGGGCGCTTCAGCGCCCAACTTCCTTAAAACTTTGGACAAGCGGGTGTTTTGATCAAAAGTTACCTTTGGTGATCCTTTTGATGCATCTTCAAAAGCATAAATACCTCCAATAATCCCAATTAAAATCGAGAAAATCAGGAATTTGGAGCTTATTTGATTGGACAATGTCACTGTAGCTTTTACTGATTACAATTATTATTTCCTTGTTCAAAAAAATAATTTTCCAGTCAACTTTCCAACCAGAAACTTTAAAAGCTAATTATTGGGCGCGCCGTTTTTTTGCCAACACTCAATTTTTTGAATGGTTGAATCCGGAAGCGGGCTACCACCCCGAGGCATCGGCAAACAGCCTGATTTATTCTTAATGGCACATAAAACAGGCTCATTGTTTACACCTTCTTGGATCTGCTTAAAGGTTTTATAGATACGGCCGTCTGCTTGGCTTTGTTTGTCATGGCAGCCAGAGGTTGCGCAATTAGCGTTAAAAATGGGCTGAATGGTGTTTTTGAAAGAGGGCTTAATCGAATCGCAAATGTT
>CAZLQF010000020.1:34716-48894 GCA_964561545.1 uncultured Sphingobacteriales bacterium
GTTCTTGCCATTATCCGGTGGGGCTGCTTCGTCTTTGGTACAAGCGGTAGCGAAGACAAATCCTACCGCAAATAACAAAACTAAATGTCTGATCATGATGCTTTTGTTCTCTATCAATGCCAATTTAGGAAATTTTAATTGATGAAATTTAGCTACGTATTTAACTTTTTGAAAAGGTTTAACCATCGTAAGGACGATTCTTTATTTTTGCTTAAACTTTAAAGTCAGGTTTATGTTCGAAGAAAAAATGAAAACAACCCTTTACACTTTAGGCATTGAAAGTGAGAATCCCGGTGTATCTACCGGCCTTCATTGGGATCAAGCCAATGGTGCAGAGGTAATAGAAAGTAGGTGCCCAGCCGACAACCAGGTTTTAGCCAAGGTAAGAATGGGCACAGCGGATCAATTTGAGAACGTGGTCCAAAAAGCCGAAGAAGCCTTCATCCAATGGCGAGCCGTGCCACCTCCTGAACGAGGAGAAATAATAAGGCAAATTGGACTTAAGCTAAGGGAATACAAGGAAGAGCTTGGCACGCTGGTTTCCCTCGAAATGGGCAAAATCTACCAGGAAGGTCTGGGAGAGGTTCAGGAAATGATCGATATGGCTGATTTTTGTGTGGGGCAATCCCGCATGCTTTATGGCAAAACCATGGCCTCAGAGCGTCCCCAGCACCGTATGTACGAGCAATGGCACCCGCTTGGTCCTGTTGCCGTTATAACAGCTTTCAATTTTCCGGTTGCTGTTTACTCCTGGAATACCTTCAATGCCATTGTTTGTGGAGATCCGGTAATATGGAAACCTTCTGAAAAATCACCCCTTTGTAGCATTGCCGTCCAAAATATTATCAGATATGTTCTAAAAGACAACGATGTTCCCGAAGGTGTGTTTAATTTGTGCATTGGAGATTATCGAATTGGAGAAAAAATGACTGCTGATAACCGTATTCCCTTGGTATCTGCCACTGGCTCAGTAGCCATGGGCAAAAAAGTTGGACCTGCAGTCCAATCCCGGCTTGGGCGCGTAATCCTTGAATTGGGAGGTAACAACGGCATCATCATTTCCCAGCATGGCGACCTGGACATGGCTTTAAGAGCTGTACTTTTTGGCGCTGTGGGTACTGCCGGCCAAAGGTGCACCACCACCCGAAGATTGATCATCCACAATTCGGTTTATGAAGATTTCAAGAATAAACTCTTAAGCACTTACAAGCAGCTAAGAATTGGCCATCCATTGGACGAAAATACGATTGTTGGACCGGTAGTTGACCAAGATTCGATCAATAACTTCAACAATGCACTTGAAAAGGTTAAGAGCAATGGAGGCACGATCATTCAAGGCGGAGAACAAGTTAAAGTTGATGGCAATGAAAGCGGCTTTTACCTCAACCCTGCCCTTGCAGAGGTAACACCAGACAACCCCATGGTGCAGGAAGAGACCTTTGGCCCATTGTTGTATTTGATGAAATACGATGACTTCGATGAAGCCATACGCATTCACAATGATGTGCCCCAAGGCTTGTCTTCATCATTGTTTTCACTCAACGTGCGCGAGGTAGAGCAATACTTGTCTTATGCCGGTTCTGATGTGGGAATTTGCAACGTCAACATTGGCACTTCAGGAGCTGAAATTGGTGGTGCCTTTGGTGGCGAGAAAGCCACGGGCGGTAGCCGAGAAGCAGGCTCCGATGTATGGCGGTCTTACATGAGGCGCCAGACGAATACCATTAATTGGGGTACTGAAATGCCATTGGCCCAGGGGATCAAGTTTGATATTTAAACTTTAGAGGTTACCGGACCCCACCGGGGCCGGTAGCCTTACTATATCATTCTCAGTATTCGATAGTAAAATCACTACTATGCGCTATAAACTCAACTACAACCGTTGTTAATTTAAATTTAATCCCTATATTTGCACCTCATTTTAGAATACCGCTAAAGACCGTACCAATGGAAGATTTGCTTAAAGAAATACACAAGGACACCTTAAGAGATGATATTCCTCAATTTAGTCCAGGAGACACCGTAACTGTAAGGTACCTCATTAGAGAAGGAGGTAAAGAAAGAGCACAACCTTTTAGGGGCGTTGTCATCCAGCGTAGCGGTACAGGGGCCACCGAAACATTTACCGTAAGAAAAATATCAGAAGGCGTAGGCGTTGAACGTATTTTCCCCGTTCATTCTCCTCGAATTCAAAAGATTGAAGTTAATAAGCTGGGCAAAGTTAGACGCTCCAAGATATTTTATATTAGAAACCGTAGTGGCAAGCAAGCCAGAATCAAGGAAAGACGTTATTAGAAATAAGGGCATAACACAACTTATCAAAAGCCTGCTTAATGCGGGCTTTTTTATTTGTTGCCTTCAACGTTTTAGGCCATCCTTTAAGCTTGATCAGGCGATGTGATGATTCTCCAGGTTCTCCTCCGCCAACCCTTAATTGCATATTCCAAGGTTTTGTTTGAAGAAGTTGGGCAATTGGTTTAATTTTGACAGGTGTAAACATTAAAAAGTGGGCAACATAAGCCGGTCATGGCGGACTATCTCTCTCAATTAAATGAAGTACAGCAAAGTGCTGTTCAACATCAGGAAGGCCCCTTGATGATCATTGCCGGTGCGGGTTCTGGTAAAACAAGGGTCATTATCTATCGTATTGCCCATTTGCTGAACCAAGGCGTTGACCCTTTCAATGTGCTTGCCTTAACATTTACCAATAAAGCGGCTCGTGAAATGCGGCAACGAATTGAAGGCATCGTGGGCAGCGAAGCCCGCAATCTTTGGATGGGCACCTTCCACTCAACCTTTGCTAAAATCCTGCGATTTGAAGGCCATAAGCTCGGTTATCCTTCCAATTTTACCATTTACGATACCGATGATTCTAAAAGCCTGATCAGAGCCTTGGTTAAAGAGGAACAACTGGATCCGAAATTGTACAAACCCAACATCGTACAAAACAGGATCTCATTTGTTAAGAACAAATTCATCAGTCCTAAAGAATACAACGAAGACGAGGACATGCAGGCCGAAGACATTGCTTCAGGCAGACCCAAATTGGGCAAGCTTTATGAGCTTTATTCCAAGCGGTGTTTCAAGGCGGGTGCTATGGACTTTGATGACCTGCTGATCAACACTTATAAATTACTTGAGCAGTTCCCTGATGTTTTGAACAAATACCAGCAAAAATTTAAGTACATCCTTGTTGACGAGTACCAGGATACCAATTACGTTCAATACCTGATCGTTAAAAAACTGGCTTCGGTTCACCGCAACATTTGCGTGGTAGGCGATGATGCCCAGAGCATCTATGCCTTTAGGGGCGCCAACATCCAAAACATCCTGAACTTTGAGCAGGATTATCCTGAAATGGAGGTTTACAAGCTTGAGCAAAACTACCGCTCTACACAAAGGATTGTGGATGCTGCCACCGGCATTATTCGATACAACCAGCAGCAAATAGAAAAAACCCTTTGGACCCAAAATGAACTTGGAAACAAGATCAAGGTATTTAAAACGCCAACTGACACTGAGGAAGGTAAGCTGGTAACCCAATCCATTTTCGAAGAAAAGATGGAGCATCAGCTCAATAACAGCGATTTTGCCATTTTGTACCGTACCAATGCACAATCCCGTTCTTTTGAGGAAGCTTTAAGGAAAAAGGGGATCGATTACCAAATCATCGGTGGCTTATCCTTTTACCAGCGAAAGGAGATCAAGGATTTATTGGCCTATATACGTTTGGCCCTTAATCCTAATGATGAAGAGTCGCTAAAAAGGATTATCAATTATCCCACCAGAGGTATTGGAAAAACAAGCCTTGATAAGCTGACCGTCACGGCTAATGAACAAGGACTTCCGCTATGGGATGTTGTTAATAATGTAAACGCCTACAATTTAGAGGGGAGGGTTGTAAAAGCGGTGGATAAATTTGCCACCATGATCAAAACCTTCCAGATCGAAATAGGCGAAAAAAATGCCTATGATGCCGCCATGTACGTTGCCAAGAACTCAAGATTGTTGGCTACGATCGATGAGGATAAAACAACAGAAGGCATTGCCCGAAAGGAAAACATCCAAGAGCTTTTAAGTGCGTTGAAGGAATTTACAGAGGATGAAGATCGCGAAGATCATTCCTTAGCAGCATTCATGCAGGAGATATCGCTAATGACGGATGCTGATAATAAAGACATTTCAGAAGACCGCGTTACTTTGATGACCGTTCATGGTGCCAAAGGCCTTGAATTTCCCTATGTTTACATTGTAGGATTGGAAGAAAACCTATTTCCCTCGCAAATGGCCCTTCAAGCACGGGATGATTTGGAGGAAGAAAGACGCCTTTTTTACGTGGCCCTTACCCGTGCTCAGCAAAAGCTCTTCCTTTCCTATGCGGATACCCGTTACCGCTGGGGCAGCCTTATCTATTGTGAACCCAGTCGTTTCATTGATGAAATTGACCCACAGTATTTAGACTACCAAGTTAAGAACCTTGAACAGCAGCAAGAAGAGCAAAAAGAACATCAGGCAGTTCAGCCCAAATTTTACAAGCAAAAAAATAAGAAAAAACCAAGCCACGAGCCCTCTCAGGATTTTGAACCTCAAGATACCAGCTCGTTGGCAAATGGTATGAAGATAGAGCACAACCGTTTTGGTTTTGGAGAGGTAATGAACATTGAAGGCAACAATGACAACAGGAAAGCGGTCATTAATTTTAAGGATTATGGGGAAAAGAAAATTTTACTCAAGTATGCCAAGATTAAAATTTTGGATTGAATTCTTAGGGTTGTACCGTAATCTTTAGATTGAGCCTCAAGCCCTAACCAATGTTACAAAAATTTTAGGGTACCCTCCATGTTTTGACTTGATGAAGCCTAATCAAATCTTTACTTCATAAATAAAGGCACCCATCAGCAAAAGAACCATACCAGATTTACTAAATTCAGAATTACCGATTTGCGATCAAGGAAAAATTTGTTGATGAAATGGCTTTTATTGATAGCATCTCAACTTATAGATGCCTTCTTTCTTATTCAGTCAAATTCTTTTAATTGCTGATTCTCTAATCCAGCCTTGTTTACCATCCGGTAATTGTATTTGGTTCCATGCTTCTGCTTGATCCACAACTTCTACTTTCACACCCTCATGAAGGATGAATAAATCCGTACCCGAGGCATCAGGTGTGCTTTTAATGTAAGCATTCGTAGCAAATACAATGGCTTCATCATCGGCATGGACGTTTTGATGCCTCTGATAGGCCATGATCATGCATATTCCAAACAACAATAGAAAAACAGCGCTGCTGAAAAACCCAAATTTCCGGATGGCCAGTGTTGTAAAAAACATATAAACAGCAGCCCCACCCAAAGTAAGCCATAAGAAAACGATACTGATGGTTGCCCAAGCTTTGGTAGAAAATGTGTTGACGAGCGAATTAAACCATCTTACGATAAATAATTGTGGAATGGCCTCAATTTGATCCCTGGTTTGTTGACGCGCCATTCGAAGATTGTATTTAATATCTGGTCGATGCCCTGTGATTTCTCTGGCTTTTTCATAGTAGTAAATGGCCTCGGCTATTTGGCCCTTTTTGTATTGGGCATTGCCTAAGTTGAAGTAGAGGTTGGCTGAATAATAACCTTGATTTAAAAGGCTGTCATACAACTGAATTGCTTGCTGGTAATCCTTTTGTTGATATGCTTGATTTCCCTGCTCGAATAAATTTGAAGGGTTAGCCTCCAACAATGAAATAATGACCAGTAAGAAGAAAATGCAGCTAGTCAGGTGCTTCATTGATAGGATTTTTCAATGGTGGATAGCAAGTTCTCGGCTTCCTGGTATAAATTGTTTTCATCTACAGTGGCTAAAGAAGGTGCAAACCTTGCTTGCTCACATTGATCCAAAACCTCAACCAAGCGATTAACCTCATGTTCAGGAATTTTTTGGCTTAACATTATCTGCCTAAACCGATCCTTGTTTAATTCTGATAACTCGAGTCCTGTTTTATCTGCCACATAGTACCATATACCATTTTCAACTTCCGTATAAAAAGCATCCAGCTGACCTGCTTTCAAATATTTGGCTGCCGTTTTCAATCGTTTTTTAGCAACTTTTCGGGCTTTACGACTCCGGAAAAGGGCCTCGTCTTGATGTAATGCTTCGATGCGCCTGCGATAAGCAAGCATACCGCTAAACAATAAAAAAGGAGCGATGGTAAAACCCCAAAAGAGCCCTGAACCAATGAATGTATTGCCTTTTTGGCGCAGATTACCTGCATTGGTCTTAATGTACCGGATGTCCTTTTCCAGCATTTCAACTTCTTTTTTGGCTTGTGACCTATCAGTTTTGGCCTGTGTTGTCGTGCCCGCGCCCTCTCTTACATTAAGTGTAAATTCTTTAGTTCGATTGGTAATGTATTTTTCTTTATCCGGATGAAAGTAGGAAAATTTTAAGGGGTCTAATTTAAACTTCCCTGGACTTCTGGGGATCAGCACATACTTAAATTTTTTAGACCCTTTGATCTTATTGCCACCCGAATTAATATTTTGGTTGATTTTTGGATCATAAATTTCAAAATCCGCAGGGAGGTTGATTTCAAAGGGGTCGATAAGCTTTAAATTGCCTTGCCCTGAGATGGTTGCATCCAAATTTATGGACTCGTTGATTTTTACTTGACGGTTGTCCAGATTAACGTTCATGTCAAAATTTCCAACAGCACCTTTGAAGCTGGCAGGACGTCCCTGGGTGGGCAATGGTTTTACATCAATATCAATGGTCTTACTGGTAATGTTAACCTTTTTGTTTTCATGATTCCCAAAATTATTGAAGAACGGATGCCTGTTGTTATTGCTTTTTTTCCTTACCCGGACCACCATTTCCATTTCTATAGGATCAATGGTAAGCGTACCGGATTTTTGAGGGAACAATGCTACTTTCCTCAGCATGGCCGTTTTATAACGTTGGCCTTGGTACCTTTCGTTCTTAACCCGGAGCTTTTTTGGATTTTTCAGGTCCTGGGTCCAAAAGCCATTGAATTGGGGCATGCCATCCAACGAATAGTTAGCAATATTAACCCTTGAATACAGTTTAAAAGTAGCGGTAATCTGCTCTCCTTTGTAAGGATTGGTTTTATCAACAATTGTACGAATGAATAACTTATCCTTAATGCGCTGAACCACGCTTTGATCTTTTCCGTCCCCATTGTTGCTTTTTGCTTCTTGATCACTTCCTACTACTTTTACTCCAAGGGGTTGGGTTGTTAAGGTTTCACCACCCGATTGAATCTTAGCAGGAGCTATTTCAAATTCACCTTTTTTTCGTGCAACCAATATAAATGAAAACTTCAATGAGCGGGACATATCTCCATTAACCACGCGGATACTGGTAGATCTATTGGGCCCGCTTCGGACTTGGAAATGCTCAAATGCAGGAGCTTGAAAATTACTGCCTTTCCCTTTTAATGAAAAAGTAACTTTAAACCGTTTACCAACCTTCACTTGGCTTTTACTCAAAGAAGCTTCGAATTTGTCGTTTTGGGCCACTAATCCACTCGTCAATACACCCAAAACCAGTGATATGGTGATGAATAGTTGTTTCATAGGTTACCAATCCTTTTCGACCTCTTTTCGCTTGCCTTTTTGCTTACGCTTGAGGAGCTTGCGTTGCACTTTTTGTTCTTCATTTTGAATGGCTTGTAGCAATCGCTGGGCTTTTTCTTTACTCATTTTTACTTGCCGAGGTTTTGATTGTTGTTGCTTATCCTTTTGCTGCTGCTTTTGCTTTTGATCTCCGTTTTTTCGTTGCTCTTTTTGCTGGTTCTTGTTTTGATCTCCTTTTTGTTTTTGCTGCTGCTTTTGCTTATCTTCTTGTTGATTTTGTTGATCCTGATTCTGGTTCTTTTGTTTTTGGTCCTGCTGCTTGTTCTTGTTTTCTTTTTGGTTTTGCTTCTTTTTTTGTTGTTGCTTTTGTTGTTGCCGCTTTTGCTCTATCGCATAAGAAAGGTTGTATTTGGTTGCTTGGTCCGTTGGGTCATTGCGCAAGGCGTTTTTATAGGCTTCAATGCTCTTATCCAGTTTTTTGGCCTCTAAATAGGCATTGCCAAGGTTATGGTAAGCTTTGCTTTTTAATTCAGGCTTTTCAGCTTGGAGGGCCGCATTTTGAAATTTTTTGGCCGCCTCCTTATAACGTTCCTGGTTGATTAAAGCATCGCCTAAGTTAAAATTGGCTCTGTAAAAATCCGGATTTTCCTTCAGTGCTTTCTGATAGTTAATTTCAGCTTTGTTAAAATCCTTATTTCTATAATGTTCGTTGCCATCTCGAGCCATAGCCCTTTCTTGTTGGGCATTTACCATGTTTGCCACCAAAATTAATATGCTTTTTATCAAGACAATCCGCATAATCATCGTTTTTTACTTATCGAAAAATTTGAATTTTTTTAACCCACTCGCTTGCTCTTTCTACCATTAAAAATTCCCCTACTAAGAAAAACAAGGCAGCGCCGATGAAATACTGAAAATGATCGGAATAGTCGGTATAAACAGTTGCTCCAATCTCCCGTTTTTCCATTTTGGCAAATTGATCAAGAATGGCTTCCACGTTTTTGGTGATATTGCCCAACCTTATGTAAGATCCTCCTCCTTCATTAGAGATGTTTTGGAGCATCGATTCATTCATTTTACTTACCACCACGTTGCCTTGTTGATTTCTAACAAAGTCAACCTGCCTTCCATTTTCTTTAATAGGAATAGGCGCCCCGTCCGGTGTTCCGGTTCCGAGCGTATGGATAACCACCCCTTCTTCTCTGGCTGATTGGGCAGCTTCAATGGCATCTCCTTGATGGTTTTCGCCATCAGAGATGATCAACATGGTCTTGTATTTTTGTTGATTATCATTAAAACTTTGGACGCCTTGTTCGATAGCGTCTCCGATGGCTGTACCCTGAGTAGGTACCATATCAGGGTTGACTGTATTTAAATAGATCCTTGCGGCTGCATAATCCAAGGTTAACGGCATCTGAACATAAGCATTGCCGGCAAACACAATTAGGCCCACACGGTCATTGGCCATTTCGTCCAATAAGCCTGATATAAATTGCTTGGCTTTTTCCATACGGCTGACCCCCACATCATCAGCTCTCATACTCCTCGAAAGGTCAAGTGCGATCATTACATCCACGCCTTTGCGCTCCACTTCCTTGGTTTTGGTACCCATTTGAAGGTTGGCCATTCCAAGGCTCAAAAAAGCAACCCCGATTAAAATGAACAAGTGCTTCATCTGGTATTTATAACGAGGACGCCCCAGCATTAATTGCTCGAGGGTTGATTGGTCTCCAAACTTGCTGATGGCTTTTTTACGCCATCGAAGCCTCCACCAGAATAATAGCAGCAGGGTTGGAATGGCTAAAAGGACATATAGAAATTCGGTATTTGCAAACTTTAAATGCTCCATGCCAAGTTACTGGTTTAAGGAATCGTTCTCAACAATGTGTAACGGAACAGCAATTCAATGCCTAAGATTATTGAAGCAATGATGGCAAAAGGAAGAAATTTTTCTGAGTACCTTTTGAAGGAACTCACCTCAATTTTGGTTTTTTCAAGCCGGTTAATTTCCTTATAAATTTCCTGAAGCCTTTCATTGTCAGTGGCTCTAAAGTATTGCCCTCCTGTTTGATCGGCCATTTTCGTCAATAACTCATCATCAAGCTTTACCGCTTTTTGGCGAAAGGATTTGCCATAAGGCGTTTGAACAGGATAAGGCGCGGTACCTTTACTACCTACGCCAATGGTATATACGGTTATATCAAATTTTTTTGCAATGTCGGTTGCTGTCAATGGATCGATAAGGCCGGAGTTGTTAACGCCATCGGTTAACAAGATAACCACTTTGCTTTTAGCCGGACTCTTTTTGAGCCTATCCACCGCGGTAGCCAGGCCCATACCAATGGCAGTACCGTCTTCCAATTCACCACTTTTGGTTTCTTTTATTTGACGTTTTAATATACCGTAATCGGTAGTAATAGGGCATTTGGTAAAACTTTCAGCCGAAAAGACCACCAATCCAATCCTGTCATGCTGGCGGTTTTCTATAAAATCCATGGCCACATTCTTAGCAGCTTTGAGTCGATTGGGGTTGAAATCTTTGGCCAGCATACTGCTTGATACGTCCATGGCAATCGTAATATCAATACCTTCTGTAGTCACTTCTTCTTTTTCAAGCACTGATTGGGGCCTTGCCAAGGCAATTATTAAGAATCCGGCAGTTAGAACACGGGTTCCGGGAATGATCGGCTGGAGGATTTCGCGCCAGGAAGGCTTAATGTATTGCAAACCATCGAGGCTTGAAATTTTCTGGCTCGGAAACCTTGCCCGATATCGCCATATATACCAACCCAACAAAATGGGCAGCAATACCAAAAGCCAAAGATAGGCCGGGTTGGCAAATGTTATTCCTTCAAAAAACGGCATGGGAGGATTTCCAATTCACTTTATCGCTCAAAATTTTAGCAAATTTTTAGCCAAAAAGGAGAGGCTTTCTAACCGATCATGGATCATTAACAATGAGTAAATGGCTAAAAATAAAAACGAATAGCTATTCATAATTAATCTCCGTGCTGTCACCAATGTTAAGGCTTTGAAGCACCCCTTGCAAAGTGGCATCACTGCCAATGATAGAAGAATTCAACATGGCATTTTGAATTTGAGCATGGGACCCAATAATCGAATTTCTTACAATGGCGTAATGCAAATTGGCTTGATCTCCTATAGAAACATAAGGGCCGATGATCGAATTTTCAATGTTACAATTCGGATCAATGTTGACGGGTGGTATCACAATCGTGGATTCAAATTGATTGTTTTCAGTGACAAATTCCGGTTTTTTAAGTAAAGTAGCATTGGTATCGATCAGCGTTTCCTTTTTGCCACAATCAAACCAATTATCAATGTTAAAACCAACAATCGGAATGCCTTGCTCAATCATATGCATGATGGCATCGGTTATTTGAAACTCATTATGAGTCCTTATGTCGTTTTCAATGTTATATTGTAACGCTTCCAATAAAGCTTGTACTTCCTGGATTTTGTATACTCCTACAATGGCATGGTTGGATTTTGGAATGGCCGGCTTTTCAACCAAACGCTGGATGTAATGGTCTTCATCCATCTCAGCTACTCCAAAATTTCGGGGATCTTGCACTTTTTTAGTAGCAATGGTGGAATGCTCATTGTTGAGCAATTGCGGTAAATTCAACTCAAATATGGTATCGCCAAGGGCTACAACAATTTCATCTTCATCTTTTATTTCTTCCCTTGTTTGCCAAATAGCATCGCCAATTCCCTCACGGTTGGATTGGACCACAAATGCATTGTTGTAATTTGGGTAATACACCTCTACGAATTCTTTGATCTTTTCACCTAAATAACCGACCACAAAGACAAAATCCCTAACACCTGCTTCTGCCAGGCTGTCTATAATGTGGGCAAGAATGGGCTTGCCGGCAACGGGTATGAGTGCTTTGGGGTGTGTATGCGTATGGGGCCTGAGTTTTGATCCAACCCCGGCTACTGGAATAATTGCTTTCATGCTACTAATTTTTTCAAATAAAACAATTTTAATTGAAATTTATAGGAATAAAGCTGTCCCATCTTGAAAATTTTTATTGCTATACCAATGTTTTAACCGTTGGGTATTGATTCCATTTTCACCATGTACTCAATCGGCCCAGTCTTCCCGGTCCAGGCTCCTATAATGGATGGCCTCGGCTAAATGCTCTACCTCAATGTTTTCTGAGCCTGCCAGATCAGCAATGGTTCGTGAAACTTTCAATATACGGTCGTAGGCTCTGGCGGATAAATTGAGCTTGTCCATGGCCGATTTTAGCAGGTTTTGCCCTGCTTGTGATATGATACAAATTTTTCGTACCTGGTTGGTTTCCATTTGGGCATTGGCAAAAATACCCTCGTTGGCTTTAAAGCGTTCTTCCTGGATTTCCCTTGCTTTTACCACGCGTTCTCGAACCTCAGCACTGGTCTCGGTTTCTTGCTTAGTAGTAAGTTCTTCAAATTTCACAGGTACCACTTCAATGTGAATATCAATTCGGTCCATTAGAGGTCCCGAAATCCTGTTAAGGTATTTCTTTACCATGCCAGGTGAGCACACACACTCCTTTTCGGGATTGTTGTAATTACCGCAAGGACATGGATTCATGGAAGAAACCAGCATAAAACTGGCCGGATAATCCACGGTAAACTTGGCCCTTGAAATGGTAACCCGCCTTTCTTCCAGTGGTTGGCGTAAAACTTCTAAAACGGTTCTTTTGAATTCGGGCAATTCATCGAGGAAGAGGACGCCATTGTGAGCTAAGGATATCTCTCCGGGTTGCGGTAATCCGCCTCCGCCAACCAGTGCTACATCACTGACCGTATGATGGGGTGATCGAAAGGGCCGGGTGGAGATCAGCGAAGCGTTGCTGGGCATCATTCCAGCTACTGAATGGATCTTGGTGGTTTCCAGTGCTTCATGCAGGTTAAATGGCGGCATTATGGTAGGAAGCCTTTTGGCAAGCATGGTTTTGCCAGAGCCAGGCGGCCCGATCATGATCAGATTATGACCTCCGGCTGCGGATATTTCAAGGGCGCGTTTGATGTTTTCCTGCCCTTTTACGTCTGCAAAATCTATTGACGTGTTGTTCAAGTTCTCATAAAACTCTTCCCGCGTATTGACCTCTATTCGCTCAAGATTGCCGGCACCCTCAAAAAACTCCACAGCCTCCATCATATTTTCAATGCCATAAACAGCTATATCGCTAACGATAGCAGCCTCCCGAGCATTTTCTGCAGGTAAGATTAATCCTTGAAAGCCCTCCTTCCTTGCCTGAATGGCAATCGGTAAAGCCCCATTAATCGGCTTTAACGTACCATCCAGTGAAAGCTCACCCATAACAATATAATCCTGGAAGTATTCATCAGACAATCGTTGAGTTGCTCCTAAAACACCCAAAGCAATTGGCAGATCGTAAGCAGATCCTTCCTTTTTAATATCGGCCGGAGCCATGTTAACGATCACTCGCTTGCGCACCGGCTCAAAGCCATTGTTTTTAAGGGCGGTCTCCACCCTTTGTTGGCTTTCCCGTACTGCATTATCAGGCAATCCAACCATGTAAAAACTGGCCCCTTTGCCAATATCGATTTCAATGGTAATGGTTTGGGCATCAATGCCAAAAACGGCACTGCCATAAGTTTTGACAAGCATAATTATTGCTTAGCTAAAGCTTTGATTAATTGATGGCATGAAATTAGACAAATTGTAAGAGCTAATTTAAGTTAAACAGCCAGAAATGTAAAAGCAACCCACATAATCTTTTGCATTTAAAGTGGAATTTTCGAAATTGACTAAGCATTGCTAACGTTTAATAATCACATAAAGCCATAAAATCATGGAAAAAAACATAAAACCCGAAGAACCGGCTCCGGGTAAGCTTCTTATCTCAGATCCGTTTTTACCGGATCCCAACTTTAACCGTACAGTTGTTTTCCTTACTGAGCATAAAGCTGAAGGATCCGTAGGCTTTGTGCTAAATAAACCAATGGACTTTAACCTGAATGAGGTCGTAGATTTTGAAGTCCAGCACACCATTCCCCTTTATATGGGTGGTCCGGTACAGCAAGATACCCTCCATATTCTCCATAAAAATCCGGAGGTGGCTGATCCCAACCTGGAAGTAATTAACGGCGTATATTGGGGTGCTAATTTTGAAGCTGTTAAGATCATGCTGGAAAGCGGGGAAATCAATAACGAGGAATTCAGGTTTTACCTTGGATACTCAGGATGGGGTGAAGGGCAATTGAACCGGGAAATTGAAGAAAAAAGCTGGATTGTTACCAAGGCTACCCCAGAGATTGTCTTCTCCAATGATTCAGAAACGATGTGGAAGGAGGTAATGAAGGAAATGGGCGGTAAATACAGTTATCTTGCCAACTCACCCGATAATCCCCAATGGAATTAGCTTTAAAAACAACCAACAGGTTCTTCAATTTTACTTGTCAATTTGTCATAGCGTTATGAATCAATTCATGACAATTGTTAAGCCAAACTTTCGAAAGTGTTACAAGGGTTAAGCTCGCTACCATTAAGGATTAAAGGCCTAACAAATAAGGCATTTTGTAGCCACTACAAGCTAATTATTGATAGCATTTC
>CAZLQF010000021.1:0-41959 GCA_964561545.1 uncultured Sphingobacteriales bacterium
CATTCGGAAGTCTTAAAAGCTTGACCTAACTATTGTAAAAGTCAGGACATTTTACTTTTACGCTACCTATTCAAGTAAACTATTGATTACCAAAAATTTAAATGTATAGAGATGAGGAGCTTTGAGTTTTCATTATTTTTGCTAAACCAGTTAACAGAATTATTCTTGAAATTAAGTGTTAAATGGAATGATTGTGGTCAACAAACAGCAATCATTAATCTTGTTTCAACTCCCTCTATGAAAAAGTATTTAGCCTTTTAGTATCTCGAAAGTTCGGGCTAATGTTCTTATAGCGCTCCCCTCTGTAGAGAGCGCTATCATTCATTAGTCCATTTGTCATTTAATCAAAAATCCATTATAAATACAAAAAAACTGGCAGGCTTGTCCCCTAATAGTGTAAACTTAGGTTCCCGCTTTAACAGCATCCGAATTTGACAAAGCGTTTAGTTCTTTAGCATTTCTAATACAATCGAAAAGCCATCATTGATGCACCAAGAACAACCTTAACCATTGAAGATACCCAACAATAAGCAATTTATAACCTTGGAGCACCCCCGAAACCTAATACCTACCAAAAATGCAACCGCTCAATTCTAACATCTAATTGCCAACATCTATTTTTGCACAAAAACTTGCCTTCTAACATTATCAAAGGAAAACAGCCTCTCCAAGAATTTGGGCAGTGGCTCAACAAGCAGCGCTTTTCCAGCGTTTTTGTTTTAGCAGACACCAATACCACAGAAGAATGCTTTTCAGCAATAGAACCTTGGCTTGAGGAACAACCGGTCAATGGCCTTTTACAAATACCCCCTGGTGAAAACAACAAAACCCTCTATTGCTGCGAAGATATTTGGGATGAAATGCTCAAAAATGGCGCAGACCGCCAATCCCTGTTGATTAACCTTGGTGGCGGAGTTGTTTGTGACATGGGCGGTTTTGTGGCCTCAACGTTTAATAGGGGTATCAAATTTGTCAATATACCCACCACGCTTTTAGCAATGGTTGATGCAGCCCATGGGGGAAAAACAGGTATCAATTTCAGAGGTGCTAAAAATCAATTGGGAACTTTCCAGGAACCTTTGAAAACGGTTATTCAACCTGAATTTTTAGCTACCTTAGAGGATCGGGATTTCAATGCCGGTTTAGCCGAAATGATCAAACATGCTTTAATTGGGGATCCGGGTCTGTGGGAAACCTTAAAATCCGTCCATCCGAACAACCGTGATGAAATTTCACCTCATATAGAGGCTTCCCTTCAAGTAAAACAGCGCATAACTAATGAAGACCCTGAAGAAAAAGGAGAACGCAAAAAACTGAATTTTGGCCATACCATAGGCCATGCCCTTGAAAGTTATTCACGTGAACATGATGAAAATCCTCTAATACACGGAGAAGCGGTTGCCCTTGGCATGATGGTGGAGACCCAATTATCCCTTGAAGTAACCACATTGTCCCAGGAAGCATGTGAGGAAATTAAAGCCACTCTATTTAGACATTTCCCGGATTATAAATTATCAAAGCATTCCATTGCAACCGTAATAGACTTTATGAAAAGCGATAAAAAAAACCGCGACCATAAGATCAATTTTACTTTATTGGAAATGCCCGGAGTAGCCTCCATAGACCATTATATGGAGGACGAGACCATTGAAAATGTTTTAGCAAAAATCCTAACTTAAAAATGTCATTAAACCAAATAAGTGGTAAGCCATCGACAGGAATGAAGAATAACCAAAGAGGAATTTGAAATGGCTAATTACCAACTTTTATTTTCAAAAGCTTTAATTTAAATTCTGCCATCAAAACCCGATCATGCCAACCTATTTAAACATCCCCGAAGCCCCTGAGACTTTACAGGGCACTGTAGACCTACCATCTTCCAAAAGCTTAAGCAACAGGGCATTGATCTTCGAAGCATTGGCCAAGCATGATTTAAACCTTCAAAATTTATCTCATGCCCAAGACACCCAACTGCTTGAAAGTTTGCTTGCATCTCAGCAAGAGACCTTAGATTGCCGCAATTCAGGGACTGTGATGCGGTTTTTAACAGCCTATTTTGCCATTAAAAAAGGCCATAAAAGCCTGACCGGACATGAGCGCATGAAAGAACGCCCCATTGGCGAACTTGTTAGGGCCCTTTCGCAGTTAGGGGCCAGCATTCAATACCTGGAAAGAAAAGGTTACCCGCCCATCGAAATTCATGGGAGGCCACTCAAAGGGGGAATGGTAGAACTCGATGCTTCTATTAGTAGTCAATTTGTGACAGCCCTATTGCTCATTGCACCCTTTATGGAAAAGGGCATTCATTTAAAATTTACCGGCATTCCAGTATCTCGTCCCTATTTTATGATGACTGTTAAAATGCTCGAGTATTACAATGTAAAAGTGAACCAACAATCCAATGAAATTCAGGTGAGGCCTAAAACCTCCATCAAGCCCAAATCACTTAATATTGAAGGGGATTGGTCTGCAGCCGCAAATTGGATGGCCCTTTCAACGGTTTTTCCGGGAAGTAACCTTCAATTAAAACCGCTTCTAAAAAGTAGTTGGCAGGGAGACCAAGCCATTATTGATTTTTTGTTCAGTTTTGGACTTGAAACCAAATTTGACGAGGAAAAAAATTTAATAGTGATGTCCCATAACAAACGTCCAGATTCACTTGAAAGCTTAATGACCGATCATCCGGATCTGGTCCAAACTTTGGCTGTTCTATGCACCATCCATCAAATTCCATTTGTCTTTCAAGGCCTGCAATCACTGCGCATTAAGGAAACTGACCGCATAGAAGCACTGAAACAAGAATTACAAAAAACAGGGGCTCAAGTTCATACGGGCGAGGATTATTTAAGTTGTGAGCATTATGAACCCATTCCAACCCAACCTATCTATATCAAGACTTATGAAGACCATCGGATGGCCATGAGCTTTGGTTTAATGGCTGCTAATCATCCCAATGTTTGGATCGAAAACCCGGGAGTAGTCCATAAATCGTACCCGAATTTCTGGGAAAGCTTAGCAAACGTTGGATTCAAAACAAACCTGCAAAAAGCTTAACTTTATACCTTTAAAACCAAGTCAATGGCAGGCAATACTTTTGGCAACGTATTTCAAATAACCACTTTCGGAGAATCTCATGGTAAAAGCATGGGTGTAATAATTGATGGATGCCCTGCAGGCCTTACCATTAACGAAGATTTAATAGCAGAAGAATTGGCAAGAAGGAAGCCAGGTCAGTCAAAATTAACTTCCCAACGTAAAGAGAATGAGGCTTTTGAAATCCAATCCGGGGTTTTGGAGGGAAAAACCATAGGAACCCCCATTGCCATTAACATCCCCAATAAAGATGCCCGCTCAAGAGACTACGACCGCTTTAAGAATGTCTACCGCCCATCCCACGCTGATTATACCTATGAGCAAAAGTATGGCATTCGAGACCACCTCGGAGGTGGAAGAGCCTCGGCCCGTGAAACAGCGAATTGGGTAGCTGCTGGTGCCATCGCTAAAATGCTTTTAAATACGCACGGCATATTCGTAAAGGCTTATGTAGATCAAATCGGCAAGGTCCACTTAGATAAAGCTTATCAGGAACTCAACCTTGAACACTGTGAAGCAAATACTGTAAGATGCCCTGATGAGCCAATTGCCCAGGAAATGATCGATGAAATCGAGGCAGCCAGAAGCGATAAGGACAGCATTGGAGGCTCAATTGTTAGCATCATTAAAAACACACCAACTGGTTTGGGCGAGCCTGTTTTTCATAAGTTGGAAGCAGACCTGGCTCAAGCCATGATGAGCATAAACGCCAGCAAGGGATTTGAAATCGGATCCGGATTTGATGCTCCCAATATGCGAGGTTCCCAGCACAATGATCAATTCATTACCGACAATGGAGCCATAAGAACCAAATCCAATGCTTCGGGGGGCATTCAAGGCGGCATTAGCAATGGTGAAGATATTTATTGCAGGACCGCGTTCAAACCGGTTGCTACCATTGCACAGACACAAAATACGGTTGATCAGGAAGGCAATACCGTAGAATTAGAAGGCAAAGGGCGCCACGACCCGTGTGTAGTTCCAAGGGCTGTTCCAATAGTAGAAGCTATGACGGCTTTGGTAATAGCCGATCATTTGCTCTTAAAAAGCCTCAATAAGCTGGATTAGCCAATAGATAAACCTACCTGAAGCGAATAGGTTCATGCCCAAGCATGAGCCTTCTAAGCATGTCAAGGGCCAAAACCGATGTAAGGTGAATGTTTTTGAAGCGATCCTTGGTAAAGTGGTAGCATTCAGAATGAATTTGCTCCTTGCTTCCAGCTGCAATCCATACAGTTCCTACTGGTTTTTCAGAATTACCACCGTATGGCCCCATAATGCCACTTGTTGCAATGGCGTAATCAGTGTGAAGTTGGTTAATGGATCCTTGCACCATTTGTTGTACCGTTGATTCACTAACCGCTCCATCTTCCTTTAAAGTACTGGCTGAAACTTGTAACATGTTCATCTTGATCTCATTGGAATAGGATAAAATACTACCTTTGTAATAAGCTGATGAACCGGAAATGGAAGTAATTTGATGGGCAAGGTACCCTCCGGTGCAACTTTCGGCAGTTGCCACAGTGGCATTTTTAGCTTTAAGTAAATGGCCAACAGCGTTGGACAAGGATTCATCATCATAACCAAAAATGTAATCCCCTACCCTATTTTGTAATTCATCAAAAATGGGTTCTAAGGCCTCTTCAAACTCCCTTTGGTCGTAATTGGTACCGCTAAACCTCAATTTAACGGTGCCCAGGCTGGGTAAGTAAGCCATTTTAATAGGGGATGGTAACTTTTCCTCCAAATCGCTAATGCTATTTGCAAGTACCGCTTCCCGAATACCAACTGTCAGGACGCTTTTATGAATGACTGGCGAAAGGTTGAATTTCGATTTCAAAAACGGGATCAATTGAAACTCCACCAGGTACTTAACTTCATCCGGGATGCCCGGAAAAGCAGCGATGTATTTTTGATTGATTTCCATTACCAATCCCGGCACCGTGCCTCTTTTGTTGGTCAAAACGGTGGCACCCTCAGGTATATCAGCATTGCCTTCCCGAGTTCGTTGTTGAGCCGTTACTTGATTGCCATAATAGCTTGCCAATGAATTCAAGGCCTCCTCACTATAAACAATGGGTTTACCTGCAATTTGGGCCAACACATCCTTGGTCAGGTCATCATTGGTAGGGCCCAATCCACCCGTGGTTATTACTACATCAGCATGATCCAGCGCATCTTTGATTTGCTGCTCAATAATAGGTGAGTCATCCGAAATTATGCGGATTTCGTTAATAGCAATGCCTACTTCGTTGAGCTGGCGGGCAATAAAACTGGCATTGATATCCTGGGTAGCCCCGTTTAAAATTTCATTGCCAATGATGATGAGTTGAGCCTTCATGAATAATGTTTATTTAAGGCAAAAGTAATAAGATTAAACATTGCTATTACCTCAAACCCTCTTTATCAATGTTATTTAGGTTGAAAAGATAATACCCTTTATTCCTGAAACTTTGAACCCTTGAAAAGTTCATACCCGAGCAATTAGCATTTTAATGTTGTTATTTAATCATTGTAAGATGCTTTGAGAGATCCAAAACTCATTGGTAACAATCAAACCTCATTATTAGGTAATGCTCAAAACGGACGGATTGATTAACCTCTTATGCCTTGTATCTTTTGCATATTATTAAATGTCTTGTATGTAAACCAATCTACTGATCATAAAATTCCTCTTTCTTTTCAAACTTGACGTCCTGAAGTACGTTGGATTTAACATTGATCTTGAAGGCATAGCGCTGCCTGCTACCAAAAGGCAGCCAATTCATGCTCATTTCCCAGCAATGAAGATCCCTGTGGATATCCAGTGACGTGGTTGTTAACTTATCGGAATCGAAGTCATAACCGGAGTTGAAGCCAATTTTCCACTTATCAGTAAGTTTCAGGTTACCCGAAAAGTTAGCAGTTTGATTGATCCTTGCTTCCCGATTGGGGTTTGGTTGATTGTAGGATAAGCTATACCGCAAACTTAAATCCCATGGAACACTGAAATCCACGTAATATTGGGAATGGGGTGCGGGATAAATAGGGCCTTGCATGGGTTGCTTTTTGGGATCTTCCCCTTTTAGAACCTCCGGATTCAAGGAAGTATTAAGTGATAAGTTCGCATTGGTTAGTTTTCCAAGCTTACCGCTTTCTTTAATAGCAAATTGGTCTACATAAGTATCGCTAGTTCTGTTGTATTGGTAAGGATTCAAGGTTCCACTTCCTTGCAAATTTATTTGATCAAACAGCGTAGTTCGGAAAGAGAAATTAACATTACTTAGGCTCATGGTATCCTTAAAAATATCGTATCGAGTGCTTACATTGAAGGATTCAATGAGTTTGATCTTTTTGGTTTCCTTACTGGTATCACTTTTATTACGTACCTTCATTTCAAGGTTGTTTTGGACGCTAAAATTGATCGCACCACTTCGTCCTTGGCCCGGAGTTCCAAATAGATTGGAATTGCCCGCATAAAGGTTGTAGGTTTTAATGTTGCCTTCACCTGTTCTTCTGGTTTTGTAAATATTGTGTTTAGGTTTGCTGAAATCAGGTGTATAAGTAAAACCAATGTTAGGGGTCATTACATGACGAATAGCCCGGATGCCTAATTCATTAATGTTAAACATGCCATAAAGCCGGGTTTTAAGGTCTGCTGAAAAGTTGTACCCACGAAAACTGTAAAAGCCGCTTTCCTGCCTATCTAAAACAGTATCCTGTTCTTCATTGTATACTTGTCTTGTTCGCTCAAAGTAATTGTATTCTGTATAATTGATAGAAGGATTCAGGCTGAAGTACTTGAATAAGCTTAGGCTCGTACTAATTGGAACCGAATGCTTGAGGCCATAATCCATGCCTTGCAGAGAACCGGGAAATGAAAATAAAGTATCGTAGGTATTAAGCGTGTTCTTAAAATTCATCCGGTAGCGTAAGTTAAAATTGCTTAATACATCGAGGTCTGAATTGGAAAAAGGTCGCATTCGGTCCATATTGATATTGCCTGTAGGCAATTGGACTGATAACTTGCCGGTTTGGAGGTTTTGACTGTGATTGGCGGAGGCGCTCAATTGGAACGGGAGTGCTCTGAAGCTGGTGCTATAATTGATAGATGAATTCAAATTACTTTTAACAATATCACTGACATTCTTGGATGTATTGCGGAGCGTATTTCTTTGTGCAATATTAACGTCTGCACTAAAAGAAGAATTCGGCCTTGCTTTCGGATCCTGCTGATGCCGCCATTTAATTCTCATCTCCCGCTCCTCTCTGAAATCCGGGCTTTCCCTGTCCCCAAATTTAGAAACCCCGTACCTGAACCTTAATTGGCCATTGAACCGGTACCGCTCGGCATAACGCATCCTTGTGTTGGTAAGCCAACTTCCCTTGGTGTAAATATCACCTGTGAGCGTGAGATCAAAATTATCACTGATGCCAAAGTAATATCCGCCACCTTCAAGAAAAAACCCTCGGTCCCGGCTTTCTCCATAGCCTGGAAGGATCAAACCCGATGATTGACGGCCACCACTTGGAAAAAAACCAAAAGGCAAATAAGCCGGAATCGGAACATCCTCTAAAACAAGGTTAGCTGGCCCCGATACAATTTTATCCTTGGGAATGGCTTTGATTTTATTAGCTTTTATGTAAAAATGCGGATGATCCTTATCACAAGTGGTGTATTTGGCATGGCTGGCAAATATCACATCCCTTTGATCCTTTTTAACTTCTTCGCCATGGATGTAACCTTCATTTTTCTTGGTCTTCAGCCCATGAAGTTTACCTTTTTTTGACTGAAAATTGTACAAAATACTGTCCGCATCATATTTTTGTTCGTCATCTTGAAATTTTGGAAATTGATCGCCTTTACCAGTTGAATCCCTTAAAGGCTGGGCATAAACGTTATTGTTCTGCCAATTCATATAAATTTTGCCGGATTCCAGGTTCATGTCTTTGTAGTTAACCTTGCCCTTGTTATACAAATAGGCTCGTTGCTCTTCCAGCTTAAAAAGGATTGAATCCTTTGCCTGGTATTCTACAGGCGCATCAACTGCCGATTCACTAAGGTTAAGGGTGTCTTCTGCAGTCAGGGTAGTGTCTTGGGCCAAGGAATCCTTTGAAGCCTTTGATTTTTTGGTTGCCATAGTATCGGCATCATTACTGGCTTCTTGCCCTAATGATTGGCCCGGCCATTGAAATAGTAAAATTAGACTGAATAACAGAAATTTATGTAGATTAAATTCCAATAGGTCTTTATTTATATTATTTTTGCATTGCAGATCAACAATCAAAAACTAAGCCTTTTTGGTTATGAAAGGATTTTTCATTGCAACCTTGTGCTCCTTTGCCCTTGTCCTTACCTCTTTTGAGCCTGTTAACCCCAAAAAGTATACCGTAGATACTATTGTGATAGATCCCGGCCATGGTGGAAATGATTCTGGTTGCCAAAGCAATGGGATATTTGAGAAAGACGTGGTTTTAGACATTGGATTAAAGTTGGGCAAAATTATAAAGGATAATCTACAAGGCGTTGAGGTTATCTATACCCGTAAAAAAGATAAGTTTCTGGAGCTATGGGAACGAGCAAAAATAGCCAATAAAAATGAGGCTGACGTTTTTATTTCCCTTCATTGCAATGCTTCATCGGCATCACATGTAAAAGGTACCGAAACCTTCTGTATGGGAATCCATAAGTCTGAGGAAAACCTAAAAGTAGCCAAAAGGGAAAATTCAGTTGTTTTAATGGAAGACAACTACAAAGAACGTTACGATGGTTTTGACCCAACCTCGCCGGAAGGCCATATTATTTTCTCCTTAAACCAGGATGCCAACCTTCAGCAAAGCTTAAAACTGGCTTCTAAAATACAACATCAGTTTAAAGAAAGGGTGAGCAGAAAGAACCGTGGGGTCAAGCAAGCAGGATTTGTAGTGCTTTGGAAAACCACCATGCCGAGTGTTTTAATCGAAGCCGGCTTCCTTACCAATCCTCACGAACGCAAGTACCTTACTTCAGAACTTGGCCAAACCTATATTGCTTCTGGCATTTTTAGAGCAGTTCGAAATTATAAAGAAGCAATGGAAGGGAAACCTCAGGAATAGCGATTCATCAATTATTTTCTAATTTTGACCAAAAACGTGGCTATTGAAAATTTCAAATGAAACGAAGATTGGGATAGTGGCCGCTTTATCAATCCTAATCCTGATTCTTGGTTACAACTTTATTGTGGGCAATGACCTCTTCTCAGAAGAAAAAGTTTTTTACGCCAAATACGATCAAATTGATGGCCTAAAAACAGCCAACCCGGTTTTTATACATGGGTACAAAGTAGGTAAGGTAGAAAGCATCAATTTAAAAGGAGTAAAAAACCCCGAATTGGTAGTCAAATTTTCCGTTAAAAATAATGTTGATGTACCAGCAGGTAGTACAGCACAAATTTTTAGCTCTGATATTTTAGGATCCAAAGCCGTTAAAATTATTCCAGGTAAGGCTACTGCTTCCCTAAATTCGGGCGATACTATAGCCTCCGACCAGAAATTATCATTTTCGGAGTCTATCAACAAAATGATCGATCCAGTTCAAAAGAAAACCGTAAGCTTAATCACAAGCCTGGACTCAGTAATTACTGCCTTTAAAAGCATTATGAACGAGGGAGCCAAAGAGGATATTCAAAGCACTTTTACAAGCTTAAGTTCCTCCATTAAAAACTTGGAAAGGACCACCTCAAGGCTGGATACTTTAGTAGAGGATGAGCAGAAAAGGTTGAGGAAAATTTTCTCGCACACAGAAGAAATTACAAGCAACTTAAAAGAAAACAATGAGAAAATAAGCCGCAGCATCGAGAACATATCCAAAATTTCAGATTCCCTGGCGGCATCTAAATTAAAATCAACCTTGCTTGAGGCCAATCAGGCAATTAATAACTTAAACACCATCACTAAGAAGGTTAACAAAGGAGAGGGCTCAATTGGACAACTTGTTAACAACGATGAACTTTACGACAACCTTAAAAATGCATCCAATAATGTTGATGAGCTGGTCAAGGATTTAAATAACAATCCCGGTAAGTACATTAACTTTTCTTTGTTTAGGTTCGGCAATGGAAAAGACGAGAATAACTCATCAGATGAGGAAATGGAAAATTCAAATTAAGTAAGAGAAAGCACCAAAAGAATAAAATCCTGAAGAAGGGCATAATAATTGGCAAAAATCAACAAGCAAAGGCAATTTGGAAATCCTTATTTTATCATCTACTTTGCTTGGATAAACCCAACCTTCCGTTTTTTCATTGAAAAAAGATTTATTGAACATCAACAAGCGCTGATCTAAAGCATCATTGGTTTTGACGCTCATCGCACTGCTATTATAAATAGACAACTAATCGTTCAAGGTTTTGATAATTTAGAATAAAAACCGATATTTGCCCCTCTAAATAAGCGGTGATATGGCCAAAAAATGTGAACTAACAGGTAGAAAAGCGCAGCTAGGAAACCACGTTTCCCACTCGAATAAAAAGACGCGCAAACGTTTTGAAGTGAACCTTCAAAAGAAAAAGTTTTTTGTGCCTGAACTAAAGAAATGGGTGGAATTAAAGGTTTCTGCAAAAGCTATTAGAACGATCAACAAAAAAGGCATCTATCCTTACATCAAACAAGTTGAACAAAAACGAGGTGTTAAAATCGTATAAGTATGGCAGATAAAAAAGACGATCGTAAGCAAGTAATTCTGGAATGCACAGAGCAAAAGAAATCGGGTTTGCCAGGTACATCCAGATACATGACAACCAAAAACAAAAGGAATACGCCCGATAAGTTGGAACTCAAAAAGTACAATCCAGTTTTAAGAAGGCATACCATCCATAAAGAAATTAAGTAATCATGGCAAAAAAGAACCAATCCAAAGGGAACAAGGACAAAAACGTTGTTAGGTTGATCCGTTCTGTTAAAAATCAACAAACGGGTTCTTACTCATTTAAAGAGGAAATTATTCCAAAAGAAGAAGTAAACAACTACGTCAAGCAAAATTAATGGCAGTCTGCTACTTATTGAATTATTTTTAAAAGCTTCCCGTTACTTTGGGAGGCTTTTTTATTTTGGGATCTTATAGTTTAGCCCTTTGATCACTAAAGTATTGATACCTTGTAGCGCTTTAGCATGAAAGTGATTTTTCATGAAAAAAAAGCGTTGTATCAATGACCAATCATGAGCACATGAACATATTAACACAAAAGCTTTAATTTTCATGGGAATATTTGACGTATTCAAGAAAAAGAAGGAGCAGGAAGAAGCTCAACAGGAAAAACAAGAACAAGCATCAAAAGAAGACGAGGAGCAAGCCTCAAAAGAAGGCGAAGGTCAAGAAAAGGAGGAAGCTGATCAAGAAAAAGAGGAAGCAACCACGGAAGAAGAGCCCTCTAATAAAACCATAGAGGATGGGCTTGAAAAGACCAAAACGAACTTTTTCTCTAAATTAGGTAAAGCCATAGCCGGTAAATCCAAAGTTGATGATGAGATATTGGACGAACTCGAAGAAGTGTTGGTGGGAGCCGATGTAGGAGTAGATACCACAGTCAAGATCATTGAACGGATAGAAAAGCGGGTGGCTAAAGACAAATATTTTGGCGCCAAGGAATTGAACAAGTTGCTAAGGGATGAGATCCTTGAATTGGTAAGAGAAAAACAAAATTTGGATTTTGAGGATTTTAGCCTACCCGAGCAACAAGACCCTTACGTGATCATGGTAGTTGGTGTTAATGGCGTAGGTAAAACCACAACCATTGGCAAATTGGCGCATCAGTATAAGCAAAATGGCAAAAAAGTAACAATAGGCGCTTCGGATACATTTAGAGCCGGTGCTGTAGATCAGCTTAAAATTTGGTCCGAGCGGGTGGATGTGCCAATTATCAGCCGTGGCATGAATGCTGATCCGGCTTCTGTAGCTTACGATACGGTAGAGTCCGCCAAATCTCAAGGTGCTGATGTAGCAATTCTGGATACGGCAGGCAGACTGCATAACAAAGAAAACCTCATGCGAGAGTTGGGGAAAATTAGAAATGTAGTTAAAAAAATTGCACCTGATGCCCCGCAGGAGATATTGTTAGTGCTCGATGCTTCAACAGGGCAAAATGCCATTGAACAAGCCAGGGAATTTGTCAATACAACGGATGTAAATACTTTGGCCTTAACCAAATTGGACGGAACAGCAAAAGGGGGCGTTGTGATCGGCATTATTGATCAATTCCAAATCCCGGTCAAATACATTGGAATAGGTGAAAAACTGGATGACCTGCGAGTGTTCAACCGCAAGCAATTCATTGATTCCTTGTTCGAAAATGCAGAAAAATTTGCTGTATAAAACTAATCCATTGCTTGTTTAGTTATTTACCATTCATGTACAAAACGATTTAATGGAAGTTAAAAACCTTACTTTCCAGGAAACCACGCTTCAAAGAGCCATTACTCAGGATTATTTATCGCACAAACCTGAATTACAACCTTTTTACCAATTTAATCCCGATTATCAAGGCGCCTTAAAAGCCGCTAAGGATCGAAATAATTATCCGGTTGACCGGGAGCGTTTGTTTAATGTCCTTACCCGCCAATATCAAAACCTCCAAAGTGATTTTTTTGACATCGATGCAAATAAAGCTGTTGCAGCTAATATCAACGCGCTTAAGGAAGAAAAAACATTTACCATTACTACAGGCCACCAGCTTAACATATTTGGCGGCCCGCTTTACTACCTTTACAAAATTGCCTCAACGATCAGTTTAGCTAAAAAGCTTAACAATTTGTACCCTTCCTTCAACTTTGTCCCCGTTTATTGGATGGGAGCGGAAGATCATGATTTCGAGGAGATCAACCATTTTCGCCTTTTTAACGATACCTACAAATGGGACCATGAAATTGGCGGGTCAGTTGGACAAATGGACCCTTCCGGATTACTTGACCTATTGGATCAACTAAAAGCCAATATAAACGAAAAGGAAGCATTTGAGCCGCTTGAACAAATTTGGCGGAAAGCATTTTCAGAATTCCCGACATTGGCTACAGCTACCCAATATTGGGTTCATGAGGTATTCAAAGAACATGGTTTGGTGGTGTTGGACCCATCAGCTCCCGAACTGAAGGAATCCATGATTCCCATATTTGAAGATGACATTTTCAACCATACCAACTATGACCTGGTAACCCAAAACAAGTCAAAACTTGACCAATACGAACTCCCCGTTAATCCACGATCCATCAATGTCTTTTATGTTAAAGACGGCCTCAGGGAGCGGATTGTGGAAAACAAAGAGGGTTTTGAAGTTTTAGACCAGAATATACAATTCTCAGCTAATGAGCTTAAAGCTAAATTGCACCAAAACCCTGAGATGTTCAGCCCCAATGTGGTATTACGCCCACTTTACCAGCAAAAAGTTTTACCCAACATCTCTTATATTGGTGGGACCAATGAAATCGCTTATTGGTTTGAGCTAAAATCCTTATTTAGCAATTACGAAGTTTTCTTTCCTCAACTAATTGTTCGCAATTCAGCATTGTTGATTGGCAAAGGTATCCGTAAGAAGCTTAACAAATTTAACCTGAATGAAGAAGACCTGTTCCTTAACCGGCAAGATGTAATTCGCCATTACCTTTCGGAAAAAGAGGATACCTCTACATTGGATGCTAAGATCAGCAAGATTAACGAGGATTATGATGAACTTTTAAAACTTTGCGAAAAGTTTGATGATGAATTAAAGTGGAATGTTGTTAATGCTGCCAAAGAACATCAAAAAGACTTGGATAAAATAAGCAAAGACCTCCGAAAACTCGTTAAAAAACGCAATGAACAGGAAGTGAACCAACTGCATAAGGTTTATAATGCCTTGTTTCCGGAAGGCATTCCTCAAGAGAGGCATGATAATTTTCTCCCATTTTTCCTAAAACATGGTTTTGATTGGTTTGACTTCCTAATTGATCATTTGAACCCAATTGAACGTCAAGTGCTTATAATTGAGGATTAAGCAACTGCTTTTTTATTAAGCGATTCCATACAAAGAAGATTCCAAAATGCCTGATGCCAAAGAAACTTTTCAATGAGTCACAGCCATTTTATAAACCACCACTCACAAAAAGCCAACTTATATGCAAAGGTTCGGGGCCTACTTATCCCGATGAATTATTCGAGTATTTAGCTGCTTTAACACCTTCACGGCAAAAAGCTTTGGACTTTGCTACGCTTGACAGGCAAGCCGCCTGTTCATAGGCCAATTATTTTGATAAGGTAATCGCCATTGACGCGAATTAAAGTCAAATCACAAAGCAAAATCCCATCCAAACGTAGAATACAGCGCATCTAAAGCAAAGGGCCACAATTTACTTTCCAATTCATTCGACCTCCTGACCGTAGCGACTTCGACTAATTGGCTCAGCTTGGAATCCTTTGATCCTGAAGCCATAAGGGTTTTGAAAGATCAAGGTATATTAGCCATCCGGACTTAAGCCCAATTCAGCTTAAATAAGGATTTTGATGAGCATTTACTCCATATAACCCAATAAATTATGGCATAAGGGGCTGAAAAAAAAAAACTTGGTGCCATAACCTGAATGAAAAACAACAAGTAACCAGGCAATTGTAATTAAAGACAACCATAAAATAAAGCTATTTTTTTGTTTTTTTGCCGGTAGCATTTTACTCATGCCCAACTTACCACCAATAGGCCCTGTACTATGATGGCTCCATCCCAAAACACTAAGTAATGGTATTCATTGCGCCCCCGGTTTAGGTACAGCGTTAACATAAAAATATACAACAAGGGTAATAAATGGGGAATAAGAAGTGCTTGGTAATGAACCAAGTAAATAACCGAAAGTACAATGATCGTGGCCAAGATCATAGCTTTGGTCCGGTTTTCCCCTAATAGAACAGGAAAGGTTTTAATTCCATTGGCCAGATCTATGCGGATGTCCCTAAAGTCAAATGGGAGGGTAATGGCAAAAATAAATAGGAAACGTTCTAAAAAAAGGCCTGCCGTTTCCAGGGATAAAGCCGGCTTCACTTGAATGGCTACTGGAAATACCGTGGCAAAGCTCCATACAAAAGCAACAAAAAAGATTTTGATCCATCCGATCCTCCTCAAACCATGGTCCTTGCCTTTTCCGAAAGGCACAAAGTAAAACAACGCCACCAATGCGCCAATGATTAAAGTAACCCAGATCTGAAAGGGTACTTGCCATAAGTAATACATAACCCCCAAAGCGCCAATCAGTGTAAGCCATTTAATCCTCCTTTGGTACCTCACCACCCAATTTTCGCGATGCCCATGTGCCTTATAAGGTTTGCCCGGATTAATACGAGCTGCATTGTAAACCAACAAAACCCCGAAAAAAATGAGCAAAGGAAGTTTCCATTGAAAAGGAAGTGCAAGGATTTTGTAAGTAACCAATGACCAAACAAACCCACAAATGGCCATGATGAAATTGCCAAATACAAGGAAATCAGCTACTTGGATGATTAACTTTTTAATAAAGTCCAGTTTTTTGACCCCAAGTTTAAATTTACTTCTATCACCCTGCAATTCTGGTATTTTTATTATTTTTGGTTTATCTTGTAAAATTCCATGAAGGGGTATATAATAAATTTTTCCAATTTGCATTAATGGTTAAAAACCAGTTCATAGTGTTTGCTGTTTTTTGGTGAATCTATTAAAAAAAATCGAACAAGTTTTATGACGGAGGTAGAAGTTAAAGATAATAAGGAGGAAACAACTCAATTTCAAGAAGCACTTCAACATTTTTTCGGGTTTGATTCTTTTAAAGGAAATCAGGAAGCCATCATCAAAAGCATTTATGATGGCCATGACACCTTCGTAATTATGCCAACCGGTGGTGGCAAAAGTATGTGCTATCAATTACCAGCCCTTATGAAAGAGGGAACGGCGATTATCATCTCTCCTTTAATTGCTTTGATGAAGAACCAAGTTGATCACCTTAGAACGTTTGGAGATAAAAGCGGGGTAGCGCATTTTTTGAATTCATCCCTTACCAAAAAGCAAAAGGAGCAAGTGAAAAGTGACATCATGGATGGAACTACCAAGCTCCTTTATGTGGCGCCTGAATCCCTTACCAAAGAAAGCACTGTAGAACTGCTTCAAAAGGTGAAGGTTTCATTTGTAGCGGTGGATGAGGCGCATTGCATTTCAGAATGGGGGCACGATTTTAGGCCTGAGTACAGAAGAATCAGGACCATTGTGGAAGCCATTGGAATTGTACCCATCATGGCGCTAACTGCTTCAGCCACTCCCAAAGTTCAGGAAGACATCATCAAAAACCTCTCCATGCAGGATGGGCAAGTATTCAAGTCCTCTTTTAACCGTTCTAACCTGTATTATGAGGTGCGCCCCAAAATATCCAAGCAACAAACCCTCAAAGAGATCATTGCTTACTTAAACGAGCGCAAAGGCCAATCTGGTATTATCTACTGTTTAAGCAGGAAAACCGTAGAGGAAGTAGCCGATACTTTAAAAGTGAATGGAATTAAAGCCCTTCCCTACCACGCTGGTATGGATGGCCCTAAAAGAACGGATCATCAAGACCAATTTCTCATGGAAGAGGTGGATGTAATTGTGGCAACCATTGCGTTTGGAATGGGTATCGATAAACCCGATGTGCGCTTTGTGATCCATTATGACGTGCCCAAAAGCATTGAAAGCTATTATCAGGAAACTGGCAGGTCAGGCCGGGACGACCGTCCCTCTGACTGCATTATGTTTTACAATTACAACGACCTGCTTAAGCTCGAGAAATTCCTGAAAGATAAACCGGTAGCCGAACGAGAAGTAGGCGCACAGTTACTTAACGAAATGGCGGCCTTTGCAGAAAACTCCAATTGTCGTAGAAAGGCATTGCTTCATTATTTTGGTGAAGATTTCAATGTAGCGGATTGTAACGAAACCTGTGATAACTGCCGGCATCCCAAAGAACAATTTGATGGCCAGGAAGACGTAAAAGTAGCCCTTGAGACCGTAATGGAATTAGAAGACAAGTATGGCATTGATCATATCATTAAGATCATAACCGGTAACAATGATAAGACCATTAACTCCTATGGCCACCACTTGCTAAATAATTTTGGCCGCGGTAGTGATAAAGACTACATGTGGTGGAAATCTGTAATTAGGCAAACCATGATGGCAGGTTACCTTGATAAAGATATTGAAACCTACGGCACCCTAAAAACAACCGAACATAGCGAAGATTTTCTTAACAATCCCCATGAAATTATGGTGGCCAAAAACCGGGATTTTGAGCAAATATCCAAAGAACACAGAGATGAACAAGTCCAGGACGGAGGCGCTAAAGGCTTTGATAGCAAGCTTTACCAAATGCTTAAGGATTTGAGGAAAGATGAGGCCAAAAAGAATGACGTTCCACCTTACATTGTCTTCCAGGAAGGATCATTGGAAGAAATGGCCATTAAATACCCAGTAAAATTGGATGAATTGGCCAAGATACCCGGTGTAAGCGAATCTAAAGCGAGGAGATACGGCCAACCCTTCCTCAACATGATCTCGGAATACGTAGAAGAGAACGAAATAGAGAGGCCGGATGACTTTGTTGTTAAGTCAGTGGCTAATAAATCCAAACTTAAAGTATTTATCATTCAAAGCCTGGATAAAAAGGCCTCCATCAGTGACATTTCGTCTGCCAAAAACATTAGTAATGAAGAAGTACTTGAGGAAATTGAAAACATTGTTTATGCAGGCACGAAAGTTAACCTAGACCACGAAATTGATGCACTTTTAGATAAAGAATACCAAGAAGAAATTTTTGATTACTTTCGAGAAGCTGAATCGGATTCGATTGACAAGGCTGTGCAGGAATTTGGAAATGACGTCTACTCAAGAGAGGAGTTACAATTGATGCGAATTAAGTTTATATCCGAAATGGCCAACTAAATGAGATTATACCTAAAAGAACATGAAATCAATCATGGCGTTTAAGCCGGGGGTGGTAATTCTTGCAGTTACCATCCTTTCATTTTTTCTACCCTGCTTACTACCTACTGCAAAAGGTCAACACAAAACCGATCAAGACACCGCTGAGGTAGCTTATTATAACCTGTCATTATTTGACATCACAAAGATCAAGTCCTTCCATTCAGAAGAGCTTCAATTTTTAGGAATTAGGTTAGGAATTTCCATGGATCAAGCAAAGAATACATTAAGAGGTCGGGATAGTATCATCCTTAAGCAGGATGAGTTCAATGACAAGCGTTTGTACGTTTATGAAGATAATCAATCGAATAAGGAGTATCCACTTCTTTATTTAAAATGGCCTGAAAAGGATCCATCCACCTTGCAGGAAATCATTTTTTACCCTGGTTGTCGGAAATACTTCGTGGGCAACACCAAAAAACTGGTCACCGATGTTAAATTGAATTTTAGCTCATCCACTGGCCAAATTTTCTTCGGCTATCCCAGCGGTAAGAAGAATTTATTGCGGATTCCTTCCCAAAATATCAGGCACACTGCCTACTACTACACTGATAAAGGATATGAGATTATTAAATTGGAAAAAGGCGACAGTACCAAATTTGCTTTCGGAATTTTCCTGGATGAACCTTTATAAACCTTTATTTCATACCAACCCCATTAGATAGGGAGTTCAGAATATAAATATTAATCTTTCAAAAATTTTTATTTCTATTCCAAAGCCATTTTTTAAATTCGAGGTAGCACTCAATTTTGGAAATAAAAATGGAAAGTATTATGTCACGTATTAAAAATTACATTGCCGTATTATTATTGATTAGCTCACCAACCTGGCTTTTCAGCCAGAAAATGCAGAATGAAGAAGCAAAACCTTCTACTAACACCACTTACGAAATCACCAAAACCGACATTACTCAATTAAGCAAGGGCAAGCTTGAAAACATTAGCGTTTTTAATGTAAAGTTAGGGGCTAGCCTTAACAATGTTCAAAAAACCATTGATGCGCAGGAAGGCCTTGATTTAGTAGAAGACCTATTTACCAATCACCGTTATTACTTGTACGACAAGCAGCAAAATCGTAACCAACAGGTACCAATTGCTTATTTAAAATGGAATGAAAAGGATCAAAACTTGTCGGAAATCATCATTTATCCTGGTATTTCCAAATATTTGGTGGGAGATACAAAAAAGCTGGTATCTAAAAAGGTTATTGACTCCCAATCAAATCTTCCTGAAGAATTTATTGGTGAGCCTAACAAAGAAGAGGTTTTGGTGGACATTCCTTCTATTAACCTTCAAAACACAGCTTATTATTTTCCCAACAAAGATTGCCAGGTCATCAAACAAAAAATGAATGGCAAAATAGCCTACACTTTTGGCTTTTTTGATGGTCCTGTCAACTAAGTCGTTTTATTAGAATTAAAAAAAGGTCATATCTTAAAAAGGTATGACCTTTTTTTTATGTTGATACAACCATGATATTCGACCTTTTAAATCAAAATAACATCAAGCAATTGCGATTACAATAGCGAAGTAAATTTACCCCTTTTTAATTTTAAATTTATTATAAATTTGAGCGGAATTTTCGGCCAAACTAAATAAATGAAAAAATGAAGAAAGTACTCACACTCACCTTAGTTTTATTAGTAGGTAGTTTAGTAGGAAACGCTCAAAAAGCAGAGAAAGTACCAAATTTCAGGGAGATTGAATGGGGGGCACACCTGGACTCCGTGTTCATTGATGGCGAAAAAATCAACTTTGTGGAAATTCCGGAAGCTACTGAATCCAATTCTTACAAAATCCCCAGTGACAACATGGAAATAGGCACCGTTAAACTTGAAAAGCTTCATTACATTTTTAATGATCAAAACCGTTTTAAAAAGGTTTTCATGCAAGGAGATAAAAAATTCCTCTCCGACATGGAGTTCATCCTAAGTTATAAATTTGGTAAGCCCTCTACCGTTAGAAATTTAGGATACGTTAATCTAAAAGAATGGACCGTTGGCAATGTCGTTTTTACCTTATCCGCATTCTCTAACAATCGGGACATCTTTACAGTTACTATTGAAAGCAATTGGGAACAAGGTGCCCGTTACCGGGAAAACATGAAGGTAGATGATTTTTAAGGCTTGCTTTTTGCTATAAGATTGGATTATTCGTAGTAAAAACATCTTTATGGTACGTTCAAGTATACTTTTCGGTTTGCTTTTTTTAATCTCAACAGGGATAACAGCTCAACATATAGGGGATGAAAAAGGCAAAAAGTATTACGATGAGGAACAAACCAAACTCAAGGAGGTTTACTCCTATGAAAAGATCCATAAATATGATCCCCGCAATCCCGATGAAGGGCGAAAAACGGAACTAAGAAAGCACGGCCCTTATTTTTATTATTACAGGAATGGCCAGCTCAAGATATCCGGTAATTACAAAGAGGGATCAAAACACGGGGATTGGAAATACTACGACCAAAAAGGAAACTTAACTAAGTTAGAAAAATTCAAAAAAGGCAAGCTCCAGGAAACCATTGAGGACCCCCAGCCTGAGGAAGAATCCGGAAAATAATCTTATTAATCGCTGAAAAGCAAAATAATTGGATAATAAGGAAGTAGCACAGTTCTTTAAATTAGGTGCGCGTCTGCTTGAATTGTATGACGACAACAAATTCAAGATCCGGTCTTACCAAAATGCTGCTTACCACATCGAAAAGATGGAGCAAAACCTCAATGATTTAAGGGAAGAAGAAATTGAACGAATAGAAGGGATTGGCAAGAACATAGGAAAAAAGATCCATCAAATCCTGGACATCGGTACTTATGATGAACTCCAGCGTTTAACTGAACAAACACCCAAAGGCATTCTTGAATTATTAGGCATTAAAGGGATTGGCCCCAAGAAAATTGCTACCGCCTGGCAAGCACTGAACATAACCACCCCCCGGGAATTTTTAAATGCTGCTGAAAATGGGCAACTTAGTGGGCTAAAGGGTTTTGGCAAAAAGACAGAAGACAAGATCAAAGAAGCCATCAATTATTATTTAGCAAGTGCTAACAAATGCTTGTTTGCCGAAGCTGAACATGAAATCAATGATTTTATTGACTTGGTAAGAGATGCGGGAGTAGTTAAGGAAATCGAGGCTGTGGGAGCTTTCAGGAGGAAATGTGAAGTCATTGATCAAGCTGAATTTCAAATCATCACCGAAGATGTTGAGGAATGGAAAAACTTTCTGAATAATTGTTCGCTAATAGAAAGTGTAACTGAGGAACCAGATAACCATCAATGGCAAACAGCTCAACTCAACATACCTGTTGTCATACATACCTCTTCAAATGAAGATTGGTATCGTGATTTATTCTTCAACACCGGTTCATCAGATTATACGGCTCAATTTAGCAAGCTTAACCTTCATAACATCAGTAACGAAGCCGCCATTTTTAAGCAGGCAAACCAGCCTTTTATACCTCCCGAAATGCGAGAATCAAATTGGTTCGATAAAGATATAACACCTGAGCGGGTTGAGCATTTAATCACCTACACTGACCTAAAAGGCTGCATCCATAACCATAGCACCTACAGTGATGGAACCAATACCTTAAAGGACATGGCCCTTTATTGCCAGCAAATGGGCCTGGAGTATTTCGGTATTGCCGACCACTCAAAAGCAGCATTTTATGCCAATGGACTTAGTGAAGACCAGTTACTCCAGCAAGGCAAAGCAATTGATGAACTGAATGAGGAAATGGCTCCTTTTAAAATTTTTAAAGGAGTGGAATCGGACATACTTACGGACGGCTCCCTCGATTATAAAAACGAAGTCCTGGAGCAACTCGACTACGTGGTAGCATCGATCCATGCGCCCCTCAACATGGATCAAGAAAAAGCTACCAAGCGCTTGATCAAGGCCATCGAAAATCCTTTTACTACCATTTTAGGTCATATGACCGGCAGGCTTTTGCTAATGCGGGAAGGTTATCCTGTAGATCATCAAAAAATCATTGAGGCCTGTGCAGCAAACGAGGTAGTCATTGAATTGAACGCCAACCCTCGCAGATTGGATATTGATTGGCGCTGGATCGATTTTGCACTGGAGCAAGGTTGCAACATTGCTATCAACCCGGATGGCCACGTGACACATGGTATGGAAGATATGTACTGCGGGGTCAACGTAGCCCGCAAAGGCGGGCTCACCAAAGACCGCGTTTTGAATGCCTTGCCATTAAAAGAATTTGAGACCTTCTTGAATCGTAGAAAGGAGAAGATGGTATCGTGAAGATTTTAATCATCCGGCTAAGCTCTATTGGAGACATTGTACTAACAACGCCTGTTGTTCGATGCCTGCATGACCAATTGACCAAAGCTACCATTCATTTCCTTACCAAACCGCAATTCCGAGAATTGCTAACAGCAAATCCTTACCTCCATAAAGTCCATACGCTAAAAACGTCCTTTACAGAAACCCTTGAAGAACTTAAGCTGGAGAAGTTTGATTACATCATAGACCTTCATAAAAATCTCCGCAGCTTCAAGTTGAAGGCTTTTTTAAACAAAAGGAGTTTTACTTTCAATAAGATCAATTGGGAAAAGTTTTTAATGGTCAACCTCAAAGTGGATTACTTACCCCAAATGCACATTGTAGATCGCTACCTGGCAGCCGTTCAATCCTTGAATGTTACGAATGATGGCCAGGGGCTGGATTATTTTATACCTGAAAATCAGGAGTTTGACCTAAGTAAATTACCAGAAGTTTTGAAAACAGGCTTTTATGTTTGGATGATCGGAGCTAAGCACTACACCAAACGGTTTCCGGAAAACCGTATTGCAACCCTGCTTCAACAATTTGATAAACCAGTGGTGCTTCTTGGGGGGCCTGAAGATCAATCCACAGGTGAGAAACTTGCCCAAACCCGAGCCAATATCATTAACTACTGCGGCCAATTGACCATCCATGAGTCGGCAACATTGGTGAAAAATGCGCAAAAGGTGCTTACCAACGACACGGGGATTATGCATATTGCAGCAGCCTTTCAAAAACCCATTGTATCCTTCTGGGGCAATACCACTCCTAAGTTTGGCATGAGTCCCTATTATGGCACTCACCAAAAAGCACGTACTAAGTCCATTGAGCTACAGGTAACCGGGCTTTATTGCAGGCCATGCTCAAAATTAGGCTTTCAAAAATGCCCGAAAGGCCATTTCCGTTGTATGCAGGACATTCCGGAGCAAAGGATTCTTAATGCCATAAACGCGCCAGCAGAGGATTAAAGCTAAACTTAGTAGTATTAAAATTTTTAACCTCCGGCTGGCGGTTGACTTTTCTTTGTTTGGTTTCTTTTGGTCATGCAAGATTCTTTGCTGGGGCTAAAGCCTCAAAAATGGTTTGAAGCGAGCATTTTGCGCTTGAGTCAGTCGTTAATGCCGATCGAGTTCGCCAAACCAGGATCACCCAAAAGCTTTAACAACCTTAAATGCACCTTTTACAATCTTATTTCAACTTCTAACCCATCCTTCGCCAATTTCTAATCGCCAAACACTAACTTCGCCCTTCAAAAACCGTTTATCGTGGAATTAAAACAATTTGAGGCCAACAAGGCTTTTGCCCAAAAGTTGGATGAAGAAGACCCCTTGAAAAAATACCGGGAAGTATTTTACATTCCCCTTCACAAAAACGAACCCACCATCTATTTCTGTGGCAATTCTTTAGGCTTACAGCCTACCACCGTGCGCACTTACATTGAAACAGAGCTGGAGGATTGGCAAAATCTTGGGGTAGAAGGTCATTTTGAGGGCCGCAATCCATGGTTTCATTACCACAAGTTTTTCTCTGAAAAGGAAGCCCGCCTTATAGGAGGCAAGCCCCATGAGGTGGTGGTCATGAATACGCTGACCGTAAACCTTCATTTAATGTTGGTTTCATTTTATCAGCCCACGAAGCGCAGATACAAAATTTTAATGGAAGGCGGTGCCTTTCCCTCTGATAGCTATGCCATTGAGAGCCAAGTTCGATATCATGGCTTGAATCCACAGAATGCCATTGTTGAGGTTCATCCACGAGAAGGAGAATTAACACTTCGGACCGAAGATATTATACAGCAAATTGAGGACCAGGGGAACGAATTGGCTTTGGTAATGCTGGGAGCGGTTAATTACTATTCAGGTCAATTCTTTGACCTGGCAAGCATTACGCAACAAGCACATCAAGTAGGTGCTTATGCGGGCTTTGACTTGGCGCATGCAGCAGGCAATGTAACGATGGACCTCCACACCTGGAATGTAGACTTTGCCGTTTGGTGTACCTACAAGTACCTGAACTCTGGACCCGGCGGCGTGGGGGGTGCTTTTGTTCATGAACAGTATGCCGACCGGAAAGACCTACCAAGGTTTGCGGGTTGGTGGGGCCATGATGAAGCGACCCGATTTCAAATGCAAAAAGGGTTTGAGCCTGAGTATGGTGCTGCAGGCTGGCAATTGAGCAATGCCCAGGTACTATCAATGGCTGCGCACAAAGCTTCACTCGATATTTTTGATGAAGCGGATATGCAAGCCGTAAGAACCAAAAGCAAACAGCTAACAGGTTACCTTGAATTCCTGATTGACCAGATCAGCAAAGAGCAGCAGGCTGCTCCTTACCAATTGATCACACCACGCGATCCCGAGAGACGCGGTGCCCAACTATCGATCCAAGTGCAAGCAAATGGCAGGGCATTGTTTGATCAATTGCTTAAACACAACGTTATTGCAGATTGGCGGGAACCTGATGTAATTCGAGTAGCTCCAGTACCTCTTTACAACACCTATGAAGAGGTTTTTAAGTTTGCTGAAATTTTAGAAGCCCACATTGCGTAATCTATATTAGATAAATGCACCAAGCTATAAGCCTTGGTATTCATTTCAATAAAACTTTTAAAAAATGGCAGAATTTGCGCCAGGTGATCAAGTATCATTTGTCAATGAAGAAGGACAAGGCAAGGTGGTGTCCATTATAGATGCCCATAATGTGCTCATTCAACTTGAAGAAGGCCTGGAAGTACCCGTTAACAAGCAGGCAATTGTTAAAGCCAAGGACTTCTTTGAGGAAAAGGAACAACCTAAAGTATCGGAGGACCAGCCCAAGGAACCGGACCTTGACGAAGAGCGGGGCATTTACCTGGCCTTTGACAAGAGCAAAAGTGACCAATTCCTCGAGCTTTATTTGATCAACAACACCTATTGGCCGTTTTACTTCACTTTTTACGAGATCAGCAATGATGGCTACCAAGGCATTAGCCGCGGAGCTTTGGAATCTGCTCACTACCAATTGATCAACCGCGTCAAAATCAGTGAATTTGAGAAATGGAAACCTTTCCTGGTCCAGGGCATATATTACTATGCGCAATCAAATAAAGCGCCCGCCCCTATTAACTACCTTTTCAAGCCGCGCCCAAAATCATTTTTCAAGTCCATTGGCAAAGCGCCCCTCCTGAAACATGAAGCTTACCTGTTCAAATTAGGTCAATCAGAAGATAACCAATCAAGCCAGTTCCAGGAAATGCAATCATTGGATCCTGATCAATTGTTCAAGGGTAAGGAACACCCCAAACCCAAAAACATAGAAACTGATAAACCGCCTGAGGTGGTAGACCTGCACATAGAGAAATTAAGCTCGGAATATGAAGCCATGACCCGGGACGCCATCCTTGATTACCAAATGAACTACTTCCAGGATTGCCTTGAAAAAGCCATTGCATTTGATTATCAAAAGATTGTCTTCATCCATGGCATTGGGAATGGCGTTTTAAGAGAGCGGCTTCAATTAAACCTTAAGCGCAACAAAAAGATCAAGGGGTTTGGCGAGGCCAATTACAAAAAATATGGACTGGGTGCTACAGAAGTTGAGATCAAGTAAATTATGGGTTGGCATCATTTTGACTCTGTGGCACTTTCGAATCGTACAGAAAGATGATCCACTTGGCCTTAGCCGGATCAAAAGCGCCTACCGTAGGCGGATAAAGGTACATGCCTACCTTAGCTCCATTGCTCAAATAACCCTGAACAAGCTTTAAATCATTAACCGATTGCCAACCATGGGTAGATAAGCTGTCCAAATCCTCAATTCTAGGAACACTATATTGATAATAATGAACATTGCCTGGCTTTTGAACTGTTTGGCCAATACTTGCATAGCTTTGCGGGGATTTGAAGCTTGCTGGTTGCGTTATCTGTCCTTGGCCCATCCAAATAATACCTCCATGAAAAATAGTATCGTAAGTGGGTTGGTGTATAAAGGTAATGCCACCAAAATCTCCGGGAGCTTGGTAATTCACCTTCAAAGGAATAGAATCAACATCATTAGCCGGAAATTGATAGGTTTTGCCACCCTCAAAAGCTAAGGTTTGATAATCAACTTTTAAAAGTGTAAGTTTGTTCTGCATCGTATCTGGCTGCGGATCAGGTTTAGAAACATCCTTACCACAACCGGTCATCATAAAACCGCATGTAATTGCAATTGCAAAAAGGAACCTTAGGTACTTATGCATCATTATATAATTTAATAAATCTAACTTACAAAAATTAAAGCCAACGATGAAATAAAATTTTAAATATAAGTTGACTACAAAAACAAAAAAATAATGGCAAAAGTAAGTTATGAAAGCGAAAACAGGAGAGCACAGGGTGCAAGGGCTCTTGGCTACGGATTTTTATGGCCTTTTCTTGGTTTGTTCATATACGGGATCGGTTCTATCAATAGTTACACTTACCCCATGTACCAAGAGCTTGCTTTGCTTTTGGTGCTCATTGGCGTGTGGCGATTGGTAGTAGGATTGAAGGTTTATCAACAAAAGCAGGCAGAAGCCTGACCGTGAACCTTATCTATCCGGGGCATACTTTTCCAGGTTAAAAAAGCGGTTTTGTTTTTCCTTCAGCTCATTGAGCTTAGGGGGCTCGTATCTTAAGTGCTTGGGCTGGTTTTCCAAAAAGCCTTTTTCTTCTTCATCACGATTACCCGGATTATGGGCAATAACCCCGCTTGAAACCAAATCCCCGTTGCTGGCTATCTCGGCATATTCAAAAACGCCCCTGTCATTCCTCACTACGGTGTAGCCGTCAATGGTTTCATTGTAAGCTATGTAAAATCTGCCAAATCCGATAACGGTTAATTTTGTACCATCGAGCTGTACTATATTTAAAGTGTCGTATTCATCGAATTCTGGATGGTCACCATTTTGTGCACCTATTGGATGGCTTATCAAAAACAACCCCATCAACCCTATTATCCAATGCAGTCCGCTTCTTATCATGATTTGAACGCTGGTAATTTTTTAGGCTGCAAAAATACGGTTTTGATTTGAAGTCGTTAAAGCATCGCAGATTCTATTATAATTGTTGTTTATTGGATGGGTATCGTTTATGAACGAGATTCAAGAACCAAGACCAAAGACCTTACATGAGTGGCTTTTCTTTTTCAAATAAAGCTTTCTACTAAGCCCATTGAAAATAAGAGCTTTATAGCTCCTGATTGAATTGAGGCGTGGAAACATTGGCAATTACCATTTAACCTTATTTGTTGTAGATGCAGGTCAAAACGTGCCATGATCAATAGCTAGCATCCATAAAAGCACTAAACAAAACATCACTGCTCATCTTTTATTATTTGGTAGTGATCAAATGAGCAATCCATGAGAGGGAAGGAAATGTTGTTAACTTTGTGAAAATTTCAAATCATGAGAATAGACATCATCACCATATTTCCCGGCATGTTCGAGGGTTTTTTAAACCAATCCATTATGCAGCGTGCACAAGACAAAGGCTTGGTGGAAATCCATTTACAGGACCTCCGGGAATTCGGACTACCAAGCGGCAAGCGTAGAACTGTTGACGATTATGCTTTTGGCGGTGGCGCTGGAATGGTTCTGCTGGTAGAACCCCTGGTTAAATGCATTGAACATCTGCAAGCCCAAAGGACTTATGACGAAATCATTTATGTAACGGCTGATGGGAAGAAATTAGACCAACCCAAGGTTAATGAGCTCTCCATGCATCAAAACGTCCTGTTGTTGTGTGGCCGTTATAAAGGCATTGATCAACGGGTTCGCGACCGTTATGTAACCCAGGAAATTTCTATTGGGGATTATGTCATATCCGGAGGTGAGATTGCTGCGGCAGTTTTAACAGATGCCATTACCAGGGTCATACCTGGGGTATTGTCTGATGAGAGCTCGGCCTTACTGGACTCTTTTCAGGGTGAATTATTGGATGCGCCTGCTTATTCACGGCCCAGTGAATTTAGGGGAATGGAAGTACCCGAGGTACTCCTTTCAGGGGATCACAAGAAAATTGAAGAATGGCGGTACCAACAAGCCCTTAAAAAAACCCAAAAACGAAGACCAGACCTCTTAGAAGGAGAAGATGATTGAACCATCAAGTATATGATGGCGCAGCCAATAGATTGAAGCTGCTAATTTTGTCAATAGCTCCAAAAAACCAAAATGAAAAAAGCAGCCATTCGGGCATCAAGGATTGGCCGTTTAGCTTCATTGAATAATTATAGCCAACCTTACCGCTTACCTTTTAATTTACCTGAATCATTGTCATGAAAATGGTTGCTGGCAGTGAGCAAGGAATCTGTTGGTGTTAAGGAAGCATGGCTTCGGAAGCCATAAATATTGGAATGGGAAATAGCTTGAAAAGAAGCTACTGCCTCTTGATGGCTTATAGCTTGCTATTTCGGTTCTTAATTAAGGTCGTACCTTGTTGTCCAAAGCATAGGCTTCAAGCCCTTCGGCAAATTGCCGATCATTAGAAAGCCTTGGCAATTTATTCTGGCCACCCAACTTACCGATCGACTTCATGTAATCATTGAAGCCACTTTTTTGGATGCGGGTAACTTCAAGCTTTTGAAGGATCTGCCCATCTATCAGATCTTTATAATAAATGTTCTGGCGGCACATTTTGTCGTCCAGCTTTTGCCTAAATATTTCCAGGTCATCAGGCTCCTTATTGAACTCCACAAGCCATTCGTGGCGTGAGTTACCAACTTCGGGATTCACGACAGGCGCTACCGTAAATTCTGAAACCTGGGCACCTGTCTCCGCTGTCGTCTCTTTCATGGCAGTTTCTACTTCCTCATTGATAACATGCTCCCCAAATGCTGAGATGAAATGCTTAATTCTACCCGTTACTACCAACCTTGGAGGCCTGAGGGAAACAAATTTTACCGTATCTCCAACATTGTAAGCCCATAGACCGGCATTGTTACTTACCACCAGGGCATAATGCTTGTCTTGCTCCACTTGATCAATGGTAAGGCGGGTTGGATGCGCATGGTCCACTTCTTCTAAAGGTATAAATTCGTAAAATATGCCGGAATCGATGTTAAGCAGCATCCCTTCATGGTGCTGCTTATCCTGAAAAGCAAAGAAGCCTTCAGAAGCAGGAAAAGTCTCAAGGGTATCTATGTTCGCACCTATAACTTCCTTAATTTTATCCTCATAAGGCGAAAAATTAACGCCCCCTTGAACTAAAAGGGATAGATTGGGAAACAAGGACCGGACATCGGCTTTGCCGGTTTTCTCAAGCAGTTTTTCAAAATAAGTGAGAATCCAGGGTGGAATGCCGCTTATTAGGCTCATGTCGCAATTGAGGGTTTCCTCGATAATGCCGTCAACTTTTGCTTCCCAATCTTCAATGCAGTTGGTTTCATAAGTCGGGACTTGGTTTTGCTGCAAATAGGAAGGTACATGATGGTTAACAATGCCGGACAGCCTTCCCGTTAAAATGCCTCCTACCTTTTGCATTTCAGGGCTTCCGGATAGGAACATCATATTGCCATTGATGAACTGCGTGTTGCCGCTGTCCTTAATGTAATGCAAAAGGGCATCCCTTGCTGTATTCATATGGTTGGGAATGGAAGCTTTGGTAATGGGAATGTACTTAACACCGGAAGTGGTACCGGAGGTTTTGGCAAAATAAAGTGGCTTACCCGGCCAAAGCACATCCCGGTCTCCTTGTATTATTTGGTCAATGTAAGGCCTTATTTCCTCATAGCCTCGCACGGGAACCTGCTTAACGAAATCATGATGAGTTTGGATCTGGTCAAAACCATGGTCCTTGCCGAATTGCGTAGCTTTTCCTTGACGGATCAGATCTTGGAAGGTCTTCTGTTGGATGGTACCCGCCTGATCTTTCCATTTCCGCGTTTTAGCAGTAATATATTCTGCTAAAAATTTTCCTCCGAGCGATTTAAGGCCCATGTTTATTCGAAATTAGAGATTAGCAATTGGCTTTATTTACAACTCATTCGTTGAATTGGACCCCTTGCTGATCATAAAGGGTGTCTTGCTGATGTTGCTCAAGCGTATTCATTTCAAAGAAGCCGATGTCGGTAAGGGCTTTCAACTCGTGCCATACATAGGGCGGAATCGTTATGGAGCAAGGAGCTGTGCATGTTTGCGTAGCTTCTTCCCCGCTTTTAAGGTCTTTTACATACAATTCCACCTCGCCTTTGAAAAGGATCATGACTTCGGGGTTCTTTTGCGATGACTTTCCTTCATGGAAATGCCTACCACTGATACTGCCCTGATGGCGTAAGCCCATTAAAAATTCACCCTGTCGAAAATCATCGAAGCAGTAAGTATAACCGCGTTCATTTTCTCCTATTTTGTTCAAGGGGTTGATTACTACACCTTTTATCATAAATCTGCGTGATTGGTCATTTGCTTTTGATCAACGTTTGCTTAACTTTTTGATTACGTATAGGACAAATTTACAGGAAAGATTTCAAAATAGGTAAATAACCACAGTTCATTAACCTTAATGGAGTTCAATTGCTGAATGACTACCTCGATTTTTACATTTTAAACTAAATACGTCAAAGACGAAATTGACATCCTATAGAATGATTCCTTTAATATTAAGATTTCAGGATTATCTCAATTATTTAATGGGTGTCTGGAAAAAAGGCCCACAAGAGTAAATAATAAGTCAAGCAATGTTATAATATAATACGACAGTTTGTGAGATTTGGCCTCTGAATTCAGTCAGGGGAATAAAAGTGCTGGTTAAAACGGCTTTAGCCATTATATAAACATTGTTAAAAGTTCGAAACTTGCTTAATGGCTAAAGCTATTTTGATGTATCTTCCGGGCCCACGGATTAAAAGCCAGGGTAAAAGATCCATAGAATCAATTTTTATTTATGTTATCCAATAAATGGTAGTGCTTTGAACGAGGAATTTCCTTACTGAATACTACAGCATCCATTTTTCTTTGATGGTACGACCTATAGAATTTACGACTTGAAAAGGCAACAAATGAAAGCCGGTAAGATTAAAAAAAATCGGAGCACCCCTAAGTTATAGACCTATTATCAGGTAAGCTTAACATCCGATTAAAGGAAATCATCCTATTTTCAATTAATCAAGCTTTAAACACTACTGCTGTACGACAGAAGCTAAATTAAAATGGATTTACTTTAAAGCTACTAAATTACAAGAAAAATATTGTATTTTTGAAAGTGCTTGCTTTTTATAATTAAACATAATACTAAGAATATGACATCAAATATTAGCTTAATTTTAAATTACTCAAAACTATTTTAAAATAAAATAAATCCGTTTAATATCCATAATACATAACTTTTTTTATAAATCAAGATTAAGAAACAACTTTGGGAAGCTATCTTAGTAAAAAAAGTTTTAGGTTCATTATCAAAACCGCTTTATTATGGTTATTCCTTTCTCCTGGTTTGGAAGCAATATCAAGCGATCATTTCGACAGCCTTAAACAAAAAGCAGCAAATGCTCCTGATTCTCAAAAAGTCGATGTTTTAGGAAATATTGCCTGGGCTTACATGGGCAAAACATGGGATTCTGCGAGATTGTATGCCAAACGTCAACTGAACCAAGCCCAAACCAGTAACAATAAAAAAGGTATAGCAAATGCCTACAATACATTAGGGGCGATCCATTACCAAAAAGGTTACTACAAAAAAGCGCTTGAATATTATCACCAATCCAATGATATTAAACAAGCCATCAACGATGAAAGTGGCTTGGCAGCTGGTTATAACAATATTGGCCTGATCCATGTCAATCAAGGAAATTATAAAAAATCCATTGATTATTTCATAAAAAGCCTTGAAATAAAAAAAAGCATCAAGGATACAGCCGGCCTGGCTCCTTCCTATAATAACATTGCCATGGTTTATCAAGCACAGGGCAACCTTAAAAAGGCATTAAATAATTACAAGAAAGCACTTAACATAGACAAGCAAACCAACAATAAGACCGGACTCGCTTCGGATTATAACAACATTGGCATTATTCATTACGAACAAAACAATTATAACCAAGCCTTAGATTATTACATGCGATCATTGACCATTAAGGATTCTTTAGGATTAACTGCCAAAAAATCAGAAACTTATTCCAACATTGGGGTTGCATTCATGGGAAAAAACAATTTCAAGAAGGCGCATCAATATTTTAGAGAATCATTGGTCCACGATAGCCTGAATGGCAACCGAAAAGGCGTTATGAACTCCTATTTTAATTTGGGTAAGAACAACTACCACCAGAAAAAATATAATCAAGCAACCACCTATTTAAAAAAAGCCCAAGAATTAGCCAGGAAAATAGGGACAAAGCCCAAACTCATAAAGATTTATAAGTTTCTGTCGAAAACGGCTGAAGCTCAGGGTCATTACTCAAAGGCACTGGATTACCACAAATCATACGTAATGCATCAGGATTCCCTTCATGAGCAAGAAAAAGAAAAAGCATTGTTGCAAGCTCAAACAAAATATGAGGTAGATCAAAAAGAGCAGGAAATTGAGCTATTGAACAAAAATAAAGCTTTGCAAGAAGTCAAGCTGCAACGACAACAAATCTTACTAATAGCTTCAGGCATTATCTCCGTTTTGATCATAGGCTTAGCATTGATCTTATACCGAAGCAATCAACGACAAAGAAACATCAACCAACAATTGGTTGAAAAAAATGAACAAATCGAACAGCAGCAAAGGGATATTCAAGAACAGAATGAACAACTGACCAGTAAAAACGAGGAACTAAAAGCCATCAACAACGACAAAAACCGCTTTATCAGTATTCTTTCCCATGACCTCAGAAATCCTTTAAGCCAGATTACTAGCCTTGCGGACCTGCTTTTGATGGATGACCAGCTCCTTAATGATGAACAAAAACAATACATTCAATACATCAAAGGTAGCGCTGATCATTCCAGTAACATGATCAGAAAATTGCTGGACATTAATGCCATTGAATCAAGAAAAGTGGAACCCAAAATGGAATCCATCAACGCAAAGGAAACCCTTGATGCAACCTTGAATCAATTAAGAGAGCAGGCCAATGCCAAAGATATCCAAATTCATCAAAACCTTGACCAGGAATCCTACCCCATTGAGGCGGATCCCTATTACTTAAGGCAAATCTTTGACAATTTGATTGGCAATGCCTTGAAGTATTCCAACAAAGCAAGCAACATCTGGGTCCGCTTGTATCAACAAGATCAAAGCCTAAGGTTTGAAGTGGAAGATGAAGGCCCGGGGATCAGTGAAGAAGATCAACAAAAGCTTTTCCAAAAATTTCAGAAGCTATCCACCAAGCCAACCGGAAATGAACCTGCCACCGGCTTAGGCTTGTCCATTGTTAAGTTCTATGCAGAAGCGATGAATGGTCAAGTATGGTGCGAAAGTGAATTGAACAACGGGACCACTTTCATTCTCGAGTTGCCCCTTGAAAAAGGGGATTAGGATTTTTCTAAAAAAAACTTTCTAAATAGCTGATTTCAATAAGGTAACAGAAGCCGGTTACATACTCAATTTTGGTTACCCTGGGCTGAAGCCTGCTTGCCGCCAATGCTATTTAACTTTCTTGCTCCTCAACCATTGCTTAATTTAAAACAACCTTTAATTTTAATAATTTTTGCAGCGTGGTTGAAATTGGAGTAAGCTCTCAATTGTTAATTTATTAAATAAGCCGGGCAAGCAGAACATGATCCCAAAAGAAACAGTAGACCGGGTATTAGACATCGCCCAGATCGAAGAAGTGGTCGAGGAATTCGTGGAATTGAAAAAGCGGGGTTCCAACTTAATTGGCTTATGTCCGTTCCACGAGGAAAAAACGCCTTCCTTCTCCCTATCCCCTGTTAAACAGATCTACAAATGCTTTGGTTGTGGGCGTTCGGGCAATGTTGCCAAGTTCCTCATGGAGCACGAAAACTACACCTACCCCGAAGCTTTACGGCAATTGGCCAAGATGTACGGAATTGAAATCCAGGAAAAAGAACTAAGCGAAGAGGAGCGTAAAGCACGGACCGAGCAAGACAGCCTCTTTATTGTCCTTAATTACGCCAAAGATTTTTACCATCATTATTTGTTCAATGTTGAAGAAGGCAAAACCATTGGCCTTTCCTACCTAAAAGAACGGGGATACCACGAAGCTACCATTCAAAAATTTGAGTTGGGCTACAGCCCAAATGCGAATACTGCGTTGGTGGATGACGCCCAAAGCCATGAATACCAGCCGGAATACCTTGAAAAAGCCGGCCTAGCCTTTCAATCCAAAGATAGCAGCTTAATGGATCAATTCAGAGACCGGGTCATGTTCCCGATCCATTCTGCTTCTGGGCGTGTTTTGGGTTTTGGAGGCCGCATCATGAAGTCCAATGCCAAAGCACCTAAATACATCAACACGCCCGAAACGGAAGTTTACGACAAAAGCCGAATCCTGTATGGCTTATACCAAGCCAAAGATGCCATCCGTAAGAAGGAGGAAATGATCCTGGTAGAGGGTTACACCGATGTCATTTCCTTGCACCAGGAAGGAATTGAAAATGTAGTGGCCACTTCTGGTACTTCATTAACGGAAAACCACGTAAAGTTGATCAGGCGGTACACCGCTCATGTCACGTTCTTGTTCGATGGCGATGAAGCTGGCATTACCGCCTCAAAAAGGGGCATTAACTTGGCGCTTGAAGGTGGTTTGAACGTTAAGGTGGTTACCCTGCCTGAAGGCGAAGATCCTGATTCCTTTGCATTAAACCAGGGCGGGGATGCCATGCGCACTTACTTGACGGAGCATGCCAATGATTTCATCATGTTTCAAACGCAGCTCCTTAAGGAAGAGGCCAAGAAAGACCCTACCAAAAAGACCCAAAACATCAAGGAGATCATCGATTCGGTCTCCAGGATTCCCGATAATCTCAACAGAAGCATTTACATCAAGGAATGTAGCCGGAACCTGGACGTATCGGAAGAAGTACTATACCAAGAGCTCAATAAGCTCCTAATGGACCGGCAGAAAAAAGCGCAGAAGCGCAAGCAGCAGGATGAGCAACCGCCTGAAGCAGACGAAATAACGGATAACAAGGAATCCCAAAAGGATTTTTTCAGCGGCAGCAGTGAAACCCAGGAGCGAGACGTTATCAAGCTCTTGTTACTGTACGGCAAGGAATGGCTGGATGAAGAAATTACCGTTGGCCAGCACATCTTGGCAGAAACAGAGGACCTGGATTGGGAAAATCCGGTTTATACCCAAATAAGACAGGAATATGTGGAATACATGGGTGAACATGAAGCACCTCCGGACGTGCAACACTTTATACGACACCAGGCGCCTGAAATACAGTCTGTAGCATCCGACCTGGCAGCGGAGAGTTATCAATTGAGCGATAATTGGTCCGACAAAATAGGGTATGAGGTTGTAACTGCTGATGACAATTACCGCAGGATCGTTAAAGTGGCCTTGAGCCATTTGAAATTGAAAAAAGTACACAAGCTTTTGCAGGAAAACAATGAAGAGCTCAAAAAGGCAGAATCAGATGAAAAAGTTGATGAGCTCCTTCAAGTGCACATGTACCTAAGCGAGCTGAAACAAAAACTTTCCTATGAAGTTGGTGCTACCATCGTTAACTAATGGACTTAACATCTAATACCTGAAACCAACCTCACCCATTTTTCCCATCTTTGAATAGCCATTAACCGAGCAATACATTGGAGCAGGAAGAACAAAAAGTAATCGGCATACGTGCCATGTGGGAAGCCCTTCAGCAGGGTGCCCAATTTTCTCGCATCATGATCCAGCAAAAAGGCAAGAGCGAAGAACGGAGCCGCCTGGTCAGAGCGCTGCGGGATCGTAACATCCCTTTTCAAATGGTGCCGCGGGACAAGATCGATCAAATGAGCAAAAGCAACCACCAGGGCGTATTGGGTTTCATTGCGCCTGTTGAGTTCATTGACCTGGAGGATTTGGTACCCTACTTGTTTGAACAGCAAACCACGCCTTTATTGGCTTTTTTGGATAAGATTACGGATGTGCGGAATTTCGGGGCCATTGCCCGCAGTGCTGAAAGCATGGGCGTGCAGGGCTTGATCTTTCCAGCCAAAGGATCTCCTGCCATTGGCGAGGACCTAATTAAAACCTCGGCCGGGGCATTGGTCCACTTAAACCTCTGTCGGGTTAACAGCACCGTTAAAACTGCGCAATACCTGCGATCATCTGGTTTGCAATTGATTGGCATAACCGAAAAAGGCGACCAAAACCTATGGCAAGTAGATCTCCGCAACCCTACCACCTTCATCCTCGGTGCTGAAGGAAAAGGCATTTCCAGAGAACTACTGGAGGAAACAGATGCCTCAGCCCAAATTCCCCTTAAAGGGGCGATCAATTCATTGAACGTATCTGTAGCTGCTGGTTTGGCCTTTTATGAAAGCTTACGGCAAAGCTAATAGAGCTAAGACTGATTGGTATTGCGTATTAAGAAGGACCGGTTGAAGCCTATCTTCAGACGCTTTCATGCTTATTTCTATTGCATTTTAACTTCATTGAACCCCCACCCTTTTGAACCAAACTCAAACATAAAGCATATTAAATCCAATCCATTAAATAAACACAATTTCCAATACCAAGCCTTTAAAACGGTAACACATTTTATCCCCGAACCGATGTTCAGAAACTTGGTAATCATGCCACCATAAGTTATTTTTGTAGCAAACCAAAACGAACGTTTTATGACCTTATTTGAAAAGCATAAAGAAACCCTTCAGCGTGCCATCAGGGCCAACCATGAGCGGACTTTTTATGCCCATTACCCAGAGCACCCCAAAGAATACGGAGAAGAAGCTTCGGAAAAAGGCAAGAATGATTATGAAGCGCTCCTCAATAAAAAGTTTGAGGAGTTACTTCAGGATGGAGCCAAGGATTACGTAGGTGAGGAAGAATCGCCCTATACCGGTGAAAAGTTGGGCGTTAAGTATCCCCAATTTGACGTCCAAACCTTGGTGGAGCGATCCAATAAAGGCTTTGAACAATGGCGCAAGGTAATGCCCGAAGAACGGGCTGTTATTTTAGTGGAAGCCCTTGAAAACATCAAGGAACGGTTTTTTGAAATCGGTTTTGCTACGCAGCACACAACAGGACAAGGCTTTATGATGGCCTTCCAGGCCTCAGGACCACATGGCAATGACCGCGCCCTGGAAGCCATTGGCATGGGACTGTCAGAAATGGAACGCTTTCCTGATGAAGCCCACTGGGAACGAGCCATGGGCAAATACGAAGTCAAGGTTAAAAAGGAATGGCGGCCCGAACCCAAGGGCATTGGTTTGGCCATCGGGGTTTCTACTTTCCCTGTATGGAATTCGATTGCAGGCGTTTTCAGCGACCTCGTTACCGGCAATACGGTTATTTACAAACCGCATCCGATGGCCATCCTGCCTGCTGCCATTGAAGTGGCCACGATCCAAAAAACCCTGAATGAGCACGGCTACGATCCCAATATCATTCAACTTGCTGTGGATACTCCTGAAAAACAGATCACTAAAGACCTCGCAGAACACGACCAGGTAAGGTTGATTGACTTTACCGGCAGCAAGGAATTCGGGGATTACATCGAAAGCCTGGAACATCAGAACAAGGTGACCTTTACCGAAAAATCCGGGGTCAACTCCCTAATCCTTGACTCGGTAGAAGACATGGACGGGGTGATGCAAAACATTGCTTTCTCGCTTTGCTTGTATTCCGGGCAAATGTGTACTGCTCCTCAGAACATCTACATTCCCAAAGACGGCATTACGGTTCAAGGCGAAAAAATGGCTTATGACGAAGTCGTCAAGAAATTGACCGATGCCATCACCGGCTTGGTAGAGCATCCCAAAATGGGGCCTGGTACATTGGGCGCCATTCAAAGTCCCAATACCCTTGAGCGCGTTCAAAACAAAGACAACATCAATGGCAGCATCCTGCTTGAGTCCACCAAAGTGAAGCAGGAAGGATTTGAAAATGCCCGTACGGCATCACCGGCTGTCGTAGAGATCGATTCATCTGATAAGGAAGCCATGTCGAAGGAACATTTCGGCCCCTTGGCTTTGGTCGTGAAAACCAAAAATACGGATGAATCCATCCAATTGGCCCAGGAACTGGCAAGAACCAAAGGCGCCATTACCGCTTCTGCTTACACTACCGATGATGAAAAAAAGGAGAAGATCAAGGACGAGCTCGGCAAAGTCTTCGCCCCCGTTTCCTTGAATTTCATTGGCCCCGTTTGGGTGAACCTCAATGTCGCATTTTCTGACTTCCACCTTACAGGCGGTAATCCGGCTGGTAATGCAGGCTTTTCAAACCCTGAATTCCTGCAAAAGCGGTACGTATGGGTGGGCCATAAAGAGGTGGTATAAAACCTAACCTATCAAAAACACAGTAAATGAAAATGGGGAAGTTAAAGCGCTTCCCCATTTTTTTTTTGCCTGTATTAAAAATCAACTTCGCCACATTCAAGCGCTTAATCAACTTACAATTTCTCTATGTAATTGAGGATTCGCTGGCGGCTGGCTTCACTCAACAAAGCCCCGTGGCACGCACCCATGTTTTCCTGCATGTGCTCTATTTGGGTCGTAGCCGGGATCGCACAAGTAATGGCCGGATGCGAGACTATGAATTTAAGCAGCAACTGAGGCCAATTGTTACACCCGATCTCAGGCCCCCAGGAAGGGAATGGCTCCCGCTGCATGCGATCGATCAAAGGGCCGCCGCCAAATGGGCGATTGGCGATAACCGCTATCCCCTTTTCTTGCGCCAGGCCAAGCAAGCGGTCTTCGGCCTGCCGGTTGGCCACATTGTAAGTAAGCTGAATAAAATCAAGCGGTTGCGATTGCATGATGCTGGCCATTTCTGCGTGCCGGTAGCCCCCATATGTAGTGATGCCAACATGCCTGACCGTGCCTTCTTCTTTCAACTTAAAAAGCGTTGCCAAATGATTTTCCCAGTTTTTGAGGTTGTGCACCTGCTCAAGATCAAGGGTTGAACGCCCCCATCGTTGCATGGATTGATTGATCTGCGTCCGGCCCTCTGTAGTGGAGTGCGTCCAAACCTTGGTAGCCGAAAATAAGCCTTTGGTATCATCGAGCTGTTGAAGGCCATCACCAACCACAGATTCAGAAGAACCGTACATAGGCGAGGAATCGATCACGCCCCCACCCCCTTTAAAAAATTCCTTGAGTATTTGCGTACGGTGTTTGATAAGGCCTTGATCCTGCCCAACGTCAAAGGTCTGCCATGTGCCCATGCCAATGACGGGCACGCTTTGCCCCGTTGACGCTATGGTTTTGGTAATTAAAGGGCTGCTGTAGGATGAGGCCCGCATGGTAAACCACCGTGGGAAGCTTAATGCAGCAGCACCCAACAATAAAGCCTTGAAGAAACCTCTACGATCCATGTACCGGGCTTTTTGGGTATCTTTATTTTTGCCCTGTTGAACAAACCGTTCAGGCACAAGATTCCCGATGCTGCATTGAAGGATGCCAATCCTCTGGAATGTATGGGATAAATATTGGTTAGAGCCCCAAGTAATTGGACTACCAACATTGCCCAAGCAATTGCTCAAAAATTGCCGACCATTAAAAACATTTGATTAATACGTGAAAATGATTACTTTTGGCTATATAAATGCAACGTAATGACGATTACCAGAAAATGGAATGCGAGGGTTTTAGGATTTAAGGGGTAAAGCAAGCCACGGAAAATAGGATTAAGTAGATGAGAGCCAGGTTTTATGATAAATAACGAGGTTAACGATATATGCACCTTTCAACCATGCCTAACCTTAACCTTTGGTGTGTTAGGTTCAATTTTGTAGTATCTATAAACAAGTTGCGCACAACAATTTGAATCAAAACCCGAAAAACATCGTTTAATTTGAAAAGATTGTATTTTTGAGTATGATTGTTGTAGAAAGAAACCTTGATCAAATTAGAGCCTTATGCCAAAAATACAATGTGACAAAACTGTTTGTATTTGGGTCGGTACTTACCAATGAGTTTGAAGAAAGTAGCGACATAGACTTCTTAGTTGATTTTTCAAGTATTGACTTATACGATTACGCAGACAATTATTTTGATCTCAAAGATGCTCTGGAAGAATTGTTGGGAAGAGAAATTGATCTTCTTGAAGATAGGGCAATAAAGAATCCTTACCTAAGGGAGTCAATAGACTCTTCGAAAAAATTAATTTATGGATAATGAAATCAAAACTTGGCTCTACGATATATGGCAATCCATAAACGAAATTGATAGCTACTACGAAGGGAGACCAAGGATATTTGAGGAATATGTTAATGATATCAAAACTAAAAGAGCGGTAGAAAGAAATCTGGAAATAATTGGTGAAGCAGTTAATAGAATCCTCAAAAAGGATAAAGACTTTCCGTTAAATAATGCTGGTAAAATAGTAGGCACACGAAACAGAATAATTCATGGATATGATAAAATAACTGATGATATGGTCTGGAGTATTGTCATCAACCATCTTCCGAAACTAAAGAAAGAAGTTGAAAAACGCTTAAATGAATAAATGGCAGTGCACAATCGAGTAGACGGCTCCGCCACCTTTAAGTGACGGAGTGCGCCTCTCACACCACCAAGCGTACGGGTCACGTACTTGGCGGTTCATTGGATTTGAGGTTGCATACGCTGGTAATAGGAAAGCATCGATTCATAACCCCTTTTCCTGAGCCTTGATAAAGTTATTGTAGTCCCCAGCATCGGGCTCTGGGCGACTGCCCAGCCTCCTTTCCGAGTCCTACTCCACGCATAAGCATGGAGCTTATCAACGCCCAGTCGAAGCAGGTTCTTGCGCTTCCTTTCAGGCTTCTTCCAGTCGTGCCAAATACAGTATCTTAAGCGGTTTCTTAACCACTCATCGAGTGATTTTAGCTTGGTTCGTATGTTCGCAAGGCGGTAGTTATCTACCCAGCCCCGCCATACCTCGGCAAGCTTTGCTAACCGCTCCTCGAAACTGTAAGGCTTCGTCTTTTTGGTCAAGTCCTTCAATTTGCGCTTTAGCGAGTCCCAACTGCTTTGCTTCACCACCAGCTGATATTGGCCCTTCTCCCCTTTCTTGTAGGTCGGTACAAATCCGTGTCCCAGCAATTCAAAATTGTTGGGCCTGCGGATCCCGCTCTTCGCCTTGTTAATCGGTAACTTCAGCTTGTCTCTTAGAAACAAATAAACTGAGTTACCTATCTTTCGGGCTTTTGCTTTGGACTTCGCATAAATGCTGAAGTCATCCGCATAGCGTACGTACCGATAGCCTCGCTTTGAAAGCTCCTTGTCCAATACATCCAACATGATGTTCGATAGCAGTGGACTTAACGGAGAACCCTGTGGCACTCCTTTCCTGCGCTTATGCAGCTTCCCATCGATTAAAATGGGTGCTCTAAGCCACTTACGGATGAGCCGTAGGGTGGTCGGGCACTTTACCTTCCGGTAAATCAGATCCAGCAGGATCGCATGGTCGACTTCATCAAAATAACCCGCAAGGTCGATGTCCACAATGTCCTGATAACCATCATTGATGTATTTCAGGGATTGGTTTACTGCCTTGTGGATGTTCTTGTCAGGACGGAAGCCGTAACTGAAAGGTTCGAAAT
>CAZLQF010000022.1:0-41649 GCA_964561545.1 uncultured Sphingobacteriales bacterium
TTATCCTCCGCTGGCGAAGGACCACAGGAGGTAAATATAAAAACCATCATGGGTGGCACGGTTTCGTCAGCAATATTGACAATAAATCAGCAGCTTTACAATCTTTTGTAGGGCAACAATGCCACACCTCATCGCTTATGGGGTTGTAATGCTGCCTAAGCTTAAAGTCAAGTGCTATTTCACAGATCCCGGATAAATTGATCTATTCCCATCGCTCATAGACCAATTTTCCAGAATGATGGTTTTGGCGCTGTTGAGCAACATTCATCAACCTACCCACTTGACAGCTTTCGCAATTCCATCCACCAAAAGGCCAGACGGAATCAGCAATCAAATGGCGTCAACACCCCACTGCAATCACCAGCACCCAAATCATAGCCCGTCATTCCTTGCTTGACACGGAATCTGTGACCGCTGGGCTTCAACACCCAACCATTATCATAAGCACCCAACACCCGCTCCGGTCATTTCGAATGAGGCTTTCAGGATAAAGGCTCATCCCTTCTTGTTTGGTAAAAATCCATCAAAGGATACCCAACCATAACTACACGCAAAAGCCCCATGAGCAATATTCCTCATTATAGCTACCCATTGGAAAGGCGTAATGGAATTGGACTGCTATCCAGGCAATATTTTTTTTCCAGCAAAAGAGGTAAGCAGAGCAGGAATCCCCCCTAATGCCACACTTGCGGGGAAATAAAAAACCCAGACAAGAATGCTTAACATTCCTTGCCTGGGCTTTCATATAAACTTCAAATATTTAAAATTCGTACACCCCTGCCCTACTTGCTCATCATATCGACCGACCGGTTGATGAATTCGCTCAATTCCCTACCGGACAGCATGTTTTGGGACAATCTGGCAAGGTCGTAAGCTTGCTTGGCCAGTTCTTGTTTCTTTTCCTGTTTTTTGGCGTCCAGGATCTTCTTGGCCAGGTGATGGTTGGCGTTGACCTTAACGTTTATTGCATTGGGCATTTGGTCAGCTCCCATACCGCTCATTTCGGTCATTTCCTTCATCCTGCGCTGGAATTCGCCCTGAGTAATCAACAAGGGCGGATCTTCTGGCGATAAAGGTTCCGTTTCGATGGTTTGGTTTTCATCACCTACCACTTCCGTGAAGACTTCCTTCAGCTTGTTTTGCTGGTCTTCGCTTAAGGCCGATTCTTTTTCTTCGCCCTTATCGATCAGTTTATCCACAGACTCAGCATCAACGCGCTTAAAGCTGAGGTTTTCTTCATCCCGCTCAAGTAATTGGATGAAATGGCTGTCAATCGGATGATCCATTATCAATACATCGTAGCCGCGATTTTGCGCCGCTTCAATGTAAGGTTGCTGACCATCGGGATTGGTAGCATACAGCAGTATGACATTGTCGTCCTTATCAGTTTGCTTATCCTTCACGTGGTCCCGATATTCATCGATGGTAAACTTCTTGCCTTCCAATGATTTGGTGAGAAGGAAATCACGGGCTTTTTCCTTGAACTTGTCGTTGGTGAGCATGCCATATTTGATGAAAACATGGATGTCATCCCATTTCTGTTCGTAATCCTCACGGTCTTTGTTGAAGATCTCTTTAAGCTTTTCTGATACCTTCTTAACGATGTAATTGCTGATCTTGCGAACGCTGCTGTCCGTTTGCAGGTAACTCCTCGATACGTTCAACGGAATGTCCGGGGAATCAATAACGCCATGCAGTAACTGCAAGAACTCAGGCACAATGCTTTCTACATTATCCGTAACAAACACCTGGTTGCTGTAAAGGTGGATCTTATTCTGTTGAACCTCAATGTTGGTGCTGATTTTCGGGAAATAGAGAATACCGGTTAAATGGAACGGATAGTCAATGTTCAAATGAATCCAGAACAAGGGCGCCTGGCTCATGGGGTACAGCTTGTTGTAGAAATCCGTGTAATTCTGAGAAGTCAGCTCATTGGGGCTTTGGAGCCAAATAGGGTTGGTATCGTTAATTGTTTCTTCATTGAATTGAATGGGAATGGGCATGAAGCCACAATACTTTTGCAATAGGTTCTTGATGCGCTCCTCTTCAAGATATTCCTGGTTTTCTTCTGATATGTGAAGTACGATCTCCGTTCCGCGGTCTTCCTTATCATCCGGCTCAATGGAAAATTCAGCACCACCGGTACCAGTCCATTTGACAGGCTCAGCACCCGCTTGATAGGATAAGGTTTTGATCTCTACTTGATCGGAAACCATAAAATAAGAGTAAAAGCCTAAACCAAACTTACCTATGATTTGGCCGGTATCTTCATCCTTGAATTTTTCAGCAAATTCACCGGCACTGGAAAAAGCGATCTCATTGATGTAGCGCTCCACTTCTTCTTCAGTCATGCCCACGCCCCTATCAATGACGTGCAGCGTGCCATTGTCTTTGTCGATTTTTACCTGGATGGTGAGGTCACCAGCTTCCTGGTCGTATTCACCTGAATTGATAAGGGTTTGGAGCTTTTGCGTGGCATCTGTAGCATTGGAGATCATTTCCCTTATAAAGATCTCCTCCTCTGAATAGAGGAACTTTTTAATAATGGGTAAGATATTCTCGGTCTGAACGTTCAGATTGCCTTGTTTCATAATGTGCTTTGTTTTTTGGTTAAGAAGTCTTCTTCCCGTTTAACAACAACAATGCCACACAGCGTTAATGACATCTTGGCAGTAAAATGGTATTGAAATGCCATGAAGGCAAGTTTTAGAGAACAAAGCGCCTTCTTAGGCCATGTTTACTTTGGACTTTTGATGAAATCGCCAGGTAAGCAGCAAAGCTGCCACCGTCAGCCCTGTCAATAACCCAAGCCAAACACCTTCTACCCCCATATTTCCTTGAACCCCCAACCAATAACCTACTTGCAGCCCTACCAGCCAATAAGCCAAAAAAGTGATCAAAGTTGGGATCTTAACATCTTCCATGCCCCTTAAAGCACTGACACCTGCCACCTGGATGCCATCCGAAAGCTGAAACAAAGCAGTAATGATCAAAATGTTGCTTGTAATGGCTATCACCTCAGGTTCATCAACAAAAAGGCCTGGAAGCCAATCCCTGAGTAAGTAAAATGTAAAGCCTGTGATGGCCATAAAAGCAATAACTATATGATAAACCGTGAATCCTGCTTTACGCATTTGACCCCGATTACCAAGCCCCAATTGGTTGCCCACGCGTACAGTTGCGGCTGCACCAAGGCCGTTGGCCATCATGTAGGTAGTGCCCGCCAGGCTGAGGGCAATTTGATGGCCTGCTAACGCATTGGCCCCGATCCATCCTACCATAATCGTAGCCGCAGAGAATGCACTGCTTTCAAAGACCATTTGTAAGCCAATGGGTAACCCTTGCGTGGTTAATTTCTTGATAGCGGGAAAGGAAAAATTTTTAACACGGAATGATGCTAAAAAGGCTTTAGGGAATTTTGGCGAGCATAAGTACCAAAACATGGCCGTTGCCATGATGATACGGGCACTTAAAGTAGCCCACCCCGCTCCCATTAAGCCCATTTTGGGAAATCCCAAGTTCCCAAAGATCAGCAAATAGTTGAACAAGACATTGAGTATATTGGCACCCAGAGATATGTACATTGCATACCTTGTAAAAGACAATCCCTCTGCAAATTGTTTGGAGGCCTGGAAAACCATCAAAGGAATTAAACTTAAGTTAAGAACTCTGAAATAGGGAATGGTGAGCTCGACCACGGCCTCAGGTTGATTCATGGTACCAATTAAAGGCGCCAAAATGGAGAATACCAAGAATAATAAAACCGCTGTGCTTGTGTAAAGCCAGAGCCCGCTCGCTAATAAAGTCCCTAAAAAATAATAATCTCGCTTACCTCCTAAAAGCGCTGCTTGCGGGGTAATACTGATGGATAGTCCTACTCCCAATACCAGGATAATGGCGTGAATGTTAACCCCCAAGGAGCAGGCTGCCAATTCAACAGGGCCTACCCGACCCAGCATTAAACTGTCTGCCAAGCCTGTTACCATGTGACCCAAATGGCTAAATAAGATGGGCAAGGCAAGTTTAAGGTTTTTCGTATAATGATAACGGTAAGTATCCTCGAGCATAAAAGCAAAGGTAGATGCTCAATGGTAAAATGTAAGCTTAAATTTGAGGTCGATAATAAAAGTAAGCTATGGGTTAAAACCTGCTATTGAAAGGACCAAACATGCTTGACGGCCCTCTGTTAAAACCATTGTTAAACAGCGAAGGCTGCCTGTAATTGAAGCCTTTGGAGAAGCGAGCACCAGCACCGATTTTAAAATTATCGGTTACCTCGTATTGCATTTGAAATTCCATGGCCCTAACCCGGAACGCACCGTTATGGTTGCCTTCTTGGCCTAAAGCATGAGCGCCGCCCTTGCTCATGTCAAAGACGCCCATTCCGGATAAAGACAGTTCATCATTCACTTGATAATTACCACCCAAGTAAAGATTAGTAGAAGCGCCGGATAAATTACCCAAGTAACTGGACTCATTACCGGAAGAAAAAGCATGAGAATTGATCATTAAGCCTGAGATCAAAGAGAATTTGGGGGAGATCTGATAGCTCAATTCAGGCTGAATGTACCTGGAAAACAAAGCGCCATTGCTGAAGCCTGTAAGAACAGAAGCACCAACATTGAGCGAAAAATCCAATTGATCCTGCTGACCAATGGAATCGGAACTCAAATATTCCTTATTCTTATCACCAAGGTTATTGGCTAATTGGGAATCCTGTGCTTGTAGCCCAAACATTAAGGTTAAAAAAGCGGTTAATAAACCCAACGTTTTGAAGTTCATCGGCGCATATTTTGTTTCAAATGTAATAAAAAAGTTAAAAATGGTTAAAATGCCTTTATTCACCAAAAATTCCTAACAAATTGAAGCCTAACATCGTGCCAAACCTTTTACCATTTGGTCATATAAAAAATATTTTACAACTTCGTGGGCTAATAGGAATAAAAAATGGAAGTGTTATGGTACGAAGTAAGTTACTCTCCGCAGTGGCAATCATTCTTGCATTGCCTTTTATGATTAACGCTCAAGCTGATGAAAGAATCAGAGTAAAAGCTGGAATTGGTACCAACCTTAGTCATTCAGAAGTACCCAGTAAATTGGGAATGAGTGGTCAATTTGGGCTTCATTTTCAGCTAATTGATGAACTGGGGTTGGAAACCCAATTTAGAACTGGTAAGCTCAATGGTAAACAGGATAAATTCAATCGGAATTTCAACAACAATTACCTGCAAACTTCCCTACTTGCCAAATTGAATTTAGTTGAAGTATTTAGCGGCCGTAACTCGTCTGCTGATTTTGCTTTAGAGGGTTATTCCGGTTTGGGCATTTTCAGCAGTGATGCCAAAGATGCTGGCAACTATCCCAAAGCTAAACAGGTTGAAGCAACAAGTCAGACCAACGAGAATTTACCTCGGCCGGATTACACCAAGAATGATTTGGTAATTCCCTTCGGTGGTACCTTTGGAATTGACCTTACCGATGTGATTCGTTTGGACATTTCCATGGACATCAATTATGTAACGACCGATAAGATGGACACTTATCTGGATTCAAGAGAGGAAGATGGCTATGATTTGTACTCCAATTACTCAGTAAGCTTTTCCTATTTGTTATTTTAGAGCTTCTCCAAAAGGACCTGCCGGTATAACCCTTCGATGAAGAGATCCTATAGCCGGCAGGTTCTCTTTTTTTAACTACAAAAGAGGGCTGAACACCCTTGCCAAGGATTCCCTGATTTTTTGGTGATGAGGCCTTTCTAAAAACGCTTCCAGCTCTAATTCCTGGCTGTCATTTAGATCATTGGCAAAATCCTGTTCTAATTTCTTGGTAAGTGATTCATCATAAACCAGGGCATTGGCCTCAAGGTTTTGGTCAAAACTCCTTATATCCATATTAGCAGTGCCAATGGAGCTAAAGATACCATCCACCAGCATGTATTTGCCATGATTGAATCCTTTAACGTAAATAAAAATCCTGACACCGGCCCTCATTAACTCCTCGAAAAAAGAGAAAGAACTCCATAAGTGGATGGGCAAATCGGATTTACCAGGTAATACCAACCGTACATCAATACCACTAAGTGCCGCTGTTTTAAGGGCGGTCAAGATACTCTCATTGGGGGTAAAATACGGATTGGATATGTAAATGTAATTACGGGCTGTTGAAATCGCTGCAAAGTAAGCCTGCATAATACTCGCCCATTCTGTGTCGGGTCCACTGGTTGCAATTTGAACCAGGCACTTATTGCTTACCTTGGTATCCGGAAAATATTTCTCATCTTGTAAGTCCTCACCACTCACAAAATGCCAATCAGTTAAAAAGACTGTTTGTAAACTGTTAACCGCATCCCCATCAATTTTTAAATGCATATCCCGCCAAAAGCCCAATTTTTCATCGCCATATAGGTAGCGGTCTGCAATGTTCAAGCCTCCAATAAAACCCGTATGGCCATCAATTACCACAATTTTGCGGTGATTCCGGTAATTGATTTTGCTGGTTAAATGAGGAAAGCGAACCGGCCTGAATTCACAAACTTCAATTCCTTCATTTTTAAGTTCCTCAATGTATTGATTGCTAAGGCTCCAACTTCCCACTGCATCTAAAATGACCCTAACTTCAACGCCTTCCCTGGCCTTTTCTATTAGTATTGTTTTTAAGTGATCGCCAACCCTACCGTTATCAATAATGTAGAATTGAAAATGGATGTGATCTTTTGCCATTTTTAAAGCTTCAAATAGCGAAGGAAACGTTTCATCCCCATTGTTAAGCACCGTTAAATTGTTGTTCTCGGTAAGCAAGGCCTTGCTGTTATTCTGAAGCAGGTTAATGATGGGCAGTTTATGTTTGATCTTATCGTAATTAAAGATCTCCTGCCTGGGTAGGTCCAAAACCTTGGTTCCACGCAAATATTTGATCTGCTGGACATCCTGGATTGCTTTCTTGTTTAAGGCTTTAACTTTCCTAAAGTTACGGCCAAAAAGAAAATAAAGAACAATGCCCCCGATGGGAACCAATGTTAAAACCAACACCCAAGCCATGGTCTTAACGGGGTCCCGGTTTTCAAGAATAACCAGGATTACAATAAAAGCCACTGTAAGGCCATAAATGATATCGGTTATATTACCAGCAATGCCAAGGTATTCCTGGATGGCAAAACGATTGGCAAAATCGATCAAAAAGTTATCCATACTAAATTACTTAATATGACTGAACCTTAATCCAGGTCGAGCAAAATTTGGAATTTATACCACCAATTCAAAATTTACTTTAGCAAGATATTTGCTCATGAGGGCATGGAATGATTCATGCGTATAATTGGTTCAGGAAACAAGCAATAAAAAATTAGCCGTGAATCTTATATTTGCCAACTCACAAAAAACAAACTATGATGAAAATTAACATTTTAGTCTGGTCATTACTGGTTACTTTTTTCACTGCTAATTGTCAAACAAATGATAACCAAAACCAGGAAAACCAAAACCAAAGCCAGGATCAATCCATAAAAGGGCCGGAGCGTGAAGGGCACCACATAAAAATTAAGGTGGATGGCATTAAGAATAATGAAGTTTACCTGGCCCACCACTTTGGCGATAAAAAATACATGAAAGACACGGCTAAGGTTGACAGTAAGGGTTGGGCTGAATTTAAAGGCGATGATAACCTACCGGGCGGCATTTATTTGTTCGTTTTACCTGGAAAGAAGAAGTACTTTGAATTTGTCATCAATGAGCAATACTTTACCCTAAAAACCGATAAGGAGAATTTGGTTGATAACATGACCGTCAAAAATTCCGAGGAAAACAAGATTTTCTTTAATTACCTCAACTTCATGGGCGAAAGGCGCAAGAAGATGCAAAAGCTCAAACAAGAAAAGCAAGCATTTAAAGAGCAAAGCCCCAAAAAAGCTGAGAACATTCAAGCGCGAATTGATTCAATGAATGAAGAGATCAGCGACAAGCGAGAGCAAATTATGGAAGAGCATCCCAATTTGTTCTATGTTCATGTACTAAAGGCAATGAAAGAACCGGAAGTACCCGATAAAGTTAAGAACAGTAAGGATTCATCCGCGGCTCTCACTTATTACAAAGACCATTATTTCGACCACTTGGACCTTTCGGATGACCGCTTTTTAAGGACGCCTATTTTTCATAGAAAGATTAAAACTTACGTAAAAGAACTTACCATCCAGCAACCGGATTCGGTCATTAAAGCCTCAGAACGCCTCATTGACCTAACAGAGGGCAATCAAGAAACCTTTAAATACATTGTAAATTACATCACTTATGAATACGAGCGATCGGATATCATGGGCATGGACGAGGTATTCGTTCACATGGCCGAAAATTATTACCTAACGGGGCAAGCCGATTGGGTGGATACCAGCCAGCTTAAGGAAATCAAAAAGCGTGTGATCAAGCTCAAACCCAATTTAATCGGAAAAAAAGCGCCTAATTTAACCATGAACACCCTTGAGGGCAACAGTAGAACGCTTCATAACATTGATGCCAAAGCCATGGTTGTGTATTTCTGGGATTCCGATTGTGGTCAGTGTCAAGAAGTTACTCCTGATTTAAAAAAGATTTACAACAAGTACAAAGACCAAGGCGTGGAAGTATATGCCGTTAACATAGAATCAGAGCGGGATGGTTGGGAAGAATATGTAAACAACAAGGACCTTAATTTTATCAACGTACAGGATCCTGAGAATAAGACCAATTTTAGAAGATTTTACAACATTTATTCCACTCCGGTTGTTTATGTCTTGGATGAAGATAAAGAGATTGTTGCCAAACGCATAGCCGTAAAACAACTGAAAGAAATTTTGCCGAAAGTACTTAAAGGCGAATTGTCAGGAGATAGTGTAGAAGACGACTCAAAAGGATAAAAGTATTGAAACTGAAATCTTCTAAATTAAATATTTTAAAAAAGCTGCTTTGTTTGGTTCCTCTAATTAGTATTGGACTACAAGCTTGCAGCCAGGATAAAGCTAATAAAAATGAATCAACGATGAGCAATACCAATGATAAAATTCAGAAATCAAAAGAAGCGTGGAAAGAAGAATTAACCCCCGAGCAGTATAAAATTACACGAGAGGGAGGTACTGAAAAAGCCTTCTCCGGTAAATACAATGACCATAAGGAAGAAGGCATTTATAAATGTGTATGTTGTGGTCAAGAACTTTTCAGCTCAGAAACCAAATTTAAATCAGGGACTGGGTGGCCCAGTTACTACAAGCCTTACAAGGATTCCAACATAGAAGAGAAAAAAGATTCAAGCATGGGCATGGTGAGAACCGAAGTTGTTTGCTCCAAATGTGATGCCCACTTAGGCCATGTTTTTGAGGATGGGCCGAAACCAACCGGTTTAAGGTATTGTATTAACTCAGCTGCGCTCGATTTTGAGCAAAAGGATGTTGATAAGGAATAATCCTGATTACAAAGCCCTCATCAGTCAGGTTTAATTACTAATTCAACAAAAAATGGTTATTTCCTGGATTATTAAAGGATGGTTGACATTGGTGGCTATACATCAACACCACTGCTTTTATTTTTCCCCTTTGGATTAGAAAGTTTTCACTTTTAAAAATGCTATGCATCGAAGTGATGCAGGTGGGTAGCACCTTCACGACCCTGGATTGAATTCCTCGTAACGGTTATCCGTGTAAAGCACCATGATCTTTTTAACCTTTCCTCCATTGGGCGTATTAGGGGTATTAGGTGGGGCTTCTTCATTCGATTGGGATGTACGTATCTCAGCTTCGGTATTGTTGACCTCGCTATCTGCCAATTTTAGCATCTGGCCATTGCCTGTTAATAGCCAATCTCCATTAACGTCCGGAAAAGCATCTAATATTTTTTGTAAGAACCCAATTCCAGGCTGGTTGCGGCCAGATAGTACATGAGTTAAAGCCGATCGTTTTACCCCCGTTGCATTGGCAAATTCAGAGGCGTTCACCGAATAATGTTGCATTACTTTTTCAATTCGATCTTTCATAAAGTCATCTGAACAATGAGTTGCTACTACCTTCTAACGTCAATCATTCGAACCATATCATACCTAATACAAGTATGATTGTAAAGGCGTATCGGCTTAGTGGCAAGTAACAACATTCAATTAAAGCAATACGTTAAGTAAAAATAATTAATACCTGACTTTCAATAATTAAAAATCTAAAAAAATTTAAGATTGTAAACATGTAACAAGCTTGTTACAAATGTATCAATAATCTATACAAAAGTAAAGCCCGAAATTTTTCATAGGGACGAAGTAGTTTACCAATACCTTTTTAATAATTTTAAATAATTCATAATCAATGACTTAAAAAATAAAAACACCGATTTACAATTCTACAAGTTTCCAAAGCTTTTAAAAAATGTTTAAAGGATAAGTCGTTGGTTTTCTATGGCATACCAGGTTTTACCTTGATTGAAAGTTCTAAAACAACTTCAGGAATGATAATTGGGAAATCGAACGATTGTTAACAGAACCTTGATAAGTTCTTTGTTTAATTTGGCGGGATTTCATTCCTTTGCACCACTTAAAAATAAATCAAAACAGCTATGAACAAACAAAATATTACCATCCTCATCATTATTGTTTTAGGTTTACTAACCCGTTTCCTACCCCACCCTCCTAACTTTACCGCTATCGGTGCCATGGCTTTATTTGGAGCAGCTTATTTCAGCAATAAAAAACTGGGATTGTTTTTGCCCTTAAGCGTTTTATTGGTCACTGACTTGTTAATGGAGGTTTTTAAGCCAGGGACAGGTTTTTATTCCAGCCAAATATTTGTTTACACAGGCATGGCCCTCATTGGCTTAGTTGGTTTTAAACTCAGAAACAAAAAATCGGTTTTACCCATTGCGGGTGGTGCCTTGGGAGGTTCCATCATATTTTTCATCGTGTCAAACCTTGGCGTTTGGTTCGTTTCAGGCATGTATCCACTCAATTTTGGCGGCTTGGTTGCCTGCTTTGGTGCAGCGGTCCCATTTTTCCATTGGACCGTATTAAGCAACCTGCTTTTCAGCGGGGTATTCTTTGGAGTGGCTCACTTGATTGGCCAGAAATACCCAGCTTTAGTACCGGTTAGGGTTAAGCAATAACGATACAATCAATCAAGCAATATTGAAAAAGGCTTGGCTTTTGCTAAGCCTTTTTTTATGCCGTTCATTATCCAAATAGGAAAGCCAGTTTTAAAAAGTTTGGATATGTCATCTAAACCAAGCTACTTTAATAATGAGTCCCAATTGTTGTTAAGAAAAATTCGCTTAATTTAGTAGATCATTTAAAAGCTGTTGTTAATGCAAAGCAATTCCATTGGGGTCATGATTTTCCGGTTGGTCATAGCTGCTGTTGCAGTACTGATCACGGCAGAATTGCTATCAGGCGTCATATTGGCCAACTTTTGGGTAGCCATTTTGGTGGCCTTCCTATTGGCCGTTGTTAATACTTACCTCAAGCCCCTTCTAATGTTGATTTCCCTTCCCCTCACGATTTTAACGTTTGGCTTGTTTTTATTGGTCATCAATGTATTAATGATTTACCTTGTCGATGGCCTCGTACCAGGCTTTGAAGTGTTAGGCTTTTGGTGGGCTTTGCTATTTAGCATCGTACAATCGCTGATCAACAGCTTGTTTCAGAATGCTTTTTGATATGGGTTGACATTCCAATTGTCAACCTAAGATTCCAATAAATTCAAAAAGACCTGCCCTAAGCAATGGCATGGAGGTGAAAAATACCTCACGCCATGAACTATGCAATAACCTGCTCCGTATTGAAGTGGGTCCAAAAAAGAGGGATGAACACGAGGGTTCACTTGATTGTAAGGCTTTTCTGGAAAAATTACAAGGACTCCGAACTGGAGGCGCTGTTTAGGCCAAATGGATCTTTCGCCTCATTTTAGCTTTTGCCGTATCCATATGGTATGATACTACAAATTTTCCGTTTGAATCCATGCCCCTTTTATGGTATAGCAGTTTGATAGGTACGCCCCTCCTTAATATTGTCCAATCATCAGTTGAGTTATTTGGTTTTGCATGCAATGGATATGGGGAAGGAATCACTAACCAATGCCATTCTCTATATTCCTTACCTAACAAAATCAAAAATCAATTCCAAACAGGGAAAACAACCCAGTGAACTTTGATGTTATTGCATTTCTATAAAATGATAATATTTTTACAAGACCATTTATTTAAGCCATAATTATGCAAGGAGATTTCATAAGTGTTTTACTATTAATCGGGGGTATTTTTATCCTCCTCATACTCTTTTTCTATTTTGTTCCCATTAATCTTTGGATCAAAGCCATATTCTCAGGCGTTCGCATCAGCATCGTCCAGTTGATCCTTATGCGGATCCGGAAGGTACCGCCTGCTGAGGTAGTCAACGCCCTTATTAACTCAACCAAGGCCGGGTTAAAGATTACGCCCAATGAAGTTGAAACCCATTATTTAGCCGGTGGTAATGTGGACAACGTTGTTAAAGCTTTGATCTCAGCCGATAAAGCCAATATAGAACTATCATTCCAGGAATCAACCGCCATTGATTTGGCAGGTCGTAAGGTATACGATGCCGTTCAAATGTCCGTTAATCCGAAGGTTATCAATACACCCCCTGTAACTGGTGTTGCCCAGGATGGCATTCAGCTCGAGGCCAAAGCCCGGGTTACGGTTAGGGCCAACATCCGCCAATTGGTTGGCGGAGCTGGCGAAGAAACCATCCTGGCCCGTGTTGGCGAAGGGATTGTTACATCCATTGGCTCATCCGATGATCACAAAGCTGTCCTCGAAAATCCTGACAGTATTTCCCGAACCGTCTTGAAAAAGGGTCTGGACGCAGGTACCGCTTTCGAAATCCTTTCCATTGATGTGGCCGATGTAGATGTAGGCAAAAACATAGGCGCTGAATTGCAGATCGATCAAGCCAATGCTGATAAAAACATTGCCCAGGCAAGGGCTGAGGAACGAAGAGCCATGGCCATTGCTGAAGAACAAGAGCAAAAAGCCCGTGCCCAGGAAGCCCGCGTAAAAGTGATTGAAGCCGAAGCTGAAGTACCACTTGCCACGGCACAAGCCCTTAAAGAAGGCCGCATAGGCATCATGGACTATTACCGCATGCAAAATGTACAGTCCGACACCAGCATGCGCGAATCCATTTCTAAATCAGCCGGTGATGAAGAAGAAGACAGTGGCGAAGATACAGGTGGTCAAGGATCTGGTGGTCGTCAACAATCATCAAGCAGTTCCGAAAGCGAGGAAGAAGGCGAAGAACCTACAAGCTAAAAATGAACAATTGACAGGTTCAATTCATTGATGGAAGAAAGTGTCTCACAGCAAGTTGACTGACTGTAATTCAACAAATTGGATGCTAATACTGGTCCAGCACTTGGGAATGGCCCATTGCGATTGAGGTTTTTAAGGGGCGGTTTTTTTGGAGCCACCTAGCATTACATGCAAGTTGATATGAATTTTTTACATGATTGGTTCTTTTAACTGCAAAATGCTGGGCTACGGGGATTGAGCAACATCTCGACCTATGACAAATTTATTCGATTCTATCAATGCTTTTTTTCGCTTTATAAAATGCTGGGATACCCCACCTGGTTTGCTTTTAAGAATCAATGAAGTGGTGAAGCATCCCTGTTTCTTCCAAAAAAAACTTGCTCTGCCAATGACTACTACTAAAATGATCGTTTAAGAAGGTTTAACTTAAAGAAGGCTGGTGCCTTGGATCATTTTTTTGACCTGGTACGTTAAGGTTAGAATTCATCACGATCAAAAGGCCCTGGCGGCCGATCTTCAAGGTATTTGGGCCGTTTGAGGATGTCTGAGTAGATCACGGCCATGGTAGGATCAAATCCTTTTAGCTGTTCCTTGATGTTGGACCGTTTACGCTTTTGCTTAGCAGGCCTGCGGTAAGCATCTTTATGTTGATCACTGTAGGCCGTTTTTTGTTTGCGTTCGTAAGTTTGGCTGGTTGGTCGATCATAAGGTTGACTACCCGGCCTTCCATAAGCTTGCTGATCATGATACGCACTTTGATGATGCCCATCTGAAGAATTTTGAGCCCTTTTTTGAGTCTTTGAAGCACTGTTGGTTTGAAATGATTCACGCAAGTCTTCCTGATAGTTGGTAGGTGTAGGTTGTTGGGCCTCATGAGGCGCTGGATCTTCCTTCTGTCCCGGGGGTGGCCCTGATTGATTGAAGTCCCCAAACAGATCATCAAATGGGTTTTCCAATCCTTCTTCTTGGTCAGCATTCTCCCGTTCTTCCGTATTATTCGACTTATTGAAAAAATAAACAATGTTGAACAGAATGGTCAACAATATGATGAAAACGCCTAAATCCATCTATGGTTGTGTTTTTTTTAATTACAGTTCAAGTTATAACAATTTATACTGGATAAAAAATTCAAAATGCTTCATTATTGGGTAAATCGGAGCAAGCTTGCATGAATTCAAAACGTTACCCATAGACTCAATCCCTGCTGATCAAACTTTCTATTGGTAGCAGTGTTTGTTGAGTGGATGAAATACATAATCATTTATTAAAACTTTGGTATTGTCAGTTGCTTATTGTTCACTAATAACAATAATTTTATAATTGTCCCATGCTATTTCCTATTTTTGACAAAAAGCCATCATGCAGCGCATTATTGTGAAAACATCCTTCCTATTCAACTTGTTTTTAGCTGCATTCTCCGGTGTAGAGGCAGACACCACTTCCGTTGATACCTCGATGGACCAAACCAAGGTCGTGAAGTTAAAAATCAATCAGAAAATCGGGCCCTCTGCCTTTCGCAAAACCAAAAGCGCTTTTGAGCTTGTTAACAAGGAAAATGCCGATTACCTGCTGCTCCATTTGAACACTTATGGCGGCCGGGTTTCGGAAGCTGATTCCATTAAAACACGGCTACTGAAATCGCCGGTACCGGTTTATACATTTATTGATCCCAATGCGGCCTCAGCAGGTGCTTTAATCTCCATAGCCACAAATAAAATTTACATGAGCCCTTCCGCAACGATGGGTGCGGCTACAGTGGTTAACAAGAAAGGCAAAAAAATGCCGGAAAAATACCAATCCTACATGCGCGGCACCATGCGGGCAACAGCAGAGGCAAGGGATCGTGATCCTGACATCGCAGAAGCCATGGTGGATGAATCTATAAAACTCGAGGGCATTTCACCCAAAGGTGAATTAGTAACCTTTACACGCCAAGAGGCCATAGAGCATGGCTACTGTGATGGCAAAGCTACATCGGTGAAAGAAGTATTAAAACAAGAAGAATTGAATGAAGCCCAGGTAATCAAAACACAAACCTCCTGGATCGACCTAATCATTAATTTCTTGATCAATCCAGCTGTTAGCAGTGTACTCATCCTGGGCATTTTTGGCGGGCTTTATTTTGAGCTTCAATCCCCTGGCCTTGGGTTTCCGTTGGGCATTGCAGTAGTGTCAGCCATATTGTATTTTACGCCCTTGTACTTGGAAGCGCTGGCTGCTAATTGGGAAATTGCTGTATTTATTCTTGGCGTCATATTGATAGCGGTTGAGTTATTTGTAATTCCGGGTCTTGGCATTGCAGGTATTTCAGGTTTAATTTTAATGGTATTTAGCCTGGTGTTGACCCTGATTCAAAATGATTTCTTTGACTTCACCTTCACAAGAAGTGATGAGGTTTTGAAGGCTTTATTGACAGTCGCCTCCAGTATAATATTGCTTATAATTGGGATCTTTACGTTCGGTAAATCAATGTTGAACAGCCATTTATTTCAGCGATTGGTACTGCAGGATACTTTGGCTGACCCCAATCAATCGGATTCTAAAGAACTTAATGACGAAAATCAGCAACAATCAGGTACCCAGCACCATCAATCTTCGAATAAAATCGGGACTACCGCAGAAGCTTATACCCAACTTGCTCCTTCCGGTAAGGTTATGATAGGCGATGAAATTTATGAAGGCGTTTCAGAGGGTGCGTTTATAGAAAAAGGCCAACAAGTGCGGGTAGTTAAAGAATCAGGCAATCGATTGGTGGTAAGGGCGAATCAATGAGCGTTTCTTTATGAAAGGATCAAAGAATAACTTGTAAAGCTTTATTAGCCAATGATTTGGATTATAATATTACTTGGCCTTGGGTTGGTGTTCATTTTTATAGAGATGTTCTTTGTACCCGGTACTACCGTGGTAGGGATTTTTGGGGCCTTATTGGCCGGATTAGGGATTTATTTTGTGTATGAGGATTATGGAGCCGCAACTGGTCATTTAGTTTTAGCGCTTACCCTGGTTGGGTTTATAGGAATGCTAATTGCGGGATTTCGGTCCAAAGCTTGGGAAAAATATTCGATCAAGGATTCTTTGCAAGGCAAAACGAATGTAATCACAGAAGAGCAAGTAAAGGTCGGTGATACCGGTAAAGCCTTATCTGCCATCAAGCCGATCGGCAAAGCCTTGATCAATGACGAGAATTTTGAAGTCCAGGCTTACAGCGATTTTATTGATGATGGAGAAACCCTAAAAGTTACCAAAATTGATGGCAAAACCATTTACGTGAAGCGCCAAGAGCAAAACAATGACGCACAATAAAGATGGATAACCATTATTAATTTTTCAATCTCCAAATAAGTGGTAATTAACAATAATTTAAACCAAAAACCTTGAACAAGAAAAACTAATGAAAATATGTTACACAAGATTTCAATAATGATGCTTTTAAAATTTAGTAATTGATCAAAGCAATATTGGGTCCTTCATAGCGGTTAAAATGGGGTTATTTAAATTGAATTGAGGAAATAATAAAAAAAACGCATTAAGATTTACTGCCACTCATTATTTTACTTAATGGTTGGCTAAAAATTTTCAGCGAGTAAGGGGTCAAAACTTACCAGATTTCGCAAAAGCCTTAATTTCGAGCTTATTCCACATAATGATTGTTTGCATTTGAGTAAAAAATTTAAAATCTACCAGCGATGAGGTTGCTAAATTTACCAATAACTTGGATGACCGGAATAAAAGAATTAAAGGCTACCATTAACCCTTAAAGTATTTCACGTTATGCTTTGGGCCATCACAGCCGTCTTTGCCTTAGCCATATTAGCACCCTACCTATGTAAGCCTGGCCGTAACACCGGTCCTTTCCTTTTGGCCGCTTTTACGGCTGGAATTTGTGCTTATTTCGGTACTTTTATTCCGGAAGTCCTGGCCAATGGAGGTGTAGCTTTTCATTACAATTGGATCCCGGATCTCGGTATTCACCTTTCTTTTTACGCTGATGGCTTAAGTTTATTTTTCGGCTTGCTAATTAGCTTTTTCGGCTTGCTAATCACTTTGTATTCAGCCGGTTACTTAGCCCATGAGTATGATACGCAGCGTTTTTACGGATACCTGGTATTTTTCATGGCCTCAATGTTAGGCCTTGTATTTTCTAACAACCTCATAAGTCTTTTTGTCTTCTGGGAATTGACAAGCTTAAGTTCCTTTTTACTCATAGGGTTTAAGCATAAAGAAGAAGCTTCCAGAACATCAGCAAGGCAAGCACTCTTGGTAACAGCAGGTGGCGGGCTGGTATTGATGTTTGGATTGATTTTAATGGGCATTGAAGGTGGCACTTTTAATATTCAAGAGCTGATCGCTAATGCTGATCAATTGAGAGCTTCCCCTTATTTAACCAGCATCATCATTTTGGTATTGATCGGAGCTTTTTCCAAATCCGCGCAATTCCCGTTTCACTTTTGGCTGCCGAATGCCATGGCAGCACCTACGCCTGTGAGTGCTTACCTGCACTCAGCCACTATGGTAAAAGTCGGGGTATTTTTGGTTTTTCGCCTAAACCCCATCTTCAACGGCATTGATTGGTGGAATTTACCGCTGATGATCATTGGTGGATTTACCATGGTGATGGGATCAATCGTTGCCTTTCATGCAGATGATTTAAAGCGCGTGTTGGCTTATACCACGGTAAGTGCTTTGGGTATTTTCTTCCTCATGATCGGTATTGGAAGTGATGTCGCCATCCAGGCCGCCATTGTTTACGTCCTTGCCCATGCCTTGTACAAAGGAGCTTTATTCCTCGTTGCCGGTACACTGGATCATGAATCTGGCACCCGTAAGCTTTCGGAATTGCTTTACATTGAAAAAGCCATGCCCTGGACCAAAGCATCAGCCATCCTTGCCACCCTCTCCATGGCAGGGGTTATTCCTTTCATAGGCTTCATTGGCAAAGAATTGCTATATGAGGCAGGTTTGCACGCCCAATCCTATGATACCATCCTAATATCGGCCTTAATTGTAGCCAGCATATTTTTTGTTGGCGTGGTACTGCGTATACTTCACGGCGTTTTTTTTAATCAAAAGTTTTATACAACGCCAAGCGCTCGCATTCATGAAGCGCCAGGCATTATGTACGGGCCACCACTTTTGATGGGGCTTTTGGCCTTGCTTTTTGCCATTGTTCCGTACCAGTCTATCCAACCTTTGCTGGAACAGGCTACTTATAATGTAGGAGTTTCAGGAATAGAACTTGGTATGGGCCTATGGCACGGATTTACCACTGTTTTGATGCTTAGCTTGCTAACCATCTTGCTGGGCGTTTTGCTATACTTGGCTCGTCAACCTATTTTTAAAGCTTATCATGCATTGCATATTCCGCTGGAGCGCTTGCCGGAATGGGGCTATAACAGCCTAATGAATCAAGCCCAGCGAATGTCAGAAATCCATACACGTTATGTCCAGAACGGCTATTTAAGAAGCTATATATTTTCGATCATTTTTACGTTCAGTGGCCTTATGCTGTATCATTTATTTAGTAATGAATTCATCTACCGGGCTCCCATGGATATGAATTGGGCTGGCCTTGAATTGTACGAATTATCAGTGTTCATTCTGGTAAGTGTTACCCTTATTTTCCTTTTCAACAATTCCACCCGTTTTACCAATGTTGCAGCCATAGGCATTATCGGCTATGGACTGGCCCTGATGTATACCGTTTTTAGTGCACCTGATGTGGCCATCACCCAATTCCTGGCTGAAACCCTTTCGCTGATCCTGTTGATCCTTATATCGCCCAAAATCCCACATTTTAATACCCAAACTTCTTTTTTAAACCTGAAATATTTAATGCTATCTTTGGTTTTTGGTGCTGTCATGACAGTAGTTACCCTGATCGGGATGAGCAGGGATTTTCATTCACCACTAAAAAAATACTTCCTGGAAAACAGTATTGACAAAGGAAAGGGAGAAAATGTAGTCAACGTAATTTTAGTAGATTTTAGGGCTCTTGATACACTTGGAGAAGTAACTGTTTTGGTGATCACTTTTGTTGGCATCGTTGCCCTCATGAAAATAAAAGGACCTGATTTGAAATAAACTTAGTAGTTTATGCGAACCATTATTTTATCATCGGTACTTAATGTATTGATTCCCTTATTTATAATTTTTGCCATTTTCATGCTTTTTAGGGGCCATGACAGGCCTGGCGGTGGTTTTATTGGCGGTTTGATCGTGGCCATTCCTTTTATGGTGAATGCAATGGCCTTCGGTGCAAAGCATACCCAACAAAAGTTCTTGATCAAGCCTTTCGTCATCATACCGATTGGCCTTTTACTGGCAACCTTAAGCGGCGTTTTTGCTTTTGTTTTAAAGCAACCCTTTCTTTCTGCTTTATGGTCAGTGTACAAATTTCCAGTCATTGGAAAAGTAGGAACACCAACCATTTTTGACATTGGTGTATTTTTGATCGTAAGTGGTGTGGTCTTGCAAATTACGTTCATGGTGATCAATGAAGATGAAAAGGAATCTAAGATCAAAAAGGGCCATGATGAAAAAGGAATCGATAAAGAAATTTAGCTATGAACCTGGTTATTGCCTTATTAATAGGGATGCTCTTTGCGGCAAGCTTGTACTTGCTGCTTCAGCGAAGCCTTTTTAAAATCATTTTTGGTATCATCATTTTTGGCTATGGTACTATTTTCTTCCTGTTCGTTATGGGCGGAGTCACCCGTAGTAATCCAGCCTTATTTTTAGATGGTGAGGCAAAGCAGGCCATGGAGATGGCCGATCCATTACCCCAAGCTTTAACCTTAACTGCCATAGTGATTAGTATTGGTTTGCAACTGTTTACACTGATTTTGTTGAAACGAACCTATGAAGCATCCCAAACAACTGATTTGGACGACTTTCAAAATACGGATCAAATTGATTAGAACCTAAAATAAGTAAATTTAATGGGTCCCCTTGGCAAAAACCATTGCCGTTAAAGGGTCCTTTTGAGAATTGTCAAAGATAACATTCATGCAACCTGCTTTGCTGCTCGTTTTACCCTTGGTCATTCCTTTATTCAGCGCTGTTTTATGCCTGATTTTTAGAAAAAAAATAAAAGTTCAGGAATATATCAATGTTATCGGAACCACTGCATTTTTGGGCATTGCCATACATCTATTATACAGCACCATTCAACAAGGGGTTTTGGCCGTTCAAATCGGTGATTGGAAAGCACCTTTTGGCATAACCATCGTATCGGATCTGTTGGGCGCTTTAATGGTCATCATTACCGCAATTATCGGATTTGCTATTGCATTGTACGCCATTCAGGATGTAGATTTAAGGCGTAAAACTTTTGGATTTTTTCCTGCTTTCCAATTTTTGCTTTTGGGCGTCACCGGTGCCTTCCTAACAGGCGATGCTTTTAACCTTTATGTTTGGTACGAAGTTATGTTGTTGGCCTCTTTTGTAATTATAGCCCTTGGCAATAGCAAAAGCCAATTAGAAGGGGCACTCAAATATGTGATCCTTAACTTTGTAGGATCCGGGTTTTTCCTAACTGGCATAGGGGTACTGTACAATGCAACCGGTACACTCAATATGGCTGCCCTTGCCGAGTTGGTGAGGAATGACCCGAGCTCGGGAATGATAACGCTTGCTGCCATCTTCTTTTTCATAAGTTTTGGGGTTAAGTCAGCCATTTTTCCACTGTTTTCGTGGCTTCCTTCTTCTTACCACACTCCACCGGTTTCTGTATCAGGGCTGATGGCAGGCCTTTTAACCAAAGTAGGCGTTTATTCATTCATCCGTTTTTTCTCGCTCATTTTTATAAATGATGTAGGTTTTACTCATACTTTACTTTTATGGGCTGCAGGGCTAACCATGGTGTCGGGTATTTTAGGAGCCATGGCCCACAAAGAATTCCGAAAGATCCTATCTTTTCACATCATTAGCCAGATCGGCTATATGATCATGGGCTTGGCCATTTTCACCCCATTGGCATTAGCGGCCTCTATTTTTTACGTTATTCACCATATACTGGTTAAGACCAATTTATTCCTCATAAGCGGGCTCATAAATACAACCAATGGCAGCTTCCTGCTCAAAAAATTAGGCGGGGTCTATGAGCGCTATCCTTTGATCGCATTGCTATTCATTATTTCAGCTTTTTCATTGGCTGGGGTCCCTCCACTTTCAGGTTTCTGGGGTAAATTCACCCTTGCTCAAGCGGGTATTGCCAATGGCCTGATCACAATAGTGGTGGTTGCTTTGGTGGTGGGTTTGTTTACGCTTTATTCCATGACCAAGATCTGGGGTGAAGCATTTTGGAAAGCCGATCCTTATCAAAATGATGATAACCCAAAGCTAACCCAATGGTACCTCATTAAAACCAAATACTCAATGGTATTACCAGTAATTTTTCTGGCTTCGTTAACCTTATTTCTAAGCTTAAATCCTGATTTTTTAATAGATTTATCGTTAAAAGCAGCGGACCAGCTAAAAAATCCAGAAGCCTACATTGAAACGGTATTGTATACAGCAAATTCAGGCTATTAAAACATAGAACTTAAAAATGACGCATTCATGACTTATTTTTTTAACCTACTCCTGGGCGTATTTCTAACTTCCTTCACCTTAGGGGTTTTCAGCGAACTGAATACAAACCTTCATACAACCTTATTGATTTTTCTTTTTTGGTATGGGCTGCTTTGGTTGGTCTCCTATTTTTATGATCAAAACCATTTTATCAAATTACCCCTAATGATCGACTTAGGGTTGTTTTACTTTAAGGAACTGGTAATCTCATCATTTCAGGTAGCCTATGATATTTTAACGCCCAAATCCCACATGAATCCGGGTGTAATTGCGCTACCTCTGGAAGCTAAGACCAATTTGGAAATTTCCCTGCTTGCCAATTTCATTACCCTTACACCTGGAACCTTGAGCATCAACATTTCCGATGACCGTTCTATTCTATACGTTCATGCCCTTTTCATTGAAAATGTGAACCTGAAAAAGGTGGAAAGGGATCTGAAAGAAAATTTTGAAAAACGACTTTTAAAAATTACACGCTAAGCTTAGGTCCATGAGTGCTTTTATGATCGTTTTATCGGGTTGCATCTTTTTATTAACCCTTGGAATCATCTTGATATTCATTCGATTCGTTAAAGGCCCTTCGTTGCCCGACCGGATTGTTGCCCTGGATTTGCTATCTACGGTGCTTATAGGCATCCTGGCTATTTATGCCTTGGTATCTGGGGTCGACAGTTATTTCGAAATTGCCCTTGTTTTTTCCCTCATCACATTTTTGGGAACAATGGCTTTTGCTTATTACTTAGGAAAAAATTAAAATCCAATAATGTAATGACTTTTTTAGAGGTTTTTTGTTCTATATTGGTGATAACCGGGTCTTTGTTCATGTTCATTGCATGTGTCGGTATTTTACGATTTCCGGATTTTTACATCCGTAACTCAGCTGTTTCAAAAGCCTCTACCTTAGGCGTCTTTCTCATTTTACTTGGGGTAGGGATCTACTTTGATTCCCTGGTCATTTTCTTTGAAATTATTGCCATCATTTACTTCATCCTTCTTATCTCACCCACAGGGGCCTACATAATTGCACGTTCCGCTCTTAAAAACAAAGTTCCCTTTTGGTATAAAACCAACTTAAAAGACCTGGATGACCCCCATGAAATAGTTGAAGAGGAAGGTGAAAAAGAGAAGTGATCCGATTAACAATGATTAACCACAAAAAATAAAACGCCATCCATTATAAATACTGGATGGCGTTTTTTGATTGCTGCAAACCTGTAAGCCGGGTTCTGTTATCCGCCAAATAGCGGACCCCTATCATTTGTCTAAGCAGCCTACCCACCGGGATCGGGCGAGCAACCCTTAATCCGCCTTCCGGCGAATGCCCCGGCTTATTTGGCCTTGCAACCCGCAGGGTTTACCAGCATCCCAGTGTCGCCACTGAGAACGGTGAGCACTTACCTCACCCTTTCACCCTTGACCATGAAATTCATGGCCGGAATCGTTTCTGCGGCACTTTCCGTGATCCAGGGTTTGCCCCTGAACCCCTACCCTTATAATTTCAGGTAGTGCGGTGCTCTATGTTGCCCGGACTTTCCTCCATGACTTTAACCGTCATAGCGATAGAGCGATTTGCAGCTTGCATTAAGCGATGTTTTATTGTCATTTATCAACAAAAGCAGGCTTTTATTCAGTTTCAATTTAAGGTCAATCCCATTCAAAGCCGTTTAATGTGATACCAAACGAAAGTGGGTTCAATCCAGGGCTTTGGTCTGCATCAAACATATCTGATAAATAGTAGTTGGCATAAAAGTTGAGAAATCCATAGCCAATCCTGGCAGATAAGCCATAGCGGAAAGGATTAAGGTTGTAATTATCAAAGTCTTTGACCTTGTCTCCATCATTTTCTTTAAGCTTGGAATAAGATTTAATCAAGTAGCCAACCCTACCGCCAACGCCTATTCTGAAGGAGTTGTCATGATCTTCAGGCTTGGTTTCATACCTAACATGTAAAGGTATGTTAACGTATTGGGACACGATTTTATACTTCTCATAGCCCTCATCTTTATTTCTAAATCCTACGGTATCCGTATTCGGGGTTAGTACAATGTCATTACTAAATCGGTAATTGTTGTAGTCGATGCCAATCCCTGTAAACAAGCTTAAATTATGGTCGATAATGCTTGCACCCATTTTCATGATGTAAAGCTGGAAATTAATGGATTTGCCATACCGTGGCTCCAGAAAATCGAACTCCTTTGGTTGATCAAAACCTTCACTGCTTAAATAAGTGTTCATACCCAGATCAAACAACAGCCAACTAAACTGAACCTTGTCCATTTCAGCTTCTTTCTCTTCTTGAGGGCTATATGAAAAATAGAATTCATCATTATTAAAATCAATTTCCATTTGTTTTGTAGAAGAATCTACTTGAGGATCCGAGGTATCGCTAATACTTGATTTGTGCTCCTGTTCTTTTAACACCTCTTTTCTTTCTGCTCTTAATTCTTCCCTGATTTCATTTAATTCCTTACGCATTTCTTTAAGCTCTTGACGGGTTTCATTGCTCACTTCCTGGCTTAATTTTTCAGCCTCAAGCTCAAGCTCCTTGGCCTCTTGCTTCATTTCACGCTCCAGTTGATCGGTTTCCTCATGGATTTCCTTAAGTTCTTCTTGGGTCATTCCCCTTTGCTCGGTAGTATCTTCTTGAGCAAAAGCTAAATTGCTTGCTAAAAACAATCCCAGTAATGTTAAATTCATTGGTCTCATAGTTAATCCTTTTTTAAAAATTAATTTTACCGTTTATGGCAAGGTTTTTACCCTCCAGGCTAATGATTATTTCTCGCTCATCATTCTTTTTATTGTTGAGTATCTTAGCTTTAATTTGCTTAAAGAATCCTGCATCAGCCCCATTTGTTTTGGGTTGAGGTAATTTAATATTGGCTTTGTCGATGGCATCAAAATCAATTTCAGTAAGCTTAACCTCCCTTTCACAGGATGTAGATAATTGAAATTCAGCTGTTTCTACTTGGCCGATGGTTTGAATGGATTCCCCTCTTAAAGGGGTTATTTCCATATCTTGATCAATTTTTGCTTTGGGGCCTTTCAAATTCAAGTCGTTGGAAACCTGGGAATTCATGCTTAAAGTGTTTAACCCCGATTTATCTACTTTTTGAAGTTGGTTTGCAGTATTTTTGGGGATAGCAAATTGACCACCCATAATATCTGAAGAATACCGGGAATTTAAATTGGTAGCCACTTCCATGTTTGATCGATCAAAAGCATTGTTGAACAATAAACTTGATACAAGCAGAATCAATAGCCCAATTAAAGTTACTGCTGCTACCCTTGTGTATGTTGAAAATAAAGTTAAGTTAGTACCTCCCTGCTTTTTTAGTTGCGTTTTATAAGGAAAACGAATATTCGATTCCGGTTTGAGCTTAGTTTTTTCCAGGTTGCTCAGTTCTTCTTGTAAGGCAGGATCTTGGTTCAGGATCTGCTCAAAAGCCTTAGATTCAGATTCATCCATATAACCCTCAAAATATCGGATGAGTTCTGATTTTATGTTATACTTATCAATCATATAATGCTTTCAATTTTGCCAATTTTCTCTTTTAAATAATGCCTTGCCCGGTGAATGTAAACCTTCACCTGCGACTCATTCAATGCTGTTATCTCCCCTATTTCCTTATAATTGTAACCTTCATAATCCCTTAGCAATAAAACAGCTTTTTGTTGGGCCGAAAGGTCATCCAGTAATTGCTCCACGTATTCCTTGGCTCCTGTATAATTATTAGAAAAAGTGACGGTCATCGTAGTATCTAATTCATTTTCTTGAAAGTTCACTTGCTTACTTTCCTTCCTTTGCCAGTCAATCATTAAATGATAAGCTGTTGAAAACAAATAGCTCTTGGCTTTTTTTTCATTAACCCCGTTCCGGTTATTCCAAAGCCTTTCAAAGCTCTCCTGCACAATATCAGAGGCGGTCGCTTCATCCCTTACATTTTTGCGGATAAAGCGGTAAAGCGCATCTGACTGCTCATCTACGAGCTTATTGAAGGCTTTTACTTTCATTTTGATCCTTTGACGAACAGTACCCCTGAAAAGTTACAAAACAACTAAAATTCAGATGCGGGTGATCTACAACTAAATATTGGAGGGCTTTGTGCGTATTAGTTTTAACTCAAAACATACCTAATGATTGCCATAATCATTGATCAATCCAGATATTTCCATGCATTGCCTTAAAACGAATTTCTACAATGTTCCATCAAATAGCAGAAAAGAGCTATTATATCTTTAAGATGCGTAATTCGGGTTTTAATCATTCTAAATCGATCAACCGCCATGAATATAATATTCTATTAAGATCCAATAAAATAAATGATTCAAAACAATATTGTTAAAAAAACGATCTATAGGTAAAGCTGTTAGGTAAATATATTTAATCCGATTCAGAAGTTATATGCGAATAGAAACCACAACAGCATTCATCTTAGTTGCTTTCCTTTTAGTGGGCCATCAAGGCCACGTTAATCCTTTTGAAACTTCCAACGACTCAGAGAAAGGAATCCTAACAAAAGACACTTCCTACCTTAATATTGGTGGAGCATTAAGGTTCAATGCTTTTTATAAAAATTGGGATGGTCAAGAAAACAATCAAAACAAAGGAGGTGATTTTGACATCGATACTTGGCTGATGAACGCTAATGGTTCTCATAATGGCATTTTAATTTCAGCTGAATACCGTTTTTACCCAGGTTTTAATTTTCTTCATCACGGATGGATTGGTTATGAATTTCCCAGCAAAACAAGTGTTAAATTGGGATTAAGTCAAGTTCCTTTTGGCTTGCTGCCTTATGCCTCAAGCAGTTGGTTTTTATCAATGGGTTATTATTTGGGTTTTGAAGATGATTATGATGTAGGCGTTCGTATAGATCAGGAAATGGGCGATTGGACTTTTAATGCTGCTTTCTATAAAAATAGCGAAGGCAGTTACACCGGCTCAAGTGACGCCAGCGCTCGCTATTCTTATGATGTAGTGGGCAAAAATGAAGAAATCAACCAATTAAACGGACGGGTTGTACGACAATTAGGCCATTTTGAAATAGGTGCCTCCGGTCAATGGGGCCAGTTGTACCAAAGTGAGTTAAAACAATCTGGTGAGCATTACGCCTTTGCCCTTCATGGCAGAGCCAAGTTTGGTAAACTAAGATTAAAGGCACAAGCTTTCAAATTTACCTTTGATCCTGTCCAATTGCCATCTGAAGAAAATAAATTAGTTATTATGGGAGCTTATGATTTTCCTTATGAAGTTGCTAAACGGGGTACCATTGTTTCTGGAGGTTTTAACTACAAAGTCCCGGTTGGATTGGGTCCTTTAAATACAATAACCTTTTATACAGATTATGCTTACTTTGATAAAGCTTACGAAACATTCGAGGATGCGCAAATGGTAGTAGGTGGCATTATGTTCTCTGCTGGCCCGGTAGTATCTTATTTGGATGTGGCCAATGGAAACAACCATCCTTGGGTGGGGCCTGTATGGACCGAAGCACTTTCGAGGGGTAAAGCACCTTCAAATGAATTGCAAGAACCCGATACAAAATGGGCAACAAGAGTTAACCTAAACATAGGTTATTATTTTTAATTTTTCAAGGAAAATTGAAGGTCAAGGAATTTTATTAATTTCGAATTGCCATACCAAACCGTTGGCTAAGCATAAAAGTAAACTGTTAAAATTTTATGGATCAATATCCCTTATTTCTTAAAAAGTTTTTTTATTTAATTTTAGTCATTCCTTTTCTCCTATTTTTATCCAATTGCCAAGACGATACCAATACAAATGAACAAGTAAAGGAGACCAATCCGGATACGCTAAAAAACGCATCTTCACGAGGTACTTCTCCTTATCAAAAAGCGCTTCAGGATACCAATACCCTTGACATTTTTTATGTGAATTGGACCGAAGGTGTGGCCATGACTCATCTGGTAAAACAGATCATTCAAGATCATTATAACCAATACAATGTTAAATTGCATCAATCTTACCTGGGTCCTATTTACGACTCATTAGCCTTAGGCACGCATGAGTTTTTTTTAGATGCCTGGCTCGATGTGGATACTACCAATCCCAAAACACAAGAATTCATGGATTTGGGGATAAATTTTGAGAATGCCAGATTCGGCTTAGCAGTCCCAGCATATATTAAAACCAATACCATATCCGAACTCAATGACGATCAAACTGCTTTTAATAACGAAATTATTGGAATAGATAAAGGTTCCAGGGTTATGAATTTAACCGAAAAAGCCAAGAAAGCCTATGATCTTGAGCTTGAATTGATAGCATCAAGTGGTCCTATTATGACCAATCTTCTCAAAAAGGCAATAGATAATGAAAAGCCCATCGTTGTTACGGGTTGGAAACCTCATTGGAAATTCTCGCGTTTTAACCTTAAATTCCTTGAGGATCCTAAAAATGTATATGGCAAGAAAAAGAACATTCATACGTTAGCAAGGAACGAATTCGATCAGGATTATCCTGAAATTGCCACATTTTTAAGGAAATTTCAATTGAATGAGGTCCAAATGGGTTCCTTAATTAAAGCAACAGTTAAGTATCCTGGAGAACCTGCAAAAGGCATCAAGGAGTGGTACCGGGATCACAAAGAACTCGTAAAATCGTGGGTTAATAAAGAGAAAGCAAGTTAAGTTATGAAGCTAAAGCTTAATAATTATTCCATATTACTACCTTTTCTTGCATTGCTTTTTACAGGCTGTGATAAAGAAGATGAGGGGAAATATGAGCGAATTCCCGAGCGGAATGTCAACCGGGAGGTTAATATCAACGATCCTTATTACACTTCTCTCAATCATAAAGGCGGCTACATTTACCTGGACGAGGGGTTTAAAGGTGTTATCCTTGCAAAGTCCTATGACGGTGATTTCATAGCACTAGAAAGGGCTTGCCCTTACGAACCGAAAAAAGATTGTGCAAAAGTTACGGTAGACAGCTCCAATGTCTACATCCGATGCGGTCATTATGGATCTAATGAATGGATTCCATGTTGTAATTCCAAGTACAATTTAAAAGGTCACATCTTGGAAGGTCCTTCTCAAAAACCGCTTAAAACTTACAACATCCAAAAGGATGGAAGCATTGTTCAAATAAGAAATTGACCTAATTAAGCTTACTTTCCTCTTTCAATAGGAATATCTAATATCTTTTAAGTAGTAACTATTGCATGGATCCGTTTTAAGCTACACTTATATTTTAAAGAAGAACAGGCAAACTGCAGAAAAAAACCTGCCCTGCTTTAATGCAAAAAACCGGACAGGTTTAATTACTGCCCGGTTTGGTTGATTGAGGGTTACATATTGCCCCGTAAAGTTATGATGAAGTTTCTTCCTGGTCCTGATATACCGGAGGAATAAGGCCTGTACCGATGATCCAAAATGTTCTCAACTCCTGCCTGAATTTTTAATTCGTCTATAAGCTGGTAACCGACCTTTAGGTTCAAAGTGTACCAGGAAGGCGTGTAAGGCTCTCTGTCATCATTTAACGCATAAATATGGGTTTTGGATTGCTCGCTTGGAGCCAGATTTTCGTTTTCAATCGATCCGTTATAAATGGTATAAAAATCCGCTTTGAAGCGTTCCGTTTCATAAATAAGATGCGCCCTTCCAAAAGTTGGGGCTACGTGGCGAATGGGCTTCCCTTCATCGGTTTCACCTTCAGTTATGTTGTATTTCAGGTTTGTTTTCAAACTTTCGGTGATGGCCCACTGGAAAGAAGCACTGACCCCGTATATGAATGCACTTGATGCATTTTGTAAAGCCTGGACCTCACTTTGTTTGCCGTCATATTGAATGGAATCCTGGCTCCCAAGCTTAGAAGGCCTGCGAACCATGGCATTGGTTACGAAAGTATAGAAAGGCGTAACCTCAAATTTTATCCTGTCCTGCCAATTCTTGGAAACTCCAAGATCAAAATTATAAGTATACTCAGGCTCCAGATCATCATTAGGAACGACCACCCGGCCAGGCTCACTGTCAAAAACCTTTCCTACGTCATCTATATTTGGGGCACGAAAACCCGAGGATATGTTGGTCTTTAAATTCCAGCCTTTTCCGGGCTTAAATACCAAACCCACGTTTCCATTAGCTGCTCCTGTATTGAGTTCTATATCATCAAATGGAAGGGGATAAAACTTCTGGTTGCCAGTTAGATCGGCATTTACCTGGACGCGCGTGTACCGAGCCCCTGTATTAAGCGTCCAGTGGTCATTGAACTCGTGCTTCCAAAGGGCATGGGCTGCTAAAGTTAAATGCTCCGATCCATCTGGATAACGAGTGGCTGTAGGTTCTTCTTCGTTTGTTTCTATGTTTTCCTTTCTTGCCTCAGAATGAACAGTATTATGAACGGCCTGGAACCCATAAAAAAGCCGGTTATCAGCATCGATCTGCTTATCCAGGTCCAGGTTAGCCGTATAAATGTCGACCTGCTCTACACGATGGCGGATCGTATCGCTACCAAAATCACGATCATGCCGGCTTTCCTCATAATCCTGGCGGGCAAGGGTCAACCTGGCTTGATCAAACCATGCATGATCTTTGGTATATTCAACCTCCAGGTTGTTCATCATCCATTTTTGAGGCCCATAATACCACTCAGCATTTTTAAAACCCTTGTTTTCATCACGGATCAATTGACGATCGTAACGCGGAATATCAGAAGTTGTTGAATAATGGAAGCCATACTGCAAATCCCAATGTTTATTAGGCTTAAACCGAACTTTTTGCATTGCATTCCACTGGTCATAACCGCTTTTTATTTGCAAGTTCTTATTCTCGTTCTTGATAATGGTATCCCGCCCGCTGATGCGCTCCACAAGGGAATCTCGTTGATAATCAGGATTGCCATTGGATCCCATTTCCAAGTCTTCAAAGCCTGACCAGCTAAAGCTTGTAAGGAAGCCCCATTGTTCCGTACCAAAGTTTAAGTCAATATGGCCGGTAATTTCTTGATTGGCTGTAGAATGCCGGCCCATAGCATTGGCTTGAAAATTCAATTGATCGTTGTGGGCAAGCCGCGGGTCTTTGGTATGAAAATCCATGACGCCACCAAGGGCATCACTGCCATAAATAACGGAACCCGGACCAAAAATCACCTCTGTTCCTTGAATGATGTTGGGATCAATGTTGATAACGTTCTGCAAGTTGCCGCCTCTGAAAATAGCATTGTTCATCCTGACTCCATCCACAACAAGTAGTACGGAATTGGTTGCAAACCCTCTGATCATGGGGCTTCCACCGCCCAACTGACTTTTTTGGACAAAAACACCACCAGAGGCCTCTAATAAATCTGCAGAGGTTTGGGGATTTTGAAATGCTATCTTATCTTGCGAAATGGTTTCAACCTTGTTCGGCACGTCTTCAATATCCTGTTCCCACTTGGTGGCAGATACAACAATTTCCCGGTAATCCAGGACCTGCTCGCTTAAGCTCACCTCAAAATTGTTTGCTCGAAGCTTTACATAAGCAATTCTCATGGTTTTAAAGGAAGGATGCCTGAATACCAAACTATCTGAAGGGGAAAACGAGCTAAGTGAAGCCCGCCCATCTTCATTCGTCAATGCCGATTTTGTTTTATCAGGTGTAAAAATGGTGACGCTTTGGATGGGCTTACCATCTTTACTTTTTACAAATACTTCCTGTGCTTGCGCATAATTGGCAATCAATAGGAACAGCAAGCACATAATTATTTTATATGCCATACTTTCAAGTTTTTTTGAACAACGCTTAATGTAAATGATTGAATTCTAATTCATTATAAAATAATGGTCCATTAATCAAGCCTTAACCGCTTGGGCATTGAACAAACCATAAGTGTTGGAATTGATCCAGCAACCCACCCTGATGAATGGACTTGATCAACCATTATTGAAAAATATTAGGATGTAGTTTTTTAAAACAGGCAAACCAGAGGTGGTGGCGTTGATAAAGGGAGTGCAGGTTCTTTATATTGACTTCTTAGATCTAACCTGTGAACAATCCAGTAGGGATTGGAAAGGTTAAAGTTCAAGGTATGGTGAAACCAATTTTTGATGGTTAGTTTCACTTCCTTGGAATTGTTTGTTGACTTTTCCGCCCCTTCATAGGCTTGAAGCAGAGCTTGCAAACCTTGATGAACCTGCTCTTCTGCATAGTCATGGTATGCACGGTACACGATGGAGTCGCTTTTTACTTTTGATTCCACAATGTCATAAAGCTTACCCTTGTACCAGAATTCGGTTTCATGTACCTTTTTAAAAGTGGAGCGATCCAGGTCATGGTTTTTTGGGATGGCTATTCTTGTTAATTTGGCTTCTTGTTCTTCCTTCTTAAATTTTTGCTCTACTTGTCCACGAATGGTTTTCACTTTGGAATGGTATACCAACCAATAACCGCCCATGTTAAAGACCAAAGCAATAATGAGTAAACAACTTGCATAAGGCAACCATGAGCCATTTTCTGGCTTGTATTTTTGAATAAACGCGCGAAACATAGCCCAAGCAAAAATAAGCACGATTCAACTAAACTGAAAACCATTAATTAAGCGTAGTTTATCCATCAATTAGGTCATTGAATTAATGCGCCCAAGGATTGACATGAAATTGATACATCACGAATTTTCTAAGTTCATGGTATAAACCCGATTCTGTTCAACATAATCAATTAATTCATCCAAATTTTTAATAAGCTTAACATTAGGAGGAACTTCATATTGATTGTTTAAGGCTTGCCAGCCAGTAAGTAGTACAGTTGCTTCTACAAAATTATTGGCCAAAAAGTTAACATACTCCTGAAGCACGTCTGAACCAGGATTAGCACTAAATATTGAGAATATGTAATCAGGTTTGTGAATGTCATATACTTTTTTGACATCCTCCAGCGGCACGCTTGTTCCCAAATAAACTACTTTTTGATTTCTGGATTTGATCAGGAAGTTAGAAAATAAAAGCCCGATTTCGTGGAGTTCATTTTCTGGTAAAAATAAAAGGTATTTCTTAGCGCCTGCCATTTCCGGATTGATCTGACCATCTATAGCAACAATGATCTTTTGCCGTATGAGATTAGAGATAAAATGTTCGTGGGCCGGATTGATTGACTCGGTTCGCCACAGGATCCCGATCTTTTCAAGAAACGGGTAGACGAGGTTGATTATGGTTTGTTCAAACCCGTTTTGAAGGATATGGGTTGAAAGAACTTTTTCAAACCGGTCTTCATCCATTTCCATCATTGCCACCATTAAGGCATTTAAGTTGGTATGCTTGGAGGTGTGGGATTCGGCAATTTCCCGAACCTTTTCGTTTAAGTCATCACGGGACATTTTGGCAATGGTAGAGATCTTGTAATTGTGCTCATAAAGAAGACTTACATTGAGCAAGTGCTTTAAATCTTCATCCAGGTAATACCGGATATTGGTTTCTGTTCGCTTGGGACAAAGAATGTTGTAGCGTTGTTCCCAAACTCTTATTGTATGTGCTTTAATTCCTGATAAAAACTCAAGATCCTTAATTGAATAACTTGCCACTGCTTCCGCCTTTTACTTTACCCAAATACTTATTCCCGTACATAGATTTATAAACACGCGAAAAAAGATGTTGTTTATTTAAGCTAAAAAAAGTTCAACAATATAAAATCTCCCTGCTCAAATCTAACTTTGAAAAGGCATCTAAAAATAGTAGCACAATATGAAGAAGCCCAGTTGTATGAGAATCAAAGCGATGGCTACCGGGTTGGTTTTAGAAAAATCAGCCCGATGAAAATACAACAAAAAAATAAAGCTGATCAAAAACCAAGCAAGATAATTTTTAAATGGGACCATGTCACTATTCCAAAACCATAAGCCATATTGAGTGGCAAAAGGCTCCAGGAAAATATCCAATAAAACCAAAACACCTGATCCTGAAAAAGCCATCAACCAATATTGATTCGATTCCTTGTTGTGGGTAAGCGCTCCAGCACCATAAACCAAAATCGTCCAAAGGAAACCTATCATAATTGGAGTACCAAAAATCTTAGGTCCCAGAACATTGCCATAATGATACGCTCCAAACAGCAGCCCGGTTTTAACACCCAAAATTTCAATTAAAAAGGTACCCAAAAATGTAACCAATAAGAACTTAAAGAATTCCCTGGACCATACCCGTTGAAAAAATAAAGCCAAGCCACCGGTTAATAAAAGGTGATAAGGAGTAAGGGTCGTAAATATATGTTCAAATCTGGTAAAATTATAACCTACAATACCTACCAAGTGCAAAACAACCAGAATAACAACGACTATAAAGGTACTTTTCTTCCTTTCCACTTGTAAGTGCTTTTGAGCTTGAAATATAGCCATAAGCTTACTACCCGGCAAACATTAAACATTTGTATCGGCTGCAATAAAAGCCCTGAGATCACATTCCTCCCTGTATGTAAGCAAATTATGATTTTTAAAATCGCAATCAATATCAGGTTAATTGCCAAAAATGCGGGTGGTATATAAGGTACTAAAAGTATATAAACCAAGATCATGAAAAAAACAATTATGAACATGCCAATCCAACTGCCGCCCATCATGGCATGCATGTTTTTGGCAAATCCGCTCAAAGCCTCTGGATAGCCCGAATACATCCTGCATTGCACCATATTTTGTGTTGTTAAAGCTTCCACTTGATAACCCAATTCCTTAAGTTTACTGGCAATCGCCATATCTTCTACCACCCGGTCTTTTACTTGTTCATGCCATTGGTGCTCCCTGTACTTATCAGCATTGAAAAGCATAAATTGCCCACTGGCTCCTACCAATGAAGAACTGGCAAAGCGATGAACCCATGAAAGTGGCAAAAGACTCAGTAACAGATAATGCATGATAGGAACCACTGTCCGCTCGCCAAAGGTTTTCATGCGCTGTGCCGGAAAAACAGAAAGCAAACCAAGCTTCTGGGTTTTAACTTCCTGAACAGTCCGGATTAAGCCTTCTTTGGTAAGCATTACGTCCGCATCTATGAATAAGTAATAATTACTACCAGAAGCATTTTGACCTAACTGATGGCAGGCCCAATTTTTACCAACCCAGCCCTCAGGCAAAGGTGCTCCTTGTACCAATTCCAGGTTGGGCATCGTTTGCTGATATTCACGAACAACTTCAGGGGTTCGATCTTCCGAGTAGTCATCCAAAATTAATATTTGGTGAAAGGGAACATCCCGTAAATTGCCTAACAAATGCGCTAAATTAGCGGCCTCATTGCGCGCTGGGATCAATAGCGCTACTTCTTTTAACAAAGCTTCATTCCCCGGTGGCTTGGCTTCTATATTAGGTTGCTGCAAGTAATTGGTGATGGCTACCAATAATCGAACCACTAAAAATAAAAGCGTTATCCAGTAAAGCAACATCATGGTCATCAACTGATCTTAATGCTTGGGAGATTGTCATTACGCTGTTGCGCCTTGGCATCCCAATAAAATTTATTGTAATGGGCTTCAATAGCTTCAGCGCTATCCGGAATGTCTTCCAAGTGCTGCATGTAAAAATATATTTGAGGTTTTGGATGGGCATAGTAATCAACCATCGTGACCACGAATAAAGCCTGAGTGGTAGATTTGGCTTTCCGAACAATTCGTTCCAAACCGGGTTGAAAATGTAGTTGCTCTTGATGCATGCTTCCGATGCTGCCTTCCGGGTAAAATACAAGAAGGTTTTGAGGTTGCTGTAAAACTGAAGCTGCATAGTTAATGCTATTGATGGCATCCCTGCTTCCCTTTTTGATGCTAAAAGCCCCTGCATTGCGAAGCAATCTCCGGGATCTCAATTCTTCTTCAAGCATCATAATGTAAAAGTACCGCTTGAATATTTGCTTGTTGACATAGTAAGGAACAAAACCATCCCACCAACTAAAATGATTGCCAATCAATAAAACCGATTTATCAGGATTGAGTACAGGATTGTGATTGACATATAAACCTGAAAAATGGCGTTTAATGCTCAGGTTGGTGTAAAATGTTATGAGCTTATGCCCCCAGGATGTAGGTTTGGCCTCGATCATTTGTAAGAATTATCGATCAAATCAGTGACCAATTTAGCAGAATATATGCACAATGGAATACCACCACCTGGATGAACCGTACCACCGGCAAAATACAGCCCTTCTATACCAGGAGCTTTATTGGGAAATCTTAGAAAGGCAGCCAAAGGCGTGTTGGAGCTAGTACCGTACAGTGCACCAGTGGCAGATAATGATTTTTGCTGGATGATGGCCGGATTCCAATTGGCTTCAAAGGTGATAAGCGGTTCAAGGTCTATGTTCAAATGTCGCTTAATTTTGGCCAATACCAACCCTTTAATTTTTTGCGCATAGGTCTGCCAATGCATATTAACATTTGATGGGGCATTAACCATAACGTACCAATTCTCAAAGCCCTCAGGCGCATCTTCCGGGTTTTCCTTTGCGCTAATGTAAATGTAAACAGTGGGGTCTTCAGATATTTTTTGATGCTGAAACAAGTTTTGAAACTCTTGCTGATATTGATCCGTAAACAAAATGTTATGGCTTTGCATGGATGGAAATTGGCCCTTAACGCCCCAATAAAAAATTAAGGCAGAAGAAGAAGCTTCTCGCTTACGATAAAAACCGGGCATTGACTTATCATTCAATAAATCTTTATACGTAGCTTGCACGTCCTGGTTGCTAACCACTTTACCGCATTCCACTGTTGCTCCATTGACTTGAATGCCTTGGATGGTCTTGTTTTTGGTCAATATCTGTTCTACCTTACTGTTGAAATAAAAAGCAACCCCTATTTGCACACCTAATTGATAGAGGATTTCTACGATCCGGTACATTCCACCTTTGGGCAAGAAAACACCCAGGTTATGCTCTAAATGGGAAATGAGCCTTAAAGTAGCGGGTGCTAGATATGGGTCGGAACCATTGTAAGTTGCATATCGGTCAAACAACTGAACAACCCTGGGATCGGAAAAATAATTGGTATGAAACTGGTGAAGCGTCTGGAAAGGCTTGAGCTTAGGCAATTGCAGCATACTTTGGAAGGTGGTTGGCTTCAGATAGGTGGCAACTTCATGCGGAGCATTTTGGAGAAATACAGGCTCTGTAATATCATATATTTTTTTGCTATTGCTAAGATAATTTTCAATGGTTTTGGCAGAATCCGTTGTCAGAGCCTCAAGCGCAGCTATAAGGTCTCGGGTATTGTTGGGCGCACTCAAACAGCTTCCGTCGCTAAAGTAATATTGGCAGGAGGCTTCGGGCTTTTTGTAATCAAACCACTTTGCAGGTTCCGCTCCTGATTCTTTGATCAATTCCTCGATCAACCCAGGCATGGTTAAAACCGTAGGTCCGGTATCAAACCTAAAGCCTTCCTGGTGAATTTCGTCAATCTTGCCGCCAGGACGGTCATTGGCTTCAAACACCTCTACCTCGTAGCCGCGATTCCTTAATTTCAGGGCTGTAGCCAGGCCAGCAATGCCAGCGCCAATTACAATTACTTTGGTTGATTTAGAGTCGTTCATAATTTCAAAATAACAATTGATGAGATGAAATGTTAAACCCAATTTTTAAGCATTAAAAAAGGATGGACGCCTTTGAAACCTAATTAAATCACCTTTAAAAATCACCCTGAAGGAATTCGTAGAATCAATTCGCAAAATTTGCGTGAATCGGAGAACATTCTGCAACTTTGAGGGTCAAAAATCTTAAAAAACGACGCATGGCTATGAATCAATATTTAGAAAAGTATCGCTCTATAAGGGAAGGGCAAAATGTCAGCGATACACTTTTTCATGAGGTGGTTTACCTATTTCCAGCTATAATGGTTGTTATGGCGGATGAAGAAATAGACTGGCTTGAGGATAACTACTTGTATCAAAAAATAGCTGAAGAAGCCAAATCCCATGAGTTTTATTCTACCGAACTGGCTGATGAAATTAGTTTCATTAAAGCCAATTACGAAACAGTTAAACCGATTTTATTGGATGCTTTGGCAGCGGAAAACCAACAAGAAGACCATTCTAACGACATCCTTGATTTAATGCTTTCCACGGCCCAGGTAAGTTCAGAAAGCCTCAGGAATAACTTGGTTTATGGCCGCTTTCACAATTATTTTGACGTATTTAGGAGCATAGTCGGGTTTTTTGTTAAGCCCGATCCTGATAGAAGTTTTATTACCGAGTCTGAAAAGGAAACCATTTTAGAGGTCCTGGATCATATTAACGGTTTGAACGATAGAAATTACCAAGTTTTAAAAAATTTAGAAGAAAGCTGATCATTTGAGCTGGTTATTGATCGAGTAGAACCGTTCAAGAAAGGTTCAGGAAATGAGTTTTTTAACTTTAGGATTCTAAATTCCCTCCTCTGCAATAATTTTTAATATCCACTCCCCTTTCCAGCATCTTGCCAAGTTTAATGATTTCCGTTTCAAGGCCTGGTATCTCATCGATATTGTTGGCAATAGCACCTAAAATTTTTTCAAGCCTGGCTTCCTGCGTTAGTTGGTGATCTCGCTCTCTAAGGTCATCAAAAGTTTGATACCAATCAGGAAAAAGTGGTTGTAAATAAGGCCTTGCCTCGTCCATTACATGTAGCCTGATTGCTGGATCATCCAGCAATGAAGGATCATCAAGATCAATGATTCCTTCATTATAAACCAAAAGCTCGTGATTATGGGCTCCCTTTTCAAAGGAAATTCGGGTAGAAGGTTCTTGAGATGGCTTATGAGCAGGCAAAAGCTCTTTTATTTGAAGCGTAATCTCATTTTTCCTGCGATTTACCTGCCATTTATCGGACGTCTTAGGAGCCATATTTAGCACTTATGCGGTCTTTTACACGGAACAGCAACCACCAAGGCACCCATGGGTATTCGTGATGTTCATAGTGATAACCGAAGAAGTAGCAGCTAAAAAAGGCCCACCAATGGTTATTGGCCAGCGTACTGGAATGATGTTTATTCCCGTGATCTGTTTCTTGTTTGTGTGGCTGATAGGTTCCAAAATAAAACAATTGCAACGTGCTTAAGAGCGAGGGTATGACCCAGAACAACAATACATTGGGTTCTGGAAAAAATATAATCAGAACATTAAAGGTGGCAGCCATTAGGAGGATTTGCCATATGGTGAGGTAATGTTTTAAGAAAACGGCATACCAACTTAAAAATCCCCCTTGGTGGTAATCCGGGTCTTCTTCAGTGGCCACATAGTTGTGATGCTTGTGATGGTTTTTGTACAAAGAAGGGTAATAATTGAAAGCAAACAAGCCCGCAGCAATCCATCCTACAAAATGGTTGAGCTTTTTATTGGGCGAAACAATGCCATGCATCGCATCATGCGCGGTTATGAACAAGCCCGTGTAAAGATGGGTTTGGACTAATACAAGTAAATAAGGCCAAATAGAAAAGAAGGACCAATCAAGTTGAAAGGCAAAAAGTAGGGTAGTAAGCCATACCAGAATTATGGAGGTTCCAATGAATACCCCGACATGTTTTTTAAAAAGCTTGATTTCTCCTTCTTGTAGCCCTTTCAATGATAAGTTTTTTCAATAGCATTTTTGACTTCTTCCATCAGCCATATAGGCGTGGACGTAGCACCGCATACACCGATTGAATCGCCTTCAGCAAACCATCCGTGATCTATCTCTTCTATGGATGAAACAAAAAAAGTATGCGGATTGGTTGATTTACACAACTCATAAAGCACCTTGCCATTGGATGATTTCTTGCCAGCTACAAAGACCACTTTATTATGGGCTTTGGAAAAGTTGATCAAATCCTGATCACGGTTAGAAACCTGGCGGCATATGGTATCATAAGCATTAACATTGACACCATTCGCTCTAAATTCTTCAACAATATTATGAAAAGTTTCCGGATTTTTAGTTGTCTGCGTGTATAGCGTGATGGTTGGAGGCATTTCATTAAAATCCAATTCATCGGTCGATTCAAAAACCCTGGCCTCGTAATTTGTTTGACCTTTCAGCCCCTCAATTTCGGCATGGCCCTTTTTACCATAAATGTAAACTGGGTCACCTTTGTCGTAAGCATTACGAACCCGGTTTTGCAATTTGAGCACTACCGGGCATGAGGCATCGATCAGCTGCAGGTTGTTTTCTGTAGCAAGTTGGTAGGTAGCGGGTGGCTCTCCATGGGCCCTGATCAGGACCTTTTCATCCCTTAAATTTTGTAAATGCCCGTGGTCGATCGTTATTAAGCCTTTTTGATTCAAGCGCCTGACCTCTTCATCGTTATGAACAATGTCCCCAAGACAATATAAATAACCTTGTTCATCCAACACTTCTTCAGCCAATTGAATGGCATAAACGACACCAAAACAAAAGCCCGATTTTTGATCCACTTCTACTTGAAGATTCATGAAATAAATATTGGTTTAAGCACCCCTAATAACAATTTTATCAAAAATTTGTTTTGATTTGGTGCAATTCAAGCAATTTTTAGTATTCAACTTCTGAAAGACCATGTTCTTAAAATAAAAGGATCATTCCCCAAATAATAACGCCTTAACAACTTTTCTATAGCTTACCAACATAAGCAGCCATGGGCTTGTGATTATCGACTTGAATCTTCGACCTTAATAGGTTGTTTGGTAGGAAGAGATTCATTACGCACTGTACAATGCTATCCAAGCTTTAAGTTTAACTCTAATATTTAAGCTTAAAACCTAACCCATGCCATTTGATCTGTGTGGTTATATGGGGTGCACTTCAACTGTGGCTTTCAAGGTGATTTTTACAGGTTTTTGTTCATAAAGAATTTTAAGCAAATGAAGGATTTTACATCATTCAATGGTTGATTGGGAGCAATTATCGATGTGTCAATTTTAAAGTAGCAAGGATTACAAGTACCAAATCATTATCCAAAAGGAAAAATTGAAGAACTACATTGGTAAATTTCCCGATGAACTTATTAAGCATTTTGTTTAGAAGCTTAAAAACCCCATACAGCATTCAATGCACATGATACCCTCAGCAGGGAAGATTTAGAAAAGAATGGGAACAATGGTTCAAATAAAATAAATAAGAGAAGCCAAAAATAATCTCAAAACCTTTATGACTAATTCGAATGTTTCAAAGAAGTGTGTTCAAAGCCATATTGAGCAAATTAAAGGGATGACCAGCCTATTACGAAGCCGTTCTCATAGCGGAAAAATTGTGAAAAAATTGGTCAACCGGATATCAGAGAATTAGTACAAGGAGATTGTCGGGATCATCGGATTGATGTTTTTATGGTTCATCATGATGCCTCTGATCCAAACAAACGAATAAGCGCTTAACTTTCATTCATGCCAACCATCCTGTATCTCATGCCTAAATCCCCAAAAGGATTGATAATAAAATCTTAGTACTCAATACCATTTGTTTAGGTACGCTCTTGAAATTTTCCCCGATTTAATTGGAAATGGGTTCGAGGCCAATGTCAATAACCACTTTAAATGCTTGCTTAATCCCATCTAAAGCATGGAGCGTGAGTTCATTCAAGTCAGGAAGGATTAAAGAAGTACGAACTGTGGCCGGCTTATGGCATAAACTGACTGGTTTTAGGCAATTCGCCCTCGATCAGGCAATCTTCATGGAGCTTTAATGAAAATAATCGTTGTGTAAATTGCTTTTAACAGGAAGCAGAACCACAAATCGCCATCAAGTGTATGAAAGCTTTCCAAAAGTTTTCATAAACGAATTTGATGCTCATTTTTATTTGATGGGAATTGAACTTTTGGAAAGTTGCTTATAAAAGCCATTTACCGAGGACTGCCGGATTATGTACCCTCGGTCAGCAAATGGCAATTTTTAAAAACAATAGGGCT
>CAZLQF010000023.1:0-41328 GCA_964561545.1 uncultured Sphingobacteriales bacterium
TAACAGACAAGCAATTGATAGCTCGAAATAAAGAAGGCTATTTTGTTCAGGATGCCCTGCTTGCCCGCTGGCTGCAACAAACCCCCTGAAAGCCCGTAAAATAAACCACCTCTAAGTTCCGCTCATTTTTACCATTTTACGAATCTTACGATCTTACATGGCATGCCATCTTAAACGTTTTACGCTCTACTTTCCCATCTTACGTAACAATAAGCGTGAAATCTTTAAACAGATGACCGCTTAAAATCCCAACAAACTGGATCCCGATAAAGAACAGCCTTGTTTTGCCATTATTGAGCCTATTCAAAACCATTTTACATGACTGCATCTACTTCACATCCCGTATTGAACCAATTTTATTAGTAATTAAAAGAGTTTTGAACGTTATACACCAATTTTCGTTTCGTTTTTAAAAAATTACGCATGAAGCGATATGCCATCACCGGTTCAACCTCAGGCATTGGCCTGGAAGTTGCAAAAATCCTCAATCAAGCAGGAAACCCCCTGATCATGCTCAACAGAAACCAGGAAAAAGCGGAGGCCGTTAAGAAACAGATGGCCAACCCGGATTCGATCCACCTAATTGAATGTGACCTTTCGAATTTAAGCAGCGTAAAAACTGCTGCAGAAACCATTCGTTCGAATTATTCGCAGATCGATGGCCTCATCAACAATGCTGGTGGCATTTTTCCTGAAAGGCAAGAAACCCCTGATGGCCTGGAATTAACTTTTGCAATTAACCATTTGGGGCACTTCCTGCTTACGCAAAAACTCATGAAATTACTCAAGCAAGGTACCGATCCGCAGATCGTCAATGTAAGCTCGGAAGCACATCGCCAAGGCGACCCGGATTTTGAGGACCTTCAGATGACCAAAAAATACCAATCATTCAAGGCTTATGCCAATGCCAAGCTTTTCAATATTTATTTCAGCCTTTCTTTAGCAGAGCTGACACCTGATAATGGAATTAAAGCCAACGCGGTTCATCCCGGTTTTGTAAGTACGGGGTTCGGCCGTGATTTCAAAGGGATTTGGAAAGGCATCCTGACCTTGCTCCGGCCTTTTATGATCAACCAAGAGAAAGGGGGCGAAAACATCCTTCATTTAGTACAGGAAAATGCGGGCATTCAAAACAATGCTGCTTACTTCAAAAATAAAAAGCCCATTAAACCCGCTCCCATAGCTTTTGACGAAGCTAAAAGGCAACAATTATGGGAGGTGAGTCAAGAACTGGTCAAAGGGTTTTAAGGAGCGTAGAACGCCTATCTTTTGAGATTGGATTTAAATTTATAATGCCATACGATGCCTGCGGCCATCGTTCAATTAAACCATATTGATATGGCTCCAAAGCATCCTATAAAACTTAATTTATTGTTTTTACGGATAGAATGTTCGTTGAACATTTTCCCTTGGTTATCCATTAATGGAAAGAAGTCATCGGGTATTAACAATGACTGATGTCATTGCTTGATCAAACAGAAGCCGTGACTTTTGAAAATAACTTAAACACCTAAAAAAGCATTATTATGGAATCCAATAACGGAAATTTGCACCAAGAAGCGAAGCAGGCACCGGCAATGCCGAGAATCGGTGACAAGGCTCCTGATTTTGAAGCACAAACCACGCAGGGCCAAATCAAATTTTCAGATTTTAACAAAGATCATTGGGTGGTTTTGTTTTCCCATCCTGCAGACTTTACACCAGTTTGCACAACCGAACTGACCGAGTTTGCTAAGGAAAAACAATGGTTTGAAGAAAAGAATGCCAAGCTAATGGGCTTGAGCATTGACAGCATTCATTCCCATCTGGCTTGGGTGCACAATGTAAAGGAAAAGACCGGGATTTACATGGATTTTCCCATAATCGCGGATCTGGACCAAACAGTAGCCCAGCTATATGGCATGCTCCACCCGGGTGAAGCCAGCACGGCGGCTGTAAGAGCGGTATTCTTCATAGACCCGCAACAAACGATCCGCTTAATCATGTATTACCCCCTTAATGTAGGCCGCAACATGGAAGAAATGAAGCGGACTTTGGAGGCACTGCAAACTGCTGATGAGAAGCAAACCGCCTTGCCCATTAATTGGCAACAAGGAGACAAGGGCATCGTACCGCCACCCAAAACCCTTGAAGAAATGAAGGACCGGGATGAGCGGGATCAGGAAAAAATGGACTTTTACCTGGTCAAGAAAGCACTTTAAGTTTTTCCGATAACCAAAAGGCCGGTTAAAATCAATTAACCGGCCTTTTTTTGCTTTAAGGTTGGTTAATTTTTTTATAAGGTTGCTTTTGTGTTAACAACCAATCGCTGATACACCATCAACACCTAATAAAATCGGATAGCCATTTAAAAAAACAAAGTCAAGTTAATTGGTGCTAATAAATTATTTGCCCTTAAAGTTCGGTTCGGTTTTGTTAAGAAACGCTGATACTCCTTCTTTGAAATCCTCAGTGCCAAATGACGAAGCAAATTCCTCGATCTCCATTTTATAGCCATCCTTGTTTTCATCAAATTGGGCATTTACACATTCAATCAGCTTTCTGACGGCTAAGGGAGATTTGCTTAAGATTTTACTAAGAAGGTCGTTAACACTTTGCATTAAGTTTTGGGGGTCTACCATGTAATTGATCAGGCCCATGTTTTCAGCCTGTGCGGCTGTTATCATATCCCCGGTCAGCAGGTATTCCATGGCCTTGGTTTTACCTATTAGCTGGCTCATCTTTTGAGTGCCACCATAGCCGGGAATTAGCCCTAAGCCTACTTCAGGTTGCCCCAGCCGGACATTGTTGGAGGCGATTCTTAAATGGCAAGCCATTGCAAGTTCGCACCCCCCACCAAGGGCAACGCCATTAATGGCTGCTACAATAGGTTTAGGTGAATTTTCAATATCCCTGAGTATAAGGTGCGTATTTTCGGCCATTTCCTTGGCTTCAGAGGGATTGTAATCGGAAAATTCTGCTACATCTGCACCAGCAGCAAATGCTTTATCTCCTGCTCCTGTTACAATCATGCCACCAACTTGATCGTCATTAATGGCCTCATTGACCGCCTGACCGATTTCATTTAAGGCATCAATGTTAAGGGCATTGAGTTTTTTAGGCCGATTAATGGTAATGGTGCAAATACGGTCCTCTTGGTTAACACTAATATTTTCGAAGCTCATGGCTTAGCATCTCTTTTAATTTTTAATAACTACGGTTTTCCTTGACCCATTGTTTAATATAACCTGCGATTTCATCCGTGTTCGTACCAGGTTCGAACAAGCGGCCTATGCCCATTTCCTGCAATTTTTGGTGGTCTTCTTCGGGAATAATGCCGCCACCTGTCAAAAGCACATCATCAAGTCCCTTTTCCTTCATCAGTTCCTGCACCTTAGGAAAAATCGTCATGTGAGCGCCGGATAGGCTGCTAATGCCAATGGCATCTGCATCCTCCTGGAGTGCAGCATTTACGACCATTTCAGGAGTTTGACGTAGACCGGTATAAATTACCTCCAAACCTGCATCCCGGAGGGCAGTAGCTATTACCTTAGCACCGCGGTCATGGCCGTCTAAGCCAACTTTAGCGACAAGTACACGAATGGGTCGTTGAAAATCATTGTTTTCGGGCATTGATTATAGGTATCAAGCTTTTAAGACTACAAATGTAGAACTTATCCCCTTTCTAAAAAATATTGACTTTACTTCCTTTATCACCAATTCAGTTTGCCATTGTTGACGCAAAATTTAAATGCTAACTAAGTCAATTACGGCAGCAGGGTTCAATTATAGATTTTTTCACCCAACTAAACCGTCAATTTTCAAGTAAGATCAGTTATCTTGCTCAGTATCATCGCTGTCGTCCGCTTCTTCATTATTTTCCTCATTTGCCCCGCTTTCATCGTTTTCTTCCGATTGGTCTTCAGTATTGCCTTCTTGTTGGTTTTTTAACTTCTCATCCCTTTCTTTTAGCTTCTTGTCATCAACATGCTTGTTGAGGAATTGATTGATCTTACCAATGCCTAAATTGGATTCAATTTCTCCAAACTCATTGATGTTGATCTCTAAACCTTCTAATTCAGAATGGACTTTTGCCTTTTCTTCTTCGTTTTCAGGCTTTTTCTTTTTTCTCCTTCCCATATCGACCGTTTTTATTAAAGGTTTATCTAAAATTTAATAGCAACTTCAAATAAAATGGAAATTTAACAATAATTAACTGACTTTCCTCATTTTAACTTTACTTAAAACATTATACCGATTTGTAGCCATCCTTGGTCCCTTCTTTTGGACAAATAAATGCCGGGCGTAGTTTTATTAATAAAGCAAAAAAAAGGCCAGCATAGGAGCCGGCCTTTTGTAATAATTTTTATTTCTAATCAACCATAATTACTTGGGCGACCAATAATCCAGCATCATGGAAAATGTTTCAAAAGCTGGTTGGGTAAACCCATAGGGTGCTTCAAAATGAAGGCTAATTGGGAATCCAAGACCTTGAATACCATCAACAACTTTTTTATAAAGATCAAGTAAATGGCTTTGCTTGTCTTTAAGCTTCATTTGGGATAATTGCTTAACAAACGCCTGTTCTTCGGCCACAACTTCATTACCCGGATCTTGAATAAGCCAATTGATCAAGCCAACGTTTTGCTCTGCTTTGGGCACAAAACCAAAAGAAAGCAAAATTTCAGGGCGGTACTCATGATTCTGAGCAAACTCCTTTAAAAAATCAACAATAGCATCTGAATATAGAAGTTGCGTTAAACCAAAAGTAGCTCCCTGACTGCATTTGTAATTGAAGCGACCATCTTCTTGATCTCTTGTCGGGATCATAATAACACCACGGTCTTTAACCGTATCCTGAAATTGAGCCAAAGCATCGGTTGGCGGCATACCAGAACCTTCTCCATCCTGCATGGTTCGCGGAACGCCTACAAAGATGATCCCTTCAACACCAGCTTGGGTTAGATTAACAAATCGCTCTTGGAGATCATTTTCATTCAAAAAGGCCGTAACCTGCGTACACATCCCTTTTTTACCAGGCAATTCCGGTGATATGGTTTTCCATAAATCAAGGGGATCCATCTTGGGCTTCATTTCTACCGGTCGGTCTTCCTCTTCCTCAATCATACCGGGAATCATGATATGGTCTATGGCATTTTCCATCCCAAATTTACGGGATTCAGTGATAACCTTTTGAGCATCTTCGATGGCTTTTTCTTTACCAGCCTCTAAATCAGGGGGGACGAATTCTAAAGCTATTCTTGTCATATTTTTAACAATTGGTTTATTTGGTTAAGTTTACTTTTAAATTTAAAATCCTGGCTCAATAACGAACAGGGTAAAATTTTTAAAGCAACAAAATTAACCAAAAAACTTATATAGCCAAGGTAAGCCCATGTCATTAGGAAGCCTCTATGGTGAAAAGGCCCTATAGTAGAATGTTTGATAGCTTTTTAGTCAATGTTCGTTTGGATCCTTAGATTGTCAAGTATGGAATGATATTTTATATATCGATACCTTCAAAATGTTATGAATATGTGCCAACCTTTCATTTACATAAGCTGTTAAAATTATTGCTTACCGGCTCAATAAAGCATAGCAATTTATTGTTAACCACTTGCCATTTATGCTGATCAAGGCTTTCTCGACCTTCAAATGAAAATTTCCTGCTACATGACATTTGTTAACTTTTCTACATGTTGAGGCTTTTTAATTCTCAATCAGAACCTTACATAATAATTTTTAACCAAATTAAATTCTCAAAGCCTCCAACTTTATATCAAAAAGTTTTGTAAACTTGGCTTCAAGCTTGCTAAATTCCAAAAAAGGATTTTTTGATCTTTGACGCAGTAAGCAGATTTTTCCAGAGATGGTTTACCATGATGAATCCTCCTGTTTTCTTTGGAGCAGGTGGGTTTGTTTTAGCGGTGATTGTATTCGGGGGCATCTGGACTTCCACAGCCACCATCGTATTTGAAACCACCCTCCATTTTATAACCACTTATTTTGGATGGTATTACGTACTGATCGTATTCTTTTTTTTATTGTTCGTTATCTGGTTGTTTTTTAGCCCTTATGGAGGTATCCGCTTGGGCAAAGACAATGAGCAACCAGAATTTAGCAAATTGGCTTGGTTCACGATGTTATTTGCGGCCGGAATGGGCATGGGCTTGATCTTTTATGGCGTAGCAGAACCCATTGAGCATTACTATAAACCACCGACTGCTGACCCCGAAACTGCTGGAGCTCTAAAAGAAGCCATGCGGTTTTCATTCGTTCATTGGGGTTTTCATCCATGGGCCATTTACATTATATTCGGTGCCGGCATTGCTTATTTCCACTTTCGGGTAGGTTTGCCTTTGGCGCCTCGTTCGCTTCTTTACCCCATTTTTGGAAATAATATTAAAGGAGTACTGGGTCATGTAACGGATGCTTTTTGCACAGTGGGAACTTTATTGGGGGTTGCTACCTCGCTTGGTTTAGGGGCCATGCAGATCAATTCAGCGTTAAAATCGCTTTTGACGGTACCTTATAACATTGAAACGCAAATCCTCATCACCATCATCATCACGGCCGTTGCTGTTACCTCTACGATATCAGGGCTTGGGCGGGGCATCAAGTATTTAAGCATGACGAATCTGGCAGTAATGTTTTTACTCATGCTTTTTGTGTTTTTTGCCGGCCCCACGCTTTACATTGTTAAGCTGTTCATAACATCCCTGGGCGATTACATTCATCAATTCATACCAACCAGTTTATGGCTTGATCCAAGAGCAAACTCTGAATGGCAAACCAACTGGACGCTTTTCTACTGGGGCTGGTGGATATCCTGGTGTCCTTTTGTGGGGGTTTTTATTGCCCGTATATCCAAAGGTAGGACCATCCGGGAATTTGTTTTTTATGTGTTTCTGGTGCCTACCATTGTAACTTTTCTTTGGTTCTCAATTTTTGGAGGTACGGCTTTGTACCTTGACATTCACAACAATGCCGGTATCCACAATGTAGTGGACGGCAACCTCTCCATGTCATTGAATGCCTTACTGGACGAATTGCCAATTGCCATTATAAGCAAATGGCTCGGGTTGCTTTTGGTCATTATATTTTTTATCACCTCCTCGGATTCGGGTTCCCTTGTTGATGACATGGTCACTTCTGGCGGGCATCCTGATCCACCTGTTCTTCAAAGGGCCTTCTGGGGTATTTCTGAAGGTGCTGCGGCAGCAACCCTCCTTTTGGCAGGAGGCCTTCAAGCCTTACAGACAGCAGCCATTTCATCAGGTTTGCCTCAAAGCTTTTTGGTGATCGCTACGGCCATTGCCTTAGTCAAAGCTTTAAGGGTGGATGGCAACACCCAAGGGGTGCCTCATAAAGAGGACTTTTTAAAAAAGCAGTTTAAAGAAACAAAGCCCTTTAGGCCTAACAAACCTCTGGATAATAATGCCAAAGCCGACCATGAAACCAGTAAAAGAGCAAACAATAAAGATTGATTGTTATTAGGATTAATCTGCTAAGCAAGGAATTGTGGGAATAGCCTGATGCTTTTAAAAAAATCACATCCAGATGTTGATCATGATCCTGCATTGATTTTAACAACTGAGAACCTTAGAGCAAAAGGCATATTTGAAAACAATTCAATAAGAACTTAGGTTAGTATTATGTTGTTAAATTAGCCTTTTTGGCTTTATCAAACCCTGGTTAAATAACTTTCAACCTTCAAATATCATAGCTATGCAGTACAAAATTTTAGGCAACACCGGTTTGTGGGTATCCAAATTGTGTTTTGGTGCCATGGGATTTGGCGGCACTGAATTTTGGAGCAATGTAGGTCAGATACAACAGCATGAAGCGAACGACCAAGTAGCTAAGGCTCTTGACGCTGGCATGAATTTTTTTGACACCGCCAATGTCTACTCTTATGGTTTATCTGAAGAAATATTGGGAAAAGCCTTGGGATATAAAAGGTCAGAAGTGGTCCTTGCCACCAAAGTAAGAGGACGAATGGCAGCGGGCCCCAATAATGCAGGGCTCTCCCGCCATCATATCATACAACAGGCTGAGGCCAGCCTCAAGCGCATGAATACGGATTACATTGATCTCTATCAGATTCATGGCATAGACCCCTTTACTCCCTTTGAAGAAACCTTAAGAGCCCTTGAAGACTTGGTAAGATCGGGTAAAGTTCGGCACATCGGTGCATCCAACATGATGGCGTGGCAATTGATGAAATCCTTGAGCCTATCAGACCTCAAGGGTTATGAAAGGTTTCAATGCCTTCAGGCTTATTACGCAATTGCTGGTAGAGGTCTTGAAAGGGAATTGGCCCCCCTTTTACAAGACCAAAAAATGGGACTGATGGTTTGGAGCCCACTGGCTGGTGGATTCTTATCAGGCAAATACCGCAGGAATGATCACCCCGAACCGGGATCCGCAAGAAGAACAACTTTTGACTTTCCACCGGTTGACAAAGAAAAAGCTTACGACATTGTAGATGTAATGGATGAAATAGCCCAAAATCACCATTCTTCAGTAGCTCAAATAGCTTTAGCCTGGTTGCTTCATAAAGAAGTGGTGACCAGTGTCATCATTGGCGTCAAGCGCATGGAGCAATTGGAAGACAATTTAAATGCAATGGAGATCGAACTTTCTGATGAGGAAATGAACAGGCTGGATGAAATCAGTGAAATCCCGCAGGAATATCCGGGATGGATGGTTAACTTTATGCAAGGAGATCGGGACCCGAATCAATCACAAACGAGTGAATCAACCGAAGAATAGCCTCGTTTTATGAATTTTGCATTGAAGCCTGCAATCCTCAATGAATTAAATACTTGGGAAGCTGGCAAAAAAGGCTTTTTTGCCAGCTTCCCATTTTTTTTTGCACCAAATTTTACTTTTATCAGCGTGTTTAATTTGCTATAGCTCTATTGAAAAAAGCTCCTTCAATTTGAATTAATGCCTCGTTTTCTCCGGAAAGTAGTACTGGATAATATCTTGGAGTTTCTCCTTCGTCAGTGGCTTGTGCATGAATTCATTGATCATAGGTTGCTTTTCAGCCTTTTCCTGATCTCCTTCATGTAAAGAAGCCGTTAACATGGTTATGACTACTTGTCCTTTTTGCTCAGGATTTAATTGGTTGTATTGTTCTAAAAAACCCCATCCATCCATTATCGGCATGTTGATATCCAAAAAAATAAGTTCTGGCTGTGGAAAGGCACCATTGGGTTGAGATTGCAAAAAATCAACCGCTTCTTGACCATTGGAAGCTATTTCTATATGATGAGCACAATCTGATTGATTTATGATCATTCTATTCACAAAATTGGTGGTATCATCATCATCAACCAGTAATATGCAATTGAACTTGCTTACCATTAACCTTCATTTTTATTTCCACCAATACAATAATACAAGAAATATATTTGAAAATAAAACCACTTTAAATTAAACTTTTAATATTACCTAACTCCTTTCTAAATCACAGATTATTTTATGGAGCGAAATTTACTATACCAACCCCCTTCCTAAACTATTATAATTAAACTACTTATCAACCTATATTAAGGCCATGAGCGTTATTATAAATTACTATTGAAATCCAAAAGCTTTCAAATACTTTTATGCCAGCACCCATCCATATATGAATAATTTTACATCTATTCTTATGATAGCGATATAGTTCTTAACAAAATTGATGCTTATGCTAAATCTTTTTGAAGACCTTATAAAGAACAGAATGAACTTCCGCATGGAACTATGGATCAAATCGCTTAAGAGCTCAATTTACATGTTAACACTGTTTGAAACCATTTTGGAAGCCAGCATTACGAAAATGAACATCGACCGATTAAATCTGGATTTTTCATCAGAATATCTTTTGGGAATTTTCTGATGGGAAATGCCTCTACAAATTACACAAACTATAATTTTAAATTACACAAAAAAGTTTTATCTTTGGCCTAAAAATCGCTATGGGTAGGCCAAGACTTCAACTTAAAAATTACAATTCGGAAAGCATCCTTTCAATCATGAAAGGCTCTAAAGACTATATTGTTGGTGTTCGACTTTTAGCCGTGTATCAAGTCTCTTTAGGGAAATCACCTCGCGAATTAGAGGATATTTTCCAGACTACTTTCAAACAAATTACTTCATGGGTACATCGTTTTGATGAGGAGGGAATTGAGGGCCTCAAGGATAAACCCGGGAAAGGAAGAAAGTCCAAGCTTTCCGATGAACAATTTGACCGAGTCAAACAACTTTTACTAAATGAAGAACCGGAAGAATACGGTTATAATACAGCCACCTGGACGGGGCCTTTAGTTAGGGATTGGATAAAAGAACATTTTGGAGTAGAGTATAAAGATGCCCAGGTCTATAATATCCTTCATCGCTTAGGATTCTCCTATCAAAAAAGGTAGAGGAATTTATCCGGAAGCAGATCCTGAAAAACAAGAGAAGTTTAAACAAAACTTTAAAAAAAACTAAATGAAGAGCCGGATGAAACGGCTTTTCTTTTTCAGGATGAGTTTTCATTAAGCAATACGGCTACCCTCAATTATGCCTGGAGTCCAGTTGGTAGCCAGCCTTTGATCTCTTGCAAGCAAAAGAATAAAGAACGGCTTTATTTTTTTTGGCAGCTACAACTATAAAACCGGGCAAATGGTAGTAAATTTTGAAGAAAGAGGAAATTGCCAAACGTTTATTAAGCATCTGAAAAAAGTTCTTCAAACCTACCGTGATGCTCCTAAAATAATCATGGTTGTAGATAATGTTCCATTTCACCATTCAAGAAAATTGAAGGAATGGCTGAAACAACACCCCAAATTAGAGTTAATTTATTTACCACCTTATAGCCCTGAACTAAATCCGATCGAAAGAGTATGGTGGTGGATGAGAAAGAAAATAACCCACAACAGATATGTAAAAAGTTTAAAGGAGAGAAAAAAGATTTTTTGGCAAATGTTTTCACACTACCTGGTGCCTAATGAAAAATTAAAGCAGGTTTGTGTAGTTAATTTTTAGTTTTTATGTATTCTTGAAATTAAGTGTTAAATGGCATGATGGTAGCCAACAAACAGCAATCATTAATCTTGTTTCAACTCCCTCTATGAATAAGTATTTAACCTTTTAGTATCTCAAAAGTTCGGTCTGAGCGTCAAATTGCCATCAATGCTTCCTGAGGAATGGTCATAGGGCGCACCGGTCACGGAGGCCAACACGTTATTTTGACCCTTAATTTTCAATAAAGCCATGAATGCAAAAATGAGGGCCTCTTTATAATCTACAACCGTGGAAGTTGGAACATGAATTGCTACATCGGTATGTTTTTGAATTTGATCCACAAGGTAATCATTCCAAGCACCTCCTCCGGTAACAAGACATCTGCTGTTGGCTGTAGGAGCATTTTCATTGATGGCCTTGGCAATTTGAGCAGCAATCACGGCAACCATGGTAGCCAATTGATCTTGCAGTGAAAATTCGGATTGATCGAGGATGGCCCAAATCATCTTTAAGCTTGCTTCTTTATCCAAAGACTTAGGAGGCCGCTGCTTAAAATAATTGAGCTCCATTAATCGGTTGAAAAGATGCTGATTAGCAATGCCTGCGCTGGCAAGCTTTCCTTGGGGGTCATACATATTCCCCAATTCCTGGGCAAGCTGGTTCAAAACAATGTTGCAGGGTATTACATCATAGGCGATGCGTTGGCCCGCTGCATTTGTGGCGGAAATATTAGCTATACCTCCTAAATTCAGGCAATAATCGTAGTCACCAAATAAGTATTCATCACCAATTGGTGCTAAAGGAGCCCCCTGGCCACCCAGTAATACATCCTTAATCCTGAAATCAGAGACCACTGGGACTCCGGTTAAAGTTTCTATGGCGCTCCCTTTCCCAATTTGAACAGTGTACTTTGGCGGATCATGGACTACAGTATGACCATGAGATCCGATTAAATCTGGGTTTAGCTCATGTTCCTTGCAAAAGTGACGGATGAGCCCACCAAAGTAAGTGCCTAATTCAAGATCCAATTCGTAGAGCGCTGTTGACCTTGATTGAGTGGGTGCTTGAACAAGGGCTTCTTTCCATTTTGGGCTATAATCAAACGTTTCTTTAGCCAATATCTCATACTTCCACTGGGTGGCCTCCTGCCATAACCTGCATGCTGCCAAATCGACACCGTCAAGCGAAGTGCCTGACATCAGACCAATAACTGTAATGGGTTGTTGACGAATGGTTTTAAGCTTTGATTATGCGGTCAGGAATAGATGTTTTCCTGGCCAGCTTTAGCCAGTTTAACGGCCATCATATTTTCTATGGCTCTTAAAATGCCTTCTTTATCAATCCCGCAATAGCCTCTTTGATCTTCTGGATTGCCATGCTCAATTACTTCATCGGGTATACCAATCCGTTTAACCTCAGCATGGTAGTTATGGTCGTTCATGAATTCAAGAATGGCACTTCCAAAACCTCCATACAAACAGCCATCTTCAATGGTGAGGATCTTATCGAACTTCGATAAGATCTCATGCAGCATTTCCTCATCAAGGGGCTTTACAAACCGCATGTCATAATGCGCAGGATTTATTTGATTGTGCTCTAGTTCCTCGCGGGCTTCAAGCACAAAATTGCCCGGATGCCCAAAGGATAAAATGGCCAAATCTTCACCATCAGCAATTTTTCTTCCTTTTCCAATCGTGATTTCCTTCATGGGTTTTTGCCAATCAGCAGTAACCCCTTTCCCTCGCGGATAACGAATGGTAAAAGGTCCAAAATCATCTTTTTGAGCGGTATACATTAGGTTCCGCAGTTCCGGCTCATTCATAGGAGCTGAAACAATGGTATTGGGTAAACATCTGGCGTAGGTTATATCAAAATTGCCCTGATGTGTAGCACCATCTCCGCCCACTAAGCCAGCACGATCAATGCAGAATACTACCGAAAGGTTTTGAATACAAACGTCATGGATCAATTGGTCATACGCGCGTTGGAGAAAAGTAGAGTATATGGTTACAAAAGGTTTAATGCCTTGTGATGCCATTCCGGCAGCAACGGTAACAGAATGTTGTTCGGCAATGCCTACATCCACGGCTCGTTCTGGCATTTCTTCCATCATAATGGTGAGGGAAGAACCGGAGGGCATGGCGGGCGTAATGCCCATGATCTTATCATTTTGTTTTGCCAATTCAACAATCGTATGTCCAAATACTTCTTGGTATTTAGGCGGATCGTCTTGCTTGGGCGGTTTTTTCTTGATCTCTCCGGAAATTTTATCAAAAAGTCCAGGACTATGCCATGTGGTTTGGTTTTCTTCAGCCGGCTTGTAGCCTTTGCCTTTTACCGTAACGCAATGAAGTAATTTAGGCCCTTTAATACCTTTAAGGTCATTAAGAAGCTCCCTTAGGTGGGTTACGTCATGGCCATCAACTGGTCCAAAATACCTGAAGTTTAGAGATTCAAAGAAATTACTGTTGCCAAGCAGCGCTGATTTGATGGTTTGTTCCACCTGTCCCACCAATTCTTGAGCTCTTGGCCCAAATTTTTTGATCTTACCCAGCGCATTCCAGACCTCATCTTTAAATTTATTATAAGTGTGGGAAGTGGCTATGTCGGTTAAATACTCTTTCAAGGCGCCAACATTGGGATCTATGGACATACAGTTGTCATTAAGAATAACTGTAATGTTGGCGTCCGTAACACCAGCGTTGTTTAAACCTTCAAAAGCCAAACCTGCTGTCATGGCACCATCTCCTATTATAGCCACGTGCTGGCGGTCATGTTCACCTTTTTGCTTAGAGGCCATTGCCATGCCCAAGGCAGCCGAAATGGAGGTGGAAGCATGGCCAACCCCAAAGGTGTCGTAAGGGCTTTCTTCTATTTTGGGAAAGCCACTTAACCCGCGCCATTGTCGATTGGTGGAAAATTGATTCCTACGTCCGGTTAGAATTTTATGCCCATAGGCTTGGTGCCCAACATCCCAAACCAACTGATCGTAAGGCGTATTGTATACGTAGTGAAGGGCAGTGGTAAGTTCGGCCACGCCAAGACTGGCTCCAAAATGCCCCCCGTACATAGAAACAATGTCGATGATGTAATCCCTCAATTCCTTACTGATTTGAGGTAATTCATCAACCGGAAATTGCTTCAAATCATCAGGGTTGTTAATTTGAGCGAGTCGCTTCCCTGGTTTTATATCCATGAGAATAATTTTTCAATTAATATGAACAAGTAAAACCAACTAATGTTCAGAGTCGGCAAAGGTAATAAAATATTAAAATCTCATTTGAGATACATATTTTAAGGCTGATCATTACCATTTTAGGGGTTATCAAGTCATTTAAAAATAAAATGATTTTAAGTCTATTTTGATTGCAGCCAATTGTCAGTTTGGCTATTTGGTATTTATCAAATAACCTTACTAATTGATCCAGCATTAAGGGCATCATCCTAAAAAAAGCCCTTATCTTTGAGCAAAACCTTAATTGATGGGACGTATCATTGGCCAAGGCTATGAATTCACCTTTAAGGAATTAACATCCATTAACATTGAGCAACTGAACCTTGATGAAGCCGTAAAAAAAGCTTTTTGGCTTGCCCAGAGCTGGCTTCAAGAACAAGCCTTTTACACCCTAAAATCTTCCGGTTCAACTGGAAAGCCTAAAAAATTAACTTTTAGCCGCGAACAAATAAAGCAAAGTGCGCAGCAAACCATTCATCAATTCAGTTTAGTAAAGGATGACTACTTGCTTTGCTGCCTTTCCGTAGATTATGTGGCGGGTTTTATGATGGTTATGCGAGCGGTTAGCCAAGACCTGAATTTAATAGTAGTTCCCCCATCCAGCAATCCTTTGCAAGCACTGAACGCATCCCAGAATTTTGATTTTGCTGCCATGGTTCCGTTGCAATTGGCAACAGTTTTAAATGAGAGAAAGGATCAGGATCTTAAGCAGATTAACCAGGCCAAAGCGGTCATCCTTGGCGGAGCTCCTGTCAATAAAGCATTGATGCAACAAACGCAAAACTTAGCAACCCAAATATACCAAACCTATGGCATGACGGAAACCCTAACCCATGTGGCAGTTAGACGCCTAAACGGCCTAGAGGAGCGACCTCCCTTTAAAGCTTTAAAAGCTGTTCAATTTGAGCAGGATGCCCGCAATTGTTTGATCATCCATTCGCCAATAGTTGATCAACCCATCGTTACCAATGATGTGGCGGAATTATTAGATCCTCATACGTTTTATTGGCAAGGGCGTTACGACAATGTCATTAATTCCGGGGGTTACAAGGTGCAAATAGAAAAACTGGAACAGACTCTGGAGCCTATTATTGCAAGATTATGGCCTGGAAAAAACTTCGTTGTCACTTTTATTCCCGATGAAACGCTTGGAAATAAAGTGGTTTTAGCCATAGAGGCAACTGAGATCGATGAGATAAAGAAACAAGATTTGTTTACAGCAACCAAAAATTTATTGCATCCCTACGAGCAACCTAAAAACATCCTGAACCTTTACGAGCTACCAAAGACCGAAACGGGTAAGGTTCAACGTAAAGCTGTTATGGAATTAATTCAACCTTAACTGTTCTAATTGGTTATAATCCTTGGAACACCAGGTTATTGCACAAAATAGCAATTACTTTACCCAAAATTTGGTCTGCTCCCTAGAACCCCTTATTCATTTTTAGCCTTATTTAATGCTCACTTTATTAAGGTGATTATCAATGGTTAACATTTTTGATCGATTTTCGATATTTTAGATAGTTGCTGCCAAGGGTAAACGGCACTGTTATGCAGCCTTGAGGTTTTTTAAATAGAGCTTGACCAAATGGATTCCCCTGGATTTGTCTGCAACAACTTTAAAAAGATTAATTGGCAGGAGCGAATGCTTGTATAAGAGCCCTTAAAGGAGTTGGCAAGACAGCGCTTTTGTTAAAACTGGTCAGATTTCAACTGAAAAACCTATATAATAGGTTCCCGAAATTGATAGCGGTCTTAACTACTTATTTAGCACTGGATATTTGTATGGGGAAGGTCACTTGAGCAAAAGGCAACAACGACCGAGAGTATTATTGGTTCAGACTTCACATTACGGTCAATGCGATTATAGATTTTGACCTGGCCTGTTTAGCTCCATTATTCAACTTCAATTGCAATTAAGATTAAAAATGGTTGAGCATTTTAACGGAATCCATACCTTTCAAGCAGAATATTCCTTCCCTTGGGAGCAAGCTCGATCTAACATTACCCAAATGCTATCAACAATAATATTTACACCTATCTTTGAGTTTAATTTTTAATCCATAACATGAGTGCTATTTTAAAAGATTGTAATTTAAAAAGATGATCAGCATGAAAAACTTCATTCCTTTTCTCATTATGGGCTTTTGCCTTACCTTTACGGCTTGCCAATCAGGAAACGAGGAGGAAGATCAGAACCAAACGAAGACCAAGGAACAAAACGAATCAAGTGAAAACCAAAATCAAGAAGGTTATCAACCCAATGCCTCAGGTAAAGAGTTTGAGGTATTGGTAATCGGCAAGGGTATTAAGGATAAAGCGCCAATAAAAAAAGCCATCGACAGCATTTTCCATGCTAATTACCCAGCCCTGCCTCAACCCGAAATATGGTTCATTACTTCCTATTTGAATTATAACAACATGCAAAACATGCATAAAAAGCACAAAAGCATTTTGTTCATCTCTGGCACCAACGAGCAATCGCCCCTGATTGATCAATTTTTTAAAAAACAAGAAATGCAGAAGGTATACGATAAGGGGAAGCGTGGCATTATTACCAAACAAAACCTTTGGGCTGAACCGCAACTCGTTGCTTTCCTTCACGCTCCACAGGAAGAAGAGATCATAGACTACCTTTACGAAAAAGCAGAATACTTACGGGATGAATTTGATCAAGAAGAAACCCACTACATCTGGGAAAAACTTTATCCTGGCTCCCAGGATCGTCAAAAAACCGCACGGATGAAAGAAAAATTAGGCTTTAACTTCAAGGTGCCGGCGGGTTACCAAGAAGCCAAGCTTATAGGCACTGATGAAAAAAGCAGCAAGAAAGCCGAGGCAAACATCCAGTCCTTTGCTTGGTACCGAATTGACACGAAAAAGTCCATTACCAATTTATTGGCCTATTCGGTTCCTTATGAAAAAGATTCAAAACCCACCCCATCCTACATTAAAAAGGTGAGGGATCGCGTGGGAAAAGTTTTTGTAGATGGCCCCTCCGAGGGAAGCTATATGAAAACCGAAGATCGGATTGACATTCAAACCCGCCAAAGCAATTTAAATGGTTATGAAGCGATCCAAGCAAGAGGTTTATGGCGAATTGAAGGTGATTACATGGGAGGGCCTTTCATCAACTACACCATCCATGATCAAGCCAATGAACGGCTCATTGTTTTAGAGGGGTTTGTCTATGCAGCGGGTACCAAAAAGAAGCCTTTTGTTAAAAGAGCAGAAACGGCACTGGAAACCTTCAGCATGGCAAAGCAACCATAAACTGGGTTTTTGTTATAAATTGTAACTTAGCTTGATATTTGCGTGTTATAATCGGTCAGAAGAGATCAAGATTTGACTCAAGAACAATCCATTCTTATGAAAAAATTTATAACGCTTAATTTTATTTTACTTGGCTGTCTTTTAGCTTTTCAAAGCTTCGGCCAGGATCAGGATACCCGGGAACAATTAGCAGTACAATATTTCCAGGAGGAAGAATATGAAAAAGCGCTTCCGATTTTTGAGGAACTCTTCAACAACAGTCCATCCTCAACTTACCTTTACGAATATTACCTTAACACATTGGTCAATCTGCAACAATATGATGATGCTGAAAGCATGCTCAACAGGCAAGTCCGTAAGCGCACCAATCCCCAAAGATACCAAGTAGACCTTGGCCACATATATGAATTACAAGATGAAAAGGATGAAGCAGAAGAAACCTATCAGGAAGTGATCGAAAACCTGCCATCCAGAGCTGATCAAATACAGATCGTGGCCAATACTTTTAAAAACCATGGTAAAACCAATTATGCCATAAAGGCCTATCAAAAAGGTAGAGAGATCCTCAAAAACCCCAATAAATTCAGCTCCCTATTAGCAAAATTGTACAAAGAAGATGCCCGATACGAACCCATGTTCAAAGAATACTTGACATGGCTTGAGCAAGACAAGGATGCCCAAGACCGGATTCAAAAAGAACTGCAGGAATTGGTGATGAAGCCGGGACCTTACGGAACTTTCAAAAACCTACTTCTATCCGAAATCCAAGACAATCCGGACAGGGCCGAGTACATTGAAATACTTAGCTGGCTATTCATTCAGAACAAGGATTTCAACAGTGCTTTTATGCAACTCAGAGCGCTCGATCAGCGCCTCGAAAAAGATTTGGGCAAAAGGCTTTTGAACCTGGCCGATGTATGTATTAAAAACCAAGCTTATGGCATTGCCGAAAATCTTTATCAGTACATCGTCAATAAAGGAGAAGCCAATCCGTTTTATCCCAATGCCAAAAAAGGGAAGTTAGATGTCCAATACAACCGGATCACCGTGCATGGAAATTACGATACTGAGGATGTGAAGAACCTTGTCACAGCTTATGAAGATTTCATGGAAAGCGATGCCTTTAATTATGGTGAATGGGGAGAGGTCGTTTTGAAGCTTTCAGAAATGAAGGCAGTTTACCAAGACGAGGTAGATGAAGCCATTAAGCTATTAGAAAACATGATCAACTCCGGTACAGATAAATCCTTAATTGCTAAAGCCAAAATCAACTTAGGCGATTATGCCATCTTAAAGGGTAATGTTTGGGATGCCACCCTTTATTATTCCCAAGTTGAGAAAATGTTCAAAGACCACCCGCTTGGCAACAAAGCCAAATTCAGGAATGCCAAATTATCTTTTTACAAGGGCGAATTTGATTGGGCCCAGGCCCAATTAAAAGTTTTGGCCGGTGCAACTTCCAAACTGATCTCAAATGATGCCATTCAATTGCGCATGTTGATTAAAGACAATCGCGGCCTGGATACTACTGAAGCCCCTTTGCAAATGTATGCAAGGGCCGATTTCCATATTTTTAAAAACAATTACCAACAAGCCAACGAAACACTGGACAGCATCCTCAACAAATTTCCGGACCATAACCTCACGGATGAGATCTTTTATGCCAAAGCCCGTATGTATTTTAACCGCCAAAATTATGACTCAGCCGCAAGCTACTTCATGAAAGTCCATGAAAACCACGGAGATGATATTTTGGGCGATGACGCACTGTTCAGGGCAGCAGAAGTGTATCATTACAACCTCGATCAAAAACAAAAAGCCCAGGCACTCTACGAACAACTCCTTTTAGACCACAAAGGCAGTGTTTTCAAAATAGAAGCCAGGAAACGTTTCAGGAAATTAAGGGGCGATAAGATCAACTAAAGTTATTCAAGGTTATTAATAAGGTTTCGCACTTCGTGTAATTCCACTCTTGACTCAAGCTTATCACAAGAATTTCCACTTGACTAATGATTTGATCACCATTTAACGGCAATTTTTCCTATCGATCGCCCGCTTTGTAAATGTGCATGAGCTTCACCTATCTGGTCAGCCGGATAAGTAGCACCAACGTAAGGATGCAACTTATCTTCTTTGGCCAAAGCAACCACATCCTGCAAACACCTTTGAAGCTTCTTAGGTTGGTAATCAGCGACGGCCAGCATATAAACACCAATAATGGCCTGTGATTTCATAAGAATTTGCACGGGCGAGAAAAAACCAAAACCAGCCACCAGCTTAAGCGTATTAAAAATGTTTTTAGCACCTCCGGATCTTGAGGAGGCACCAAACCCTACTATTCTGCCACCAGCGCCCAGCAATTGCATGCTTTGCTTAAAATACCTACCCCCTAAAGATTCAAAAATCACGTCCAACCGATCTTCCCCCAATGCCTTTTGAATTGCTGTGCGGAAATCTTTTTCCCGGTAATTGATGGGATGGTGCACGCCATTGCTTTTCATAACCTCCATTTTTTCATCCCGGCTAGCCGTACCAAAAATGGTGCAACCTTTCAGCCTAACCAATTGTGATAAGGCAATTCCAACGCCACCTGCCGCTGAATGGATCAAAACCTTATCTTCTTCGTGTAAATTGAGGCTTTCGTAGGCGGCATAATAAGCTGTGCAGTATTGAGTTGCTAAAGCAAGGGCTTTGCCCTGTTCCCAATGGTCAGGTATGGCTTCCATAGCTCGTTGATCCGATACGGCATACTGCGCATAACCGCCAAACCTTGTAAAGGCCACTACGCGCTGACCAATTTGGAAACCCTCCACGTTGGCTCCCATTAATGCTATGGTGCCTACTACTTCGTAGCCCAAAATAGCAGGAATTGGAGGTGCATCTTTATACATACCCTGCCGGGCCAGTACATCGGCAAAATTCAACCCAAAGGCCTCTACTTGGATCATGGCTTCGTTAATACCAGGCACCGGCCTTTCGGCTTCCCTGATCTCAAATGAATCATGGGCATTTGCCTGTTTGGTGAGGTAAACAGCTTGCATCTAAAAATTTTTTGAAAGTTAGTATTTTTATTGAATTATGAAACAACATCAAGTTACCATTGGTCTATAATCGGCCTTTCCATAGCCATTTTTGCTAAATCCCAACATTCTGTTTAATTTGCTTGCCTAAGCTTTAATGCCAGCCACCCTATGCGAACCAAGCAGAGACTACAAGAAGAAATAGGGGTTGCTTACGCTACCATTGAGAATTGGATCAAAACAGGGGTCATTACGGCTCCTGATCTCGGGCATCACTATTCGGAAGAACAATACAAGGCCATCTTAGGCAAGGTAAATACCGCAACGTTTGATAAACTTACCCAACGAGCCAACAGGAACAAGAACCAAAAGCGGGTTGCTAAGCAAGAAAACCTGAAGGATGAAAGCTCCAAGCGTTATTTAGACTTTGTTATTAGAAAGCATCAAGCGCTTGATTCCAATTATGATACTACTTTATTAGCCATAGTCCTCAATGCCTTACACCAAAACGGCTTCCTTCATATCAATGAAGCAGAAGGAACCATAAGCAGTGAACATCGCCATTTTACTTCTTTTGTTAATAATTGGATGGCCGAGCAAGGATTGAACCTACCAATATTATGGCAATTGTTCCAATCATTCAAAGCTCACCCTTTTCCGTTTCAGGAAGTTGACTTTCTGGGCATCGCCTACCAATCCCTAAGAACCATTTCCGAAAATGCTGCTCAGGGGGCTTATTTTACACCCGAGCATTTACTCAGAGGCATTGAAACAGACCAAAATGTAAGGGTGCTGGACCCCTGCTGTGGAACTGGGCGCATCTTGATTTCCTTGCTAAGCCAGCATCATGATCCTGAAAAAGTCCATGGTTACGATGTGGATGGGCTTTCCGTCAAGTTGTGTAAGACCAACCTTCATTTGCACTTTAATCGATTAGATTTTACCCCTAAAATTCAACACAAGGATTTCATTATCAGCAATGTTCAAGCTGAAAATAACGCCAAACCCGAAAATTGTGCTAACCCAGAATACTTCGGCTTGATTGTAACGAATCCACCTTGGGGCGCTAAGTTCAAAACCCCGCAAAAACAACTTTTAAAAAATAAGCGCCCTAACCTGAACACTTCCGAATCCTTTAGTCATGTGCTTTACAATGCATTAGCGCAGCTCAATAAGTCCGGGAAACTGGTATTTATTTTACCAGAGGCTTTTTTAAGCGTAGAGGCCCACCAAAACATCAGAAAGCATGTGTTAAACCATTACACCATCGATACGATAGAACTTTTTGGCAACGCTTTTAAAGGCGTCATGTCGAAAACGATCCGGCTTACCATAAATAAAAATAAAAGAAATGATGAAATAAAACTTGTACCAAAAAACAAGGAGGCAACCGTCAATTATATCAACAAAAGAGCTTTAAACAAAGCGCCTTATTATATTCCCTTGCTTACCCACCCAAAAGACCAAGTCATCCTGAGCAAAGTGATGGCCCAACGGGCGGATTGCTTAGCTGGTCAGGCTCAATTTGGATTGGGCATTGTTACCGGTAATAACCAACAACATTTGAAAGAAAGCGAGGAGCTCAACCACGAACCCATTTTTCGGGGCAAGGATCTTCATCCTTTTTATTTCGGTGACCCCAAGTACTTTATCAATTTCCAACCTTCCATACTTCAGCAAGTAGCACCCCCCGAACTTTACAGGCAAACCAAGCTTTGTTACCGCTTCATTGCCAACCAACCCATTTTTGCGCTCGATCAGCAAGGCTCCTTAATCTTGAACAGCGCTAACTTTTGTATTCCTGACTCTAAGTATAATTACAAGACCCTTGTTGCTTTATTCAACTCGCCTTTGTATACCTTTATCTACCAGAAACTCTTTAATTCCACCAAAGTCTTAAGAACCCATATAGAAAATTTGCCCATACCTATCATTGGTGCAAGTAACAGCGTTCAACTTCAAGAGTTACATGACCTGAGTCAAAAAAATCGTAAATACCAAAAAGCCCTTTCAGACATGGTTATGGACCTATTCGACTTGAATCATACAGACAAAGAACACATTTTGGGAAGTGCTTTTGTTAATGGTCATAAAAACCACAAATATTTTTAGAACTGAACGGTGCAAAGCATTAGGCTTAATGATCTTAAATTTGCGGCTTTTCATCTACAATCAATATCAAAAGTTAATCAGCCTTGGATTTTACCAACACCCAACTCGATGTAGAAGAACTCCCTCATATAGAACAGGTTGAATTTAAGCAGCATCCGGCTCGCTATTTCACCCTTCGTATGATCAGTTTTAGCATAACATTTACCTTCCTGGCCGCATCATGGATCGTTCCTTTGTTGTTTGAAGCTTCAACCATAGCACTAATCCTTGGTATTATTTGGCTTTTGATTGGATGTATTTCGTTAACTGAAGAGATCAAGGGGTTTGCGATAAGGGGTTATGTATTGCGTGAGAATGACATCAGCTACCGCAAAGGATTTTTGTTTTTTTCCCAGATCACCATCCCTTTCAACCGGATTCAACACTGTGAAATAGCCCAGGGACCTATTGCCAGGAGCTTTAACTTATCCGCGCTTTCCATTTACACAGCCGGAGGGTCCGCCTCAGATTTGAGGATCGGTGGCCTGGAACCTGACGAAGCCAAACGTTTGCGGGATTACATAGCAAAAGTTTCCAGCACTTATGAATAAACTCGACCTTTCACAACCGCAACGCCAAGAGTTGTCGGCAGTGCTGGTATACATGTATGAAAACTTCAGGGCCTATGCCAACATTGCATTGTACGCCCTGATTGCTGTTTTCATTGACTTTTCTTCCTTTTGGTGGTTGATATTAGTGGTTATCTTCGGAGGGGGGGTGGTCTTGATCGTTTTCTCATGGTTGCAGTATAAAAGGTTTACCTTCCTCATCTCGGGCAATGAACTTGTTATTCAAAGCGGAGTATTGGTAAGGGAGCGAACCACCATATCTTTTGAACGGATCCAATCGGTACACCTTCACGAGAATTTTATGCAGCGAATCCTGGACATCACTGGCTTAAAAATTGATACGGCCGGTTCCCAAGGTAAAGAGCTTGAAATCAAAGCCCTTGAAAAGCCTTATGCTTACCAGCTACAGGAAGCTCTGCAGCCTGAAAAGGCTGCTCCATCAACAACAGAGGAAGCAACAACTGAAGCAGCTACCAACAGCCATACCCTTGTTAAACTTGGTTTGAAAGACTTTCTTAAAGTAGCCCTCACTGACAACCATTTTCGCAATGGCGCATTGGTTGCAAGCGTGATGATCGGTTTTCTAATGCAGCTTCAAGAGATCATCAGTACCTTTTATACCTCCATTACCAATGACGTCATGGCTACCATTATGCAAACGGGCATCATAACGGCCTTTTTACTCTTGATCCTGTTTTTGATCGTTACTATATTGGTTTCATTGGTCAGCAACATCCTTAATTTTTATGATTTCGAGTCTTCTTTGACGGACGAGGCATTCAAGGTAAAAGGTGGATTGATCAAGCGAAATGAATACACCATTCCTTACCGTAAGATCCAGCTGATGGAATGGCGAAGCAATTTCATGCGGGATTCGTTCGGGATGAAGTCAGTGCAGGTATACCAAGGCCAAAGCGCTAGCCAGGATGCTGGGGAGAACGTAATTATTCCGGCATGCTATGAAGACCAGACGACCCGGATCATGGATATGCTATTTCCGGAATGGAAAGCCAATGAAGGATATACTGCTATCAGGCCGAATAATTTTTACATGATTTTCCTGTTCAACATTTTCGCCATCCCAGGAATAATTGTTGCCGCATTGGCGGGATATTTTCTGGGTGTTACCTATGCAGCAATAGGTTTTCCCATATATGCCGGGCTTGTTGCACTTTACACGACCAAATTTGTAAAATCCGTAAGATTAGAAACCAACGGAGAGCTGATCTATTACAAGCGGGGATGGTTATTTCCTAAGAGTACGGTTTTAAAGCCCTTTAAGGTTCAAGCCGTGGAATTGCGGCAAAACTTCCTTCAAAAACGAAAGCATATCGCTCATTTAACTTTTCATACCGCTGCTGGTTTGCGCACCATTCGCTTCCTACCCATCCAAGAAGCTCAAAAACTTTACGACTTATTGCTTTACAAGGTAGAAGTTTATAAAGGAAGTTGGATGTGATATAGATCAAGGGGTCAAAGGCATTGGCCAATGGTTTACATGTAAGCTCAATACTTAATAGGCTACCAATGAACCTAACAAACCCGGGCTACTATCCATGACCATAAGCTTGTAAGTGAGCTTAATAAGAGGCGATGCAAGGATGTTAGGGGTAAATATCAAGCTTATCAATTGTTGAATTGAAGGACTGATCGGTTTAAGACCGAGTCATCAACTCTGATAATATCAACAAAACCCATTAAAATACTTTTGAACATCAACACCATTCACCTCAACCGCTCAGAAGACCTTACCAATTTTTCATCCCTCATTATGAAAACATTGGCAAGGAAAAACATGACAACCCCTGCAATCGGTAAGAATATGCCAACCTCATATTGCATCTGGTAAATGGGATTGTTGATCACTTCTTTGGCACGATCCGTAAAAAGGAAGAACAAGACAACCAAACCGGCTTCAAGCAACATGCTCAAGCGAACAATGATCATTTGAAGTCTGCGGTTGTTAAAAAGAAAGATCGAAGCAAATGCCACAAGGCTTACCAAGGCCACAGCCCCCATTAACCAATACATAGGCTTGGAATACGCCATATGATCCTCAAGCGTGGTTTCATATTGAAGCTTTTCTATGTTGAGCGTGGCTTTTTCAATGACCTCTCCATTTTCATTCATGGCATTGACCGAATAAAGGTCAAAATACAACAAGAAGCCATTGGCTACAATGCCAAGAATAAGGAAGATGGTTTGGATCCTTTGTAACATAGACCAGAGCGTTTATAGAAAGGACAAAATAAAGGAATTTTGCGAAACCATGGAAAGAAAACCGCACGTGTTTTAAAACTTACCAACCTTATTTACTTTGGAAAGCCAATGAATCCCAATTGGAAATTTTTAATTGGTAACTGCTTATGGTAAACGAATAATTCAGCCTTCATTTAATAATTCCGATACTGAATGAACGAACCTATGTGTGGTTCGTAGTAATTCCTTCTACGGTCCTTGAAATATTGCTCGAGTGCAAAACTGCTTGAGGAAAAAGCCAGGTCCTCCCAAGGAATTTCTTCTTCTTTGAACAAAGCTACTTCCGAGCTTTCTGTACCTGATGCATAATCCAGGTTTTGAAGTTCACCCAAAAAGTGAATGTAGATTTGATTGATATGAGTAAGGCTGTAAATGGCGTGAACGCTATGCACCTCAACATTGGCATAAGCTTCTTCCCAGGTTTCCCTTTTAGCCCCTTCTTCTGCTGTTTCTCCCTTTTCCAGATAACCAGCCGGAATGTTCCATTTACCTTTAAAGGGCTCTATGGCTCGCTTGCAAAGCAGCACTTGGTCTTCCCAATAGGCCAGGCACCCTACTACCATCTTAGGATTGGTATAATGTATGGAACCGCAGTTTTCGCAATAGTAACGCTTAACAGTTTCATTTTCCAATTGAACAAGCTTCAGCGCATGAGCACAATACGTACAATAGTTCATGTTAATAATTCAAAAGTTCATTTAATTTCTCCTCCAGCCTGCTTTTAGCAAGGAACTGCTCTTCAAGCTCTGGCGCAAAAGGTACGGGCGTATCTAAAGAAGATACCCGGATAACCGGACCATCCAGATATTCAAAACAATGCTCGGCAATGTAGGAAGCAAGCTCACCTCCAAAACCTCCTGTATGAACTGCTTCATGAAACACCAAAGCCTTGTTGGTCTTTTGGATGCTTGCCTCGACCATGGCCTTATCCCAGGGTAGCAAACTTCGCAAATCGATCAACTCGATGGAAGCATCCCCAAACTTTTCATTGATAATTTCCTGGGCCCATTGGACGCCTGCACCATAAGTTATAACGCTAAGGTCGTGGCCTTCCTGTACTTGACGTGCTTTTCCAATTTCCACCGTAAAGTAATCCTCATATACCTCTTCCGTAGCACCTCTATACAAGAATTTGTGCTCATAATACATAACCGGGTTCGGATCTTCAATGGCTGCAGTCAGCAAGCCTTTGGCATCCATTGGGGTGGCTGGATACACTACTTTCAAACCTGGTGTATGCGTAAACCAGGCCTCTGTAGATTGCGAATGAAAAGGACCGGCTGCCACACCGCCTCCAGCTGGCATTCTAACCACCACATCGGCATTTTGGCCCCAGCGATAGTGAACCTTCGCCAGATTGTTCACGATTTGATTGAAGCCCATGGTTACAAAATCAGAAAACTGCATTTCAATGACCGACTTGTAACCTTTGACTGACAGGCCTAAGCCCATGCCAAGAATGGCAGACTCACAAAGCGGGGTATTGCGAACACGTTCTTTGCCAAATTTATCAACAAAGCCCTGCGTCACCTTAAAAACACCTCCGTACTCAGCTACGTCCTGGCCCATGACGATCAGGTTGTCAAATTGCTCCATGCCTTGGTAAAGGCCCTCTGATACAGCATCAATGTACCGCTTTTCTTGTTGCTGATCAGTAGATGGCTTGTATACAAAATCATGCTTATTGGTTATGGCTGTATTTTCATTGCTGGCAGGTGTATGATACCGGTAAACATCATTGAGCTCTTTTTGGAGATCAGGTTGGACCACCGGCTGGGCATAAGCTTCTTTTAATCCTTCATCGATCGCTTTTTTTAAATCATCTCGGTAAGATTGGATCGTGGATTCTGATAGGATATCCTCTTCAAGGAGGTGTTTTTCAAAGTTGTCGATGGGATCCTTTTGGCCCCATTCCTCAAATAGCTCATCCGGTACATATTTGGTGCCCGATGCTTCTTCATGGCCGCGCATTCTAAAAGTTTTACATTCTATCAGTACGGGATGAGGGTTTTGCCGTATATCCTGGGCTACGCTGCCGACCGTTTTATAAACCTCCAAAACATTGTTGCCGTCTATGATGTGGCTTTCCATGCCGTACCCAGTAGCACGGTCTGCCAAATGCTCACAATTGTATTGCTCATTGATGGGTGTAGAAAGCCCATAAATATTGTTTTCGATAAGAAATATGACCGGTAAGTCCCAAACAGAAGCCACGTTCAATGCCTCATGAAAATCTCCCTCACTAGTGCCACCATCTCCTGTAAACACCAAAGTGGCCCTGCCATTTCTGCTAAGCTGGCAAGCCTGGGCAATGCCATTTGCTACAGCCATTTGGGGTCCCAAATGCGAGATCATACCAAAAATATGGTAGTCATTGGTACCAAAGTGAAAGCTGCGATCCCTGCCGTTGGTAAATCCGTTTTCCTTACCCTGGAACTGCTCAAAAAGTTTTTCAAGGGGTATACCTCGAGTTGTAAATACGCCCAGGTTCCGGATCAAAGGAAGGATGTATTCATCCTGCTCCATGGCAGAGGTAACTCCTACAGCAACGCCTTCCTGGCCAATGCCTGAAAACCATTTGCTGATCTTGCCCTTGCGCAGTTGTACCAGCATTTTTTCTTCCACCATGCGCGGCAGGAGCATGCGCTTGTAAAGGGTTTTTAATTGATCAACAGATATATCAACTTTTGAGAATTCCATTTACTTGCTAAGTTCATCTTTATGCATAATAGACCGCAAAATTAGGGAAGATTGTTTTAAACAGTAAATTAAGGTCTGTTACAAGGGATTTGAACTTTTTAAGGGATTTTAGACTTCTAACGCACAGCCAATGCATTTTGTTGACCATTTTTCAAAAAGCTCATCCTTGAACCAATAATGCATTGACCAGCATAAAAATACCTACTGTTACAAAAACACCGGCAATGAAAAGCTTCATATAGTCTTGGTTTACGCGCTTCTGTACCCAAGGGCCGATTTGGCCTCCAATAATGACCCCCGGAACCGTGAAAAGAACAATGAATCCCACTTTGTTTACAGTAGCACCATCCGCATGCTGTGCAAAATTCACGGCATGGGTTATAGAAGCAAGCAAAATGGTGACCACCACAACAAATATGGATGAAGCCACCGCTACCCTGGTAGGAACACGACATTGAGCCACCAAACGGTATTCCAGAACCTCCGCCAACCCAACGGAAATAAGCCCGATGAAAAAGCCCCCAATAGAGGCGAACAAACGCCCCAACCACCTATTTTTAATGGTATAGTAGTAAACATTCCCTTCTTTATCAACAAGGCAGGAATTATGCCGGTCAGGTTGAGCGTCTGATAGTTCCGCCTTCAATGCTTCCCGTTCCCGTTTTTCATTGCGGTAAGCCACATAAAGTTGGGAGCCAATTACCATAATGCCAACGCCAAAAATGGTTTTTACCACGGTATCGGGAAATGATTCCGCAAACAAAGAACCGATAATGGCCAAAGGAACAGAAACCACCAAAAGGTTCATACCCAGTTTGTAATCAATAAGTTTGGCTTTAACATACGCATAAAGACCCGAGGAAAAGCCAAACAGCTCAGTGACCAGGGCTGCTCCAACGGCCGTTGGAGGAGACAAATTCAACCCAACCATAAACAAAGGCGAGAAAAAGACGGCCCCGCCAATACCCGTTGACATAGCAATCGTGGCAATTAAAACAGAGATCGGGAGTAAATACCAAAAATCTAAAAAGCCCTCCATAAATCAATATGCCTTTCCACACCAAAATTAAAAATGCTATTCCATTAATAAGCGGATTTTCCTTCAGCGGATTTTCGGTTTGTCAGAAAAAAGACAAGCAAAATAAGGTAGTAAGACCAATTTCCTCTCAATAGTGATATTCCAAATCACCCACTTATCTCAGAATGCCCGTAAAATTTACTTTTTATACTTACAGGTTCATCCATTCAAAAGATTATGTATAGACCGCGACGGAGCTAAAGTATTTTTGAATTTGCTTGATTTTTAAAAAAAGCTCATGAATCATTCAACATGGATAGACATTGGTTATGCCATCAAAAACAATATGATCAGCTTTCCAGGTGATCCCGAACCGGTAATCAGTAATTTGGAAAGCATTGACCAAGGTGATCATGCGAATGTCGCATTGTTGAAGATGAGTGCCCACACGGGTACCCATGTGGATGCTCTCCTTCATTTTGATAACAAGGGGAAGGCCATCTCGCAAGTACCGATGGATGTAAAAACCGGCAGGTCTATACTTTTGAAATCGATAACCTTGATAAAATTACGTTGGAAGATCTTCAAAATGCGAAAAACCGCGTTGGTAAGATTAAACAAGGAGACAAGTTGTTTTGCAAAAACCTTCATTCTTCCACAGATTGGCGGGATCAACCGTTTAATGACAACCATGTTCATTATGCCCTGGATGCTATTTCCTATTTAATCAATAAAGAAGTTAAGCTGGTGGAGATCGATTATTTAAGCATTGGGCATCCGGATGAAGAAGTGGAAGCCCACCTCAAATTTTTAGGAAATGAAGTTTGGATCGTTGAAGGATTGGATATGCGGAATGTCAAAGAAGGCATTTATGACATGATTTGTCAGCAAGTTAAAATAGAAGGAGCTGATGGAGCGCCCGCTTCGGCTTTAATTAAGCCATTCGGTTAATGGGCTCCCATGCTAAATCCCGGAAATTCATTAAAACTTAAACACCAATTAGCCAAAATTTTTGCAGTGGTTACCATTAGTTTTTTCGGAAATACTTAATTTTTAATAACAGAGGTTTTTATTGCATGGGCAATTTTAGTTGGTACTTCAGTTCTACTACTTCAAAAGCTGTAACCTCTTTTTATGGTTAAGCCGTTCCTATTTCTTAAGGATGAACCTTAAGCCTCCATTTACCTGACTTTGAACAATTTCTCATCTAATTTTTTTAATTCCTTAGGTTTATATCTACCAACTAAGCGCGGATGCTATGCATACTTGTCTCATCTGGTTAAGAAACGATTTGAGAGTCCATGACAATCCTGCCTTGTTTTTTGGGGTCAAAAATTATGATCAAGTCCTACCGGTATACATCATTGATCCGGAGGAATGGAAAATCGATGCTTTTGGCCATTCAAAAACCGGGTCTTTTCGGACCCGATTTTTGTTGGAATCACTTCAGGATTTAAGGAGCAAGCTCAAACAACTTGGAGGGGATTTACTTATTCTTCAAGGGGCAAAAGAAAAATTGATTCCGGAATTGGTGCAGACCTATGAAGCCGATGGGGTCTATACATCTAAAGGGATAGCTTATGATGAATGGCATCGGGAACAACGGATTAGAGAAAACCTTAATGGCCAATTTCATTGTTTTCGCCAGGAGACGCTTTTTCATCCTGAAGATGTGCCCTTTGATCCTGATCGTGCTCCAGATGTATTCACCCAATTCCGTAAGCAGTGTGAAGCTCATGCCTCAATAAGAAAACCCTTCCCAATACCTGAAAATATTAATGTACCGCTTATCAAAGAGCCTGGAACCATTCCCGGATGCCATGATGTAGGGGTGTCACATCCTAAGGATGACGCCAGAGGAGTTTTGAAATTTAAAGGTGGGGAATCAGCCGGCCTGGAGCGCCTGAAGTATTACCTGTGGCAAACCGATTGTATAGCAAGTTATAAAAAAACCCGCAATGGTTTAATAGGAGGCGATTACAGCTCCAAGTTGGCTCCTTGGTTGGCCAATGGCTCCATCTCTCCGCGCTTTGTTTACAATGAAATAAAAAATTATGAAGAGGAACGGGTTCAAAATAAAAGCACTTATTGGTTGGTTTTTGAGTTGATCTGGCGGGACTATTTTAGATTCTTAACCTGGCGTTATGGCAATCGCCTATTTTACCTTTCAGGCTTATGGAACGTCCAAAAATCCTGGGATCAAGATCCTGACTCCTTAAAGAAATGGAAAGCCGGCAAGACTGGCATTCCTTTTATAGACGCCAATATGCGGGAACTTTATTTTACGGGTTATATGAGTAACCGAGGACGTCAAAACGTGGCTTCCTTTTTAGCTAAGGACCTTAATATAGATTGGCGGATAGGCGCTAGTTGGTTTGAGTCATTGCTGTTGGATTATGACGTATACAGCAATTGGGGCAATTGGAATTACAATGCTGGTGTAGGTGGGGATCCCCGTAAAGACCGTTTTTTCAACATCATCCTTCAAGCCAAAAAATATGATCCAAAGGCCGAATTCATCAAATTATGGGTTCCTGAATTGGCCCATTTGGACGCGGATGTTATTCACGATTGGCATGCTTTGCCCAGATCCGAGCAGAAAAAACTGGCCCCGGACTACTATGCTCCACTTATCGTCAATGAAAGATGGATGAAATTTTAAAGAAGCTATTCAACAATGGTTTTTCCCTTTCACCTGCACAGGCGGGCAATTCATATTCCCGTAGGAGCAGGATACCCAGCAATTACCACGCTTTGGCTTTAGGCTCTTATGACAGTTTTTACAATCGTAAAATACTGACAGGTATACTCCGGCATTTGCTATTCCTTTTGATGCCCAAAATTGGGACAAGTGATATTGGAAGTGTATTGAATGGTTTTTTCCGTCATAACTGATCTTAGTGGGTTAGTGTTTTAAAAGTTTCCTACCTGTTTGTATGAGCTCAAATTTTGGAAGAACAGTTTTTTCCGCTTAAATCTGATTGACATCTTAAAAACGCGAATGCACAGTTGGTAAATCATAACATGCAGCTATTTCCACTCTATTATTTGCTTATTAAGGTTAAAACTTAAATACTAATCCGCTCGCCTAAAATAACCTCTTACTTAAATATTTAGAATAAAACTGCTCTTAATAGTAAATTATTAGAATTAACTGTTTAAGCAATACTCGTTTATTATCATACCAATTTCATCCTTGCTAACCTTTCAAAATGTAAGTCTTTCGCCATTAAAAACTACTGGTTTCCAAAGCTTTGAGGGTATTTGTTACGGGTATTCCCCTTTTCTTACAAAACCTTTATACGCTTACTTTAAAAAACCAAACTTATTCCCCGTTCAAGTAAAATTTTCGTATAAGGTTTTCTGCCGGCTTGTTCTGTGGGGTGTAGCGGTTATTATCGGAACCACCCGCATTGGAGTGGTCTGCATGCCATTTCCATAAAAAGCCGCCTTGAAACCAGGATTGTTGCCAGACTTGTTGAAAGAGCATTTGATAGCCTTTTTGCTGTACCTGCATGTTGACAAGAGTAGGATCTTGACGGCCGCCTTCCCATGGCTGAACCAAAGCACCTTGCTTACTGCAATAACCAAATTCCCCGAATATCACCGGTTTATTGTAAGCCAGGTGCATTCGTTTAAGGCTGGCCAGGTATGGCTTCCAGCCTTTGGCAATGGTTGCTTCAGAAGGTTGGCTTTCATCTGTAAGCGGGAAATACCCACTGACGCTGATGTAATCCAATTGATCCCAAAAAGATACGTGCTTAAAGTTGTCCCAATTGGCTTGGTAAGTAAGCTTCCCCTCGTAGACCTTTTTAACTTGTTTGATCAAGGAGCGCCAGAATTGAGGCTTATCCCTAACGATTTGTTTGCATTCCGTACCAATGGTCAGGATTTTCACATCCATTTGCTGAGCCATTCGAGCAAAGCGCAAAATGTAATTGGAATAAGTTTCCTGCCATGTTTGCCAAGCTGATTCCTTCTTGAACGTAAGGTTGCCAGGCCATCCGCTTCCCCCTATCCAAAGGTGTGGCTTAAGCATAACTTTCAGGCCTTTTGCTTTTGCATATTGGATGGTTTGGCGAGCGCCTTCCAAAGTTTCGCCCCACCACTGCTTATTGTAATCGTAATTGACTTTAGGCTTCCCTTCACGGCAAAAGGCATAGGGAATGACGGCCACGTAGTTGGCGCCTAATTGTTTGATGGGTTCAAATGGGTTGCTGGTAAGTTCTTGCCTGGGTGCTACAAAGCAGACGCCTTTCATGGTTTTCAAGTGCTCGGCTGTATCTGGTGGGCTGGTCTTAGCATATATTGGAAGGGCCATCCATATGCTAACCCACGCAATTATCCGTTTCATTGATCAAATGAAAGTTTTTTCAAAAGGCGGTTAAATTAATTATTTCAGCTTCCTGTCCCTTTCTTATGCTAATTTTAAATTTCACTTAAGCTTATCAAATAAAAAGCGGCAAAATGCGTGCTCAACATTAAAAGCGTAAGTGCTTAACGGTTTCCCCTTTGTTGATCAATTGCTTGAGCGAGTCAATGCCGATTTGCAGGTGATCCCGCGTGTAGTTTTGTTTGGCTTCCCGGTCGGTCTGCGAGGTTTTAACCCCTTCTGGCACCATAGGTTGATCGGTCACCAGTAACAAAGAACCAGCTGGAATCTTGTTAACAAAGGCCGTGGTAAAAAGCGTAGCGGTTTCCATATCAATGGCCATGCAGCGGATCTTGCGCAAGTATTTTTTAAATTCTTCATCGTGTTCCCATACCCTGCGGTTGGTGGTGTAAACCGTGCCCGTCCAATAGTCCTGTTCGTGATCCCTGATGGTAGTAGAGATCGCCTTTTGGAGAGCAAAGGCTGGCAAAGCAGGAACCTCAGGCGGCATGAAGTCGTCCGATGTACCTTCACCCCTGATCGCTGCGATGGGAAGGATCAAGTCGCCCACGCTGTTTTTACGTTTCAACCCCCCGCATTTACCGAGGAACAAGCATGCACTTGGCTGAATAGCGGTCAGCAAATCCATGGCAGTAGCGGCATTGGCACTTCCCATGCCAAAATTGATAATCGTGATCCCTTCTGATGTAGCATTGAGCATTGGGCAGTTAGAGCCGTAGACCTCAACGTTGTGCCACTCAGCAAAAAGCTCCACGTAATAATCAAAGTTGACAAGCAGAACGTACTTGCCGAAATCTTCGAGGTTCAAGCCGGTATAGCGGGGTAGCCAGTCGGTAACAATTTCTTTTTTGGTATCCATATGGCTCAAAAGTAAAGCATTTTTGACATTTTTAAGAGTAAGCAGGGATCAGAAAATTTAAGGAAGAACTAGGACCAAAAGCTATCTTGATTTGCAATTTCAATTTATAGCGTATAAAGCCTCAAAATCCGATAAAGTTAAGCGTTTGGATTAAAAGTTCTAAAGCACTGGTGGCTTTTCCTAAGTATTTTTGCTGTGATGCCTCCAAAACACTTTGCATGGCCAAAGGAAATGCTTTAGGCTTCGCTGTCTTTTGATGTTTCGGGTTTATCAGTTAATGGGTTTAAAATTTAAAAGCTATTTCACATTTATTGGTTGGTCACAATACTTCGAATAAGTCATAAAAAGGACCTTGAATAACGTATAATTAAATCGGCTCAAAAATCACCCCCCTCCCCCATCTACCTCAATCTATTCGGACTTTACGGTTCCAATCTTTACTTCGTTGGAAAAAATCGATTGAATTACGACAATTTTGATTGAACTGTTAATAAGGGTTTGTTTTAATAAACCATTCCCCTAACTTTAACCCCAAAATTTTGCAACAATGAAATATTTAACCTCCCTACTAATCTTCCTCATAAGCAGCTTCTCAGCCTTTGCCATTTTTGGCAATGATGAGGAGGACGAAGAACAATCCGCCATTGAGAAAATGGATTACTCAGGATTGTCATTTCGTTCCATTGGACCGGCTATGACTGCCGGCAGGGTAGCGGATATGGCAGTGAATCCGCATGACCATCAAGAATATTACCTGGGTGTGGCATCAGGTGGAGTTTGGAAGACAGAAAACGGGGGCACCACTTTTGACCCCATATTTGACAATGAAGGCTCCTACTCCATTGGTTGCGTAACAATCGACCCGCACAATGAGCACACCATTTGGGTTGGCACGGGGGAGAACAACAACCAGCGCAGCGTAGCCTATGGTGATGGCGTTTACAAAAGTCGAGATGGCGGCCAGAACTGGGAAAACATGGGGCTTAAAAATTCCGAACACATTGGTAACATTATCGTCCACCCGGAGGACCCGGACGTAGTTTACGTTTCCGCTTACGGCCCGTTATGGGATGCGGGTGGTGACCGCGGCTTGTATAAAACCACCAATGGCGGAGAAAACTGGGAAAAGATCCTTGATGTCAATAAACATACGGGCATCAATGAAGTGCATTTAGATCCTCGCAATCCTGAGATCATGTACGCTTGCGCCCACCAGCGCAGGCGGCACGTATTCACATATGTAGGCGGTGGTCCGGGATCAGCCATCTATAAATCCACCGATGGTGGCCAAAACTGGCGGGAACTGAAAAAAGGCCTTCCTAAATCTGTAAAAGGCAGGATTGGACTCGATATTTCTCCGGCTAATCCGGATTATGTTTACGCGATCATCGAAGCCAGAAAAGCTAAGGAAGAAGGTTTCTATCGCTCCACCAACCGAGGAGAAAGCTGGCAAAAGATGAGCAATTATTCTACAAGCGGCAATTACTACCAAGAAATCACAGCCGACCCACAGAATAAGGACAAAGTGTTTTCCATGAATACCTTCCTTCACCACACAGAAGATGGCGGCAAAAACTTTCAGAAAACGGGCATCGAGAACAAGCATGTAGACGACCACGCCATGTGGATTGATCCGGAAGATTCCAATCACTGGCTCCTGGGCTGTGACGGAGGGGTTTACGAAACCCATGACCATGCCAAAACCTGGGATTTCAAGGACAACCTCCCTATTACGCAGTTCTACAAGGTAGCGGTTGATAATGCCAAGCCCTTTTACAACGTTTATGGCGGAACACAGGACAACAACACCTTAGCTGGCCCATCCCGAACGGTCAACAACCATGGCATCCTAAATCGGGACTGGTACATCACCAAAGGCGGGGACGGCTTCAAGCCGGCTATTGATCCTAAAAATTCCAACATTATTTACTCTCAATCCCAGTATGGCTGGCTGGTACGCTATGACAAGCAAAGTGGCGAAACGGTGGGCATCAAGCCTGCAGCCCGGAAAGGGCAAGCTCCCCTGCGCTGGAACTGGAATGCGCCATTGCTGATCAGTCCGCATGACCACAAACGCTTATATTTTGCCGCCAACAAAGTCTTCCGCAGTGAAAACCGAGGCAATGCATGGGAAACCATCAGCCCGGACCTTACCCGCCAACTCAACCGCAATGATATGGACGTCATGGGCCGTGTTCAAAGCGTAGATGCTGTGGAAAAGAACCAATCCACTTCCATTTACGGGAATATCACTGCTTTGGCCGAGTCCCCGCTGAAAGAGGGTTTGCTGTATGCGGGTACCGATGACGGGTTGATCCAGGTCAGTGAAGATGGGGGCGACAGTTGGCAGAAAATCAAGGATTTCCCGAAGGTCCCGGAACGCACCTACGTGGACGGCATCCTGGCTTCCAAATTTGATGAATCGACTGTTTATGTGGTATTCAACAACCACAAGGAAGGGGACTTCAAGCCCTACATCCTAAAAAGCACGGATAAAGGTACAAACTGGGAATACATTGCGTCCGATTTACCAGAACGTGGCTCGGTTTATGACCTCGCACAAGACCATAAGGACCCGGATTTACTTTTTACCGGAACCGAATTTGGCGTTTACTATACCCACAATGGGGGCAAAGAATGGATTGAGCTGGACAAAGGTTTGCCCACCATTGCGGTTCGGGATATTGAAATTCAGGAACGGGAAGATGACTTAGTGTTAGCGACTTTCGGGCGGAGCTTTTACATCCTGGACAATTATGCCCCCTTGAGAGAAATTGATGAAGACCTACCCGAGCAAAATGCTAAATTGTTCCAAATCAAGGATGCTTTGATGTTTGTCGATGCCCGCCCGTTGGGTGGTAAAGGCAAGGCTAACCAAGGCGATAATCTCTTCACCGCTTCCAATCCGCCTATTGGTGCCAAGTTTACCTACTACCTCGGTGATACGCTGAAAACCGCCCAGGAAAAACGCTTAGAGCAGGAAAAGGAATTGATAAAAGAAGGTAAGGATACCCGTTATCCTTCCAAAGCCGAACTCCGCAAAGAAGACCGCGAAGAAGCGCCTTATTTGCTGTTCACCATTTACAATGACAACATGAAGCTGGTTCGAAAGCTAAAAGAAAAGGATCCCAAGCAAGGCATTCAACGGATGGTGTGGGATTTCCGACATGCCCCGAAAACTGCTGTCAAACTCAAGGAACAGAAACCGGGCCGGTATGGTGAGCCTGATCAAGGACCGCTGGCTCTACCTGGCACTTACTACGTTACCCTGCAAAAAGTTGAAAATGGCGAAACAAGCTTGCTTACGGATACCACGAAGTTTGAATGCAAATGGCTGGAAAACCTGACCCTCCCTGCTACCGACAAATCCGAATTAGCGGCTTTCCAGGAAAAAGTGCAAAAACTGCGTAGAGCAGTAGAAGCTTCCCAAAAAGTCAAAAAAGACCTGGATAAGCGCCTGAAGTATATCGAAAAAGCGGTAGAGACCTCGCCCGAACTTGATATCAGTTTACTGCAGGAAGTCGAGACAGCCGAGAATGAACTTTATAAAGCCGACACCATGCTTTTTGGGGATCAAACGCTGGCCAAGCGCCAATTTCCTACCCCAAGCAGCATTTCCAAACGAGTTGGCATGATCATCTGGAGCCTGTGGCGCTCGCGTTCAGCCCCTACCCAAACCAACCGTAACCTCTACCAGGATGCCGGCAAAGGCTTTGAAGAAGCCCGCAAACATTTGAAAGCTGCCAAACAAAAAGTCGATACCTTGCAGGACAAGCTCAAGCAAGAAAAAACGCCTTATACGCCTGGTATGGATTTGATTGAGGATTGGAAGCGGGAATAGGTTTTAGAACTGATTATTTTAATAGTAGAACCATAATGAAACACTTTAAATATCAATTACCTTTAAGGGGCCCTAATATTCATTGGTAGCGTTATGTTGGTTCTTAAAAGGCAATGCAATGAATTAAGAGGTTTCCCTTATTACCCTGTCTCTAAAAGGTAAGGCTATTATTGGTATTATTGGGTACCACCCAAAAAGCGACTTTTAGAAGATTACGATCCAAGCAAACCAAGGCTTTTGGTAGCTTTTTGAAAATTTATTAAAATTAGTTGTTGGTTATAAAAATCCTTCAAGGTTTTTTTAAAGTACGATTAATGCCCTAAAAAATAAATAGAGGTTTCATTGGTGTTTTTCTTCAACATCGATAAAATTAAAATCCTACCATTAAACCGTGTTTTAATTGCTGCTCCTATTGGATAGCGTTCGAACAGATTATACCTTTGTTTGTTCTAAATAACAAAATTATAAGACTAATGGCAGACGATAATTTAAAACAATCTAACGGAAGCACGAATGGGGCAACGAAATGCCCATTTTCGGGGGTAGCATCAGGTCAATCTGTTGGAAATGAAAAGTCTCTTTTCGAGTGGTGGCCGGATAGGTTGAATTTGGATATGTTGCGTCAGCATTCAGAGCTGGCCGATCCCATGGATCCAGATTTCAATTATGCGGAAGAATTCAAAAAACTTGACCTGAAAGCGGTTAAACAAGATATCTACGATTTGATGACCACATCACAAGATTGGTGGCCGGCTGACTATGGTCACTACGGTGGGCTTTTTATCCGTATGGCTTGGCACGCAGCCGGAACCTACCGGGTGTCCGATGGCCGAGGTGGCGGAGGCACCGGTGCACAGCGCTTTGCTCCTATCAACAGTTGGCCAGATAATACCAACCTGGATAAAGCTCGGCTTTTACTTCAACCCATCAAACAGAAATATGGTCGTAAACTATCCTGGGCCGACCTCATGATCCTGGCTGGCAATTGTGCTATGGAATCCATGGGATTAGAAACCTTTGGCTTTGGTGGAGGCCGCCCGGATATCTGGGAACCGGAAAAGGACATTAATTGGGGTCCTGAAGAAGAGTGGCTCGGTAACGAACGGCATGATGAAGAAGGCAACCTTATTGGCCGTTTGGGTGCCGATCACATGGGTCTTATTTACGTAAACCCGGAAGGACCAAACAGTAACCCAGATCCAAAAGAAGCAGCGCATTACATCCGCCAGTCTTTTGGTCGGATGGCAATGAATGATTACGAAACTGTTGCCCTTATTGCTGGTGGGCACACCTTTGGCAAAGTCCACGGGGCCGGGCCTGCTCATAATAAAGGGCCTGAACCCAGCGCTGCGGAAGTAGAAAATATGAGCCAGGGCTGGATCAGTACCTATGGCTCTGGTAAAGGCGAAGACACCATTACTGATGGGGAAGAGGGAGCCTGGACCAGTAATCCTATTCAATGGGATATGGGGTATTTCGAAAACCTCTTTGGCTACGAATGGGAATTGACGAAGAGCCCTGCCGGTAAATATCAGTGGGAGCCCAAAGATGGCGCTGGCGATGGTACAGTTCCAGCCGCCCATGATCCTAATAAGACGGAAGCCCCCATGATGCTTACAACCGATATTTCCATGAAGGCGGATCCCGACTATGAAAAGATTTCGCGGCATTTTTACAACAATCCTGATGAATTTGCGGATGCTTTTGCCCGTGCTTGGTTCAAGCTTGTCCACCGTGATATGGGACCAAAGGATCGTTATTTAGGGCCCGAGGTGCCAGAAGAAGATCTTATCTGGCAAGACCCAATACCTAAGGTCGACTTTCAGGTGATTGATGAAAAGGATATTGGGCATCTAAAAAGCGAACTCTTAAATTCGGGATTGTCCATATCTGAGCTGGTATCCACTGCCTGGGCTTCAGCATCAAGTTTCCGTGGTTCCGACAAAAGGGGTGGAGCCAACGGGGCCCGTATTCGGCTTGAGCCTCAGGTTAATTGGGAAGTCAACAACCCGGACCAATTGAAGAAAGCTTTAGGCTCTATTGAAAGCGTTCAACAAGAATTCAACAATGCCCAGAGTGGCAATAAATGGGTATCATTGGCCGATTTAATTGTGCTGGGTGGCTGTGCTGCTATTGAAAAAGCAGCAAAAGATGCCGGTCACGACATTAAGGTGCCTTTTACACCTGGTCGTAATGATACCACCCAAGAGCTTACAGATGTTGATTCCTTTGAATACCTTAAGCCAGATGCTGATGGTTTCCGCAACTACTGCATCGATAAGTTCAAAGGAGCTCAGGAACACTTCTTAGTAGACAAAGCGCAATTGCTAACCTTGACAGCTCCTGAAATGACCGTACTATTTGGTGGCATGCGGGTCCTCAATACGAATTATGACAATTCACAGCACGGGGTTTTAACCAACCGCCCGGAGAAGTTAACCACCGACTATTTTGTGAATTTACTTGATCTGGGTACCACCTGGCAAGCTACGGATGAGGATAAAACAGAATTCAAAGGATATGACCGAAACTCGGGAGATTTGAAATGGTTAGCAACCCGCGCAGACCTTATTTTCGGCTCTAACGCAGAGCTTCGTGCCCTTGCCGAGGTGTACGGATCTTCTGATTCGGAGGAAAAGTTCATTAAGGACTTTGTTAAAGCCTGGGATAAGGTAATGAACTTAGACCGTTTTGATATCTCCTAAAACCGAATTCATCTCTAATGTTAAAAAAGGGTGGTTTGTTATCAAGCCACCCTTTTTGTTTTTGAGGAAAGTACACAAAATAGTATGAGTCCTATTCCTTATCTATAAAACCTCTTAATAAGGGGAAAGTGTTTGAACCAAAATTGATTCATTTTACCTTTAGGCATTCTTTTTCAATTTTAGCCACCATTTAATTACCCCTGCATCTCAGCATATTGTTCATCGGCTTTTTCAATATACTTCTCGGGATTCTTTTTGAACATTTTGCGCGCCTTCTTACTGGAAAACAGATAAGTTTTGCCCTCATGTAAAACAAACAATTTTCCTT
>CAZLQF010000024.1:0-40430 GCA_964561545.1 uncultured Sphingobacteriales bacterium
TTTTGAGGCAGTTTTTAAAGTAACTTACGTAAAGCTTCTTTAAAATTTTAGGTAATGTTACACACATAAATATACGTTTTTTGTTCGTTTAAACTATTTTTATTTTGAAGCTAAATATACTTAATTATCAATTACATTTCCAAAAAATCAATTACTAAAATTTTAATCAATCTATATTACCTCCCTGTGCTCGCGTTCTTCATAGCCCAAGCTCAAATATTTAAAATATTTGAGAACGCCTTTGGGGAGTTCTGATTTTTTTGATATTTACTATTGGTATTGTTACAAATGATGCCAACATTTCCATAAATTATCATCGTGTTTTTGTAATTTGGCAGGGCAATTTTACATTAGCAATTAATACAAGATTATATCTTTGAAAAACGGTGGTTTTATTGCAAACCTTAAAAATAGAATTTTATGGATCAGGAAACTTACAAGCAAGCGGTGATTGAAGCAGCCAAAAAGCAATTAAAGCAGGAAATAGACGATTTTAGGTCATCCATTAACCGGATGGAAGAGGGGGTTGAGGCCAGCCAGGAAATTGGATGGATGGACCAAATGGAGAGTACATCAGAGGCTACCCGCGAGTACATCGATAAGCTTGCGGAGCAATTGAATTTTGCCAACCAGGAATATGAAAAACTCAACCGGCTTCAGGCTGAAAGAACCCAAAAACAAGTAGGGGTGGGTTCGGTAGTGATCACGAAAGAATTCAACTTCCTGGTAGGGGTAAGCCTCGAAGATTTTGAGGTAGAAGGTGACCGGTTCGTAGGCTTGTCGGATCAATCGCCCTTGTACCAAGAATTACAAGGCCATAAGGAAGGCGATGAAGTTCCTTTCCGCGATAAACGCTACCTCATTCAAAAAATTTATTGAGCAACCATAACGGTGTTCTTGTTAGGAATGTTTGATGTATGTTGTTTCTTTAATGGTGAAAATTGTGTTAATGTTTGGATGGTGATCATGCTCATAAGCTTAACCACCTTATTGCTATTCCAATTACCGTTTGGGTCCATCTCTACAACTTTTCCTGATGGGGTGGTTACCAAGGGAAACATCGAAATGTTGAACTTTACAATGAATTACCAAGAACAAAACCCAATAACGAACTGAACATAGGAGCAATAAATAACTTACCATCAGCTCCATACCCATTATCCAATCAACCAAATACAGTGTCACCCATAAATGTCCTACCCATGACCCCAATTTCGGCCGTCATTATCACCTTCAACGAAGAGGCCAACATCCGAAGTTGTATTGCGGCGTTGCAGGATGTGGCTGATCAAATCCTTGTAATCGATTCTTTTTCCAGGGATCAAACCCTTGCTATATGTAATGAATTGGGGGCGGATGTAATCCAACACGCTTTTGAAGGTTACATTGAACAAAAAAATTACGCAATTGCTCAGGCAAAGTTTGACCACATTTTATCCATTGATGCCGATGAAGTGATTGATGATGAATTAATGCAAAGCATCAAAGCCGTTAAAAATCATTGGGCTCATGATGGGTACTACCTCAACCGTTTAACGAATTATTGTGGGCAGTGGATCCGGCATTGTGGTTGGCACCCGGAATGGAAGCTAAGGCTTTGGGATCGAAAAAAAGGCCACTGGGGTGGAGAAAATCCGCATGACATGGTAATTTTGGATCAAAACACTTCCACCCAAAGATTAACGGGTTTACTTCTCCATTATTCCTATCCAAGCATTGGCGATCATATCAAAACCATGAACCAATTCTCGGAAATCAAAGCAACTGAATGCTACAAGCAAAACAAGCGCCCCAATTTGCTCATCCATGTCTTGTTGAATCCGCCCTTTACCTTCTTTAAAAAATTCATCCTGCAGCAAGGCTTCCTGGATGGCTATTACGGCTTTGTAGTGAGCACCTTGAGTGCTGTATACAACTTCTTAAAATATACGAAGGCAAGGGAGCGGTTTCAATGAATTGGGAAATGGAGATCAGGTTTTAAGTTTAAGCCATTACTTAATAAGGGTTGATCGTTTTTGATGGTGGTTTAAATTCAAGCGTTGGTTATGGTCTCTTTTAGGTCTGTTATTTGCCCGATCGATCCTTCTATAGAAGTGACTAAGAGAGATTATTATGACACATTTTAAGGCCTTTCGCTAACGATATTGATTATTTTCCATGACACAGTCCGCCAGCTCTAAGAGTGCGCTTCAGAGGTTTACCAAAATCTGTCATAGAAATTTTGTGATTTGAAATTCGAGGTTTGGGTTTTGGAAATTGGGGTAACAGGTTATTAGTAAAAGTCCATGGTTAACCAGTCAACTTTCAATGGCAACTTGTCAACTATTATATATCCTCACCCTTTTCGTGGGCTAAGATTTCCTTGAACAATGCCAGCATGGTAGCATCCGGTTGATGGCCGTGTTTGTATTCAAAATAATCCTTGAAGAGCTCCATCCGGTCTTTTTGAAGATCTACTTTTGTTGAATGATCGTCATCTGCTGCATGAAAATGCTTAACTTCAGGGATTAACGCAATAATACCTGGATGTACATTGTACAATTTTTTACGGTCCTGGGCAGCAATAAAATCATCGGTAACAAGCGTAAGTTCTACCAAGGCCTCCTGATTGGCTTGCAACCATTCTACAGCATTTTCCAGGCCCTCTACCTTTTTGCTTCTCAAGGGCTTTCCCTGCGTTAACGCTACAGGTTTCACATTTACTTCCTGGCCAGGTTCTGCATCAATTAGGGTTACATATTTGGATTGCCCCGCTTCACTGAAGCTATAAGCAACCGGGCTGCCTGAATATACCACAGGGCAAGGCGCTTGAGCCACCGTATGGTTTTGGTGTAGGTGGCCTAAGGCGGCATAATGTACGGAGGAGGGAATGTTATCCGAATAAACTTCCGAAGCCCCGCCAATGTGATCAATGGGTTTTTCGCCTTCGGGTTCTTCGGGTTTCTCCTGGCCTTGTTGAACCACGAAAAGATGGGCCATTAAGAGGTTAACACCCTTTTGGTCACAATATTGATCGGCTAACCGCTGCCATTGCTCTTCCAAAACAGTCCTCAATTCAGCTTCCGGTTCCTGGACCCCCATAAAAGTTTTCAACCGGTATTCATTGGCATAAGGCGTAAGCAATAACCTTAAAGGGGCGTCATGTTCCGGAAGCTTGAGTTCTACAAATCCTTCATCACTTTTTAAGACCTGCAAGCCGGACTCCAATGCAAAAGGCTTGATACAAGCATTGGGGTAACCGGCCAATAAAATCCCGCATTCCCTTGCCAAAGGATCCGGAGCCTCAATCCGGTCGGGGCTGTCGTGATTCCCCGCAATGGCAATGACAGGCCTTGCACCATCCTTGGCAAGCCGCTTAAGACTCTGGTAAAACAGATCTACGGCCTCGGTTGGCGGGTTGTAAGTATCGAACAAATCACCTGCTACGATCACTGCATCTACTGCTTCCCGATCGGCTATTGCAATGATCTCATCCAATACCGCTTGCTGTTCTCCAAGCCTGGAAACGCTTTCAAGCTTCTTGCCTAAGTGCCAGTCTGCCGTGTGGAGTATCTTCATAAAATATACCTCATTTAAATTACTCGGGTGAAGCTTTTGTAACCCGGCAAGCCAGCCTGTTACATTATAAAATGGCCTCAACCTAAGTGGCTAATTAATCCATTACCTCCAATTGAACCTTGGTATGGTATAGAGCCTCCAAATGCTCCGAGGCATTGCCATTTCTTACAGAAATCTCAAGCAAATCACTGCTTCCCTTCAAGGCTACTACTTGCCCTTCCGCTACATCTGCATAGGCTTCATGGATATAGTCTATGGCATACCCATTGATGCCAACCTGAGCTTGGTAAGAACCCAATAGGTACAAATTGCTAATAAGGTTGCCGAACCGGTCTATATAAACTACATGCCCCTCATATTTGCCGCGTCCTTTTACGTATTGAATTGGCGATTCAGGAATGTCGATGTTTACTTCAGGGCCGAGTTTAGCAGGATTCAATCCATTGGCCAGATGGCCGCCAACCGGTGCAAAAATGTCCCTCCCATGGAATGTTTGACTGATATGGTGTCTGAAATAAGCTTTGTGCTCAATGTTATAAACCTTCCTTACCGTTACTTCAGGTAATATAAAATTCAACAAGCCATTATTGGGCACAACAAAGATATGCCGGTCTGTTTCTACGCAATAAATGGGCCGACCAGATCCCACGCCCGGGTCTACTACACCAATAAAGACGGTTCCGGGTTTAAAATATTGGTAGGCATTCCAAAGGATAAAACTTCCCGCTTGCACGTTTTGAGGGGTGATTTCATGGGTAATATCTATGATCCGGGAATCTGGCGCTAAATCCTCTATAATGGATTTCATAACACCTACGTACCATTCCTTGTTACCAAAGTCTGTTAATAAGGCTACGGTATTCATGGCGGGTTTTTTTACGGGAAGTTATAAAAAAATGAGCCTCCCACGGGATTTGAACCCGCAACCAACTGATTACGAATCAGCTACTCTACCGTTGAGCTAAGGAGGCTAATGCGTTCAATAAGATTTCAAATATCTTAAATATGTCATCACCTGCACAAATAAAATGGGCGATATTTGCAACAATAATTTAAACTTAGCTTTAGTTAATACCATTACTATAACCCCATAAATTTAGTAATTTTACACTGTCTAAAAGGTAAGCGCTTATGGAACAGGAATCAAAGATCTGGCACCTGGAAAACTTCAATTTATTCAAAGATTCGCCTAAGACGATAATTCAGGAGTTGCGCGATAAAACGATCATGTGCGAAATGGTCAAAGATGAATTCATATACTTTGAAGAAGATCCATCAGATACGATTTACTTCCTGAAAAAAGGAAAAGTTAAAATCGGTAATTATTCCGATGAAGGCAAGGAAATCATCAAAGCCATTTTGCAACCCGGAGAAATATTTGGAGAGCTTTCATTACTTCATGAACAAACGCGCCAGGATTTTGCCATGGTAATGGAGCCCTCTAAGTTATGTAAGATGAAAAAGTCGGATTTTGAAGATTTGATGGAAAAGTACGGCCATTTAAGCTTAAAGATCAGTAAGATCATGGGGCTGCGTTTGCGCAAGATCGAAAGGCGCCTTGAATCACTCGTTTTCAAAGATGCCAGGAGCCGGATTGTTGAATTCATTAAAGATCAGGCCGAGTCCAATGGAGAAAAAGTCGGATTTGAAACCATGATCAAAAATAATCTGACCCACCAGGACATCGCTAACTTAACAGGTACTACCCGCCAAACCGTAACCGAGGTACTCAATGACCTTAGGCGAAAGAACCTTATCAATTTTGACCGAAAACAGATTTTGGTTCGTGACCTTGAGAAATTATAAGAAGTTTAATTAGACGGCCCTTAAACCCTGTCATTTCATAGAGCTCGCCCAATGAGAACTATAAGGTTTATACAGCACTAATTAAGCGCGTAACCAAGCAGCGTTATCCTTGCCTAATACCCCATAAAAATTTTCATCCTGGATTTACTTCTTACTGGCAATTTTGAGGATCGATCAAATAAATTTTAAAAACAATTCATCTTTGAACATGTAATATTTTGAAGTATTCAATTCTCTTAAAATAGAGTAATTTTTACTTTTATTTTGACCTTAACGTGTAATCCAAATCAAAATTTTGTTTTTGAAATTCTTAACTTTATAAGATTTTTGTAATCAGGGTAGCAGTATGATAAAGCCCAATTTTTCATGCCTCTACTTCACCCTTATTAATTCCCTAAAACAGGGCCAAGTGGGGCCACACCCAATCCCCATGATTGGCCCTGATTTTTTTATTGCCATTGAATTTCTACCATTTTTTTCTCAAGCTTTGATGATCCCTAATTTGTTAGATTACCATGAAACCATTTGGTTTAAATATTATAATAATGACGAAGGAAGCCTGTTTGATGCCGTTACCTTCCATAAGCGTTTAGATCAGAATTGTTAGGATTGAGCTTTTTTAATGGACCGGGGCAATCAAATGTTCAAATTTTCATCTAAAAATTGGAGCCAAGGTTATACAAGAGTCGATCATTGGTGTTTTGAGCATTCTCTTAAACCTCCGGATATTTTTAATTCCATTGGTTTTAGTTCTTGGCGCGCTAAACTATCGGAACAGTGATTTCCGGCTATCAGCTATCCAAATATTAGCAAACCATTATTGCCTTCATTTACAACCAATTAGCAAAAAACAGTAATTGAATTGGAAAACAACCATTATTTTTGAAATTTCAATGTCAAACAAGGCTTTTTATTGTTCCATAATATTGTTAGCCTACATTTTGTACAAATTAAAATCAACTTTGTTCAATATATGATGGTTAAGTTTTTACAGCACTTAGGGTTTATGGTTAAAATAAGCCAAATAGCAAAGTTTACTACCATTTTGTGGAACATGTTAGAAACCATTGAAGATTATACTTGTATAGATGAAAAAGGGGCCAAGGGGTAAGCCAGGATTAAAATATGGAATAATGAACCAACATGGCCTCAAATGATAAGGTTAGATAACAACTTAACTGAGCCAGCTCATTGATTATGGTATAATTTACCTTTGACTAAAAAAGTCATTAGACCGAAAATGATAGAGGCCCAAGTTTTGGAAAACTATTTGCTTCCTTATATAGAAATGGAAATGTACAACGTAAAAAGGCCTGAACTCATGCTAAAAATGCCTTGTTTAGCCAATCCTGAAATCAATCAAATATGAAAAGACTTAGCAAGTTAACCCTATTATCGCTACTGATTTGCTTTCCTTTTCAAGTTTTGAATGCCAACCCCCAGATAGTAGAGCCTGTTGAGTGGCAATTTCACATTAATTACCAGGAAGAAGGGGAAGCCGAACTGGTATTCAAGGCTGATATTGATGAAGGCTGGCATGTTTATGCCATGGATAAAATAGAGGGAGAAGGGCCCATCCCTACGTCATTTACTATTCAGGATGGAGCAGGTTACGAACTATTGGGCGATGTTGCGCCTAAAAAGGAACCCGTAACTAAGTTAGACCAAACGTTTGAAAAAGAATTAAGCTATTTCGAAAACCAAGCAGTTTTCATTCAAAAAGTGTCCTTTAGCGACCCTTCAGCAATCATCAAAGGGTCATTGGAATACATGACGTGTGATGACAGCAGATGCCTGCCTCCTACTACCGAGGAATTTACTTTTGAACCCGACCAATCGCAAATGGCCCTATCAACCAAGGAAGACGCATCATCAGATGGTCAATCCTTTAATCCCGGCAGCCAAGCCAATGTAAAATCATCAGGTTCATCTCAGGGAAACGAGATGGTTGATCCGATTAGTTGGAAATTTGAAAGCAAGCCTGCTGATAACGAAAATTTGAAAATAATAATGAAAGCCTCACTTGATGAAGGCTGGCATTTATACGGGCAGGAGGTGCCTGAAGATGGCCCTGTTGCTACTAATTTTACTTTTTCTCAAAATGATTCAGTAACCTATGAAGGCAACGTTCAAGCCACTTCCTCCTCGGTACACAAGTATGACTCCACTTTTCAAATGGAGTTGACTTACTTTGATAATGAAGCCGTATTTGCCCAGGAAGTACAACTCAACGAAGCAGTCCAGGCTATCAAAGGAAGCGTGAGGTTCATGGTTTGTGACGATAGCCGCTGTTTACCGCCTGATAATAAGGAATTCAATGTACCTATTAGTGATGCCTTATTGAACAAAGTTGAAACCCAGGGTGGCACTACCAATGATACTTTGGGAGCAAAAGAGGAAGAAGAAAGTAAGACCTTTTGGGGCATTTTTATAGCTGGCTTAGCGGGTGGATTGCTGGCTTTGCTTACGCCTTGTGTTTTTCCAATGATCCCGCTTACGGTCAGTTTTTTTACCAAACAAAGCGAAAAAGCCAAAGGACTTTCCCAGGCTTTCCTTTATGGGATTTCCATCGTAGTGATTTACATAGCGGTGGGCTTCATTGTTACCAAAGCCCTGGGTGCAGATGCCATGAATGCGATGGCAAGCAGTGGATTTTGGAACATGTTATTCTTTATCATTTTCGCCTTTTTTGCGGCTTCTTTCTTTGGTGCTTTTGAATTAAGTGTTCCCAACTCCTGGGTTAATAAAATGGATGCCCAATCCGATCGTGGTGGGCTTATTGGCATCTTTTTCATGGCGTTTACCCTTGCATTGGTTTCATTTTCATGCACCGGCCCCATAATAGGAACATTGTTGGTACAAGCTGCCGTGGCCGGTAGTAATATTGGGCCTTTGATCGGTATGCTGGGGTTTTCTTTAGCGCTTGCAGTTCCTTTCACCATTTTTGCAGCATTTCCATCCTGGCTTAATACATTACCACAATCAGGTGGCTGGCTCAATTCTGTTAAAGTGGTATTGGGTTTTCTTGAGTTGGCGCTTGCTTTAAAATTTCTCTCCAATGTTGACCTGGTTTACCAATGGGAGGTAATTACCCGGGAAGTCTTCATAGGGATATGGATCACCATTTTCACCCTTATGGGTTTTTACCTTTTGGGCAAGCTAAAATTTGCGCATGATACTGATTTGCCTTATATATCGGTTCCGCGGTTGTTCATGGCCATTGTATCCTTTGCATTTGTGGTTTATTTAATACCAGGTCTTTTTGGTGCTCCGCTTAAGATGATCAGCGGGTTTCCACCTCCAATGTTTTACAGAGAATGGAAAACCCAGCAGCCTTCCGATCAAGCCATTGCACAAAAAAGCGATGAAAACTCAAAGAGCGCATCCAGCCACAGCGATAAGGCCTGCCCCCATGGTCTAAATTGTTTCCATGATTATGAAGCAGGCTTAGAACATGCCAAAAAAGTCAACAAACCCATCATGATCGACTTTACGGGTTGGACTTGTGTTAACTGCCGAAAAATGGAAGACAACGTATGGATCAATGACCGCGTGTTTGAGTTAATTTCCAACGAATACGTTTTGGTATCCCTTTATGTAGACGATAAAACCGTGCTCCCGGAGCATGAACAATACATTTCTGAATTCAGCGGAGATAAGATCGAAACCGTGGGTAATAAGTGGAGCGATTTCCAGGCTACCAAGTATGGTGCCAATTCCCAGCCGTATTATGTATTACTTGATCACGAAGAAAATGTAATGGTAGAGCCAAGAGGCTACACGCCTGATGTCCAAACATATATCAACTTCCTTGAAAAAGGATTGAAAAGATTTGAAAAGGGGCAAGAGCAAACAGCTGATCGTAACCAAAAGCTCAGCCATTAACTGGTGCCCTATGTAAACCTTATTTAATGGAAATTCCAAAAACACACCTATTAGAAGCTCACCAATTATTAGAGCAATTTTTAAGTAATGAAGTTAATCTTAAAAGTATAGAGCAAGCAGGCGACATGCTGATTGATGCCATTCAAAATGGTAACCGCATTTATGCTTGTGGCAATGGAGGCTCTATGTGTGACGCCATGCATTTTGCTGAGGAAATGGTTGGCAAATTCAGAAATGAAAGGAGTGCCTTACCAGCAGTTGCTATTTCGGATCCTGGCTACTTAAGTTGCGCATCCAATGATTTTGGTTACGAATACGTTTTTTCCCGGTATTTAGAGGCATTTGCCCAACCAGGCGATGTATTGTTAGGCATAAGTACAAGTGGCAACTCAAGAAACATTCTTAATGCCATTGAAGTAGCCAACAAAAACAACGTGAAAGTAATTGGCCTTACCGGTAAAGATGGAGGTGAAATGGCGAAATTCAGTGACATAGAAGTTAGAGCACCCAATTCCCAATATGCTGACCGTGCCCAGGAAATCCACATTAAGATCATCCATATCTTCATAGATTATGTTGAGCAAAAGCTGGGAATGGTTCCTCAAACCTAAAGCTTTACGGATTCTATGTTTCCCTTCCATTACGCAGCCAAATAAATGAGCCATAGCCTTATTATACAGGCTATTTACCATAAATTGGGTATTGATTTTGGGCTGGATTTCTAAAAAGCCAAAGCTCACCACTTGCGTTCATTTTCAATAATTCAACAAGATTTTTAAAAGATCGATCGCTGCATTGCCAAGGGTTCTATTTATATATGCCTGGTCAAAGAAATAAATTTGGCTTTAATAATACCGTTGAAATTCTTATATTAGCGCTGAATTAGACTGTTTTGTACAACCGGAAAACACCCACTATACCATTATGAGTAATCTTAAAGAAAAATTCGAAGGGAAAGGTTTAAAAGTTCGTGAAGAAGTCCAGGATATTCGCAAAAATCAGGGCGATGTTACGTTAGGTGAATATACAGTAGGCCAAGCTTATGGCGGCATGAAAGGCATTAAAGGTTTGGTTTACGAACCATCCTCGCTGGATCCTGAAGAAGGCATCAGGTTCAGGGGGTATACCATTCCCGAATTACGGGAAAAATTGCCGAAAGCAGAAGGTGGTGTAGAGCCCCTTCCTGAAGGGCTATTCTACTTAATGCTCATGGATGACCTTCCCAACAATTCCGATGCTAAAGAGGTAAGTGATGAATGGAAAAAGCGAAGTAATGTTCCCAAGCATGTTTTCAATACGCTTGATTCCCTTCCCCCTCATACCCATCCGATGACGCAATTCAGTCTTGCAATTCTTTCAATGCAGACCGAGTCGGTATTCTCCAAGGCATATCGGGATGGAGCCAACCGGACTGACCTATGGAAATACATGTATGAAGACGTCATGAACCTAATTGGGCGTCTTCCAAGGGTTGCAGCTTACATTTATCGAAGGACTTACCTTAATGGTGACCACATAGAACCCAACCCGCACTTGGATTGGGCCGCAAACTTTGCCCATATGCTTGGTTATAAGGACAATGAGGAGTTTATGCGGCTCATGCGTTTATACCTAACCATTCATGCTGATCATGAAGGTGGCAACGTTTCAGCCCACACGGTAAGATTGGTTGGGTCCTCATTGAGCGATGCTTATTATGCTTTTTCAGCCGGCATGGGTGGCTTGGCAGGGCCTTTACACGGCTTAGCGAACCAGGAAGTGATCCGATGGATCTTCCAAATGCGGGACCAAATAGGCGCTTCCAAGCCTACTAAAAAACAGGTAGAAAATTACGTTAAGGAAACCCTTAATAATGGTCAGGTGATCCCTGGCTACGGCCATGCTGTATTAAGGAAAACAGACCCCCGATTCAGTGCTCAAAGAGAATTTGCACTTAAGCACATGCCAAATGATGAGTTGATCCAAACGGTAGGGCAGCTTTATGAAGTGGTACCCGATATTCTATCTGATATTGCTAAAATCCAAAATCCCTGGCCAAATGTGGATGCCCACTCTGGTGCATTGCTTGTTCATTACGGGCTTGATCAATACGATTTTTACACGGTATTGTTTGGCGTTTCAAGAAGTTTAGGAACTTTAGCATCCCTTATATGGGATCGCATGCTTATGTTGCCCATTGAAAGGCCCAAATCCGTGACAACCAAGTGGATCAAGGAGCAACTTCAATAAATTACCCAGGATTTGGTGTTCTTGTTTGGGATTGATCAATGCTTTTATTAGGGTGACGAATTGGCAACGGCTTATTGGTTTAAGCTTTTGATTTACCCAAAATTGATCAAGGATATGGTTCATGAAAGGCCTGGTTTCATAAGCTTTTTTTGAATGAAATGCTATTTTTGGCCTTGATTTTATGGACGAATCCAATTAGCTTGTAGTAGCGTTAAAATTTAGCCATATCAAATCCAATTCCTTTAGCGTAATGTAAAATCAAGCACAATGGCGTACGTCAAACAGTTTACCTTCAATCCTTTTTATGAAAATAGTTATGTGGTCTATGATGATTCAAAGGAATGCATCATCATAGACCCTGGATGCATTGATCAAAGTGAAAAAAGGGATTTAACAAATTTTATTAAGGAACAACAGCTTATTCCCCAACGCCTTATCAATACGCACTGCCACATAGATCATATATTCGGTAATCAGTTTATAAGCGCTGCTTATAATTTAGAGCTGGAGGCAAACTTTATAGAAGAGGCTAATATTAAAGAAGCAGCCAATTTTGCCATGGCTTTAGGCGTACCTGATCCTAACAGTCCACTTCCATCCAAAAACCTTGAAGGGGGCGGGAACATAACCTTCGGTAATACCAACTTACAAATCCTTTTCACGCCAGGCCATTCTGCAGGCCACGTCACTTTGTTCTCAAAACCCGATCGGTTTGCCATAAGTGCAGATGTATTGTTTATGGGTGGTATTGGCAGGACAGATCTTCCGGGTGGTGATTTTGACACCCTTATTCGTACCATTAAAGAGCAACTTTATCCTTTAGGGGATGACGTCACCATTTTTCCGGGGCATGGGCCTGAAACCACCATTGGCCGTGAAAAACAAAGCAATCCTTTTTTAACCTGATTGGATAAGTGCTACCGCATAAGCACTTACGCCTTCTTCCTGACCCACGTATCCAAGTTTTTCGGTGGTAGTAGCTTTTATGGAGATCTGGCCTTCACTGATGGAGGCCCAATTAGCAATGGCTGCCTTCATGGATGGCAGGTAACTTGTAATTTTAGGTTTTTGAAGACAAACCGTTACATCAATATTGCCGATTTCATAGGGTTGGTCTTTTAACTTAAGGGAAACTTCATGCAATAACGCCTTACTGTCAATATCCTGGTAAGCATCATCTGAAGGGGGAAAGTGGGTACCAATGTCTCCCAAATTAGCTGCGCCTAATAAGGCATCGCAAATAGCATGAATAACCACATCTGCATCTGAATGACCAACACCTCCTTTGCCATGGTCTATTTGAACGCCACCTAAAGTTAATCGGGCATTTTCTTTTAATTGATGAACATCAAAGCCAAATCCAATACGAAAGCTCATTCAATTTAGGTTGTTACCTGGTATTGGTTTAGTTTTTTGCTTCCTCATTAAAGTTAAACTGAAGCGATACCCGAATGGTATTTTCAAGCGGGCTGGTGGTATTGGCCTCTTGACTATTGGTAGGGACCAGGTAAGATACGTCCAAACCAAATACATTGTACCTAAGTCCTGCACCGAGGGTTAGGTACTGACGATTTCCTTTATTGGGGTGTTCATAAAAATAGCCCCCCCTGATGGCAAATTGATCATCGTACCAATATTCAAGGCCTAAGGATGGCTTTATTTCACGCATTTCTTCGGTAAAACCGCCAGGTGCATCCGCAAAAGATTGGAATATACCTCTAATGACCGATACGGTAGGCCTTTTTCCACTTTTAATCTTTAAATCTCCACTATTATTGAAAACCCTTTGCCCCGCTGAATCTGTTTCATACACAGGCGGCGTAGGAATTAAAAGTTTATTAACATCAAATAAGATGGCTAACTCGTTGTACTTATCCAACTGAAAATTCAAGTACGATCCAAGTTTTAGTTTGGTGGGGATGAAATCTTTATCTACATCTTCCGTATAAGTAATTTTAGAACCAATGTTCGAGATATTAGCACCTAAAGCAAGTTCAGCTTTTTTACCAAAGAGGTTTTCAATGTCTTCGGTCCAGTACATCGAAAGATCACCTGCTATGGAAGTTCCGGGCTCGGTAACCTCTCCGTTTGAAAGCGGTGTATTGCCAGAAAGATTGGAGTAAATAAACCGAAGGGAAACTCCAATAGACAAGTTATCTGAAAGTTTACGGGCATAAGCACCATCAACTGCCATTTCATAAGGCCTGAATTGGCCTATTTCCTGAGCATTTTCATTGGTAAAGGTGATATCTCCTAAAGAAAAATAGCGCAAAGAACCGCCAAAACCTGAGAGGTCATTGATCCTTTTATAACCCGATAAATAGGACAAGTTAATGTCAGGCACCAAGTTTCTTAACCATGGTGTATAGGAAAGCCCAAATCCAAAATCATCTTCCATAAAGGCCAGCTTAGCAGGATTCCAATGAATGGTGTTCGCGTCAGGACTCATGGCAACGCCAGCATCTCCCAGAGCACCTGACCGTGAATCCGGTGTAATTGCTGCAAATGGAACTGCTGATGTGATCACATTACGCTGGCCATTCAAGCCTACCTCATTGTTTTGAGCAAGAATGTCGGTTAAAGAAAAACAGCTTAGAACAATAATTATACTAAAAAATTTTCCCACTATTCTTTTCATAATATTTGCCATTCATTGAAGTGTTCAAAGTTAAAAACAAACGGAGATAAATTCAATTTATTTTAAAATTACAAGTTTATTTGATTTTCTTGCAATTTTACCCCCATCGGTGGTCAAGGTTAGACGGTAAATATAAACGCCCCCTTTAAGCTTATTGTGGTTGCTATTTCTTCCACTCCACGTAATTTCATTTTTTTCGGAGCTAACGCTTTGATTTAAGGTTCTTACATGGGTACCATTGGGCTTTACTATTTCAATTTTAGCATTAAGGCTTTGAGCTTCCCCATTGTGTTCAAATTTAAATTTCGTTTGGTCTTGAAAAGGATTGGGGTAATTCAATAATTTGTCGATAACAAGTTTGTTGGAATTGGCTACAATGAACTCAGTAAATCCGGTACCAGAATTGTTAACTACGTCCCATACCTTGACCTTGGCTCTATGTCTTCCTTCCGGTAAATCCTTTAACTGGTACTTGATGGTTCCTTTCTTGTAATTGTCCAAGCCGGCTTCATAAGCATCGTTAAGCAAGATTGGCGCTCCGTCATCTATTAGCAAGGAAGGCTCGTGTCCAATACTACCACTTACGATGTTCAAGCCATTTTCGTCATAAACTTTTGCTACTAACAATGGTTCCTCACCTGTTGTTCCGCCAAAATTAAAGGTAGTATCGTTCATGTAGACATCTACTACTGGGGGCTCATCATCTTGAATGGGATCCTCAGCGGTTCCACCAATAACTACGTCCGAAGCACCATTTGCATCTATTTTACCATTGTCAGCATAATAACTGATCTTACCAAAGTCTTTTTGATAGGAAATATCTTTAGGCGTCACAAACGTAAATTTGAAATTACCATTTTCTACACTTGCCCGCCCTTTAAAAATGACGTTTTCCAGAGACTTAAATTTTTTCCTGGAACTACCTTCATCATTGCCTAACGTGGTTAATTCAACGGGTTTATCAAAAATAGTTGGGTGAACAATGCCATTAAAGTCTTTTAACAATTGCCCGTTATCATTGACGACCTCACCATGAACGGTATACTTGCCAAGCGCACCCAGGGTGTCTTTCTGGCGCTCATTATGATCTGTAACTTTAGTAGTTTGAATGTTTTCTTGCGGGTAAGCCAGAGTTAAAGCCGGATCCCCAATCAGGGCAAATTTTAGAGCGTTACCAGCATCTTCATTGCGCTGATTGTATTGATTTTTACCATCTTTAAGGATTTCCCCGAGGGTTTTGTGATCGCCATTTTCTTTTTCAAATAAATTGTCTTTAAGAAAATCTTTGGTAAGCCTGAAATTAGAACTTGCAAATACCAGCCGGGTTGTACTTAATAATCCAATCGCTCCTCCATCAGGCTTAAAGAAAATCTTTTCTCCTAAGGAGGTTCGCTGCGGATCATCAAACCTGGAGAATTCACATGTAGCGGTCATAATTAGCGGTAGCTTGTCGTAATTCTCCCATTCTTTCACATCCTCCAATTGCAAAACCCTTTCGTGTGCGAGCCCCAATTCACCACCATGCCCCATGTAGTTCATAACCAAATTGCCTTCCTCTATTCTTCTATTGATGGCTCTTTTAGCATCAGGATATCTTGCACCATTGGGCGTAGACTTCTGTTGATAAGCATCCAAATAAATCTTTTCTACATTAAATGATGGATAATTGTTGGTCATAATATCCGTTAAATTCTCAGAATCACGGAAATATTTGTTGTTATCCTCATCATCCGCGACTAAAGAGACTGTATTTCTCCAACTTCCCAATGTTTTTTGATTGTAATAGTGTTTGATCTTTTGAATAACTTCTTTTGCTTGTTGTTTCTTGTTAAAAGGCATCCTACCTATCCCGATTTCAAGGTCATGGTTGGCATTATTATTATTTGAAAGTTGATCTAAATTGCCTTCACCTTCATCTAAAAAACCATAAAAATCATCAGAAGCGAAAGAACTGATAGGGTGATTAATAGATTCTGATTGATAAGTAGGTACGTAATTGGTGTTATTATCCAAACGATCCTTGTAATCGTAGGAAGCATCTCCGAATAACAAAAGATACTTTAACTTAACATCGTTTTGCTGCCCCTTCTGGTGCATATAGCGGACAAAATTGCGAATGGCAGCAATATCCTGAACCCCGGATGAAAACTCATTGTAGATGGATTGAGGTGTGACTGTATGAACTTTTAATTGGTCTTCATTCCTATGAAAATTGGCCAATTCTTTAGCTTGACCCTCTAAAAACCCTGGCGTAATGATCAACATCTCTGTCGGTGCTAAGCCGTGTAAATTTTGATTGGCCAATTTGCCTTTAAATTCGGCTTTATAAGCCTGTTCATCTTTAAATACAACAAATCGATGAAGGGTATCGGTATTTGATTGAAAATAATGTTCATCGTTGTTGGTTTTAACCGGCAAATTAACCGGACGTTGTTTATCTGTAATACGCCAAACATTGAATTGGTTTGCTTCAGTATTAACATAAAACCTTCCTGCGTTCTCTATTGCTTGTTGGCGGCTGTACTTGTCCTGTACTAATAGCTGTTGGTCGTTAAAGTTCAATGGGCTTCTACCATTAAGATAGATGTAATTCAACCAACCGGTTGCTTGCCCATAGTTTTGCTTGTACCGCAAATTAAATTTCAATTCCTCTGCTGATAAGTTAACAAAAGAAGCTTTTGACCCTTCAATGGTGTATTGAGCATTGTAGTCAGACACCCTCACATTGGGTAAATTAATGTTAAAGTTTCGTTGGTCATTGATACCAACCCGGAAATTGCTTTTGCTTCTTGAACGATGAGCCACCTTCACCTTGAAGTAAAAAGAGTCTACCGGATTCTCCAGTTTAAAAGGTATGGTTTGGGACAATTTTTCATTAAATTCTTCTCCATACCAATCGCGTCCGGTCTTGATCCGCTCGGTTACATCATTGGCGTAGCCTTTTTCATGGTACAACAGTTGGTCATAAGATCGGGTGGAGTAACCGACAACGCCATTGGCCTCTACTGTTGAAACACCTTTGAATGATTTGGAAGGATCATTGACCAGATAGTAGTAGACTGAATTGGCATAAGGATTTTTAACAGGTTCGTAATGCTTGTTTTGAAATTTCCATTTCTGCGGCCCCTGGGCATAAAACAAAATATAATCCCCTTCATCAAATGAGCCATCATTTCCTCCCCTAACTACGATATGGTTTTGAGGTAACCCTTTTGGAATTTTTTCTCCATTCCTTAAAGGATACCGATGGCCTCCATGCCCAAACACATGGAGGTTTGAGGGTTTAACAGAAGAAGCATCAATCCCGGTTTCACTTACTTGATCATAAGTAATTTTGTGAACACCCGATTTAGAAATGCTAAATTGATACCAATTGCCGGTGGCCAATGGTGTTGATGATGCTTGCTTTTTAAGCGATGACCGCTTTTCTCTTGATTTAATATTTACCGAAAAGGATTCTAAAAGCTTAATTTGGTTAGCTTTTTGGGTTGCTGGTACAAACCGAACTCTCAATTTTAAGACGCCATTATTGTTAATTATTTGCTTGTTAATGTTGATGGAGCTATTCAACTTCTTTTTAAAATTACGGTAAGAGGGCTCCGCTAGTTTTTTGGTTTTTAGCGGTTGAATGGCTACAGCAATTTCATTTTTATTTTGATCGGAAATATTATAGACTTTTGAAAAATAAGGCAACTGATTTTCAAAATGAACCGCTTGATCAAAAGTCGGATACCCCGCATCAGGATGCAGTGAATAAACCTGATCCGAGGATTTGACTTCCCATTGAAGCTCAGCAGTATCAGATAAGCTATGAGCACTGCTAATTCCGGTAAAAATTAATAAAAGGGTTATTAAAATATTCATAAAGTTAAAACGTTTATTAGCTTTGCGGGTTCACAGGAATAAGGTTTACTATTGCTTATATTTGACGTAACAAATTTGTAAACGAAAAAAATTCTTTATAATTGTACTATTGTAAATAGATTAAACCATGAAAAGATTTACATTATTACTAGTTGCACTCTTAGGAATAGGGTCCTTAAAAGCGCAAGACCCTGAATTTACCCAGTTTTATGCCAATAAATTGTATTTAAACCCTGCATTTGCAGGAACTGGGGGTGGTCCACGGTTTAGCTTAAATTATCGCAACCAATGGCCAAGTATCTCTAATGCCTTTGAAACCTATTCTGTATCTTATGATCAACATTTTGATGCCATTGGAGGCGGGATTGGTGTTCAAGCCTGGCATGACCGAGCGGGCGATGGTGAATTAACCACAACGGTGGTAAGCGCCATGTACTCCTACAACCTTAACGTAACCCGTGATTTTACGATTAAAGCCGGTCTCCAGGCATCAGGTTATACAAGAAGTGTTGATTTTAGTAAATTGAGGTTTGAAGATCAAATTGATCCAAGACGAGGGTTTGTAAGACCCACTCAAGAACCATTACCCGATAATGGAACTGAAACCATTGATCCTTATCCTGACTTCTCCGCAGGTTTCATGGGTTTTACAGAAAAATATTATGCAGGCTTTTCCGTACATCACATCACCGAACCAACGCAATCATTCTACAACAATCCCAACAATACCTTACCCAGAAAATTTACAGGCCATGTAGGAATGATGCTACCTTTGGACAATGCAGCTCGCAACCCAGAAAAATTTATTTCTCCCAACATCATGTACCAGCGGCAAGGAAAATTTACTCAAGTAAATTTTGGAGGATATTATATTCATAAGTTCTTTGTAACGGGGCTTTGGTTTCGTCAAACGGCACCGAACTCTGATGCTTTGATGGCACTCGTAGGATTGAAAAAAGATCCTTTCAAAATTGGGTATAGTTACGACTTAACGGTTTCCGAAGCCAGGCCCGCTGCAAAAGGGAGTCATGAGGTATCGCTCGTTATCCAATTAGATCCACCGGATAGGCGTCAAGTCAAGGAATGGCGAAAATTATCCTGCCCCGATTTTTAATTTATGATAATAAAAATATAGTTTTGCAGTTCTAATAAATGTAATACATCAAAAGGATTGAAGTATGAAGAAGTTTGTTCCTTATTTGTTTTTTGGACTTGGCATCTTAGTATTTGCATCTTGCAGTAAAGAAAGCTCAAAAACCACTGGATGGGAGTTCAATTCCGAAGATTGGGGTGGTTTTGAAAAAGTAGACTTTAAAGAGCAAGAAACCGGCCCAAATTTAGTTTACATCAAAGGAGGTAGTTTTACAATGGGTCAAACAGAAAAAGACTTGATGTATAGTATGAATTCCCTCCCCCGAAAGGTAACCGTTTCTTCTTTTTATATAGATGAAACTGAAGTTGCTAATATTGATTATCGTGAGTACTTGTGGTGGTTAAGCAGGGTTTTTGAAAACAGAAATGTGTACCGGGATGCGTTGCCAGATACTTTTAGCTGGCGAGAAGAACTTGGTAAAAATGAACAATTTGTTAAATACTATTTTCGCCACCCAGCTTACAGAAACTACCCAGTTGTGGGAGTAAATTGGGTGCAAGCTAAAAATTATGCGAAATGGAGGACTGATCGAGTTAATGAAATGATCCTGATCAGGGAAGGATTTATCGAACCCAATCCTGAACAAACAGCTCCTGACGTCTTTACAACCGAAGCTTATTTAGCTGGTAAATATCAACCGGTCGTTAAGAATAAAAAGGAAAGTTACAAGCCAGGCCAGGGTGGCCGACAAGTTAAGATGAAAGACGGTATTCTTCTCCCAGATTACCGCTTACCCACCGAAGCTGAATGGGAATATGCTGCTTTGGCACTTGTTGGAGACGCTACCAATGCAAACGTAAATACCAGACGGCTTTATTCATGGGAAGGACTCTCCTTAAGAAAACAACAAGGTAAATACCGAGGTAAATTTCGGGTTAATTTTCAGCGTGGAAGTGGAGACTACATGGGCATTGCCAGTGGATTGAATGATGCCTCGGAGATAACAGCACCTGTTCGCTCCTATTGGCCCAATGATTACGGCCTCTACCATATGAGTGGAAATGTTAGTGAGTGGGTTTCTGATGTATACCGGCCGCTTTCCTTTGAAGACATGCAAGATTTCAACCCTCACAGGGGTAATGTATTTAAGAAGAAAAAGCGAACTGAGGACGGGCTTTTACCCCCGAAAGATAGTTCAGGTCGATTTCCTAAGGAAGAGGTAACAATAGAAGAAAACACCGATAGGAGAAATTACCAAAAAGCTGATGTAAGAGGCCATAAAGACCCCATGGAAGCCCAGGGAGGAGAACAAATGTATGACTATGGGGTTTCAACTTTGGTTCAAAACGAAGCCCGTGTATACAAAGGCGGTTCATGGAATGATCGAGCATATTGGATGAGTCCTGGTACCAGAAGAAAACTTGATCAACAACAGTCCAAATCTTCCATTGGCTTCCGTTGTGCTATGACCCGTGTTGGACCTTCTAATAAAGAAGCCACTAAAAAAGAATAACTACCCACCAAGCATCTCTAAATTGGGATGCTTGATGGTTGCTCATTTTCTCTAAAAAATAAAAATTCAATAAAATGGATCACTTATTACAGAAGCGGTTGCTCACATTTTGTTTAACGATCTCCATCCTTTGCGCACCCATTTTATCCAAAGCTCAATTTTTTATAGGAGCGAAAGCAGGAGGACTTAACACTACAATTCAAACTGACATAAACCGAGGAATTAATTCCAAAATTGGTTATTCTGGTGGTGTAACATTGGGTTACACTTTCTCAGATGCCTTTACCCTTCAACCTGATATAATGTACAGCATTAAAGGTTTTAGTCAATCTTATACAAAAACGCATCAGATAACTTCTAATGCCAATCCAGATACCCTTGTAGATATCACCAATGAATACGACAATTCTTTGGATGTCAATTATATTGAAATGCCTGTATTATTTAAATTTCATATATCCTTAGGTGGTGGCGTTGTACCTTACGATTCACCCAATGGCCCTGTTGATATTGAAATATTTGCTGGTCCTTATGCATCTTACCTTTTTGATGCATCCAAATCCCTAAGTGTAAGTGGAACATCTGAATCCTACAATCCCAACAACGAATCGGGTGCTAAACAAGTAGAAGAATTTACACCAACTGGCGGAAGTTCTTTTGATATTCGGCAAATTACTATTACCAACCAGGGCGTAAATGATTTAGAAGTTGTTGAAAACCTTGCAAGCCAAGGAGGTAACGACATTAGCCGGCAAGAAGCATTGGGCGTACCTGCTGCTAGCGAAGGCTTAAGTGCCATCGATGTAGGAGTTGTAGTAGGTGCTGGATTAAGTTTTGAAATGGGAGAATCCGGCAAATTAACCATTAATGGTCGATACAGTAGAGGCTTTATGACCATTGATGATGGTTTTTTCAGCGATCGCGAAATAACCTTGGATCTTCAGCAAGGGCAATATGAATCAAAAGCTGTAGAATCAAAAGAAATGGTTAATGAATCAATGGGGGTTTTTGTAGGTTATCAACATTACATGGGTGACTAAGCAAATACCCTAATGTATTATAAAAAAGGGCATCACTAATTGGTGCCCTTTTTTTATGATCATCTTTAAAACATTATAAAACCCTTAAAAATCCCTTCCTTCCCAAAAGATTAACTCAAATTATGACAATTGTCATTTTTTGAATTATCTACAGAATCGACTTTTGCTGCCTTAAATGGAAGCAAAATTGAAGGAAGGAGTTGTACAGGAACAAGGCTTAAAATGCTATCATTGCGGGGCCGTATGCCAAAATAGTAGTACATGGGCTGATGAGAAAGTATTTTGTTGCGATGGCTGTAAAACTGTTTATCGCTTACTATCAGACCATGAAATGGATAACTATTACCAATTAGAAGCAACACCTGGTATTAGCCCTGATTGGGTCAATTTTGAAACCAAGTTTGATTACCTTGACAAATCCAACATCCATCAAAAGCTTGTTGATTTCACTGATGGCGACAAGGCCATTGTTACCCTTGCTATACCTCAAATGCATTGCAGTTCTTGTATATGGCTATTAGAGAATCTGTCGGGAATCGATGAAGGTGTGATCAGTTCCCAGGTCAATTTCATGAAAAAAGAACTTTCCATTCGTTTTAAGGAGGAAGTTACCTCGCTTAAAAAACTGGTGGCATTATTAGCATCATTGGGGTATGAACCCAACCTTTCTCTGGAAAATACGCAAGAAAAGCCATCTAAGAATCATCATAATGCATTGATCTACCAAATCGGGATTGCCGGCTTTTGCTTTGGTAATGTTATGTTTTTAAGCTTTCCCGAATATTTGGATGTGCATGGAACGCTTACACCTGCATTTGAGCAAACGTTTCGCTGGATCAGTTTAATGCTGGCCCTTCCCGTCTTTTTTTACAGCGGTAAGGATTACTTATACGCAGCTTGGGCGGCTTTTAAGCACCAAATAATGAACATTGAAGTGCCTATAGCCATTGGCATGACAGCGCTTTTGAGTCAAAGTATTTATGAAGTGCTTTCCCATACTGGGAGCGGCTATTTTGATTCTTTAACAGGGTTGGTTTTCTTTTTACTAATAGGCAAGTTTTTCCAGCGGAAAACTTACGATGCCCTCTCCTTTGAGAAAGATTACAAGGCTTATTTTCCGCTTGCTGCTAATAAGGTTACTGAAAATGGAACGCAAAGCCTTTCTCTTGATGAGCTTCAGCCAGGAGATCAAATATTGGTTCGTAATGAAGAATTAATACCCGCTGACGCAGTCGTTATAGAAGGCAATGCTCAAATTGATTACAGCTTTGTGACCGGAGAATCACTACCCGTCAATAAATCTTCAGGTGATCATGTTTACGCAGGAGGTAAGCAAAAAGGCAGTGCCATCAAGCTTGAGGTGGTAAAAGAAGTTTCACAAAGCCATCTAACCAGGCTTTGGAACGATGACGCTTTCCAAAAAGCACAAAAAAAGCCGCTTCAGGATTTTACCCATTATGTGGGCAAATACTTTACTACTGGAGTTTTAACAATTGCTACCCTTACAGCACTTTATTGGCTTTTGAACGATCCAAAGCTGGCTATAACTTCTTTCACTGCTGTTTTGATCATTGCTTGTCCTTGTGCTTTGGCCCTTTCTATTCCCTTTACTTTTGGAACTGTATCCAGAGTATTGGGAAAAAACAACCTATTCCTCAAAAATTCGGAATTAATAGAAACACTAGCCCGTATTAGAAATATAGTTTTTGATAAAACGGGTACTATAACCCTCAATAACGAAGCCCAAATTGAATATAAAGGGGAACCGCTCAATGAAAATTCCCTTGATAAAATAGCTTCATTGGTCAGCCAATCCAGCCACCCGATAAGCAACAAAATCTATGAATATACCGGTAAACAAGGCAATGAGAAGGTAGAAAATTATCAAGAACATCCGGGCCAAGGATTGGAAGGGCGGGTGAATGGCAACCTTCTTCAGTTGGGTAAATTGTCGTGGCTCGCTCCAGATCTTTTGAATGAACAATCAGGAACCCAGCAGAATAATCCGGTTACCAACACTTGGGTTGCTATTAACCACAGGTTGGTAGGGCATTTTGAAGTTCAGAATGTATACCGCAGCGGCCTTGGTGAACTCGTTCAAAATTTAAAACCCAAATCCCAGCTTCACATACTTTCTGGCGATAATGCTCGTGAGCAAGGAAATTTGACCGAAATGATGGGAGAAGATACTTCAATGGCATTCAATCAGTCACCACAGGATAAGTTAAAGGCAATCAAAGCAATTCAAAACAAGGCAGCAACCATGATGGTTGGTGATGGCCTCAACGATGCCGGTGCCCTCAAGGCAAGCAATATAGGGATCGCAGTTACCAATAACAACAATCAATTCACCCCATCAAGTGATGCAATCCTTGATTCAAAAAATATCAATCTCTTGTCAAATTTCCTGGATTATGCCAAGGGAGCCCGCAAGATCGTGATCATTAGCTTTATTATTTCCTTATTGTACAATGTAGTAGGATTAAGCTTTGCAGTGACGGGCCATTTATCGCCTTTGGTAGCTGCCATTTTAATGCCGGTCAGTTCAATTACAGTGGTGGCATTTACCACATCGAGCAGTTTATTATTGGCCAGAAAAAAGGGATTGCAAATATGGAGGTAATTTTCTTACTACTGGGCATAAGCTTTCTGATGGCACTACTATTTTTGGTGATTTTCATCATCAACATTAGAAATGGCCAGTATGAAGACACTTACACGCCATCGGTTCGAATTTTATTTGATGATCATAACAAGCAAACCGGTAAACAAAAACCTAAAAAGCTCAAAAAGCGATAAAGATGCAGCAACTAGAACAATTTTATTACGACAACAAAATTGTGCGGATGTTTGCCATTGCTACTTTGGTTTGGGCCATTGTAGGCATGACCGTTGGCCTATGGGTAGCTTTACAATTCGTATTTCCGGAGTTAAACTTTGGACTACCTTACACCTCATTCGGACGGCTCAGGCCACTCCATACCAACGGGGTCATCTTTGCTTTTATTGGCAATGCCATTTTTACAGGCGTTTACCATTCAACCCAGCGCTTGGTTAAAGCCCGCATGTATAGTGATTTTTTGAGCAATTTCCATTTTTGGGGTTGGCAACTCATCATCGTAGCAGCGGCCATTACCTTACCGCTTGGTTATACCACCAGTAAGGAATATGCAGAACTTGAATGGCCTATTGATATCGCCATTGCCATTGTTTGGGTGGTTTTTGGTATCAATTTAATTGGTACTTTGATCAAAAGAAGACAAAAGCACCTTTACGTAGCCATTTGGTTTTATGTAGCTACCTGGGTTACCGTAGCTGTATTACACATTGTCAATTCCATAGAAATTCCGGTTGATTTCCTAAAAAGTTATCCCGTATACGCGGGCGTGCAGGATGCGCTTGTCCAATGGTGGTACGGCCATAATGCAGTGGCTTTCTTTTTAACCACACCCTATTTAGGCTTGATGTATTATTACCTGCCAAAAGCAGCAGAAAGACCGGTATATTCTTATCGTTTATCGATTATTCATTTTTGGGCCTTGATCTTTATTTACATATGGGCTGGCCCACATCACCTACTTTACACCGCTTTACCTGAATGGGCCCAATCCTTAGGAACAGTTTTTTCTATCATGCTCATAGCTCCTTCATGGGGCGGTATGGTTAATGGGCTTTTAACACTAAGAGGTGCCTGGGATCGTGTTAGGGAAAGCCCGATTCTAAAATTCATGGTGGTTGCCGTTACGGCTTATGGAATGGCAACATTTGAAGGGCCCATGCATTCGCTTAAAAACGTTAATGCGTTTACCCACTATACGGATTGGATACCGGCTCACGTACACGTGGGAGCACTTGGGTGGAATGGTTTCTTAACATTCGGTATGCTTTATTGGTTGATCCCCAAGATATTTAACACCCCATTGTTCTCTCAAAAACTGGCCAATTTACATTTCTGGATTGGCACTTTAGGTATTATTCTTTGGGTGGTTCCCATGTATTGGGCTGGAACAACGCAAGGCCTCATGTGGAAACAATTTGGTGAAGATGGATTCCTCCAGTACCCGAATTTTCTGGAAACCGTAACACAAATCATTCCCATGTATGCTGGCAGGGCTTTGGGTGGTGCCCTCTACTTGACCGGCACTATTGTCATGGTCTACAATTTGGCAAAAACAATGAGTGCGGGTGCAACTGAAGATAATGAATACGCGGAGGCCCCACCCCTTGTTATGGAAGGATCAGGACAAGGACTAACGGGCTACCTGAAGCACAGGATCGTTGAAAAGAAACCAGTGATGTTGACGGTTTTAAGTTTGATTGCCATTCTTATCGGCACTATTATAGAGTTTATTCCGTCTTTCAGTATGGAATCCAACGTCCCCAAAATTGCCAGTGTGAAGCCTTACACACCATTAGAGTTACAAGGTAGGGACATTTACATAAGTGAAGGCTGTAACAATTGCCACTCCCAGATGATACGGCCTTTTAGATCAGAAACAGAACGCTATGGAGAATATTCGAAAGCAGGAGAGTTCGTTTATGACCATCCGTTCCTTTGGGGCTCCAAACGCACAGGACCGGATTTACACAGGCAAGGTGGTAAATACCCGAACTCTTGGCATTTCCAACATATGAAAGACCCAACCTTAACCTCTCCTGGCTCTATTATGCCTCCTTATCCATGGCTTTTGGAAAGGAACATTGACACTTCCTCAACCAAAGATAAAATCGAGACCATGCAAGCGCTGGGAGTTCCTTATGCAGAGGGTTATGAAGATAAAGCCAATAAGATGTTAATGGATCAAGCTACCGAAATTCAGCAATCCCTAATGGATGATGGGTTTGAGGTGGCCAAGAATAAGAAGATCATTGCAATGATCGCGTATTTGCAGAGGCTGGGAACTGACATTAAAAAAGATGCCAATACAGTCAACAAATACCTTGAATTAGATGAACGTAACCTGGCAGAGGATCAGCAATAAAACAACCATTAAAAAGTAAAACTATGTTTAAGGATTTCATAAAAGAATCAGCGGGCATGGATATTTATCCCCTTTTATCGCTTAGCATTTTTTTCATCTTTTTCATCTTGGTCATCGTATGGGCAATAATTGTTAAAAAGGAATACTTGCAGGAGATGAAAAACATGCCGTTGCAAAATAATGATGAAGTGGATGAAAATAACTCAGAACAAGTAGTAAATGAAGACCTTTAACCTTATAAACTAATAGCCATGAGAAAGCTTCAATTGATATTGGCATTAACCGGGTTTTGGCTCGCCTATACGCTAAATCCTGTTGAGGCTCAACCCGATGGAAAAACCCTTTTTGAGCAAAACTGCACAAGCTGTCATCAAATCGATCAAAAAATGGTGGGCCCTGCATTGAAAGGAGCACCAGATCGTTGGGATTTTAGAGACACCTTGATTAAGTTTATTCAAAACTCCCAGGAAGTAATCAAAGGAGGTCATGAATATGCGAACAAACTTTTTGAAGAGTACAACCAAACGATCATGCCCCCCAATAACCTTACCGATCAAGAAACAGAGGCTATATTAACCTACATTGAGGAAGGAGGGAAGCCTGAAGCTCAAGCAGATGCAGGAAGCGATCAAAAAGCATCCCAAAATATGACGGCCTCTCAAGAAAAAAGTGGGTCAACAGCTTTATTCTTGTTTGCTATTTTGATAATCGGGCTTTTCGCTATTTTGATCACGCTCATTGTTGTACTTATCAACCTCACCAATAAACTAAAGCGGCTTGAAGAACCAACTCCGGTACAGGAGGCTGAACCAAGAGCAACTTGGGGGCAACTTTTCCGTAAGCCTGATGTGATCAAGGACCAGGAAATGAAAGGCCACGAATACGATGGTATTACTGAATTCGACAACAATCCGCCTTCATGGTTCAACTGGCTCTTCTATGGATCCATTGCTTTTGCGGTTATTTATATGTTGTATTTTCATGTATTGGGAATTGGAAGTCTTCAAATTGAAGAATATGAAGAACAAATAGCGGAAGCTAAAGCAAAATATGGTTCGCTTGAAAAAACCATGGATTTTGCGGCTTTAGACCCGATTAAGGAAGAATCTGCCATTGCAAATGGCAAAACCATTTATATGAACAATTGTGCGAATTGCCATAAAGACCACGGAGGCGGAGGTGTTGGCCCCAACCTGACAGATAAGTATTGGATACATGGTGGTCAATTCCAGGATGTACTGGAAACAATTTACAACGGGGTACCCGAGAAAGGGATGGTAGCTTGGAAAGATCAACTATCCAATGAAGAAATTCATCAAGTAGCCAGTTTTGTGGAGACCTTAAGGGGAACCAATCCGCCTGAAGGGAAAAAACCGGAGGGACAAAAATATGAACCTTAATAATCAGGCTTTTAACTGGCTAAATGGCTTTAGATTGGATTTGAACGGACCCTTCATCTAAGGTTTTTATTTAAGAATTGAGCAACAAACAATGGAAACAGAAGGAAGTTTTCGAGATAAAATTTCAACAGTTGACAGTGAGGGGAGGCGGAAATGGATTTATCCTAAAAAACCATTTGGAAGCCTTTACCAATGGCGTAAGGGCGTAAGCTATGTCTTATTGGGTATTTTATTCGCAGGCCCTTTTATCACCATTAACGGCCATCCGTTATTGATGTTGAATGTTTTCCAACGTAAGTTCATCGTTTTTGGCCAGGTCTTTTGGCCACAGGACTTTCATTTGTTCCTTTTGGCCGTTTTAACCTTCATCATTTTCATTATCTTTTTTACTGTCATTTTCGGAAGGGTTTGGTGCGGTTGGGCTTGCCCCCAAACCATATTTTTGGAAATGCTCTTCAGGCGGATTGAATATTGGATAGAAGGCGACCACATCAAGCAAAAAAAACTTGCCAAGGCCCCATGGAACAGAGAAAAAATATTGAAAAAGGGCACCAAGCACGCCTTGTTTATATTTTTTGCTTTCATCATTGCCAACACCCTTTTGGGCTATATTATAGGTAAGGATAAATTATTGACTATAATAACCAGTCCGCCATCAGCCAATATTGCCGGCTTTACGGGAGTAATTGTGTTTACCATTTTGTTTTACTGGATCTATACGTGGTTCCGGGAGCAGATCTGTACCATTGTGTGCCCCTATGGGAGATTACAAGGGGTTTTACTGGATAAAAACTCCATAGTGGTGGCTTATGACTATAACAGGGGTGAGCCCAGAGAAAAGTTTAACAAAAACCGGAGTGAAGATGCTGGCGATTGCATCGATTGCCATCAATGTGTGGATGTTTGTCCCACTGGTATCGATATTCGAAACGGTACCCAAATGGAATGCATCAATTGCACGGCTTGCATTGATGCCTGCAACCATGTAATGGAAAAAGTTGGTAAGCCCAAGGGCTTGATACGGTACGATACTGAAAATAACATCCAAAAAAAACAACCTTTTCGCTTTACAACCAGAATGATCGGTTATAGCATTGTTTTGTTGATCACCATAAGTTTAATGGGCTTTTTGTTAATGAACCGTGATGCAACTGAAACCAACATTTTAAAAGCACGCGGGGCCACTTATGAAGTTACAGAAAATGGTGCTGTTCGGAATTTGTACAACGTAAAAGTGATCAATAAAACTTTTGAACAAAAACCCATTGAATTAAAAGTTCTTTCCCACAAACAGGCCGAACTGGATTTAATAAGTGAAGACCTGGTCGCAGCAGGCGAGGACATGGGTGAGGGGACTTTCTTCATTGAATTGCCTAAAAATGCAATTCAAGGAAAATCAGAAAGATTAACGGTAGGTGTTTTTTCAGAAGGTAAAAAGCTTGAAGAAGTGAATACAAACTTCATTGGACCCTGATTTGATACTTAATACGTAGTAGTAATTACAGCTTATGTAAAATATAGAACCTCGTAGTTCAATTATAAATAATCAAAGGAAAAGTTACCATGACTAACAAAAAGAAGGGCTTTAATCCATGGCCTTGGGGTATTGGCTTGAGTTTTTTAGCATTCATGCTATTCATTGGCTTTAACTTTTACAATTTCAGCCAAAAGGAAACCCATTTGGTCGTAAATGATTATTACAAGGCTGAAAAGCGATTCCAGCAACACATCGACCAAATTCAAAATCATAAATCCCTGAGCAAGCAAGTCAATATTGGCTTTACAGATGATCGAAAGCAAATTCAATTTCAATTCCCCCCTATGTTTGAACCCTCTAAAACACAAGGCAATATAGAATTGTACCGCCCTTCTGATGCTGATCAGGACTTTAACACTTCTGTAGACCTGGATACCTCTAACCAACAAACGATTCCCGTAAAGCAATTTGATAAAGGTCAATGGCGCATTAAACTGAGTTGGTCAAGTTTGGGTACCAAGTACTACAAGGAAGAATCGATTGTTTTAAGATGATAGCAATAAAATCGAATTGCCTTGAAATTTAAGCAGCAAAATGTTCGATAACAATAAACTGCCTTATCGGCAATTGGCAACATGTAAGGGTCGCATTAAATCTTTCAAGTAGTTATTAGAAACTGGATGCATAAACGATAAACTTTACTTTAAACCTAACACCTAAAGCCTAAAAACGATGTACTGGGCCGCTTTCATAATGGGACTTTTGGGCAGTCTACACTGCCTGGGAATGTGTGGCCCGATTGCATTTTCCTTGCCTGGCAGGTTTGGCACTTCTTCAAGTTTAATTGCCAGCCGTTTACTCTACAATGGAGGCCGCATTGCTGCTTATGGCTTAATTGGTATTTTCTTTGGCCTAATTGGGGCTACCGTGGCCCTGTTCGCTTATCAGCAAGTCCTGTCAATTGCAACCGGCAGTTTGATCCTCTTGTGGGCTTTAAGCCAATTTCCTTTTGTAAATAAATATTTTAAGTTCAATGCTTCGGGGTTGTTTTTAAAAACGTTTGGCGGATGGTTTAAAAGACTTTACCAAAAACCATCTGTCTTGTCCCTGGGCCTGCTCGGCATTTTAAATGGATTCCTCCCTTGTGGACTGGTTTATCTCGCTGCTTTAACGAGCCTAAATTATGGGCAAGTATCAGAAAGCATGGTGTATATGATATTTTTTGGCCTTGGTACCGTGCCTATGATGTTCACGTTGAGTTTCTCTGGTAAATTGGTTAATTTTCAGTGGAAGCAGCGCATAACCGCCTTCATTCCGTATGCTGCGGCTTTGATCGCTGTCCTTTTCATATTACGGGGATTGGCATTAGGAATTCCTTATGTGAGTCCCAACGTTGAGCAAAAAGCTGGTGAGCAAATTGAGAACCAATGCTGCTCAGAACCTGATCATCTTTCGCAGAAGTCAAAAGCTAAACCTAACCATGAAGACAAATAAAAGTGGAGAGTGCCAAGAATTAGCACCATCGCATCAATTAATCTTAATCTAAGAACTGCTGATCCCTTAATATTTAAGTTTTTATAAGTCAACCATTAAACAAAAGTTGGGGTTTTAATCCTTAATGGCCTATCTTCATGGAAAAGAAATGCTTCGTAATACAGGATGCAATTAACTTTTTAAAATCCGCTTCGTTATCTATTCCTTTTAACTTTGTTAAATACGTGCTTTTTTCCGCTTTAAAAAGAAATTTTGCGGCCCCCAACTTGTTTTGCTTTTAAAAAGCATTGGCTTCTTGGAGCAAGCCAATTTCTTCTATAACCTATATCAATACCTATGGCAAAAAGCACTCAATGCCAAAACAGCCAATGGCCAACAAATAAGGCATCAAGACAAAATAGGTTGCGGCAGGTATAAGTAGGTTCTTAGCCAATTTTATCCGACCAATTCTTATTTAACCCGTTTTCATTAAAAGGATAGATTGGTTTACGCCCAGGTCGGGATTTTTGAATTTTGAATGATGAACACTTTCTGCTACATCAAAACCACCCTCTGCCGAGATCTCTGAAAGGCCACGGAATAGAGAGAAGGATCAATAATAAGCCAATTCCAAAATATATGGCCGTTTTTTTGTGCTTCGAAAGGCTGGCTTCGGCTTTCTTGGCTTTAACCCGTCCTACTGTAATCAAAATAATGGAGATGAGCATCATCAAGGTGTGCTCTACGGTAAAAAATCTTAAGATATCATTGGACATGGTATTCTGCATATCTGCCAAACCTCTTTGAATCAAAGGACTGATGAAAAAGAGGATAAACCCAATGACCAATTGGAGGTGAACCGATATCAAGGTAAGTAAACTCCACCTATTATCGCCTGCCGTAAAAGCTGAATTGCTCCGCCAGCCAGAAATGGCTTTAACGATGGAAATTATCAAAAAGATCAGTACCACATAGCGTAGCGTTGAATGAAGATGAACCAATCCGGTATACATAACAATAAATTTTAATGCAAAGGTACAATGCTCTAACAATTGCCATTCTCAAACGTTGAAAAAAGTAAAAACATTGAATTCCTAATTTTGAAGTTTTATTAAAGCTAAGCTATGACAGTTAAGGATCGAAAGTTGGTAGGCATTTGGCTTTTAGCAGGCGCGGTAATGATCTTTGTTCAGGTGATCATAGGCGGCATCACCCGCCTCACGGAATCAGGCCTTTCCATTACCGAATGGGAAGTCGTAACTGGAACCTTGCCACCCCTCAACGAAAATCAGTGGCAGGTAGAATTTGATAAATACCAGGAAAGCCCCGAATACAAGAAGCGCAATGTAGGGATGAGCCTATCGGAATTTAAGTTCATCTATTTTTGGGAGTATCTGCACCGACTTTGGGCAAGAATCCTGGGATTTGTTTTCCTGATTCCGTTTCTGTATTTCCTCATTAAAAAGAAAATGGACCAACCAACCATCAGAAAATCTCTTGTTGCTTTTTTGTTAGGAGGCTTGGCCGGCGTATTCGGGTGGATTATGGTTGTAAGTGGGCTACAGGACCGGCCCATGGTGAGCCCTTATCGGTTGGCAATTCATTTGGCGATTGCCATTGCAACTTTGCTTTACTTGCTATGGATTGCTATGCAACAATTGACACCCCGTGATCCCCTTGCCCATCAACTTCAAGCTTTAAAACGATTTTCAACAGGATTGATCGTCCTTACAGTTATCCAAGTACTTGTTGGAGCGCTAATGTCCGGCATGGAAGCCGCCAAGGTATATCCCACCTGGCCAGATATGAACAATGCTTTTATTCCTGGACTCCTGCTCGAGCCAAACAACTGGTCCTGGAATGCCTTTGTTAACTTTAATAAAGATGCACTGCCTCATGCCCTGGTAAACTTCGTTCACCGTAACATGGGGTACGTTATTTTTATCCTCGGCCTTTTATTCACCTACCAAGGATTTAAAAAGGGCACACCTACCGGGATCACAAGAAAAGCCTTTGCTTTAGTACCCATTATTCTTTTCACCCAGGTTTTATTGGGTATTCTTACCATCCTTAATGTTAATGCTCATATACCTGTTTTTTTAGGCGTAGCCCATCAAGGTGTGGCAATTTTATTTTTGGCGGTTTTGTTTGTCATCAATTACAGGACCTCAGCCCAAGTAAGAGCTTAAAGCTGCCTAAGCTTTTAAAAGTCCTTTGGTGCGAATTAGTTGTCTTAATCAAGGAAGATTTTCTAATATCAAACATCCTAACCTTAAAAAATTAAGTTAATAATGGACAATAGCTTGAATAAAAATGGAGCGTAAAAACTAACCGTCCTATTATTTTGAGAAAGAACGATTGATGCCCAGCATACCCTTACTAAAAGCATCGAACATTAGTACCTAAGCGTTGAAATGCTTCTAAATCTTGTGAACCCAATCGAATGGAATAGCGGTTCTCTCCTGAACATTGCTTGAAAAAAAGTAATCCAATTGAGAGTGTTGAATTACTCAACTACCATTTAGTAAAGCATGGTATTTGAATAAGACAGAAACTCTGATTTTTTACGTATGTAAAAAACGCTTTATTATATTTGTAATGTGAAAACGGAGGGTTGTCAGAGCGGCCGAATGTGGCGGTCTCGAAAACCGCTGTCCCTACGCGGGACCGGGGGTTCGAATCCCTCACCCTCCGCAACTTTATCTTGCCTCGTAGAGAACTTGTCAATGACTTCATGCCAATTTTTTAAAAAAGTAGCCCACCAATCCCCTGGATATTGGCAAACCATTCAATTAAGGCATGATTTGCTTCGTAGGCCGCTCGGATTGGAATTTACAAAAGAAGAACTCGAAGCTGAGCAAACGGATGATCACCTTGCCGCCTTTAATCAAGAGCAATTGATCGGCTGCCTGGTAATTTCACCAATAGATGAGCAACAAGTTAAAATTCGTCAAATGGCAATCCTGGAATCTCATCAAAAGCAAGGCATTGGGAAGCAGCTACTCCATTTTGCCGAAGATCAAATCATCATGAGAGGTTTTTCCACCATTTATTTACACGCAAGGGAAGCAGCGGTTCCATTTTATCAAAAACAGGGTTACAAAATAGAAGGTGAGCCTTTTATGCAGGTCACCATTCCTCACTGGAAAATGACGAAGAAGCTGAAAAGTTAGTAAGGATTAATTTTAACCACTTTTTTCTTCGTTTGCTTATTGTTGCAAAAAACGGTCAGGTAATACAACCCGGATTCGAATTTCCGGAAGTTAAGCGAGAGCTGCAGATTGTTTATTTCCTTAAATTCATTGTTAAGTTCAATGGTCTTTAAAAGTTTCCCCTGCAAGTTCCTTAATTCAGCTTTTTGAAAGCCTTGGCATTCATTGCCCAGTTCGAGGATAAGCTGGTCTTTCACAGGATTGGGATAAACCTTCAAAGGCTGAAAGTTACTGCCAACTTCCTCCACATTAGACCTTGCCAACAACCATTTTTCGGGATCGAATTTTACCGAATCAACGTCAAAACCGGGATTCAACGTCAATTCCTGGTGACGTTGATCATGATCGACCTTGATAAGGCTATCCTTGCTTGCTCCTTTCAGATGAAATGGAATTTGCAATTCAAACATATCTACTGATCCATGCGAAGGATCTTGCTTGATATTTAAAATCATCTTCCCGCTGTTCTGTTGCTTCCATTCCACATCAATTACGGGATGCCCTTGCCCGTAGAACCAATCTTTGAAAAATTCAGATAAGTCCTGCTGGCCAACACGCTCAAGGTGTTCCTGCAAATCTTGAGTTCTGGCAAAACCGTAAGTTACTTTCGGGTCATTGATATAATTGCGAACGCCATTGAAAAAGGCTGAATCGCCCAGCTTGTAACGAAGCATGTGCAGCAAATAAGCCCCTTTGTTGTAGGAAAGCCGATTATTGAACAAGCGATCAACATTGGAAGTATCGTATGCGAAGACAGATCCACCATTAGAGCCAGTGGTAATATCGGCTATTTTTTGCTTTTTCCATCGTTCCCACAGGCGTTCACCTTCTATAAACGCATAACTCAAGCCAGTCAAGTAAGTAGCAAACCCTTCATTGAGCCATATATCCTGCCAACTTCCCAGGGTTACTTGATTACCAAACCATTGATGGGCCAGTTCATGGGCAATCAAACTTTTTTGAAAGCCTCCCATGAAGCTCATAGTCTGGTGCTCCATGCCCCCACCCCATCCAAATTGAGCATGACCATAGCCGTCTTTTTTAAAAGGATATGGCCCAAAAAGGTCGTTGAATAGCTTCATGACCTCAAGTGTATAATCCAACTTAGATTGGTTAGTTTCATAATTTTCAGGGTATAGGTAATTGGTAATTTGAAGCGTATCTCCGGATTTGAGGGGAAGTTGTTGCTCATATACATCATAATTGGTAACGCCAATTGCCACCAAATAAGGAGCTATGGGATAATGGTGCTCCCAGTGGTAGGTCATCAAGGAATCATAGTTTGTAGAACCTGTCAATGTTCCATTTGATGCTACGCGATAGGTATCCAGCGTGGTTACATTGATGGCAATAGAATCTATTTTATCATTCAAGGATTGTTTACAAGGCCACCATTCCTTAGCCCCATAAGGTTGCGATAAGGTCCATAGCTCGGGAACGTTGGCATGCGTTGAAGTGACAAAGGTACCAAAACCCGATTCTGATGGATTGCCCTGGTAAAAAACGGTTAATGAGTCCTTAGCTCCCGCTTTTAGTTGTCCGGAAAGATCGATGGTCAATACAGCTCCTTCATGAGAATAGGACAACCTGTTTCCATGATGAAGGACTGAGTCAACACGCATTTCGGCAGCCAAGTCAAATTTGATGGAACCTTGGTAATCCTGCTTAAGCTTAAAATGGGTTTGAATACTTCCCTCAATGTATTGTTCGGCTGGATTAACCTGCCAATTGCAGCGGTGGTAGTTGACGGTATAATGGTATTTGCCAATATTTTGCGCTTGGTTAAACCGTTGCTTTAAGGCTTTTTGATGTTTAGCACGGTCGCAATGATTTTTAGCGCTCAGCATCCTTTGATGCCACCCATCCTGAGTGTAACCTATATTAGAGCTTAAGATACCAACAACCGTAAGCATCCATATTAAAATATGGCCATAGCAGTACCTCAATTATTGCTTTTTTGGTATGTGCAATTTTTGGCCAATGGACAAGTTATTACTTGAAAGCTCATTGGCTGATTTCAGGGTTTCTACTTCTAAGTCATATTCCTGTGAGATAGAGAAAAGCGTATCACCTTTTTCTACGGTATGGTATTGTTTTTTATTATTGGCGTTTTGCTTATCCGATGCGGTGGCCGATTTTTCTTTAGATGCAGTTTTATCTCCATTTTGAGCTGAACTCCCTTCCTGTTGATTGCTTGCTTTTGATACTTTCAACTTTTGGCCAAGGGCAAGGTTGTTGTTTTCGATGTCATTGATCCGCTTGAGTGTTGAAACAGGAATATTATATTCAGTAGATATAGAATACAGCGTCTCTCCTTTTTTTACTTCATGGAATACGGGCTTCTCAACTTCAGAATCTTGTTGCCCCTCTTCCACTTTCTTTTCTGGCTCTGAATCAATGGATTGATCTGGTGCTGTCTTCTTGGTTGATTGGCTCACCATCAGCTCTTGCCCCTGACTAATGTTGAAATTGGCAAGGTTATTCCATTCCATCAGTTGGTCCATCGGCACTTCATAGTGTTGCGCTATGCTGTAAAGGGTTTCCCCTTCTTTTACTTGATGGACATTAGCTGAGGTTTTCGATTCATGGAGGTCTTTGGCGTGTTTTTGCTTTTTACCTTGCTTTGCTTTCGCCTTTAATGTATCACCTCTTTTCCCATTCTTTTGTGCCGATTTTGCCGGAACCTCCTCTTGCTTTTGGGTGGATCTTCCTGAATGCGTACCTTTAATTTTACCCTGTTGATCACTGCCTACCTTTTGATTTTTATTTTGTTTGGGCTGCTCACCATCTTCTTTGTAATTATTGTGCGCCAATGCGTCTTTTAATATAGAATCCTTGGGATTTTCTTCCTTCCTATTTACCCGGTTCAGGCTGTCATAATCCACATCCCGAACCTCCGGAGCCGTATAACGCCTTTCTTCTAAGTGAATTTTTTCGCCTATGGCCGGTTGCTCCCTTTGTTCATAATCCATTCGGTTCTTCTTGTAGAGGGATTTTAAGTCTTTTTTGTACAATTCCGCTATGTAGGTCATGGTCTCACCCCTTTTGACAACATGAAGATTTGGTGCCTGCTTATTCTCCATTTCAATGCCGGACGGACCTTCCGTGGTTGGTAAAGCTTTGCTTTTTTGGGCCAATTCTTGTACTGCTCTGGTTCGTGGCTTGGTATACCTCCGCTTTCGTAAAAACAATTTGACTCCTTTTTGGGGTTGTTCGTGCTTGCCCCAATCAAGCCGATTCATTTTATACAAGGATTTTAACTTAATTCCGTATTGATGAGCGACCTCCCACATGGTTTCGCCTTCTTCCACAACATGATAAGCCTTTTGCGCTTCTTCCGCTTTAGGTTCGAGGTAAAGAACCATTCCCGAATCAAGCTGAGCATCGTGCGCCAGATCATTGTAATAATACAATTGTTGCTTAGGCATCTTCTGTTGATAGGCGATTTGTTTCAAATTTTGGCCTTCATTAAGTTGAGCAGCCGCCAAACCGTTATGCTCATAACCTTTTTTAGCGGATTGGCCTTCTTTTTTCTGAGCTTCTTGTTGCTCTGCTGGCTGATTGTCTTCCTGGGCAATGAGGCCCTCTTGCCGATCATCCGAATAAGGTTTGTTGTGAAATTGGTCGTAATAATGAAGGTTGTTCTTATCTATCAGGCTTATGAGTAGCCGATCATAATGAGGATTGGTAGCATAGCCGGCATCTTTAAGCCCTTTTGCCCAAGCTTTGTAATTGGTAGGCTTGAGGTCAAAAAGATCTTCATACCGATAGTTTCCCTTCAGAAAAACCGAGTGATCGTGGTAAGATTTGATAACACTCTCGTAAACCCTGAAACATTCATCTTCCTCATCATCGTCCAAATACATCTCATCACCGGACCACTCCCCCCTTTTGCATTTTATTCCAAAATGGTTGTTGCCTTCCTTGGCTAAACGGCTCTTTCCGTAATTAGACTCCAGCATCCCTTGAGCCAAAGTTATACTGGCAGGGATGTTGGTCCGTTTCATTTCTTGAATGGCCAGTTTTTTGTATCGAGCGAGGTACCATTCTGGGGTGTATTTTTCAAATCTTTTAGCTTCGGATCGATCAGGTGCAGCATTTATCTCAGATGATTCTCTTTCAAGTGCCGGCTTTTGAGAAGCCTTAGATCTGGAGGCTTCCTTTTCTGACCCGCAAGCCACCAAGCCTAAGGCAAGAACTATTACGCCAATAAGATTTTTGATGGAATGATAACCTTTAAATGGCCCCATGGCATATTTTTAATTTTATCAACTCAAAATTACAGGAATATCGCCAATGCTACAACTTTAAACAACACAATTGGCTAAAACTATCCAACAAAATTTTCACGCCTTGACCAATAACTATAAGAGAGCGAGATACCAATAGCCATTGGTTAATACATTCAGTTAATATATCCAGCTCCAATTAAAGTTAAAATTCACATAAATAGAATAACTCAATTCCAACATTTACCCATGAACCCATTCAATTCAATGCCCCGATGAAATGAACGATCAGCCGAAAAGTATTCCCCACCTTATTGTAAGTAAGTTCCTCCGGCTTGTCATAGACATCATGGTAATGCGGATAATCTTCCCTTAAATAAAAGAAAAAAGATGGAACGCCATTTTTTGAAAAAAAGTAATGATCACTATTGGCGGCCCTTCCCCGTTTTTTGATTTCCGGGAGGTAATTATGTTCTTCGTTAATCGCGGTTAACTGATTGAATTCATCCTCAAATACCTTCCCGTTCACCACCATCATTCCATTCTTGCCGTTGCCCATGAGGTCCATATTGAGCATAAGCCGGATTTGATCAAGCGGAAAAGCAGGTTGGGTTGTGTAAAAGCGGGACCCGATCAAGCCAAGCTCCTCGCCTGTAAAAGCCGCAAATGCAATGGAGTAATCCGGCTGGTTGCCTTCCCGGCTAAAATGCCGGGCCAACTCTAATAACATACCTATCCCGCTTGCATTATCGTTGGCACCAGGAAAATAAGCATCATTCCCCATTCTTCCTAAGTGATCATAGTGGCCTGAAAGCAAAATGTATTGATCAGGATTTTCACTGCCTTTAATATATCCCAAAACATTCTGGGTCGGGTAACTATTGGTATAATCATTTTCAACGTTAAGCTCCATGATACTCGGTTCTTCCGGAAAATGTTCCTTTCGGATGGTTAGGACCGGGTACTCCTTCGTTTCCGTGCTCACCGCCCAGGTGAGTTCATCATTGGTTAGGTAGGCGATGGCTGCTGCATCCATTTCATTTTGCTGGATACTTTGGAAAGCCTCATCTTTTTCCCATTGCTTAGCAGAATCCTGCTCTATAACCACGCACTTGTTAGAAAGGTCTTGTTTGATAAAGCTATCCAGCTTTTGTTGAGAATTTAAAAAGCTACCTTTAAAACGAACAACGCCTAAATAACGCTCACGGCTGGTTCCTCCTGACTTTGGTTTTACAAGGTAATCTTCGCCTGCCTTAAGTTCAACGCCATCTGCTTTTAACAGCATATCGCCCGGAAATCTATTCACCTTGAGACGAAAATCCTGGAAATAACTTTTATTGCCATTCATTTTAAACTGCTTCAGCCCATATTTCTTATATTGATCACGGATGTACCTGGCAGCCTTCAAATCTCCTTGATTAACGTAACCCCTTCCATGGAGCTGAGGATGGCAGAGCGTATCCACAACTTGCTGGATGTGATTAAGGTTTTGAGCTGATCCGCCGTTCGTTCCTACGAAGAGCAAAAACCCTAACAAGCAAGTACTTAGCCTCGCTAAGCCCATGGTCTTCATTACCATTTTTAAGTAGCTATTATTAAAATATATTAACAAAGGTTTGATTGGTTCTTAATCCCTTTTGCTGGTTTTTATTACCATTACTACCATTATCATCTGAATCGCATCATTAAGGCATAAAATTAACCAAAAGCAGTTGATTACAGTTCTTTACAGCCAATAATTTAAGTTATATCTAACAGAAATTGCCTACAAAGATGATTACGCTGGCTTAATCTCGTAATGATACTTTTCTATAACCGGATTGGCCAACAATTTATCGCACGCTTTTTTGACCATTTCCGCTGCTTCTTGCTCATCAGTAGCTTCTACCTCAAGATCAAGATGTTTACCAATCCTAACATTATCTATTGATTTCAATGATAAGTTGTGCAATCCTGACGTAACGACTTTACCCTGTGGGTCCAACAGTTCATCCAGCGGCATTACGTTGATTTCAGCTTTGTACTTCATAA
>CAZLQF010000025.1:0-39307 GCA_964561545.1 uncultured Sphingobacteriales bacterium
GCATTCAAAAAGGTCTTATAATCCAAGGTGTCTAAATGACGCCACCTACGCATTTTACGGTGATCATAAATCGGACATTGTTTGCCAGTATCCGGGTTTTCTGCTTTACTCAAGGTATACTCAAAAAAAATGTCTACTTACCTCGTTTTAATATTAGTCTTGACTTCTTTTACCTGCCAAGCATCGTCAATATCTTCTAAGAGTAGATTGAAGAATTCATGGGTTTGCATAGAATTTTTGAGCGAAATCTAACATTTCTACAAAAAATGTGGTAGAACCAAAAATGTTATTAATTACCATTGATTATTAAGGTGCCAGTTTGATCCACCAATTTTCCACTGATTTGATAAATATAAACACCATCTTGCAAAGCCGGTAAACTCACTTTTGATTTACCATTTAAAGTTTTTCCAAAAACCATTTTACCATCGGTTGTATGCAACTTGAGCTTTATATTTGTTGCGTTTTGAAGCTTATGCTCAATTTCAAGATGACCTTTCGAAGGATTTGGAAAAACTTTAATATCCTTGGTTTCTTTGATATTGGGATTATTTTGTCCTGTAGGCAGCTTCATTTGGGAACCTTCTCCACCATTGATTAATGAATCAACAGATTCTACAACCGCTGTCTCGACCTCTTCATTGTTATCCATATAGGCTTCGAGATCTTTGGGCGACCTTTCAATTTGATAAAATTTTACAAAATCTTCTCGTTGAACAGTACCCCCTCCTGGACATATCTCCGCTTCTTCATAGGCTACAAGGTTTTTAGTTCCATCTTCTACTATATAAACCACAACAAGAACAGTGTAACAACCATCCTCATCAGGACCGGTTACAAGGTAAGAATCAGTTTTAATTTCCACAGCATTAGCTTGTTCTTGAAACGCGAAAAAGGTGAACATTATCAAAAAGACCGATAAAATAATTTTTTTTGAAAGTACCATAGTTAAATCTTTTTGGTTCACATACAAATCACCAAAAAAAACAAAACCAAATTTTATTAAAAATAATTTTCAATCTATTACTAATAAAACCCTATAAATTGGAAATACTCTACATTAAAAGGCATTTTTCATTGTTAAGCTTTACGTAATTGATTGTATTCAAATCCCTGACCGATTGATGGAGGATTTTTATGCAGTTAGAAACGTGAATTGCCGGAAGACAGGGCTGGTACCTAATACGCATTTTACTTTCATTGCATTTTCCGCTTCCTCACTCCTTCTCCTGAGAAGGACAAGCCATCGCTACCAAACATTCGAGGGATTTAAAACCCCTCGCTAACGATAGAATTAGGCCATATACTTACTGGCAACAATAGGTAAATGTAAACTTGAAAGCTATCACTCAGAATCACCGGAAGTGTATTTTGCCAGGGAATAGGTGATCCTGTCTGTAATTACGTACATAACGGGTACGATCACCAAAGTTAAAAAGGTGGCAAAAAAGATACCGAAGATGACGGTCCAGGCCATTGGGCCCCAAAACAGTGCGTTGTTGCCCCCAAAATAGATATCAGGATTGAATTGGGTTAGCAAGGTATAAAAGTTGATGTTTAAGCCTGTGGCAAGCGGAATTAAGCCTAAAACCGTTGTGATGGCCGTAAGTAAAACGGGCCTTAATCTGATTTTACCGCCTTCCACAACCGCCTTTACAAATTCCTTTGGGGGTAAATGGTCATCTTCCCTTAAGCCTAATTCCTTTTTATGCCTTTCCCGTGTTAGATCAATGTAATCAATAAGTACAATAGCGTTGTTAACCACAATTCCAGCAAGGGAAATGATGCCAATGCCCGTCATAACAATCACAAAGTCCATTTGGAAAATCACTAAACCGAGGAAAACGCCAATGGTACTGAAAATGACGGAGCCAATGATAATGAACGGTTTGATGATAGAATTAAACTGAGTTACCAATATTAACAAGATGGTAAAAACAGCTATAAATAAAGCCTTTAATAAAAAGTTAGACGATTCAGCTTGTTCTTCCTGCTCCCCGGTAAACTTATAATCATAGCCCTCTGGCATGTTGTAACCTGATAAAATATTTTTGATCTTATTTACGATCTTATTAGCATTGGCTCCCTCTGTTACATTAGATGAGATGGTTACAACCCTGTCGAGGTCTTTTCTATTAATAGAGCCATAGGTGGTACCGTATTTAATGTCTGCGACGGAAGAAATTGGTACTTGTATGGTTCTCCCTTCGTCTCGAACTGTTATGTTCTGATTGAGCAAATTGGCTACATTGTACCGGTAATCATCACTTGCCCTAAGCCTTATTTCGTGTTCATCCTCACCCTCCTTGAATTTTGATATTTCTTTGCCAAATAAAGCAGTCCTCAATTCGCTGGCTACTTGCCTGGTAGAAAACCCGAACCTTTGGGCTTTGGTTCTGTCTACATCTACTACCAATTGAGGCTTTTGGGTTTCAATATCCGTTTGTAGTTCTTCAATTCCAGGTATGTCATAACTTTCAATCTCTTGCTTAACGTTATTCGTGACTTCTACCAATTTATCAATGTCCGCTCCACTTACTTCAATGTTGATTGGTTTACCAACAGGTGGCCCCATCCTGTCCTTTTCGACAGTTATTGTGGCTCCCGGGATGTCGGAAGTTGCATTTCGGACTTTTTCTAATAAATTGGAAGTATTTACTCCATTCCTTTTTTCATATTCCACAAATGCTACCGTAATTCTACTTTTATTAGGTGTTGCCTGCCCACCAGTCATCATGCTCTCCTGAGGATTCTCAGCCCCTTTACCAACGTTGGTTTTGACTGATTCAACAATATCCTTGTAAGGTTCAAGCACATCGTAAACTTGTTGAGCTACTTTCTTGGTAATAGAATCAGTTCTGTCAATATCAGTACCTATTGGCTTTTCAGTGTAAACGAATATATTATCGGGTTGATTTTCAGGAAAAAATAACACTTTAGGAGTTTTCCACATTAGAAGTGCTATTGAACCTATTAAAATGACAATGGTACTTGCAAAGAAATAATAGGGTTTTTTACCATTAAGGGCAAAGTATACAAGCTTTTCGTATTTTGCTTCTATAACGGGAAGCAAGCTTTTTTGGAACCAGGAAGACGATGGCCCCAACAGGAAAACATTCAATAAAGTAATCAAGGCAAACACTAAGCAAAGGCCCCCTAATAAATTCATTTGAATGATGTACAGGATAGCGCCAATTATAACGAAGCCTATGCCATAAAAGAGGAATTTTTTCTTATCAATCTTTTTATCCGGATGATCCACTTTCATTAAAGTAGAAGTAAGAACAGGGTTGATCACCAAGGCAACGAACAATGAAGAAGCAAGTACTATGATCAATGTTATGGGTAAATACTTCATAAATTCACCCACAATGTCACCCCAAAATACAAGCGGGAAAAAAGCGGCAAGGGTGGTGGCTGTAGAGGCGATTATAGGGATGGCCACTTCACCCGCTCCTTGTTTGGCAGCCTGGAGCCCTGATTTTCCCTCTTGCATTAATCGATAGATGTTTTCAACTACAACAATTCCATTATCTACCAAGAGCCCCAAAGCCAGGATCAAGGAAAATAAGACGATCAAATTAAGGGTTACCCCTGCGCCATCTAATACTAAAAATGCTATAAACATGGAAAGGGGTATTGCGATACCAACAAACAAAGCGTTCCTCAAGCCCATGAAAAATAAAAGGGTTAAAGTGACCAAAATGACCCCTGATATAATGCTATTTTCAAGATTACTGAGCTGATTTTTAGTGTAGCGCGAATTATCATTGGTAATGGTAACCTCTACTCCATCGGGCAATCTGTTTTCTTTAGCTTGTCCAATGGTTTTTTTAATATTTTTAGAAGCCTCTAAGAGATTTTGGCCGCTTCGCTTAATCACCTGCAAGGATATAACTGGTAGCTTATTGGATCTTGAATAGCTCTCTCTTTCTTCGAAGCCATCTATGACCTTGGCTACATCTCCTAAGTGAACAGTGTTACCATTCTCCTCCTTAACCAAAATACCTGCTATTTCCTTAGCATTCTCAAACTCAGCGGTGATCCGCATGGTTCTTTTAAACCCATTGTTCACAACATCCCCAGCCGACATTGATATGTTCTCTGAACTTACGGCATTTTCAATATCCCTAAAACTCACGCCCGCAGCTTCCATTTTGGGTATATTGGCAATGACTGAAATTTCTCTTTCTAAATCACCAGCTAAATTGGCCTGTGAAATTTCATTGAGCTGTTCGAATTCCTCCTGGAGGTATTCGGCATATTCTTTCAACTTTTTATTGCCATAATCGCCTGAAACATTGACCGTCATAATCGGGAAATCCGAAAAGTTAATCTCCCGAACTTCCGGGTCTTCAGGAATGTCATTTGGAAGTTCTTGCTTGGCCTCATCCACAGCATCTTTTACTTCACGCAGGGCGGTAGGTATTTCCACATTGGGTGTAAATTCAACTACAATCGAAGAATAATCCTGTTGGGAAGTAGATTCAATAACGTCCACATCGTCAACGGATTGGATTTCTTTTTCAATAGGTCGCGTTACCAGGTTTTCCATATCAGCGGGTGAGTTGCCTGGATAAGAGGTTCCCACATAAATAGTTGGAATCACAATCTCCGGAAACGCTTCTTTAGGCATGGTATAGTATGAATACAACCCAGCAATTGTAAAAAGCGCAGTTAATATAAAGATGCTAATCTTGTTGCTTAAGGCCAGGTTCGTTAGCCCAAAATCCCTTGTTATTTGATTGTTGTGTTTATCGGCCATGGTTAGGATTACTTTTCAATTTACTTGGAAGTTGGCCTTAAATTCTCACCATCAGTTACATCTCTGAAGCCTTTAACAATAAGCCTGTCACCTGATTCTACACCATTCTTAATCTCCGTATCCCCTTTATAGGTACGCCCTATTTCTACATAAGTTTTCTCGGCTTGCCAACTACGATCTTTATTTCTTGCCAGATATATATAATTTTTATCACTTTCTTCCTGGATAATTTTTGATGGAATGATTAAAGCATTGCTATTGGCATAATCTGCAAATCGAATGATGCCCATCATGTTGGGTTTTATTAAATGATCTTGATTTTGAAGCTTTACTTCAATTTTAAAGGTCCGGCTCTCAGGGGCAATAAATTGGCCAACATGGCTAATAGTAGCCATCTTTTGTACGCCAATAGATGGGAACTTAATGTTTACAGAATCTCCTTGATTGATCTGCCCTAAGTAACTTTCTGATAGGCTTGCGCTCAAACGTATCTGATCCAGGTTTACTATACGACATATTGGCGCTGCAGGGTTTGCAAGTTCTCCTTCATTTATAAAAATCTCATCGATTTCACCACTAATAGGTGCTTTTATAATGGTTTTATCAAGCTCACTTTTTGTTGAAGCCAATCGTTTTTGAAGCCGATCTTTTTCATTTTTTGCTTGGAGGTACTCTATTTCTGAGCCTATGTTCTTTTCCCAAAGATTTTTTCTCTTTCGGTAAACATCCTTAGCCAACTCAAGGTTGGTTTTTATTTCATCAATACTTTGCTTAATGCTTTCATTTTCAAGTGTGGCTATTACATCCCCCTTTTGTACCTGGTCACCTTCAGCATGATTAATTTTAGTAACCAAACCACTAAGCTCAGCACTTAAACTGACATTTTTCTTAGATGAGGCCTCTCCTCTTACTTTAACGAAATGCTTAAATTTTTGGGTGTTTATAGTTTTGAGGCTTACCAGCTTTTTTTCTTCCCCAGGGTTATTCGTTGTGTCAGCTTGAACGATCTCTTTTTCAAGTTTTTTTATTTTTACTTTTAGGTCATTTATTTGTTCTTTGTAGGCTTTAAGTTGTTCCTTTTTATCGGCAAGGGTTTCCGTTTGATTACATGCCGAAAGCATTATTAATGTAGAAACCAATAAAGCAGGAACTAATTGATACTTTTTCATTTCAATTCTTTTTTAGTATTCAGCAAGCGATTTATTTAGCTCAATTTCAGCAATTAAATAGTCATAAATGGCATTTATATAATCCGATTGGGATTGGAAAAGGTCACTTTGTGCTGTAGTAACTTCAAGACTTGATCCAACACCCTCCTTATATTTAGTCTGGGATGTATTGTAAATTTTCCTTGCTAACTCCATATTTTCTTTTTGATTTTTGGCTCTGTCAAGTGCTGTATTGTACTCTTTCAATGATCTACTCACCTCCAGCCTAATAGACTTTCGAAGATTTTTTTGTTGATTTTGGATTTTCTGTTGGTCAATCTTTGCTTTTTGAATCTTAGCTGATTTGTAAAATCCATCGAAAATGGGAATTTCAAGCGATAGGCCAGCATAGGTAGATGGGAACCATAGCCCATTTTCGTCAAACAAATTAAACTCATCCCTTTGCGCATTTTGGAGATGTGTGGCAAAAGCATTGAGTTTGGGAAGATAGCCGGCTTGAAACTGCTTCTTATTTAATTTGGCTAATTTCTCCTGAACTTTAAGTACTTTATACTCAATCCTTTCATTTGGCTTAAAATCTTCAGGTGTAGCTTTCTTGTTTTTGTTTTTTGGCAATTCTTTATTTAAACTATCAGTAAGCACGATTGTATCAGTAACCGGATACCCCATTTGGAACTTAAGAAGCTTTCTGGCTACCTGATATTCCCGCTTAACCTTTTTTTGTTGATTTTGAAGGTTTTGTAAACTCAACCGCAATCGGTCAACATCCAATTCTTCTACAAAACCATTCTTGTACAGTTCCCTGGTTTCATAGAGATTTTGTTCCACCTGTTTAATATTCTTGTTAATGATACGAAGGTTTTCTTCCGTCACTAATGAGGAATAATAGGCCTTGGCTATCTTGGATCTGGTTTCAATTTGGGTTTGTTGAGCCTCCCTTTTTGAAAGTTTCACATAAGTTCTGGAAGCCTTTAAGCCGAGAAAGAAAGTCCCGTCAAAAATCATTTGAGAAGCTGAGACTTGAGCATCAAAGTTGTATTTAGTACCGAATTTTACCTCTGATTTTTGAGGTTCGGGATTACCTGGAAACCTAAAAGAAATGATATTAGTCCGTATGTCAAAGTTCTTCCTTGCATTGGCCTCAAAATTTATCTGGGGTAATCCGCGAGACAGGGTTTCATTTACATCCTTGCCAGCCCTTTCCTGGTCCAGTCGGGCATTTAGCATATTTTCATTGTGTTCAACGCCATATTGTTGGGCTTCCTCTAAAGCAAATGAAGTTTTGTTATCCTGGGCATTTAAAGCTATTGAACAACAAACAATCAAAGCAGTAAAAGAACAGTAGCGATAAAAGCTTTGCATAGTTAAAAATTTAGATCAGCGTGATTTTCCAGATAATATATTCCTTGATGCGTTGCAATTCCCCTTAAGTGGTAAATTAAAAGTTCCTTAAGTATATCTTTGTAGGAGTATTCCCTGGGAGAGAAAATATCCTTGTCAAGAAAAATGTCGATGCGCGCCACATAATATTTGGCGATAATTCTTTTATTTAAGTCTTTTCTGTAAAATCCTTCACCAATACCTTTTTCTAAATTGTTCATAATATGATCGAACATAAAACCCCATTTATACTTTATGTAGACATCCCAACTTTCCGGAAAAAATCTTTGCAAATCAAAGAATACATTTGGGTTCATCTCGGATAAATGGAAGCATATCCGCTGGTAAATACGGGCCAACTCATCGATTGAATTGAGGTTTTCATTATTGATGGTGGTAATTTCTTGTTTTTGACCCTCTATGAAGTAACTTATAGTTTGATACACCAAGTCACTTTTATTCTGAACAAAATGGTAAAGGGTTTTTTTTGAAATACCTAAACGCGCCGCTACTTCGTCCATGGTAATGCTTTTGATACCATAACTCAGAAAAAGTTCATTGGTTTTATTAAGAATTTCTTCAGCTTTTTCTTCCACGTGTTAAATTTTGGGGCAAAGGTAAGCTAAAAAAACTTAAGAAACAAAAAAACTATTTAAAGTTTCTGAAGTTTTATAACCGCATAGCTAATAGAGATGTTCAAAATACTAAAGGTTAAAAGGTGATTGAGATCCTATAAGGACCAGTAAGTAACTTCCTTGAACTGGCCTCTAAATACACCTTTCAAGTCAAATAACAAAGGAGCATTGTTGGAGATATTTTGAAAATATTGCTCATCAAATTGTAAATACTCATCGTGTGGTACTGAGAGAATGACAGCATCATAACCTTGGCCAATCTCTTTATTTAATTCTAAGCCATATTCTCGATATAACTCCTCAGATGAGGCATGCGGATCATGAATTTCCGTATTAATTTGAAAAGATTTAAGTTCTTTAATCAAGTCTATCACTTTGGAATTTCTTATATCGGCTACATTTTCTTTAAAAGTAGCCCCTAAGACCAAGACCTTACAATCATTAAGGGATTTCTGCTCTTTTACAAGATACTTGGTAACTTCTTTAGCAATCAGTGCTCCCATTGAGTCATTAATCGTTCTACCACCTAAAATAACCTTGGAATGACACCCCAATTCGTTTGCTTTAAAAGTAAGGTAGTAAGGATCAACACCAATACAATGACCACCGACCAAGCCGGGGGTAAATGGTAGGAAATTCCATTTAGTAGAGGCTGCGTCTATAACCTCAAATGTATTGATGTTCATTTTATTAAAAATAATAGAGAGCTCATTCATCAATGCGATATTAAGGTCTCTCTGAGTATTTTCTATAACCTTAGCAGCCTCAGCCACTTTTATGGATGAAGCCTCAAAAATACCTGCATCAATAATGCTGCTATAAAGTTTTGAAATCTGCTTCAAACTTTCATCATCGCAGCCAGAGACGATTTTTTTGATATCCCTTAATGTATGTTGCTTATCGCCCGGATTGATTCGCTCTGGCGAATAACCCACTTTAAAATCTTCTTGATACTTAAGACCGGATTCATTTTCTAATATAGGTACACAATCCTCTTCAGTACATCCTGGATAAACCGTTGATTCAAAAACAACGTAATCCCCTTGATTCATGACTTTACCTACTAACTCAGATGCAGAAAATAATGCTTTCAAATCGGGATTGTTATGTTCATCTATTGGGGTTGGCACTGTTATAATGTAGAATGAAGCATTTTTGATATCAGCTATCTCAGAAGTAAACTCAATGCTTTTTCCCTCAAATTTAGATGAATCAATCTCCATGCTTGGATCTTGATTCTTATTCATCATTTCAACCCGTTCCCTATTGATGTCAAAGCCGATAACTTTGAAATTCTTAGCAAGTTCTAATGCAATTGGAAGCCCTACATAGCCAAGGCCCACAACTCCAATGATTTTTTCTTTTGATCTAAGTTCGTTGTACATCGTAAGAAGTTATTACCGTTCAAATAATCTTTGGAAAAAGCTTTTCTGCTTTTCATCTTCTTCATAATAACCATAGCCATAACCATAACCATAGCCATAGCCATAGCCATAGCCGTAACCATAACCGTAGCCATAACCATAGCCATAGCCATAGCCATACCGTGAACGTTCGATTTGCATGTCATTCATTACTATGTAGAGGTTTTTGAATTTACCTTCACGCAGAAAATCGTTCAATACTGACATATAACCCAACTTACTGTAGGCCTGGCGCACCATAAATAAATTAACATCCGAATATCCCATCAATATTGTAGCATCGGTTACAAGGCCAACGGGCGGTGAGTCAAGAATTACATAATCAAATCTTTCATTTAAATCATCGATTAAAGCCCGCATTTTCTCACTTAATAGCAATTCAGAAGGGTTAGGCGGCACCGGTCCTGCAGCTATAAGATTCAAATTTTCAATTTCTGTTTGCTTAATGATGTCATCTATTTCAGCATTCCCTATTAGATAGTTACTCAAACCCACATCGTTTTCAAGATTAAATTCCAAGTGAATTTTAGGCTTTCTTAAATCAATTCCAACCAACGCCACCTTTTGGTTGGCATAAGCCATAACAGAAGAAATATTAAGTGAGAAGAAAGTTTTACCTTCAGAACCAACAGTGGAGGTTATCAAGAAAAACTTATTGGATTTACTGGAATCTCCTAAATACTGAAGGTTGGTACGAATACTTCTAAACCCTTCAGATATCAATGACTTGGGATGAGAAGCTATCACTTTATTGCTTTTTTTATTGTTATGGCCAATAACACCCAAAACAGGTACATCCGTGTATTTTTCAATTTGACCCTTATCTTTAATGGTATCATCCAAATACAACCTTAGATAAACAATTAAGGAAGGTATAGCAGCACCAATGAGTAGTGCCAACAAATAATTCCTTCTGTCTTGGGGTTGTGTTTGCCCTTCAACTTTAGCATTTTCTATAATAGTAGTAGTTGAAACTGTAGCTGCTTTTTGAATTTCTGCCTGAGATTTTCGCCTTAATAAAAACGTATAGATCTCTTCTTGTACATTAAAATTCCTTTTTAAATTGATTAAATCAATCTCTTTCGCAGGAAGTTGACCCAATCTCTTTTCTAATTCATTAATTTGCTTTTGAACTTGCTCTTTTTGGAGTTTAATATTTCGTTTGTTGGACTCAATATTTTCGAGTATGCTTTGCTCCGTTGCTTGAATTTTTTCCGTTTTCTCCTCCATCTGAGGACTTTCCGGTTTCATATAAGAATCCATGGCTTTCCTTTCGGTCATAGTTGTTATCCAGTTGGTAAGTAGGTCACTTATTTGGTCATCTTCCACCTGTGGTAAAGATGGAGATAAAAGCTGATCTTTTTCTGAATTTTCTATGTAGGATTTAAGATTGTCAAGCGACTTAATCTTCATATTAAGACTGGCTATTTCCCTGTCTAAAGCTTTTAACCTATCGAAATACATGGATCCCTCATCGCTAAGGTTTACCATTTGATTATTGCTTTTAAATTCTTTTAGGGAATTTTCAGCCTGAGTAAGGGATTGCGACATTTCCGTGATTTGGTTATCAATAAAATCAATGGTTTTGGAATAAGTAGTACTTTTAAGATCAATTTCTTGTTGTATAAATACATGCATCAAAGTATCTAAAAAATCTTGGGCCCTTTTAGGAACAGGATCTTTGATGGAAATGTCAAGCAGGGTAGTCTGCTTTTCGTTTTCAATATTGACACCATTGTAATTACTTAAGTATCGATAAGTTTGGTTAAACTCAAAACTATATTGTGTTTCTGATTCATTAGAGACGTTAGTTGGCGTATTCTCGTTCTTTTTTAGTTTAAATTTTATATATTTATTTTCGAACGTGTCACCAAAATTCAAAGTGGTTTCAAAACTATAGGCCTGATTTTGCTCACTAATGTATTCTACTTTAAGCTTATCATTCCCTTTAAAGTAAACATTGATAGGTTCATGATACATAAAACCTTTTTTGGGCTCACCTACAGCTTTAAAAGGAGCATCTTTGTAAAGGTTACTGTTTTTAAATTGCCCATATTTCTTGTAAGTAACATCTAAATTCAGTCTATCCAATACTTTTTTTAGAAATTTATCTGATCCGATTATGGCAGCTTCATTATCTACGGATGGAAAAGGCGAAAAACCACCGCCTCCACCAGGGCCTTGTTGAACGAATTCTTCAGGACTTCCTTCCTGTTTTCTATCGTCCTTAAGCAACATTTTACTATTAATTTCATAAACAGGCTGGGCATATCTATTAATCAAAAAACTAACGGTAAGCGCTACCATTATAAATATAATAAATAAAGGTAAATTTGCCCATACCATTTTAATAATGGGCATTATACTAAATTGCTGTTCATCCTCTTGACTTACCTTTGTTTCTGCCATAATTCTTAATTACTATTAAGGTTACTCAAAATTGTATAAATACTAAAAATTCCCACAGCGGCATTGATACCTCCAATAATAGTATTGACCGTTTGAATATTTGTAACTAAAGTAGAACGTCGCATCGGCTCTACATAAATGATATCGTAAGGCTGCAGATAAAAACCTTCTGATTTCATCGAACTCACACTTGTAAGGTCCAATGAATAAACCGTTGGATCAGTAGTTTCTCCACGAAAAACTTTAACATTTTCCCTATTCGCAAACTGTTGTAAATCTCCTGACAAGCTTATGGCTTCCATAATAGTGGCTGATTCACTTTCTATTCTTTTTAAGCCAGGGCTTTTAACTTGCCCTAAAACATATACTTTATAAGTTATAAATTTAATTTGCACAAAGGGCTTATAAACAAATTTTTTGAGTTTTTCCTGAATTTTATCTTCTGCCTCACTCAAGGTTAAGTTTAACACTTTTATTTTTCCCAAAATCGGTAATCGAACATATCCGTCTTCTGATACAGAATACCCAGTAAAATAAGAATACCTTTGGGAGCCACCGCCTCGACCCCCACCAGATTGACCACTTGATGTAGCTTGAAACGCTTTATTCAGTTTTTCATCTTCCGTAAAAACATTAATACCAATTACATCATAAGGCCGGATTTTTATTTCTTTGTTCATTTTTTTCCTAACCTCTTCAACATCAGCTTCACTTGATATTTCTTTACTTTCAGCTGTTTGGACATCCTGGAAGTAATTAAGATTTTTTCTTGATATACAGCTTGTAAAAACCATTAAAATGACAGGGATCAATAGGATGAAGTATTTTCTCATATGTTAAGATTGAAATATTTTGCAAATCTAATCGACTAAGCTTTAAAAATTTTGCCTTTTAGCAGGATCTAAAAACTAAAATCAGCTAATAGCCTTATAAAAGCGGTCAAAGTTAAGTGTTTGCTTTGAAAATTTAAAAATGGCATTCAAAATATGTCTTGTCAAATTATTATTCAAGATCATGTATTTCTGGGGCGTTTTTTATCGATTCCAAACTGCTACGTATTCTACCTTGGCTGATATCTGTAATGAAGATCTGTTCAAAGCTCTGTTCGCTTAGTAACTGAAGTAATAGCTTAATTCTATGAAAATCTAACCGATCGTATATATCATCTAAGAGTAACAAAGGAGCCGTTTGGTTGTAATTCTGAATTATTTTGTATTCTGCTAACTTCAAAGCAGTGATAAAAGACTTTTGTTGCCCTTGGGAACCGAACTTTTTTAAAGGATAATTATTTATATTGAAATCCAGGTCATCTTTATGAATTCCTTTTGTAGTTCGGCCAACGTAACAGTCTTCGCTAATCTGCTCATTTAATAGCTGTTGAAGCCCCTTAAAGAATAACTGAGAATTAAAGGTTAAATCAACGGCTTCTCTATTACTCGTTATCCTACTATAAAATTCCAAAAATTGGGGTTTAAACTCTTGAATAAACCAGTTTCGTTTATTGAATATTTGAACTCCTGTTTCTTCAAGGACTTGATCATAAGCTTCAAAAAGATGTTGATCTGCCCTGGCCTGCCCTTCCAGTTGCTTTAAAGCCTTATTTCGCTGATTCAATGTCCGATTGTATTTTACCACAGCCTTAAGGTATTCATGATCAATCTGTGATAATATACGGTCCATGAACTTTCTCCTTACTTCACTTCCCTCCAATACTAACTCAACATCATAGGGACTAAGCATAACAACCGGAAATCTTCCTATATGATCGGTTATCTTATCGTAAGGTACATTATTCTTTTTGATCACTTTCTTTTTGCCTTTCTGATAACCGCAAAAAATGGACTTTGACTGTTCTTCCCATTCAAATGTTCCCTCAATGCTGAAATGGTCATTCGTATGCTTAATGTTCTGGGAATCCAAGGGATTGAAAAAGCTCTTACCCAAAGATAAATAATGAATCGCATCTAACAGGTTGGTTTTGCCTATTCCATTAGGGCCACAAAAACAAACAATGTCATTTTCAAAGTTTAGCTCTATGGCTTTATAGCTTTTAAAGTTGTTGAGCTTAAGGTATCGAAGCTTCATCTTGCTCTTTTACAGGATTCAAATTTCAGAAACAATTGCGAATATCTCCCATCCCTGCATTAGGTATTTTACTTTTGCAAGCATGAAAAAAGAGCAGATACTGGTTCATGCAGGTCTTTTATTGGTTGCATTGATCTATGGAGGGACCTTTGTGATTGCTAAAGACATCATGCCTACCTACATTGGTCCTTTTGGCTTCATCCTGGTTCGCGTAGTAATAGCACTCATGCTTATTTCAATTGTTCAAGTTGTATTTATCAAGGAAAAAATTAATGCCCGAAATGATCTTGTAAGGTTAATCATCTGCGGTTTTTTTGGTTCGGCTGCTAATATGCTTATGTTTTTTAAAGGCCTATCGTTTACTTCTCCTATCAATGCATCTCTTATCATGACTTCTACACCAGTGATCGTTTTGGTATTTGCTGCGATACTCGTTCAAGAGAATATTAACCTTAAAAAGTTATTAGGGGTTTTGTTAGGTGGAACAGGGGCCATTTTAATGATCTTAAACTCCCCTGGCAAAGATCCATCAAATTTAGAATTTACAAGCTACAGTTGGGTTGGAGACCTCCTTGTGTTCCTAAATGCATCATCCTATGCTACTTACCTTGTGTTGGTAAAACCCTTGATGAAAAAATACCACCCGCTCACTGTTATAAGATGGACCTTTACTTTCGGAACTTTGTTTGTTCTTCCTTTTGGGTACGATCAGTTAGTCAATGCCGAGTGGAGTGAAATGACTTTACCTATTTGGTCAGGCTTGGCCTTTGTGGTTTTTGGTACTACTTTTTTAGCTTATTTGATCAATGCCTGGTCGCTAAGGTATGTGTCTCCTTCTATTACAGGGGCCTACATCTATTTTCAACCGGTTTTTGCTACCATCATTGCTACCGCATTCCGGGATTTTATCTTCACATTCCAACATTTCATTTTTGGTTCAATGATCTTTATTGGCGTATTTCTTGTAAGTTTTCCCTCAACTTTACTACAATTCAAAAACCTTTTAATGAGGCGGTGAATCTTATCTTATTTAAGAAAAATTTAACTTTGCAACATGGGAAGGATTATGGGCATTGATTTTGGCCTAAAAAGGATAGGTTTAGCGGTTACAGATCCTGAACAAATCATAGCTTCAGGTTTAACCACGGTGGACCGGAATGAAATAATAGCTTATTTAAACAATTACGTTCGGAGAGAGTCGGTTGAGCTCTTTGTAATTGGTGACCCTGCCAATTTGGATGGATCGGCAACAGATGCAACTAAATTGGTCCGGAATTTCGTTAAGCAATTGGGAAATGAATTTCCCTCTATTCCTGTTAAAACCGTAGACGAAGCATTTACTTCTAAAATGGCCATTGACACGATGGTAGAAGCAGGAATAGGCAAAAAGAAAAGAAGGGATAAAAAGCTTAAAGATAAGATAAGCGCAACAATCATTCTGCAATCATATCTTGAAAGTAAAGGACCATGATATTACCGATACGGGCATACGGAGCGTCTATATTGAAAACCCCTGCCTATGATGTTGAGCCAAATGATACGCATATCAAAGAGCTTGTTAGCAACATGTACGAAACCATGTACAATGCTGAAGGCGTTGGACTTGCTGCTCCACAGGTAGGAGAAGAAATCCGGTTATTTATAATAGATACCCGAAAAATTGACAAAGAAAGTGGACAAGGGCTTCAGGAAGTATTTATAAATCCTGAGATCGTAAGTTTAATGGGCGCAAATTGGACTTACGAAGAAGGATGTTTAAGCATTCCTCACATTCGGGAGAACCTGGAACGCCCTGAAAAAATCACTATCAATTACTTGGATCTTAACTTTAAAGAACAAGAACAAACATTTGATGGCATAACAGGTCGCGTGATTCAGCATGAATTTGACCATGTTGAAGGTATACTATTTACTGACCACCTTTCATCCCTCAAAAAGCGACTGTTAAAAAAGAAGCTTCAAATGATCAGCAGTGGAGAGGTAAATACGAGCTACAAAATGAAATTTCCTGCCAAGACCAAAAAGAAGGCAATTTAAACCTACACCAAACTCTATAATGGATTAGAACCTTCATTCAAGGCTCAAGCGCCCTTTGATATTTTTTCGGAGGACTTCCCACAACCAAAAACTCAAACTTATTATTAGCAATTTAGGATTGCCAAATAAGCCAAATTGCAATGGTAAGCCTTGGGGTAAAAATGAAGTGGTGATCACGCCTGAAGTTGCTCTACCATTTCTATAAGGCTATCAAAATCCTTATAACCCGTTTTTTCCTCGCCACCGGTATAAATGTTAATACCGTAAGGTTTGTAGGTTTCCACAATTTCTTCAATGTTATCTGGCGTAAAAGAGAAGTTTAAAAAGACGTTTAAATCCTGGCAAATATCCTTGACAAACTTTTTATTATCCGCATTCCCAAGAAATTCTTCCATTTCCTCTTCATCATAAAGCGATAACATGTAGTAGGTAATGTTGGTATAGCTGTCCTCGATGAAAAACCTAACATCTTCAGCACCCCTGTAATCAATAAGGTCTATGTTTTGAATAATCTGACCTTTCAATTTTTCAAGGGGAAAATAGTGGTTGGTTTCATTCAATTGTACATAGTCAAGATTAAAGTCTTTGATGGCTTGTTTGATCTCATCTAAATCCTGGTCTCCAAACTCCCCAACAATACCAACACCATCAATCCAACTTGTTATTTCTTTCAGGTTTTCAGGTTCAACGTAAAACTCATTCATTGGATCGCATGAAAACCCAATAAAATTTGCTTCTGAACCCGCAGCAAACCGGGCATCACTCAAATTGTCTACCTCTCCGAATTTCAGTTTTGTAGTCAGTCCCATCTTAGGATTCAATAATTTTAGGCTTATTAAACAAGAAGATTTAAGTTTTTATAGGATTTTTTAAAAGTTGTTTATGGAATTTTTAAAGCCATTGGAGCACCTTACTGGTAAGGCATCTATATAGCAATTATAAGGCAATTTTACTTTATGGCTACTTTGTACACTTGTTTTCATTAGGCCATCATCAGCCGGATTATTATACAGCGATTTATAAAATAAGGGTAGATTTTTACAGGTATACATCTTTTCTTAGAATGACCATGTTTTTAATAAAGGCTGATAACACGTAGCTATAAAATTGCCACCACACCTGCTTACAATTTGTAGCAACACCTTAGCTATCCTAAAAAAATTTAGATTCATGAGGTGGGTTCATCAAAATAGCTAATAGATTTTTTAATTAAACTTTTACCAACTTTACAGTGGAGGATATCGGACTCGAACCGATGACCTCTTGAATGCCATTCAAGCGCTCTGGCCAACTGAGCTAATCCCCCATATGCACAAACAAAATTCTTAAAACGTATCTATTTTACAAAACCTAAAGATGGGATTTTTAAAGCTGTGATTAGAATTTATAATCCTTCATAAACTTAATAATTTCATTGGCCGCATTCTTCGATGCTCCACCTGACCCCAAAGCTGATCTCAACTCACTGTAATAGTTAAAAATGCTTGATTTGCGGGTTTTGTCTTCAACCAAATTGTATAATTCATGTACAAGATAGTCCTCATTCATATCATCCTGGATAAGTTCCTCCACGATTGTTTGGTCCATAATTATATTCACTAAAGCAATGTGCTTGACGTTAACCAATTTCCGGGCAATCCAATAAGAAATGTTACTTCCCTTATAGCAAACGACCTCTGGCATTTGAAACAAAGCAGCTTCAAGGGTCGCGGTTCCAGATGTAACCATACCAGCTTTGGCGTAGCTGAATAAATCATACGTTTGGTTAAAAACCACTGGTATTTTTAGCTCCTGAAGCCACTTTTGATAGAAAGCTTCTTCCACACCCGGAGCTCCACCAATCACAAATTCATATTCCGCAAAATGAGGGACCACTTTTAGCATCTCCGGTAACATTTGGGCTATCTCCTGTTTTCGGCTACCAGGGACCATTGCTATTAGTGGTTTACCCTCTAAATTATTTTGCTTTAAAAAATCAGGGCTCACCTTGTAATGATCTACCACATCGATCAATGGATGGCCCACAAAGTGCGCTTTAACCCCCCTTGCTTCATAGAATTTTTGCTCAAATGGAAGGATAACAAGCATCTGGTCAACCCATTTTTTAATGCCCTTAACCCTGGATTCTTTCCATGCCCAAACCTGCGGTGAGATATAGTAGATGACCTTAAATCCGGCTTGCTTTGCAGCTTTTGCGATCCGGAGATTGAATCCCGGATAATCAATCAATATAACCACATCAGGTGAATATTGCCTTATATCTTGCTTACAAAATCGAATGTTAGCAATAATCTTATAAAGGTTCATTAAGACCTCTTTAAAACCCATGAAGGAAAGATCCCGAATATGCCTTACCAATTCGCCCCCGGCATTTGCCATACGATCTCCACCCCACACTCTGAAAAATGCTTGCTGGTCTTTTTCCTTTATAGCCTTTATAAGATTGGCTCCATGCATATCGCCTGAAGCTTCTCCAGCTATAATGTAATACTTCATTAACTTGTGTTTAGTATAATAACTATGGCAGCCAGTATAAAAGTGGCCAATATAACACCTCTTGCATTTTGATACGAGTGATTTCTAATGAAATAAAAAAACAGGATCAGATTAGGAATCCCACTTAAACTCACAAATTCTGAGACAACGTTGAGGTCAGAAATTTGGCGCAAAAAACTTGTTATTTCAATCTGATCACTAAAAGTAAACACATAAATCAAAAAAAAGCTAACAACTGGTAGAACAATGCCAGCTACAAATCCAATCCAAAGGCTATCTTTTTTGCGAGGTTCTTTTAAGGCAGGGTTACTCATTTAATTGTTTATTAAAGGTCAGTCAATAGTTCCAAAGTCCTCTATTTCGTTAAGATAACTAATGGCATGATATGCAGTAAGGTCAAAATGAATGGGAACGATGGAAACATAATTATGCTTCAAAGCCCATTCATCCGTATCATCTCCATGATCGTAATTGACAAAGTTGCCCACCAGCCAATAATATTTGTGACCATTCGGGTCCTCCCTTTCATCGAAGTTCTCTTCCCATTTGGCATTGGCTTGCCTGCAAACTTTTGTTCCTTTAATCTCATTTGTTTGGCCTACCGGGATGTTCACATTGAGTAAAGTGGACTTTGGTATGGAATAATTTATTACCTTATGGGTAATGCTGTTGACAATCTTTTTACTTGCTGTAAAATCTGATTCAAGCGAATAACTGATGAGAGAAAATGCAATACCTGGGATGCCTTCAATTGCTCCTTCCATAGCTGCAGATATGGTACCCGAATATATGGCATTAATAGAAGAATTGGTACCATGATTGATGCCTGATACAATAATATCAGGCTTTTGTTTTAGAATTACGCTAACCGCAAGTTTAACACAATCAGCCGGTGTACCTGTTGAGTAATAGGCAGGAATTTCTGTAAAATAATCACTTTTTTTCAATCTAAGGGGTTCGCTAACTGTTATCGCATGCCCCATGCCCGATTGAGGGCTATCAGGTGCAACCACATAGACCTGTCCTAAATCTTTAACAGCATCTACCAAGGCATGAAGACCAGGTGCATCAATACCATCGTCATTACTAATTAGAATAAGGGGAGTTTCTGGCAACGCTTCAAATTTTGATCAAAATTAGGAATTTTAAGCCATAACAAAAGGCAGCTAAATAAAAAGCGGATTCATGATAACCAAGTGATTTGGCCTGTTTATAAATTCAAAACTAGCAATTAAAACCAATTTCCTTCCTAAATTTATCTTTGTGAACAAATAATCAAGTTATGCCTGAATATCCATACAATCTTGCTATTCACGGAGGGTGTGGCAATTTAGTTCAAGAAAAATTTAGCCCCGAACGTGAGGAACAATATAAGGAAGCGCTTAATGAGCCTTTAAAAATCGGTGAAGCCATTTTGGCCAATAATGGTTCAAGCATAGAAGCGGTGGAAGCTGCTATCCAAGCAATGGAAGACTCACCCTTATTCAATGCTGGCAAAGGAGCAGTTTTTACCCACAATGGAGACAACGAGATGGATGCAGCCATGATGGATGGAAAAACCTTGGAGGCAGGAGCCATGGCCGGCCTCAATAAGGTTAAGAATCCAATTTCAGCATCAAAGTTGGTGATGAAGCAAACCAATCATGTACTCCTAATCGGGGCTGGAGCCGAGCAATTTGCCAAAGAACAAGGAGCATCAATAGTAGATCCTGAATGGTTCTACACCGAAAAGCGTTGGAATCAGCACTTAAAAGCAAAAGCCAAAGACCAGCAAATGCTTGATCATTCTGCTGAGGACGAAAATTATGGAACGGTTGGAGCCGTAGCTATGGACGTTCAAGGGAACCTTGCATCAGGCAGCTCCACAGGTGGCATTACTAATAAAAAGCATGGCCGGGTTGGGGACTCTGCTATCATCGGAGCAGGCCTTTATGCCAATAATGCATTAGCCGCTATTAGCTGCACTGGTGAAGGAGAATATTTCATGCGTAATGCAACAGCCCAAAATGTTACGGCTTTAATGGCCTACAAGAATTTTGATCTTAAAAGTGCCGCCAATCAATCCTTAGAACAAATTAAAAACCTTGGTGGTCAGGGCGGCATGGTTGCCATCGATCAACAAGGCAACATTGCAATGCCCTTTATAACGAATGGCATGTACCGGGGCTCTGTAAAACAAGGGCAAGCTCCTTTTATTGCCATGTTTCAATAGCAAAGGCAGGCTTTATGGTTGTAAACCTGTAATTATCAACTTGAATTTAAGCAGGTTAATAATGGATCAACATCCCTGAAATATAAATTTGAGCTGTAGCTTACTTGATCAATTTTTGACGGGTTTAGATTCAATTACTCTGCAAATCAATCACCCTACCAGTAAAAACACCTGTATTCCTTTTTATCATTGAGGTGTTGAGTACTGGCAATCATTTTTGCTCAAGTGCCTAATATTTGGAACCTGAAGCTTTAAGTGACAAGCCTTTTCTTTTAACAATAAAGAACATGATCAATCCAGCTACAATGAAAGGAATGCTTAGGTAATGGCCCATATTCAGTGCCAATTCCTGCTCAACAGGAACTTGATTGGCTTTAAAAAATTCCAACAGAAAGCGGGCCGTGAAAATGGTCATTAAAAATACACTGAATAAAAACCCATACCTAAAACGCCCATCATACTTGCGATACAAATAAACCAAAAACACAAATATGGCCAGATAAGCCAACGCTTCGTAGATCTGAACTGGATGTCTTGGTACCGAATCCCGCAATCTTTCAAATACAAACGCCCAGGGAACGCTGGCTTGTTTACCCACAATTTCTGAGTTCATGAGATTACCACTTCTGATAAAAAAGCCTGCCAGAGCAACGGTAATCACAATTCGGTCTACAATCCAAAGAAAGGGCAATTTTTCACGGATTGAAAATATTAGTAAGGCCAGTAAAATCCCGATGGCTGCCCCATGACTTGCAAGACCGCCTTGCCATATTTGCAGGATCCTAATTGGCTCAGCAAAATAATAGGCAGGTTCATAAAACAGTACATGGCCCAACCGCGCCCCTACTACTGTTCCAACAACCATGTACAAAGTAACTTTGTCTACAAGTTCAACATTAAGCTTTTCATTGCGAAAAATCCGAGTCATGATCAAATAGCCAAGGTAAAATGCCAAGGCAAACAGGAGCCCGTACCAACGGATTTCAAATCCTCCAACTTTAAGAATATGGGGACTAACATCCCAATGAATGACACTAAAAATATTTAGTAATTCCAATGATTAAACCTTTAGCTAATTTCAAAGAACAAATCAACAATTTTTATCTCAAATTGGTCAGTTTATATTAAATCCTTCTATTAAGAAAACCAAAACTCCAAGCTACAATTATTACTTAAAATTAGGCTTATAGGAACGTTTTAGCGTAGAGTTATGCCTACTATCTTTCTCATCAAAGTGTTCATCGCAGACATACCATAACTAATTTAGGGTTATTTTTTAGTTAGCCAGCTTGAAGGATTTAGCTTATCATATTTCTTCCATATTTGAAAATGCAGTTCGCTTTTACCACTTTCAGCACTGTAAGCAACGCGCCCTATTTTCTCCCGTGCTTCTATCTTGTTACCGGGCTCTACAAAGGCTTCTGCCAAATTGGAATAAACCGAATAATAAGCCCCATGCCTCACCAGCACGACCAAGCCTCCTGCCCTGATATCCACGATCCTTCTTACCTCCCCTTCAAAAACAGCTCTTACGATGGCATTTTTATTAGTGGTAATATCGATGCCCTTGTTGGAAACATAAACACCACTTAGAGTTGGATGAGGCTGCTTACCAAATTCCCCTGATATAAAGCCTGATTCTACGGGCCATGGAAGGTGATGTTTGTTCTTCTCAAACTTACCTGACATCACTTTGCCTTCTGGCGTAGCAGCAAATGACTTTTCTTCAGCTTTATCTTCTTTTTCCTTTCTGGCTTCAACTTCCCGCTTAATGGCCTCTTCTATGGCATTGTCAAGCTCTTCAGCCCGTTTTTGCTTTTGCTTCAATTCCTTTTTAAGCTTTTCCGCTTTCTTTTTCAAATTTTCAACCAATGAGGCTTTGGAAGCTTTATCTTCCTCTAATGACGATTTTTCTTCTTTTTGCTTTTTAAGCAGTTTCTGCTTTTCTGAACGCTTGTCCTCCAGATCCTTTATATGCTTTTGCAGGGATTCTTGAGTTTCCTTGATGGCTTCAATTTGATTTTCCCTGTAATCGGAATAATATTCCAGAAACTTTAAGCGCTTATAAGCCTGGTTAAAACTTTCGGAAGAAAAGATAAAAACCAATTTATCGTAATTGCTCCGCGTTTTGTAAGCAAACCTTAATATGCGTTCATACTCCGCTTTTAAATTACGGAGATCACCTTCCAAAGCCTGAATAACTTTTTGATTTTGAGAGATGTCTTTATCAATGGAGCTAATTTCCCTGGTAATAGTTTCTATAAGCTCTGTACGGGTCTGTATTTGGTTGTTGAGAACTTCAAGGTAATGGAGGTTTTCCTTTTGTTTTTCATTGGTTTGGTTGATGATCTTCTTTGTAAATTCAATTTCCTCCTTTTTCTCCTTGCGTAGTTGCTGAAGCTCTTCTTTAGATTGAGAATTGGCGCTCAATCCAAGCGAAAGGATGGTAAGAAAGCAAAAAACAAATTTGCTATATTTAGTCAATTCTTTCATAGCTTGAAGGTATGTTGAAGGATACCTCGCTGTTTTTCTCAAAATATAAGTTGTTCAAATCCAAATTTAAGGATATGGTTGCTGGGTTTTGAACTTTTACTTGAATATTTCCCGGCAGGTAATGTTCTTCAACCTTTTGGTAATCGGTATAATTAATATTAACCGATTTATTATTGGCAGGCTTAGTAAGGTTGTATTGCTTGGTCTTGAGCATCTTGGGGTAAAAGCTCATTTGTTCACTGTAAACCCGATTTTTTTGGGTAAGATTTACTTCATTTGAATCGGCCGAAAATTCATAATCCCTTTGTAGGGAAAAAGCCGGCTGCCCAAGCATGATGCGTCCCATATTTTTCAATCCAAAATCGCGATCGCCTAAATAACGATCGATCTTTGTTACGGGAATGGTTTTGATGGTATTTTCCATCCGGTTCAGAATGTACATACTGTCTTGGGTTACCTGTATCCTGGCCACCTCGATCCCTAATGCAGGTGAAACGGAAAGCCAGATCAAACTATCCTTTCTCATTTTAAGGTTGGCCTTGCCGTTTAAATTACGGGAAGGTGTTTGTAAATCAATGCTTACTTTGGCGTTGAACCATTTATATTCAGGCCGATTGGATTCTATATAATTCTTAAATCCGCGAAGGTTTTTGATGTTTTTTGGGGTAACCTCAGCTATTTTCTGGGTTTTACAAGCAAATAGCAATACAAGGGCAAGAATTCCAACGAGGGAGCCTTTATTCTTCATATACGGTTTTATCACGAATTTTCTTTTTAATCAAATCAGATTCCAAACCATTGTCAAGCGCTTTTTGCCAATGATTAATCGCTTCTTGCTTTTTTCCCAACTTAAACAAAACATCTCCATAATGATCGAGCAATTCAGGATCATCAGGACTTTTGTTCAACGCCTTGTTTATATATTTTTTGGCCTCTTGGTAGTTGCCTTTCTTGTATTGGATCCAACCATAGGTATCAAGATAAGCTGCATTTTCTGACTTTAAAGACAGGGATTTCTGAGACATTTTCTCGGCTTTATCAAGCTTCTCTTCCCTTAGCGCAAGGTTGTAACTGTAATTGTTGAGGATCAAGGGATCATTGGGTTTAAGCTCAAGCGCCTTTTCAAAATAGGAGTCCGATTGTTCATATTGCTCTAAATGATCATGAGCATCCGCTAAGTTCAGGTAAAACTGAACCTTGCTTTGTTCTCGGCTAATATTCAGATTTAAACCAGATTCAAGCTTAGTTACAGCTTCATGGTAATTTTCAAGGCGAACATTGGCAACCCCATTTAAAAGATAAAGCGTGGGTTGGTTGGGGAAATAAGTGAGCGCTTCATTGCTTTCTGATTTCATAGCATCAAAATCCTCAAGCTCCCATTCAATGTATAACATCTGCTCCCACACTTGGTAAACGTCCTTGTCAAGGCTGGTTGCTTGCCGGTATTGCTTTCTTGCTTCTTTTAACTGGTCATCCTGGTAAAGAAAATCGCCATATACGGCATGAGCTTTTGCTTCATCAGGATGCGTTGCTACTAAGACCTCTCCCAAAGCAAAAGCTTCTTCTTTTTTACTTTGCTTAAACCCGCCTGCCAAATAGGTCGATAGCAAGGTTTTTACTTTGTCGTCCACATCCAATGTCGGATCTCCAAAGGCCCTTTTCAGATATTCAAATGCTTTCTGGTCATCGCCATTTCGCTTATGATGCCTTGCCAGGGCAAGTAGTGTTTTACCATCATCAGGTTTGATTTCAAGTATCTTTTCATAAGTTTTCACAGCTTTTTCATTCATATCGTTGGCCGTATAAATTTTAGCCAACATGCGGTGGTATTCAAGGTTTTGAGGGTTCTTTTCGATGAGCTTTTTAACCTCATTGGCTGCTTGGTCCACCTTGTTTAACTTGAGGTAGATCCGTTTTTTCTGATTAACAACTTTAGGATTGATGCCTGCCTGCTTTTCTAATTCATCATAAGTATCAATAGCCTTTTGGAGCTCATCTTGGTACAGGTGCAAATTGGCAAGCTCATAGTAGGCTTTAGCATCATTCGGGAAAAGGTCAATAATTTGATTGTAAACCTTGATTGCCTCTTCGTAATTGTTTTTTTCATCGTAGAGCTCAGCCAATTGTTTTAGGTACCAGATCTTCTCACCATTTAGCTCAACAGCCCGCTTTGAATGCTGCAGTGCCAGGTTATATTTTTCTTCTTCTTTATAAATTGCCGCCATTTGGTGGTGGACGATGGGGCTACTTTCAAATATGTCCAGGCTTTCTTTGAAGCTCTTGATAGCCCTTTCAGGATTGTTTAAATGTTTTTGCTTCATACCCTCAAAAAAATGATGGTTGAATTCCATCTTTTTGGGTTCTTTAAGGGCATTAAAGCTTGCCTGCTCACCAATTTGTTTAGTTCCTTCTTGAACTACGCCGCATCCTGCAAGAAAAAAGCCCATCAAAATATTGAATAATGCTATACTAAAATTCTTCATATTATTTGTTTCAAACTGTTTGCATTAAGCCTAAGTGAAAGTACTCATTTTGCTAAACACAAAAGCGATGGATGTAGTGCATAATTGTTTACGCTGTCTTCTGTATTTGATTCATTTAATCTTGATGGTTAACGCATGATTTTAGTATAATCACCCAAGTTAAGATCATTTTTATCCTTTTGATAATGAACGTGGTTGCCAAGCATTGAATGGTCCAAATTACTATTCTTAATGGTTGATTGATTCAAAATCAAACTATTGGTAATCACAGAATCCTCAATTTTCGTGCCTTCTCCAATTGACACATAAGGCCCCACAACTGAACGTTCAATGGATACATCATCACCGATGTAACAAGGTTCGATCACAACTGCGTCTTGATAGTTAACACGTTCGGAGACCAGCTTTTCTTTTTCCTGTTTGACCTCAAGAATCCTTTTGTTTGTATCCACGGTCACATCTTTATTACCGCAATCCATCCAATCATTCACTTGCCCTACCTTCAGTTTAGACCCCTTGTTTTTCATGTTTTCCATAGCATTGGTAAGCTGGTACTCTCCTTTATCCTTGATGTCATTATCAATGAGGTATTGCAGCTCATCTTTCAGGTACTTGCCATCTTTAAAATAATAAACACCTATGATGGCAAGGTCAGAAATGTATTCTTCAGGTTTCTCGGCAAAATTGTTGATAGTACCGTCACTTTGCGTTTCCACAACCCCGAATTGTGAAGGATCGTCAATCTTCTTCACCCATACGATGCCATCTTCATTCGGATCTATTTTAAAACCTGAGGTAAACAGGGTATCAGCGAAAGCAACTACTAAGTTTCCACTCAAGGATGGAGCGGCACAAAAAATAGCATGGGCCGTTCCAAGCGCTTCATCCTGGTAATAAATGGTCCCTTTGGCATTCACTTTTTGAGCGATTTCCTTGAGGTTGTCCTCAGTTTCCTTACCAAAATCCCCAATAACATAAGCCACTTCCTCGATAGGCTCATCGGTCATCTCTGCAATATCTGTCACCAATCTTTCTACAATAGACGTTCCGGCAATCGGAATTAAAGGTTTTGGTAAAGTCAAAGTGTGGGGGCGCATCCGTTTGCCCTTTCCTGCCATTGGTACAATGATCTTCATAATTTTGAACCGTTTTTTCTGTTATTTATGGATCTATAATTTGGATGGTCCTGAAGACCCATCCTGCAAAATTTTAGGCGCTAAATTTGAATTTCCTATCGCTGCACCTTTTAATTCTTAAAAGGGAGCAACTTCCTTACATTATTTTTACCTCCTTCTAACTTCCAAACCCTAACCTCCAACCTCAATCACCCGTATGCCCATAACCACCATGCCCTCTTTCGGTGTTTGATAATTCTTCTGTTGCTTCCCATTCCACCCTTTCGTGTTTGGCTACTACAAGCTGGGCAATCCGTTGGCCATCTTCTACCTCCGTTACCTCATGAGATTTATTAACCAATAACACTTTAACTTCTCCTCGATAATCGGCATCAATGGTGCCTGGTGCGTTGAGTACCGTAACACCCTCCTTTTGTGCAAGGCCGCTTCTGGGCCTCACCTGGCCTTCATAACCTGCCGGCAATTCCATGTATATCCCTGTTGCAATGACGACTCGCTCAAATGGTCTGAGCACAGCATTTTGCTGAATATTGGCCTTCAAATCCATTCCGGCAGAAAACTCGGTAGCATATTGCGGAAGTTCATGTTTAGATTTGTTGATGACCCTTACCTTCATAGCTTGAACCTGCTATTTTCCTGAAATTTTTTGCTTTAAATAAGAAGGCAAAGTTAGGAGAATTTTTGCATTTTCAAGGTAGGCAAAGACAAGCCCATAGGCAGTGATTAACACTGTATTGAATAAAAAACTAAGCCAATTCCAACCCCCTAACCAGTTTGTTTTGGCATGGTTTGAAAGGAAGTATAAAAAGACAGCCAATACCAAATAAAAAAGAATTCTGCCAATTGAATAGGGGATTTGATAGTATTTGCGGCTCAGGATGTATGAAACCAATACCATCATTAAATAGCTAAAAAAGGTGGCCCAAGCGGAACCCATGTATCCAAAGATAGGAATCCACCAAATGTTCAACCCAAGGGTAACCAATGCACCTAATATGGCTATCATGGCCCCCAGATAAGTCTGTTCCGTTAGTTTGTACCAAATGGCCAGGTTGTAATAAATGCCCAGGAAAAGATTGGCAAGCAGTAAAACGGGCACCACTTTAAGACCTTCATAATACTGGCTTCCTACAAAATATTTTAAAATGTCAATGTATAAAGTGACCCCTAAAAAGATCACGCTTCCTGCAAACACAAAATAGGTCATCACTTTGGCATAAGTTTGCCGAGGATCTTGTTTTTTTGATTCTGAAAAGAAAAAAGGCTCGGCTGCGTACCTAAAAGCTTGTACTGATAAAGTCATGAAGATAGAAAGCTTATAACAAGCCCCATACATCCCCAACTGGGCCATATTTTTTTCCGGTCCATAAGGCAAGAAGTGTTTGAGCAGTACACGATCAATGGTTTCATTGACCATGCCTGCTAACCCAACGATCAATAAAGGAGCAGCATATTTAAGCATGGATTTCCAAATAGCCCAATCAATGGTTAATCGGATGGCCCTCATCTCACCAGTAAGCATCAATAACGTAACTATGCTGGCTACTAAATTAGCAATAAATACATAACCGACTCCAATTTCCTGGCTGTACAGCCAATTTATCCATCCCTTCATAAATAAGGGACCATTGTCCAGTAAAAACGGGCATAGGAGCAGAAAAAAAACATTCAGCCCTACATTGATCAAAATATTAAGGTTTTTGATGGTTGCAAACCTCCAGGCAGCTTCTTGGTAGCGAAGCCTTGCAAATGGGATCACAGCGATGGTATCAAAAGCCAGGATAAGCAAAATGTAAACAATGTATTCTGGATGATCCTGGTAATCAAGAAGCGTGGCAATCTCTCCGGAAAAGAACAGCAGAAGGGTTGTAAAAAGCACCGTGGACCCCACCAAGGAAAAAAAAGCAGTGGAGAAGACCTTTATGGGACTATCGGATTTATTAGAAAATCGAAAAAAGCCGGTTTCCATGCCGTAGGAATAAACTACCAACAAGAAGGTGACATAAGCGTAAAGCTCAGCTACAACGCCATATTCTTCCGGCTTGAAAATGCGGGTGTGAAGGGGTACCAGCAGGTAATTCAGGATCCTACCCAGAATGGTAGTAAAGCCGTATACAAGGGTCTGTCCGGCTAATTTTCTTATAGCAGCCAAATCAATGGTCTATTCTATCATGGATTGGCAAATATCATGATATTCTTGGCAATTGAATAAAAATAATACTTAACGCAGTGCTGATAAAGAAATTTTTCAAAGGAACTGACTGAATTTGGTAAAAACCATTGGGAGGTTGGCAAACAATCCTAATAATTTTACCAACCGCCTATTGCCAACTCCCAAAACGATTTAAAAACGAAGAGAAAATTTTTAATAAGCAGTATAGAGCCAAAATCCTAAATCACTACAATCATTAAAAAGGAAGCCAAGCAACCTTATAACCTTGATTTTCGTTTATTTAAAACATTTTATCTAAAGCTTTATTATTTTGAATTCACAAGTCCATTATTTTTGCATTGAAGGGAACAAATGATTATTGAATGAAGAAAACAGTAAGCCTTCATATTGCTGCATTGATTGGTATCCTCATACTCATTGGTGCCAATTCTAATCATGTGCTTGCCCAGCCGGATGCAAGCTTTAGTGTTGATAACAAGGTAGGTTGCCAAGTATCTGTGAATTTTACTCCACAAAGTACAGGAACCAATTTAAATCATGATTGGGATTTTGGTAACGGAAATTCATCACAATTTGAAACTCCTGTTGAGAATTATACAATTAAGGGATCTTATACAGTTGAACATGTTGTAACCAATACCAATACAGGCAATCAAGATACCGTAATCAGACAAAATTTGATTGAGGTTTACGGTGAGCCTAATGCCAGCTTCAGTGTTTCCCCCAAGTCTGGCTGCAAGCCATTAAGTGTCAACATTACCAATAATACGACTACAAGCTCTGCGCCAATCAATTCCTGGACCTGGGATTTTGGCGATGGAACTGTTGATACAACCGAAAATCCTTCTCATACTTATACTTCCTCAGCAAATTACAATATTAGCCTTAGTGTGAAAGATACCAATGGTTGCCAAGATGGGGAAACCAGCCCAAACATTGATGTCAGCAATGCACCTACCGCAGATTTTACAGCCCCCAACAAAAAAGCCTGCGAACCTCCAATCGATGTTAATTTCACCGATACATCCCAAAATCCAGTTGGAGGAAGCCTAAATTATCTATGGGATTTTGGCGATGGAGGTACTTCAACTCAACAAAATCCAACGCATACTTACACCTCAAGTGGTGTATATGAGGTAAGTTTAACGGTAACCGATAGTTCAGGGTGTCCTAATACAAAAACAAAAAGCAATTTTGTGGTGGTCAGCAAAGCCGAAGCCGACTTTAATTTTATACCAAAGGACGGTTGTGCACCCTTAGAAGTAAATTTTCAAAACACTACCAGCCCGAAATTGCCTACTACCAATTATCAATGGGAATTGGGTGATGGCACCATAACTTCTAAGGAAAACCCGGTTCATACCTATACAAGCTCCGGAAATTACAACATTAAACTTAAGGCTTTTAGTGGTAACAATTGTGTGGATTCCAATTCAACTTCATTAAATGTAGACCCTGAGCCAAATTTTGGTTTTACGTCCAATCAGCCTTTTGCGTGTAAAGCTCCTGCAACCGTCAATTTTCAAAGTAATGGTTCCAATATAGTGAATTACAACTGGGATTTTGGGAATTCAAAAACTTCTAATTCGGCCAATCCAAGTAATCAATACGACCTTCAGGGACAATACAGTGTTAAATTGACCATTGAAGATAACAATGGCTGCATCGACTCTTTAGTTAAAGATAGTTTTGTAAAAATCTCGCCCCCAAAACCAAGGTTTTCAATTGAGAATAAAGAAGGTTGTGACCCACTTACTTCAACATTTATTGATGGTTCACAATCAGTGGATCCTATTGTGAATTGGAGCTGGGATTTTGATGATGGCGATACTTCGAACAATCCAAATCCCACCCATACCTATACCGATACGGGTACTTACAAGCCTGAATTAACTATTGAAACCAGCCAGGGTTGCAAAAACACCGTAACTGAGGACCAAATAAGGGTTGGAACAAGGCCGAATGCAGAGTTTAACATCCCTAAGAAAAAAGGATGTCTGGAAGCCATGAACGTTGGATTCCAAAATCTTACCAACCAGAATACACCCCAAGCAGATTCTTTTAAATGGGAATTTGGAGATGGCAGAACCTCCATTAAAGCAAACCCAACCCATCAATACGATGCTCCACCTGATACACTTGATGTTACCCTGAGGGCTTTTAACAATGGGTGTCCGGATTCAATTGTTAAACAGGACTCCATTATTTTAATTGCTCCCTTTGCTGAATTTTCTTACGAAAAAGCATCCTGCAGACAAGATTCTGTGTATTTTAAGGACCTATCAGTAGACGCTGACAGTCTATCATGGGATTTTGGAGATGGAACCATAACAAGTGATACAATGCCTGCCCATGAATATCCAAATCAAGGGCAATATACAGTTGAACTCGAAGCTTTCAATGATAAGACCAACTGTTCTCACGTGGAACAAAAAAAGCTTAATGTATACCAGAATTTTAACCCCAATCCCACTAAAACCATATCCCTTAATAGCTGCGCACCGAGGCAATTTGATGTACTTTACACACCAAATGACTCCGCTAAATTGTTATGGGATTATGGTAATGGATTAATCGACTCTTTCAACAACCAGTTTATCGACCGACCCGTTAATAAGCTCATTTCTTATGACACCCCTGGCACCTACACGCCAAAACTACAATTTGAATCAGGTAATGGATGCGTAATTGAAGAAACAGGGCCACAAATTACTGTTGATGGTACCCGACCCCAATTTGAAGTTAGCCCGGAACTGGGTTGCATCCCGCTAACCGTGGAACTAATTGATTCAACCCAAGCTCCCATGGCCCCTATTGATAGCATGTATTACACCATGAGTAATGGTGATACCATTAAGACCAACCAAGCAGATACGGTAAAATATACCTATACAAGTCCTGCTCCCAATCAAAACCAAGGCTACCCAATAAAGCTTCATGTGGTTGACTCTGCAGGATGTACTACTACATCCATTGAACATGTTAAGGCTTCCAAGCCCATACCCGAGGTAGCCTATAGTCGGGATTTTTTCTGTGATAGTGTAACCTACAATTTTTTTGCAGCGACTGCAGACTCTAATGGCCTGGACCCAATGTCATCTTATTGGGAGTTTGGTCAGAATGAAACATTTAATAAAAACTTGGTCAGCAAAACATTTTCATCTGATCAGAATTTTAACATCAAATTGGTTCTTACCGATGCCATTGGATGCAAAGACTCAACAAATTATAACTTTACTTTCGATAAAAAGCTCCCAAAAGCCGGTTTTGTGAGTGACACTTTCCAAGGGGATTGTCCGCCACTTGTCACCAATTTCACCGACACAACCAAACCTGGGTATACGGGTATAAAAAAATGGCAATGGGATTTTGGCGATGGAAGCTTTTCCGTTAAACGAAATCCTGAAAAAGTTTTTACAAACCCCGGAGATTTTGATGTCAAATTAACCGTAACCGACTCAGCTAATTGTGTAGATTCTTTTGTTGCTCAAGATTACATTTTGGTTGATGGGCCAGCCGGTAATTACTCGTTCGATACAACTGGGGGGTGTGAACCATTGGATGTAAACTTCTCAGTATCTTCTTCAAACGCTATTGAATACCAATGGTCTTTTGGTGATGGAGGTTCGTCAAATAGTCAAACGCCAACTTATTCTTATACAAGGGCTGATACTTTTAAACCTACGGTTGCGTTAAAAGACGCGAATGGCTGCGAAAATATATTGGGGCCAATTGACAGTATCATGGTTAAACCAAGCCCACAAGTAGAATTTGCTATGAGCAATCCCTGCTTTGGTTATCCCACCAAGTTTTATGATTCCACTTCCACTTTAAAAGGGCAGTTAACAGCATGGAACTGGAACTTTGATGGACTTGGTGCATCCAATCAGCAAAATCCGGATTTCACTTTTCCAAGCCCGGACCTTTATAACATCAACCTGGAAGTTGACAACTCGCTTGGTTGTTCAAGTCAAAAATCCAAAGAATTTGACATCGGTGGCCTTGAAGTCGGGTTTTCCGCCTTGGATTCCAACATATGCCTTGGCAATCCTGTTGATTTTATCGATGAAACTTTTGCCGACACTACAATCAATTCTTGGAAATGGAATTTTGGCAATGGTAATTCATCTTCTCAACCTAATCCATCGGTAAATTATAAGCAACCAGGCGCTTATGATGTAACCTTAATTGTCGATGACATACTTGGTTGCAGCGACACCGTTACTAAGCCCAATTACATCAATGTTGCTGATACTGTTCCGCCCCCTAATCCCAAGGTCCATCGTGTTACGGTGCAAAGCGATAACTCAGTGAGGGTGGATTTTGAACAATTTAAAGGGTTTGGTCATAAGTATTACACCATTTACCGCCAAAATAATGGTAACTATCAACAAATTGAGCAGATTAACGACCTATATGACACGTCTTATGTCGATAGCCTTACCAATCCCTTAATCCAACCACAATGCTATAAAGTAACAGTTACCAATTCCTGTGATTTAACATCCCAACTTGATCAAGCCCGACAGCATTGTACCGTTGAACTTAAAGCTGAAGTAGATACCAACCAAACCAATCTAAATTGGACGCCTTATGTGGGTTGGGATAATGTGGATCGGTACAACATATTGAGGCAAAAATTAGACACACCCAGCAGTTATTTTAAAATTGGGGAAGTGCCCGGAGATCAAACGTTCTACTCGGATACCGATATCGTTTGCTACCAAAGGTACACTTACAAAATCCAAGCAATTGATCAAGACCCCAATTCTTATACCTATTCCTTAAGTGATTCGAGTGGTGCCAAGCCCATATACAAAGCTGACTTTCCGCCCAATAATTTAATAAAAGCTACCGTGGTTAATGACGAGAACATCCTTTTGGAATGGGAGCCTCCAAAACAAACCGAAGTTAATTGGTACTCAATTGAAAAACGGGCTGCCGGCAATCAACCCAATAAATCCACTTCCATTGTTGGAGAAGATAAATTAAGATTTTTGGATGAGTCTGTTATAGTGGATAGTAACTCTTATATTTACCGGGTTCAACCATTTGACAGCTGTGAAGTAGGCGGGCCTTTCAGCAATATTGGCAAGACCATCTTATTAGAAACTGAGGTAACCGAAGACCTTAGGCCCCGTTTAAAGTGGACCAAATACAGGGAATGGGAAAGTGGTGTGGATTATTATAATATTGAAATCATGCAGAATGATGGTAGTTTTGAAATAATCCACCAAACGGATGGCCCTGATCAGACGACCTATACAGATACTTCTACTGATTTAAATGCCTTAAATCAATATTGTTACCGTATCGTGGCCCAAAGGAATGACGGCTTTGGCAACAATGATAATAGAGAAGTTAAAAGTACTTCTAATGAAGATTGTGTAACTGGGATTTCCAAGCTTTATGTACCGAATGCTTTCTCACCAAATGATGATGGTATAAATGACGCCTTTTTTGCAAAAGGCCTGTACATTCAGAAATTTAAAATTAAAATTTACGACCGTTGGGGGTCAAAAGTGTTTGAGAGCAGCGACATTAATGAAAAATGGGATGGTACTTTTAAAGAAAAACGTGCCCCTGAGGACGTCTACATCTATGTAATACAGGCAGTAGGAATAGATGGTGAAACCTTCAATAAAACAGGAAAGTTATTACTGTTAAGAAAATAACGGATTAAACCAGAACTTTCAACGTTTGAGGAGCTACTTGTAATTGCAAAGGTGTAGCTTTTTCCTTGATATCACCATCAAGGTGATAATAGACGGGTTTTGCTGTAGCAATATGGCTACTTGACACCGAATTAACCCCCAATTGCAGGGTATCTTGAAAAGTACTGTTTTAATAGATTTGCGTAGATATATAACTTCCCAAATCGGGAAGTATCTGCCTTATACCGTTTCAATTTTATCCATCATCACTGCTGTCCAAAACTAGCTGATAATTGACTTAAAACTGCCTTTTTGCGCTCATTTGGACGGGTTTTGGTAGCTTAGGCTTAAACAGCCCCCCACTAACTTGTGTCAAATATTATAATTTAATTGCCCGAGGGGTGTTGAATTTGGGGAAATGGGTGATTCAGCCATTCAAAAAGACCAACTTTAACCAGTAAATTCATCCTGATAAATGTGATGAGATTTGATAAATGCCAGCCATACTTGGCTTTTGCTTTTAAGAACTTCAATAAGAGCATGGTAATCATTGCTGTCCAAACTTGAATCAGGACAGCATTGGGAGTCGTCCCAATAAAAGTCTTGATCTTGAGGTGTTGTTTGAGCTGCTTGAAAAACACTTCAATTTCCCATCGGCTTTTATATAGCTCAGCCACTGTTAATGCTGTCCAATAAAAATTGTTGGTTAAAAAGCTCAAAAGGCGTTTTTTATGCTTATCCCAGATACTTACCAGACGGAGCTTGCGGGGATGATCTCCAGCTGCTTTTTCATCCATCAAACCGATTTTAGCGTCTTCGATGATTTCAACATTTTGGTTTTGCTCACCTGTTTGATAAGGCTCAAAAACATCGTACTTAGTATTCTTTTTCGGAGGGGTAACAAAATAAATGTTTTTGCTGTCCAAATGCTTTAGCCACTTAAAATCTACGTAGGCTCTGTCGGCTACAAGTACACTTCCTGAAGGAATATTCATGGTTTTAGCTACTTGGATCTCATGGGTCTTTCCTTCAGTTAAATGCAAAAACACTGGCAAACAACCATCATAGTCCAACATCGTGTGTAACTTAATAGCTCCCTTTCTTTTGCGAAACTGCGCCCAATCAAATACTGAAAGACAAAGGGGGATTATAGTAGCGTCCAGCAAAAATATTTTACGCTTGAGCTTTTGATGCATGGGTCTTTTCAAATTGTAAATGCTTGAGAGATGGTCGTAAAGGGCAAAATAAAAATCTTTAAACAAGCGCCAGTCCCGATTTTTGTTCAGATAAGAAATACTAGACTTTTGAGGGGCCTGCTTTAGGCCTAGATGGTTGAGATTTCCTGTTGCACTCCTCAGACCAAGACTAATAGTTCTGACCGAATCAGCACCTGAAAAATGGCAAAATAGCATACTTAAGAGATGGGTCCAGCTATCAAGCCCTTTGGAATACTTGTAAGATTGATAGTGGTTGGATACCTTCCTGAAGAGTTGCTAAGGAATAAGCTGAGCTATTTGTGCAAATAGCGTAATATTTGTTTTCATTTGGGGTTGGTTTTTTTAAGGTTTCTCTCCAAATATTATTAACCAACCCCTTTTTTTAGTTCTTTATTCACAGTTTTTGGACAGATGTCAATCTTCACCATTTTACCTTTTTAGCCTCCAACAATTAATAAATCCTGATTTAAATAATGGCATAAGCATTTGGTAATCAATTGAGTTTTTCTTAAGTTTGGTTGTAGCTCATAGGAATTTACCCAAGTCTTTTAAAATGGACCAAGATCATTTCATAAAAACAGATATAATTAGCATAGATCGGCTAATAGATACGGTACAGGATCTATCGTTAGCGCGCGAGTTAAATGATATTACCAAGATTGTTAGGAAGGTAGCGCGTGATCTTACTGGAGCTCAGGGAGCTACTTTTGTCATTCGTGAAGGGGAGTACTGCTTTTATGCCGATGAAGATGCCATTTCACCCCTATGGAAAGGGAGAAGGTTTCCGATGGAAGCCTGTATTAGCGGATGGGTAATGAGAAACCGCCAATCGGTAACCATTGAAGATGTTTTTGCTGATGATCGAATACCGGATGATGTATACAGGCCAACATTTGTAAAAAGTATGGCTATGGTACCGATTCGTACAAAAGCTCCCATTGGGGCCATAGGCAATTACTGGGCAGCATTTCATTTGCCTACTGCGGAAGAAGTCCATCTTTTACAGGCTTTGGCCGATATTACAGCCGTATCCATTGATAACACCGAAACCCATAAGCAATTAGAGGAAAAACTGGAAGAAAAAGACCAAATTGTTCAACAACTGAAAACCCAGAAACAACAACTGGAAGATCAAAAACAACAAATACAGGAATTAAACCAAATTATTGCTCACAATTTGCGTTCTCCCCTGGCGAATCTCCAAATGCTAAAGGACCTTATCAATAAAAGCGAAAGTGTAGAAGAGCAAGTAGCGTACATTGAAAAACAGCAACCTTTGATTGATAGTCTTCAGGCCACATTTGACGAGGTGATGAGTGCAATCAACATCAAATCGAGCGATGAGATAGAAAAAGATGAAATTATTCTTGAGGATTCTGTGAAAAATGTTAAAAACCTTCTTCAGGGGGATATTATTAAAAGCGGGGCACTTATAACTTGTGATTTTTCTCAAGTTCCGAATATCAGATTTCCGAAAAGTTACATGGATAGCATCTTGTTAAATTTAATTAGCAATGCCATCAAGTATCGTTCCTCGGAACGTAACCCGGAAATCCACGTGCAAAGCAAAGCTGATGATCATCACCTTTACCTGGAAGTTTTGGACAATGGCCTTGGCTTGGACCTGGATAAATACAAAGACAAAATCTTTAAGCTCAGAAAAACTTTTCATGACCATCCCGAAGCCAAAGGTTTCGGGTTGTTTATCACCAAAGCCCAGGTAGAAGCCATGGGCGGAAAAATTGATTTAGTAAGCACTACCGGTGTGGGAAGCAGGTTTATCATCCAACTCACCAAGAATAACTAATTTATGGAAAAAAAGGCCAAGCTGTGCCTGGTGGATGATGATGAAATCTTCCAGTACATGGCAGAGCGATTGTTTCGATCAACAAACCTCATTGATGATTTCAACATCTTCTCCAATGGAGAGGAAACGATCAATTTTTTGAAAGGCATCCAAAATGAACCTGATGAATGGCCAGGGATTATCCTACTGGACCTTTCCATGCCTATTTTGGATGGATGGGGATTTTTGGAGGAGTACCGAAAGCTTTTTCCCGAAATGTCCAATAATGTTACCCTTTATGTGGTCACTTCCTCTATAGACCCTTCAGACTATGAAAAAGCCCGCCAAGCGAATGAAGTAGCAGACTTCATCATTAAACCAATGACCAGTAAAAAACTTGAATACCTGCTAAAAGAAGCCTAATTCATCAACAAAGCGGATGATTTGCGATTTCTGATCCTACCAAATGGAAATCTGATTCACCTCAACGTTAGGAATACCCGAATTGCAGAAAACATGCCTCGAATGAAACTTGAATTCTCGCTACTAATGGCAGTGTTCCAAAAATTGTGTATAAATTTTCTTCATATTAGTCGTAAGTATTCCCTGAGAATTACCACTGTCCGGAGAAAAACAGAGCTGGAGTTTGAGGCCCGGGCTCTGAATCGCTAAATTAGGGATAGAACTAAACAAATTTCTGCATTGAACGAATCTAATAATTTAGCGGACAGTAAGCTGCCAAAAAAGTTTTTGAACCGGGTGTATTTAATTGATTCTACGATAAGTCCCCTTTTTCAGGAAATATTGAAAACTTCGGGTAAAACCCCATCAAATGGCAAAAAGAAGGGAGGGATCAAGTTCAATACCATGCTAAATGCCGGTGAAGGATTGCCCTGTTTTGTTGACTTCACTGCCGCTTCCAATCATGATCGCAGTTTTCTTGACCTTATTGAGTTACCGGAAGGCTCTTTCTTAGCCATGGTCAAAGGCTAGATTGATTATCAAAAATTTAAAACGTTAAGTCAGCAAAATATTTACTTTGTAACGCGGCTAAAGAGGAATGCAGATTATAGCCCAACTTACGAGTAGGATATCCCCCAAAATGCACCTTTCAATTTACACAATAATGAAATCATTTTAGTGAAAAATCCTCAAAATCCCAATCAAAGTATCGAACTCAGGAAGGTGACCTAGTGGGATGATGTGTATCAGCATTATTTTGCGTTTATCCCGAACAATTTCAGCCTTTCGGGTACTAACATTGCCCTCATATATCAATACAGATGGGTGGTTGAGAAACTTTTCAGGTACCTCAAGCAAATCCCTTAAAATACTTTTTAGGCGACAGCGTCAATGTCCCGAAGATCCAAATATAGACTTCTCTCATTGCCATGTTAATCTTGACGGTCATTAGAAATCAAGTAAGCAAGGTTAAAGAATGGCATTTTTCAAACATGGTTGCCATGATCAGGCACCATCTGGTCAATTACAGTAAATGGTATAAATTTTTATTTAATCCTGAAAGAGCTTATCAACAAAGAAACCGGGATTTAGCCTGGCAAAATGACCTTTTCGAAAGATAAGAGGTTTACTTTTGGATAAAGAGAAAAAACATCCTTTAAAAACAAATGAGACGGTTTTTACCCGCTACTCAAAATTTTAACGGACAGGAATGATTATAAACAAAAGTTGTCGATCAAGACAAATTAAGTGTTATTAAATCCTACTGCAAAATTTAAGGGAAAAATATTCT
>CAZLQF010000026.1:0-39018 GCA_964561545.1 uncultured Sphingobacteriales bacterium
GACACCGGATATGTCTCCAAAGATGGGTTATACATTCCGGAAGCTCCTGGTACTTATGAAGTAAGGTACAAGGGTTATTCAGCAGGTAACCGTTGCATGGTCAAGGACACATCCAAGGTGATCGTTCATCCCAATCCAAAATTTGATATAGGTACAAAATCAGGAGACAGGCGATATTGTTCAAATGAAACGATAGAACTGGATGTAGATCCGGGCGGAAGCTGGTCCCCATCATCGGGAACCTGGGAGTTGAATGATGATGAGACCATAGGCGGTCAAACTTTAGAAGCATCCAAACCAGGTCAAGGAGAACATGAAGTTAAGTACACCAAAGTAGAACAGATCAACTTTAATCTTAGCTGTTCTACAAGCGATTCTTTCAACGTAAATATTGATGCGGAACCATCTGTAAACATTATGAACGACAATCAACCGGCCTGCATAGGTACTTCTTATGAATTAGAAGCTGTACTAAACCATGCCAAAGGTCTTAACTGGACTACTAACAGGGGAACCGGAGGAAGGTTTGTAGGCAATGGTTTTTCAGATTCTACATTTGCTGATGACACTGGTCGTGTTTCTTATTTACCTGGTGACCTTCAAAATCAAAGGAGAACCTTCAAGATAGCTGTTGAAACTTATGGTAGCGGTGTTTGTGAAGCTAAAACGGACACTGCAAGTTTTGCCATTTCTCCAAAACCAGAACCCGATTTTACTTCGGATACCGCAGGTTGTCCGCCATACCGGGTAGAATTTAAAGATGAATCCAGCATTCCGGGTAATGGTGCATTGGATCGCTGGGAATGGGATTTTGGTGATGGTAAGGATCCCTCTTTTAATAGAAATCCTGTTCATACCTATGAAGATCCTAAAACGGCACCCGGAGGCTATGATGTACAATTGAAATTAACAAGCAAAGCAGGCTGTCAGGATTCAGTTAAAAAGGAAAATTACATAACCGTCCATCAACCTCCCGAACCTGATTTCTTGGGAAATCCAACTTATACTACCATCAATGCCCCAACCATTGATTTTGAGAACAAATCAAAAAATGTTGGCGAATTTGCAAGGTATTTCTGGGATTTTGGCGATCCAATATCCATAGATGGTGGCAAGTCAACCAAAGAAAATCCGTCCTACACTTATTCCGATACGGGTATGTATACCATCAAGCTCAGGGCTACCAGCCAACGCGGGTGCACGGATACGATCGTTAAAGAGAATTACATTGAAATAGTACCGCAGGTTATTGTGCATACGCCCAATGCCTTCAGTCCGAACAATGATGGTCATAATGATCAATATAGAGTAGAAGCTTCCATCTTTTCAGATTTTGAAATCTTTATATACAATAGGTGGGGCGAATTACTTTATGAATCTAACAGCTATGAAGAACATGGCTGGGACGGTACATACAAAGGTAGTAAGGTACAGGAAGATGTTTATATGTACATTGTTAAAGTGACCGGATTGAACGGTAAAGAATATGAATACTCCGGTAATATTACCTTACTCAGGTAGTTGAACTTTGATTGTCAAGCCATTTGGTTGACAATTAAACAAAATTAAATTACATTTGCACTTAAAAGAAGGGGACTTTGTCCCCTTTTTTATTGAGGTATTATGACAAATTTATTGGAATCTATCATACAGGAAGTGCTTGAACAGGTGCCTTCTTACTATCTTGTTGAACTAAAATTAAGTTCAGATAATAGCAAGATAAGTGTTTTTGTAGATGGAGATAATGGTGTAGACATAGATTTATGTACGGAACTCGGAAGAGAGATTGAAGAGCGGTTACAACAACAAGATGAATTTAAACATAAAAGTTACGATCTGGAGGTTTCATCTCCTGGATTGGATCGGCCATTGAAATTGACGAGGCAGTACAAGAAAAATGTTAATAAAAAATTAAAGGTAGCATTAACAGACGGCAGCCAAATTACAGGCAGCCTAATATATGTAAATGATGATCAAATAATGGTAAAGAAAAACCAAAATTCTTTGGAATCCATTAATTTCAACAAGATCGAAAATAGTAAAGTAGAAGTATTTTAAACTTAAGATTATGAACGTAGCAGAGCTTCAGGAATCCTTTGCGGATTTTAAGGATTTTAAAAATATTGATCGTGTTACGATGTTGCGTGTTCTTGAAGAAGTATTTAGGAACATGCTTAAAAAGAAATACGGTACGGATGAAAATTTTGACATTATTATAAATGTCGATAAAGGAGACTTGGAAATCTGGAGAAACCGGGAAATTGTCCCTGATGGAGCGGTAGAAGATTCCAATGAACATGTGGAATATTCTGAAGCCGTGCAAATTGAACCCGATTTTGAAGTAGGCGAAGAACTTTCTGAAGAAGTCACGCTTGAATCCTTTGGAAGAAGGAACATCATGGCAGCGCGCCAGAATTTGATCAACAAGATCCTTGAACTGGAAAAAGAAGAGGTTACAAAACTTTACGAGGATCGAATCGGAGAAATTGTTAGCGGTGAAGTTTATCAGGTATGGAAGCGTGAAATTTTGGTTTTGGATGATGAAGGCAATGAGTTAATATTGTCTAAAGAAGAACAAATTCCAAGTGATTATTTCAAAAAAGGAGATACGGTAAGAGCTGTAGTAAAAAATGTAGAAAATAAAAATGGCAACCCATTAATCTTACTTTCAAGGACCTCGCCCAAGTTTCTTGAAAGGTTGTTCGAACTTGAAGTACCTGAAATTGCTGATGGCTTAATAACTTTACACAATATTGTGAGGGAACCTGGAGAAAGGGCTAAAATCTCAGTAGAATCCTATGACGACCGAATTGATCCTGTTGGTGCCTGTGTAGGTATGAAAGGTTCAAGAATTCATGGAATAGTGCGTGAATTGAGGAATGAGAATATTGACGTCATTAATTATACAACCAACACTAAGCTTTATATAACTCGGGCCTTAAGCCCAGCAAAAGTAAGCTCAATTTCAGTTGATGAAGAAAACAAAAAGGCCTCTGTATATTTAAAGCCGGATAACGTTTCCTTGGCCATAGGCAAGGGAGGACTTAATATTAAGCTTGCTGCCAAACTGACCGGCTACGAAGTAGATGTATTTAGAGAATCAGGGGAGGAGGAATATGACATCGATCTTGACGAGTTTTCAGATGAAATGGATGGCTGGATTATAGATGAATTGAAGGCTATAGGCTGCGATACTGCAAAAAGCGTATTGGAACTATCGCTTGATGAATTGGTTAGAAGAACTGAATTAGAAGAAGAAACAGCGAAAGAGATCATTTCAATTCTACAATCAGAATTTGAATAATAACTTGAGCACAATTTATGGCCGAAACTACTACACCAAAAAGATTATCAAAGGTTGCCAAAGAACTTAACGTGGCAACCACAACCATACGTAATTTCCTTGATAATAAAGGTTTTGACGTTGGTAATAACCCCAATGCCAAAATTCCTGGGGAAGCTTATGAACAATTGTTGCAAGAGTTTCAGCCTGATAAATTAACCAAAGAAGAAACGGAAAAAGTTGTGCTTCCCGGGGGTAAATCTAAAGAAGAAGCGGAAAAAGAAAAGCCAGAATCCAAACCAGAAACTAAAGAGGAAACCAATCAGGAAACCAAACCTGAAGCTAAAGAAGAAAAACAGGAAGAAGTAAGTAAGGAAGAACCTACTAAAAATGAAGAAAACCAAAAAGAACAGCCTGTAGCAGAAAAAGAAAATCAAGAAGAAGTAACAGAAGAAAAATCTGAAACAGCTACCGAGGAAGAAAAAAATTCTGGTGTTAAGGTAGTAGGAAAAGTTGATCTTGAAGAGATAAAATCTAAAAAGGGAAAAACTAAGCAAAAAGAGCAAGGATCAAAACAAGAAGCAGAAGCCGAAGAGCCGGCCCAAAAGGAACCCGAAGAAGGAACAGAACCCAACAAGTCAGAAATTCAGGAAGAACAAGCTGAAACAACCGAAGCAGCAACACCTGCTGACGAAAACCAAACCGAAGAAGCAACTGAAACTACTGAGGAAGCAGAGAAAACTCAGGAGCCAGGGCAACCCCACCAAGAGCCAGAAGAAAAAGAAAAACCACAAGAGCAGGAGCAAAGTCAACAAGAAGAAGATAAAGAATCGCCTTACAGAGCCTCAAAACCAAAAATGGAAGGCCCTAAAGTTGTGGGCAGTATTGAATTGGGCGATATTAAATCCAACAGGCCGGATAAGAAAAAACCAGTGGCTTCAACTTCTGACCCCAATTCTACTGTTAAGAAAAAGCCTAGAAAAAGAAGGCGAATAAAAGAGTCTGATCAAGAAAAACAGAAAACGGACAAAGAGGCTAAAAGTACCGAAAAACCCAAGACTAAAGAAAAACCTCAGCGAAAGAAAAAAACCAAAACCGAAAAGCCTCAAATAGAGGAAAAAGAGGTACAAAGCCAGATCAACGAAACGCTTAAGAAGCTGGATAAGAAACAAGGTGGAGGAACTCGATCTAAAATTCGAAAAAAGAAAAGGGATGAAGCTAAACAAAAAGAAGAAGAGCGGCAGCGGGAAATTGAAGAACAGAGTAAAAATACCATTGAGGTAACAGAATACATTACGGTCAATGAGCTCGCCAGCATCATGGATGTGGAGGTAACTGAAATCATTACCACCTGCATGAATCTCGGGCTGATGGTTACCATGAACCAACGGATTGATGCGGAAACGATAACAGTTGTTGCTGATGAATACGGCTATGAAGTTGATTTCAAAGAAGCGGATATGGATGAACCTTCTTTGGAGGAAGAGGACAATCCCGAAAATTACGTACCAAGGGCACCGATTGTTACCATTATGGGGCACGTAGACCATGGTAAAACTTCCCTCCTTGATTTTATAAGATCATCCAAGATCATCGCTGGTGAATCTGGTGGTATTACACAGCACATTGGGGCTTATGAGGTAGAATTGGGAGATGACAAACGGAGCATTACGTTCCTTGATACACCCGGCCACGAAGCATTTACAGCCATGAGGGCCCGTGGAGCGCAGGTAACGGACGTTGCTATTATCATCATAGCTGCCGATGACAATGTGATGCCTCAAACCAAGGAAGCCATTTCTCACGCCCAAGCAGCTGGGGTTCCTATTATTTTTGCCATTAACAAGGTCGATAAGCCCAATTCCAGTCCTGAGAAGGTAAAACAGGAATTGGCAGATATGGACCTATTGGTAGAAGATTGGGGCGGCCAATACCAATGCCAGGAAATCTCTGCTAAAGGTGGTAGCAACGTGAATGAGCTGCTTGAAAAAGTATTGCTTGAAGCTGAGCTTCTTGAGCTTCAAGCCGATCCTAAAAAGCATTCAACCGGTGCTGTTTTAGAGGCTTCGCTTGATAAAGGTAAAGGAATTGTAACCAACCTGCTTGTACAAAAAGGCTCTTTAAATGTAGGTGATACGGTGATAGCAGGACCCAACTGGGGCCGGATAAGGGCCATGTTGGATGAGCGGGGTAATAAGTTAAACCAAGCCGGGCCCTCTAAGCCTGTCCAGGTATTGGGTTTTGATGGCGCTCCGCAAGCAGGAGAAAAATTCTATGAACTGGAAAGCGAGCACGATGCCAAAGAGATTGCCACAGAAAGACAGCAACTGATCCGTGAACAAGGCATAAGAGCCACCAAGCATATTACCCTGGATGAAATCGGCCGAAGGCTTGCCATTGGTAACTTCCAGCAATTGGATCTTATCATCAAAGGAGACGTTGATGGTTCCGTTGAAGCACTTTCCGATTCTCTTCAAAAGCTTTCTACTGAAGAGGTGCAAGTCCGGGTTATTCACAAAGGGGTTGGGCAGATTACGGAATCTGACGTGCTGCTTGCATCAGCCTCGGATGCCATCATAATAGGTTTCCAGGTTCGTCCCTCTTCACCAGCCAGACGCACAGCTAAGCAAGAGCAGATTGACATAAGGCTTTATTCTGTGATTTACAATGCCATAGATGAAGTTAAGAGCGCCATGGAAGGAATGCTTGCGCCTAAGATCGAAGAAAATGTAACCGGTACCGTGGAAGTCAGGGATGTCTTTAAAGTCTCTAAAGTGGGAACGGTTGCTGGTTGTAAAGTAACAGATGGAAAAATCAAAAGGGATAGTAAAGTGCGGTTAATTCGCGATGGCGTAGTTATTTACACTGGTGAAATCGAATCGCTCAAGCGCTATAGGGAAGACACTAAAGAAGTGAAAACCGGCTATGAATGCGGGATTAAGATCAAGAACTACAATGACATTAAAGAGGGCGACTATATTGAACCATTTGAGCAAATAGAGGTTAAACGAAGCTTATAAACTGCCCGTTCTTCCGCCATCAACCGGTAAATTGACTCCATTGATGTAGCCTGCATATTCGCTGACCAAAAAAATAATGGTATAAGCTAATTCCTCGGGTTTTCCAAACCTCCTTGCTGGAATTCCTTCTTTCATTCCCTTGATGACCTCATCTTCATTTTGGCCTGTCTTATTTACCTTATTTTGAATAATACCATCCAAACGATCCGTTTCTGTTGCCCCTGGTAACACATTGTTGACGGTTATGCCAAAAGGTGCTAACTCCATTGAAAGTGTTTTGGACCAATTGGCAACAGCGCCCCTGATGGTATTGGAAACCCCAAGATTGGGGATGGGTTGCTTAACAGACGTAGAAATGATGTTAACGATCCGGCCATAATTGGCCTCCTGCATTCCAGGGATCACAGCTTGTGTCAAAATTTGATTGCAAATAACGTGTTGCTCAAATGCATTCCTATATTCCTCTAAATCAGCTTTATGGGCTGGACCTCCCGGAGGACCACCGGTATTGTTTATCAAAATGTGAATTGATCTATGGTTGGTGATTTCACTAATGATGGATTGTACATCGGATGGATTGCTGTAATCAATCGCATAATATTCATGGTTTTGCCCTTTGGAAGTATCCAATTCCTTTGATAAAGTTTGAAGCTTTGCTTTATCACGTGCAAATAGGATGACGGAAGCACCACTATCCGCTAATTCCATAGCAGTAGATTTGCCAATACCCTTAGAGCTACCACCTACAATGGCTGTTTTACCTGTTAGATCAATGTTCACCATGCTGGTTTATTTTAGGAGCTAAATTAGGAATAATTGCGTGTTTGAAGGTTAGAATGTTTGAGGTTTGATCTTGAAAAAGCTCCTGATAAATTGTTCTCCGCAAGCCTTAAAGCGTTTCTACAAGGCTCCCTTTTCTATTTGTTGTTCCTTGGTTTTAGCAAAACGGTCTATAATGTTTCTATTTAGCAAAAGCTAATAGTAAAATGTGGTGGTAGTTATCGGCTGGAATCTGGCAAATATACCCAGCTTTCTATGAAGGATCGCTCCATCGAAGTACTAATATTCGGGTATGCTGAAGCTATGGATTGTAATTAAACCAAAAGAACATGCAGATAGTCAGAGAACGCTGCGTTCACTTATCTTAAAGCTTCTTTGGCCGATTTTGGAGTTTTAACGTCTTTATAAAACAATTTATAAGTTTGTATTTTAGTAACGTTGAAAAGGATAACTTTCAAAGAGACCTAATTGGCCCCAAAATCCAATATAAAAAAATAAGCCATTCCTACCTCATTTCTCATCCATTTCAATGTCATTTCATACGAACAGGCCAGCCGCAAGTGTAGCTAAAAAAATAATCACTAAAGATATGGCAGCTTGCCAACGTATCGATTTTGCGCTTAAAAAGTAAATGTAAACACCTTTCATCAGGTTATTGCTGGCAATGGCCAACAATGTTGAAGTTGCAATAATGGAAAGGTCCAAAGAAAACTTGCCTTCAAATAAGTTAAGGAGGAAAGGGGTAATATCAGTAATGCCCACCAACATGGCCAGTACGTTCAACCCCAAAGTTCCGTAGGTTTCAAGTACTAAATGGGTACCTACTGAAAATATCAGAAACAATGTAGCAAATAGAATGGCTGTCTTCAACTCAAGGGGGTTGGTTTGGCTTTCAAGTTGTTGATCCCGAATTTCCTGAGCTTTAGGAACTTTCCGGTACCAAAATAGCCCTAACAAAACAGTCATCAGGAATAATAAGCTTAATGGTAAGAACAGTTTCATGGCCAGGCTTCTGTTAAATATGAACATGAGGACAAAGATCTTAATGAACATCATGGCTGTTGATAGCATCATCGAAGCGGTATAGACCTGGGATGATGCAGCTTCTTGTTGGCTTTTGCGGGCCAGAATAAAAGTGGTAGCCGTACTGCTGTACAATCCGCCCAATATGGCTGTTAGAATAACTCCGGATCTTGGAAATAATAATTTTTGCAGCAAGTAACCAAGGTACGAGATACCTGACACCAAAACCACTGCCAACCAAATGGTGTAAGGGGTGGTGGGAATGAAGGAAACTATCTGCTCATCCGGCACTATGGGTAATATAATACCAGCAAGGATCAAAAACTTAGCTAAACTGGTAAACTCTTCGTTTTCAAATTTCTGTGAAATTGTTGTAAAAGTTGGTTTGGCCTCTGCTAATAGAATAACAGCTACAAAAATTAACAGGACAAGGATGGGATCCTGGGTAATTACCAAAGGTCCAATGCTGTAAGTAATGAAAGCCACCATCACACTGGTAAGGCCATAACTTTCAGCGTTTTGGGCTTTGGTGTAGTAATAAATAGCAAGTAAAATTCCTAAAATAACCCCTCCTATTAGGTAAGGCACTATTGATGAATCCAGAATGTAAAGGATGTAGCCTAAAATCCCAATAAAGGCAAAAGTGCGGTCTGTACCAAAAATGGGTTTTTGTTGTTCATCCTCATCATCAGCAAGATGTAGCCCCCTTTGTTCTAATCCGATCAACAGTGAAAGCAAAGTAACTACAACGAAAGATTTTAATTCCTGGGGTATATTTTCTAAAAATTCTAGCATAGATTTGGGTTAAATGGAAAGGGCTTAAACGAATAAGGATTGTAAAAATGAATTTGCTCCCCCATAATATTACGAAGTTAAATAAAAGATATGATCTGGGTATTGTACTTTCCGGTGGCGGTGTGCGTGGCTTTGCTCACATAGGGGTTTTAAAAGCCCTTGAAGAATCAGGGTTTTATCCAAATGCCATATCCGGTGTTAGCTCCGGAGCTATCGTGGGTGCTTTATATGCGGATGGCTATAAGCCTGATGAAATTTATTCGATCTTTAAACAGAAAGGATTTTTTAAATTTTTGAAATTAGGGTTACCCCGAACGGGTCTTATGAAACTTAGCGGCCTGATTGAGATGCTTAAAACCAATTTGCAAGCCCAGACATTTCAAGCGCTTCGCAAAAAACTATTTGTAACAGCTACAGATTTTACCAATGGTCGGGAGGTGGTGTTTCAGGAAGGGGATTTGATAAAGCCGATTTTTGCATCGTCATCCATTCCGGTATTGTTCAGTCCAGTTGAGATCAATGGCAATACTTATGTAGATGGGGGATTGATGAATAACTTGCCATTGGATCCACTGAAAGGAAAATGTAATAAGCTTATAGGGGTTCATGTAAACCCTTTAGGACCCAAAACAGAATTCAACAATCTTATAGACATTGCAGAAAGAACGTTTCACTTGAGTGTAACAGGCCATTTGGATGACATCAAAAAACAATGCGACCTTTTTATTGAACCATCTGGCCTTGAAGAATATAACATCCTGAATGTTTACAAGGCTGAGGAAATTTATAACCTTGGCTATGAATATGCCCATCAATTGCTTTTAACCAAAAAGGAATACATCAAACAAGGCTGATTTTGCTATGAACCTTTCCAACATCTAAAATTATTTCACGGCCCAAATAAAATGCGTGATTGGCTTTTAAATGCCCGGCCGGAAAGGCAAATGCCAGCGGAACATCCAATGAACTCAAATGCTCATGAATAATAGTTTCAGCTCCTTTACCAAAAGGAACCTCGTTGTCGTTCATATCGGTCATTGCTCCAATGATTACCCCGTTCAACTTATCAAGTTTGCCCGCTCTTTTTAAGGCCCACATCATGCGGTCCACATGGTAGAGGTATTCGTCCACTTCTTCCAGGAAAAGGATTTTGCCTTCCGGTTTAAAATCAGAATTACTTCCGATCATGTTGTAAATAATGGATAAATTGCCGCCCAACAAAATTCCTTTAGCATGACCATTCTGATTGTAGGGATGACCTTCAAACGTGAGGTTTTCCAGGTCGCCAAAGAGGCCATTCATCAAAGATTTTAAAGCCGTGGCGTCTTCTCCTTTTTCGTCAATTTCTCCTGCCATGCAAGAATGGATCGTTGCAGTTGCCATTTGATTGTTCAAATGAGCGTGTAGTAAGGTTACATCACTATAGCCAGCCATCCATTTAGGATGGTTTAGAAAAGCCTCAAAATCAATTTGATCAATGATCCTAACCGTTCCATAACCCCCTTTGGCACAAAGAATGGCTTTGATCTCAGGATTATCCAGCATTTGCTGTAAGTCATAACGCCTGATTTCATCGGATCCGGCAAATTGGTTTTCACGGGCTCCAATACTATGGCCTATTTGAACCTTTAAACCATTCTTGTTCAAGTAAGCTACAGCAGGCTGGATCTTTTCTTCATCAATATAACGGGCTGTGCTGATGATGCCGACCTGGTCGCCAGCTTTTAAAAATGGTGGTATTATCATTAACTTCGAGCAATTCCGGTTCAAGCGAAATTAAGCAATATGAAGCAATTTAAACGCCATCTAATAACCTCAGCCCTTCCCTATGGAAATGGGCCCATCCATATAGGACAAGTAGCTGGAGCCTACTTGCCGGCCGATATTTATGTACGCTATTTGAGGCTGAAAGGGGAAGATGTCGCCTTTATTTGTGGTGCCGATGAACATGGCGTACCCATTACGTTGCAAGCTCGTAAAGAAGGCATTCATCCCCAGGAACTGGTAGATAAATATTATGAGAGTACAAAAAAAAGCTTTGAGGATTTTGGAATTGCTTTCGATATATTCCACCGGACCTCTGAAAAAATACATTATGAGACGGCACAGGATTTCTTTTTGAAGTTATATAACCAAGGGATCCTCAACGAGAGCGAGTCCGAACAATATTACGATGAAAAAGAAGGCCGGTTTCTGTCCGACCGCTACATCATAGGTACATGCCCAAGTTGTGGGTATGAAAAGGCCTATGGCGACCAATGCGAAAAGTGTGGCAGCAGTTTAAGCTCACAGGAATTAATGGACCCGGTTTCAGCACTAAGTGGGGAAAAGCCTGTGACGAGAACTACCAAACATTGGTACTTGCCCCTTGATCAATACGAAGATTGGCTAAGAAATTGGATCCTCAAAGAGCACAAGGATGATTGGAAAAGCAATGTCTATGGCCAGTGCAAATCCTGGCTTGATCAGGGATTGAAGCCAAGGGCCATGACACGCGATCTGGAATGGGGCGTGCCCGTACCCCTTGAAGGTACAGATGAAAAAGTGCTTTACGTTTGGTTCGATGCGCCCATTGGTTATATTTCTGCTACCAAAGCGTTGGCTAAACAAAGGGCCCAAGAGCAGCCGGATCTTTATTCAGAAGAGGACTGGAAAAGCTACTGGCAAGATTCAGCATCAAGGTTGGTGCATTTTGTAGGAAAAGACAATATTGTTTTCCACTGCATCATTTTCCCGGTGATGCTTAAAGCGCATGGCGATTACATTGTTCCCGATAATGTGCCTGCCAATGAATTTCTGAATCTGGAGGGAGATAAATTGTCAACTTCCAGGGGTTGGGCCATTTGGCTCGATGAATATTTGGAAGAGTTTAAAGGGAAGGAAGACGTACTCAGATACGTAATTACTGCTAATTCCCCTGAAACGAAGGACAACGATTTTAACTGGGATGATTTCCAAACTAAGAACAACAATGAACTGGTAGCGATATTGGGCAATTTTGTAAATCGGGTCATTGTCCTCACGCACAAATATTTCGAAGGCAAAGTGCCGGAACCAGGTGTATTTGGGGATCAAGAACAATCTATTAAGGGTTCTTTACCCGAATTCCCTAAAAAAATTGGCCAATCGCTTGATCAATACCGGCAGCGGGAAGCCCTGCTTGAAATGATGAACCTGGCGCGGCTTGGCAATAAATATTTAACAGAAACCGAGCCCTGGAAGCTTTGGAAAGCAGGAGAAAAGGAAAAAACGGCAACCATACTTCATGTTGGTAATCAAATTGTGGCCAATTTAAGCGCCTTATCTGAACCCTTTATGCCTTTTACAGCCCAAAAGATGCGTAAAATGTTGAACTTTGATCGCATTAACTGGCATCAAACAGGGAGTCTTGAATTAGTCGAATCTGGTCATGCCATTAATCAAGCAGAATTCTTATTTGAAAAGATCGATGATGCAACCATTCAACAACAGCGCCAAAAATTAAGCAACAGGGCTCCTGAAAAGGAAACGCCCGAGCAGCAACCTATCAAGGAAGAAGTTAATTTTGACGATTTTACCAAACTTGACATCCGTACAGGAAAGATTATGGATGCTGATAAAATTCCAAAAGCGAACAAACTTTTAAAAGTAAAAGTGGACATCGGAGTTGAGGAAAGAATAGTGGTTGCAGGAATAGCCCAGCAATACGAGCCTGAAGACATTATAGGTCAGCGGGTTTCCATTCTGGCCAACCTGGCTCCTAAAAAGCTTAAAGGTGTGGAATCGCATGGCATGATGTTGATGGCAGAAGATAAAGAAGGCAATCTAACATTCCTCCAACCTGCAGATGATTTGCCGGTTGGCTCAGTGGTCCGATAGAAGACCCAAGAACCTATAGCCAAGTGCTTATAAATAACATTATTTTTCAAAAAAACTCAGTTCTTAGCGCTCAGTGATAAGCGCTCAAACACATGACCTGGTTCATCCTTGCCATATTAACAGCCTTTTTTGAGTCCCTCAAGGATGTATTTGGCAAAGTAAGCTTAAAAGAGATCGATGTCTTTGTAGCCTCCTGGTCTTGGCGCTTTTTTGCCCTTCCTGTTTTGTTACCGGCATTATTGTTAGTCCCTTTTCCGGGATTCACGCCTAAATTTTGGGGGGCTTTGTTGGTTAGTGGCCTGATGAATATTCTTGTTTCCATACTTTACATGAAAGCCATTAAGGAAACGGACCTATCATTGGCAGTACCCTTGATAACCTTTACACCGTTATTTTTATTGCTCACTTCACCCATCATTTTAGGTGAATTCCCGACTTGGATTGGTTTGGGTGGTATCCTACTAATAGTTTCAGGGGCTTACTTATTGAACATTGAAGACCGTAAAAAAGGATTCTGGGCACCATTAAAAGCATTGGTCTACGACAAGGGAGCGCGCATTATGTTGTTGGTGGCTTTTTTGTGGAGTATTACTGCTAATGTGGATAAAATAGGGGTTCAGCATTCTTCTCCGTTTTATTGGGCAACGATGGTGAATGCTTTTATGATCATTGGATTGCTCCCGATTATGATGGTCAGGTCTACAAAGGTTGTTCAAAAGTTGAAAGTCAACTGGAAGCCTTTGGTTTTAATGGGCGTAAGCTCAGGCCTGGTATTATTGTTTCAAATGAGTGCTATTAAGATCACATTAGTGCCCTACGTCATTTCAATTAAGCGTACCAGTGCAGCCATGAGTGTATTGTGGGGATTTTATATATTTGGGGAGCAGCAAATTGGTAGCCGTTTGCTGGGCGTTATGATCATGTTAGCCGGCGTATTATTAATTGCATTTGGATAGGGCCTCAAAACTTGAGCATATTTCGTATCTGTAACCAAAACCTTGCATTTTATCTTCTTTAAATTTGAAATTGCATTGAGCGCAAAATAAGTGCTTAAAGCAATAAAAAAAGTCTTTATGCAAAAGCATTATATCATTAGGATACATGGCCTTGTTCAAGGCGTATTTTTCAGAGCTTCAACGCAAGATAAAGCCAATCAGCTTGGCATTAAAGGTTTTGTAAGAAATGAACCAGACAGAACAGTTTATATAGAAGCAGAAGGGGAGGAAAACAACCTTAATGATTTTATTAATTGGTGTTGGAAAGGGCCTTCTGGCGCCAAAGTGGAAAAGGTGGAATATGAAGAAGGCGATTGGAAAAATTTTGAAAGGTTTGAAGTAAGGTAGCCCTTACCAAAACAAATAATACTTGGATAGCATACTTGATTGGTAAGAAGTGACATGCTTTAAGGTTAAGGACTTTTTGTTGGCGATGGGAACTTCTTTAGATTTTAATTCGGATTTTGAATTTTTACATCCTTTACAAAAACTAAAAAAACTATGGCAGGTAAAACCATCTTAATAACAGGCGCTACTGCTGGAATTGGTAAGGCTACAGCGCATAAGTTTGCTGACAATAATTGGTCCTTAATCCTTACCGGCCGAAGGAAAGAACGGTTGGATGAATTGAAACAGGTTTTAGAAGATCAATATAGCGTTGATGTTTTAACGCGTCAACTCGATGTAAGGGATCATCAAGCAGTTCAGGATTTTGCACAAAGCCTGCCCGATGAATGGAAGGCTATAGATGTATTGTTCAACAATGCCGGCCTTGCAAGTGGCTTGAATTTGATCTACGAAGGGGATGTGGCAGACTGGGATAAAATGATTGATACCAACGTTAAAGGCTTGTTGTACGTTTCACGTGAAATTTCGCCACTGATGGTGGAAAGAGGCAAAGGTCATATCATCAATGTGAGCTCTCTTGCTGGGAAAGAAGTTTATCCAAAAGGCAATGTGTACGCTTCTACCAAACATGCTGTGGAAGCAATAACAGAAAGCATGCGCATTGATATGAATGAAACTGGAGTTAAGGTTTCATCTGTATCCCCAGGTTTGGTAGAGACCGAGTTTTCCGAGGTTCGATTTCATGGAGACCGGGAAAAGGCCAAGCAGGTTTACCAAGGTTACCGCCCTTTAAAAGGAGAGGATATAGCTGATGTTGTTTACTGGCAGGCTACAGCACCTGATCATGTCAATATAGCGGATGTATTGGTACTTTCAGCCGACCAAGCCAACTCTACTAAGGTTAATAAGGGGGAGTAAGGCGATTGCTTGTTGCTCCTTACGTGCTGAAGTAAGGATATCGGCACATTCCCAATCCCAAAAGGTCCCGATGTCAATATTTCAAAATGATAATTATGGTTAGAAAACGACAATTACAAATGTTACGAATTAGGTGAAGCCTAACCAATCTTCCTTATTGATCCTGAGTCGTTTTTTGGGGTTAATGATAAGGTTTTTACCAATTAAGGACGCTTTAATATTTATGAATTACGCCTAAGAAGATCGTTGAAGCATTGGTGGCAGGCAAAGGCCTTTTCAATTATTCCATATAACTACGCCCTCAGTGTGAATTCTGTTGAGGGTTCCCTCTGAAGCTTCCTGATAATCGATGAGCTCAACATCCAAGGGTAAATCAGCCTGGCTAATGGCTTTGTTTAATTCAATTATTTGGCTGGAAAGGTCTTCATCACTGCTAAGGGCCAAATCTACATCCGAATCCGGCCGGTGGTTTCCGGTGGCCCTGGAGCCAAACAACAAGATTTTTACCTTGCCAGTCAAATGTTGATCAAACAAATGGTAAAGCTCTTGCAAGACGTCTTTAGGAATGTGAATCGGGTTTTTCATAAGTAAATCGTTGAATATTTAAATCAAATTCCTCGATCAAATGTTTCCAATGTTTCTCATTAGTTTTGTAAAAGGTTTGCAAGTTGAGCTGGGCTGCTCCTTCTAAATGTTGCGGGCTGTCGTCTATAAACAGCGTTTCTTCAGCATTGAGGTTGTGTTCTTGCATGATCTGTTGGAATACTTGCGGTTCTGGCTTCCTTTTGCCAATTTTATGCGAATAATACTCGGCTTCAAAATAAGGGCTTAGCTCCCGCCTGCCAAGCCATTGTTCAACGTAATCGAAGAATGCTTCGTAATGAAGTTCATTGGTATTGCTTAAGAGGAAAATTCTGTATTCTTGCTTAAGGTTATTGAGGAAATCAAGGTTGGTTTGCGGGATGTAGCCAAGCATGGCATTCCAGGCATCAATAAGGGCTTGGTCATTAATGTGATCCCCAGCGTATTCCTTAAGCTTGCTTAAAAATACTGCTTGCGGAATTTCTCCCCGTTCAAATTGATCAAAAACAGGAAGTTGTTTAAATTGGGTAAAAAGGTTGTCAAAATCAGGAATTCCAAGTGCTTTAAAGGCATCGGTGGTTTTTTGGTAATCGATCGTCAGAATAACGCCACCAAGGTCCAAAATGACGTTTTTGATTTTAGCATTCAAGTTTTTAACTTCTTTTAAAGGTTCTTAACTTTGTATTTCTTACATGGGCCCGTAGCTCAGTGGTTAGAGCAGTAGACTCATAATCTATTAGCCGAGGGTTCAAATCCCTCCGGGCCCACATTGTATTGCAAAAATAAAAACAAAGCCACAAGCGCCAATTTAAAACGGTTAAAGGCCGCTTGCTTAAAATGGGGCTCCCCATTTCCATTACCAAATTAAGCAACTGCTGTTATTTGCAATAAAAATCGTTCACCTCGCCATTATTTCCTGCTTGTTGCTATTTTCCCATTAGCCTTTTAGGTTTTGAGCAATCGATGGGCTTCAATCAAAGCTGGACTACCAGTTTATTTTTTTTTATGCTTATGACTTTGCCATTAAGTCAAAATGAAGGCATACTTATTTTTAAGGGGCTCTATTTAGGATTGATTAACGCATCAAACTATTATAAACCTTAACCATGGTTTGCTGTTTAAATCCCGTAAAGAACATGAAAAAAATCACTGCATATTTGGCTTGTTGCAATACATGGCCATTTTTCTCATAAGCCCTTGTTGAAACAATTACATCCCGTTGGATTACATGAAATTCAGTTTGTTCCTTGATGCGCCTGATCAAATCGTATTCTTCCATTAAACGGTGCTGTTCACAATAACCGCCTAAGTGGTCAAAAAGCGCTTTCTCAATGAACAATGTTTGACCACCACCTCTGAACAAAAGGCCTTTAAACCGAGTAAAATAGGAATTAAAAAGCAGGAAACGGTTGCAGGTATTGAATTTTGACCTAAAGCATCCTGCCTTGCTTTGGTTGGTAATGGCGTTGACTATATTATTGGTAAATCCCTTAGGAACCCTGGAATCCGCATGCATAAAATGCAAAATATCTCCGCTTGCGTTGGAAGCCCCACAGTTCATTTGCCGAGCCCTTGAGGGTTGGGACGTTTGAAATACTTTAGCCCCCTGGGCCTTGCTTATATCAATCGTTTGGTCTCTGCTGCCGCCATCTACAACAATAATTTCAACAAGCTTGCCTGATTCATCAGCTTTCCAAAGATAAGGTAGTAGAACTTTCAGATTCTCAGCTTCATTCAGTGCAGGAATGATAACACTGATGTTTGTTCGGGATGGGGTTTGCTTTGTGCTTCTTTGTTGTTCAATCAATGTTTAAGCAGGTTTTGGTTCTGTAAAGCCACCCATTTTCAAATTTAAAACCCGAGTGATGGTTGCAATAAAATAGGCTTTTATAAAATTTTTGTCTACAGCTTGACATAAAAGCCAATTGAAAGCCGTTAATAATTCTTGATTTTACAAACTAAAAATAGATTTTTAATTGTTTTTTTTGGAGTTACCTAAATTAAAAGCATTATGAAAATTATATCCAACCTTTTTATTGTAGCATTCCTTGTTTTTAGCTGTTCTTCAGGACAAAAGGAATCATCCAACCAATCCCAAAACGACCAAAATTTTGAAAGCCTCAATAAGGATTTTGGTGATTACTGGTATCAAGGGAAAGCAGAATTGAACCATTATAAATTGACTCAAGCTCGATATGGACAGCAAAATCCTGGCAAAGCGGTATTGGTTTTCGTTACCGAGGATTTCCTTACCGATAAACAAGTCAAATATGAGGAGGGAGATAAGGAAAATACAACCACTGTACTCAAATTAAACTTTTTAAAGAGATTTGTGACGGGCATGTATGATTACTCCATGATGTCGTCTATTTTTACGCCCGTACAGTTAAACCAATATCCCCATTCTCTAAAAATTTCTACTTCATCTCAAGATTGGTGTGGTCATGCCTATTTCCAGCTTAATAATCGCGAGGATCAATATGATGTAGTTGGCCACTCGTATTTCCAAAATGAAGTCCATAAGGATTTTCAATTAGATAAAGCCTTGCTCGAGGATGAAATTTGGAACCGCATCCGTATTAATCCGGAATCGCTACCCGAAGGATCTATCCAAATTATTCCAGGTACTATGTATGAACGTTTAAAGCATAAAACCCTGCAGGTCATGAAAGCTTCTGCCAACCTTCAACCTTACCAGGGAAGTGAATTCGAGGGTAATAACTTGATGGAATATTATTTGGATTACAAGGAAATACCCAGGCAACTGAGGATTGTATTTGAAAAAGCTTTCCCCCACAAAATCAAGGGATGGAAGGAAAAGCACAAAAGCGGATTTGGTGATGATACCAAAATTCTGACCTCTAAGGCTAAACTTAAAAAGACCGTAAAAACGGATTACTGGAATAAGAACGGATTAAGCGATACCCTTTTGCGTAAACAATTGGGTTTGGATTCCAGGGATTTATAAAAAGTGCTTTTGGAAAGGTTGAAAACTGTCTGCTAATACGGCCAACTTATTTAAATACTTTGGCCATTTTTTCCAGTCCTTCTTCAAGCTTTTGTTGAGGGCACGCAAAGTTGAGTCTTTGGAAGTTCTCACCTTCATCCCCGAACATAGAGCCTGTGTTAAGGCCCACTTTCGCTTTTTTAAGCAATAGCTCATCCACCTTCTCATGGTTATAGCCCGATTTTCTAAAGTCCAACCAAAGCATGTAGGTCCCCTCAGGTTTAATTGGATAAACGCGCTTCATTTCTTCAAAAATGTAATTAATGGCAAAATCCCTGTTGGCTTCAAGGTATTCGAGTAGTTCATCAAGCCATGGTTCGCCATACTGATAAACGGCTTCTCCAGCAGTAATGCTCATGGTGTTGTTGAGGAAGATGCCCGACTTACTCACCGTCTTTTTAAAGGTATTGCGCAGATCTTCATTCGCTATTAAGGCATAAGCATTGTGGAGCCCCTGTATATTGAAGCTTTTGCCTGGAGAGCTTAAAGTAACGGTTAAATTTTTGGCGTTATCGTTGATCGAAGCAGTTGGAATGTGCTTGTTTCCTGAGTAAATGATATCAAAGTGAATTTCATCAGAAATTAAAATGAGTTTGTGCCTGGCACATAGGTCCACCAATTCTTCGAGTTCTCGCTGGGTCCAAACACGACCTACTGGATTGTGCGGACTGCAAAGGATCATCATTTTGGTTTGGTCGTCTATTTTCTTTTCAAGGTCATTGAGGTCCATGGTGTAAGTCTGGTCCGCGTATTTCAAAGGATTCAGGACCAATTGCCGGTTGTTGTTGGTAACGGCACTGAAAAATGGTTGGTAAACGGGCGGTTGAATGATGACTTTGTCACCCGGATTGGTAAAGGCCTGAACAGAAAAATTAAGCCCGGGAATTACCCCAGGCGTATACTGGAGCCATTCCTTTTCTATATCCCAATTGTGGCGCTTCTTCCACCAATTAATTAATCCTTCAAAGTACTCCTTTGATTCCATGGTATAACCAAAAATGCCATGATCCACGCGCGATTTAAGGGCTTGAGTGACTTCATCCGGCACTTTAAAATCCATATCCGCCACCCACATGGGTAAGATGTCCTTGTAGCCAAAGATCTTTTCTGTGTAATCCCACTTAATGGAGTGGGTGTTGTAACGGTCAATAATTTGGTCGAAATTGTAGGCCATTTGCGTAAGTGGCTTAATTGAACAAAGGCAAATATAAAGATTTTAAGGAAGCTGGTTAATTTGTAAAAGCCTTGGTGATAAGGCCTAACTTTTAGCCATTTTTAATTGGTATTTATTTAAAGAAAGAGTTTTTATAAACAAAATTGTTTAATTATGATTAATTTTTAAAGTAATACCAATGAAAAGCCCACATTTAAAATTGCCTTGCCTTAAAGCTTCTCGTTAAGTTTTAAACAAGGAACAAGGCAATAGCCAATATTTATCATAATAGCGAATCGATAAACTTGGTTGTTGCTTTTACTCGAATTCCCTGTCTCATAACGATTGCTACTTTATTCTTCCTTTCTTTCGTTAAAAGCCGTCCATCCCTGGGCTTCTAAGTTATGCTCAATGTTAGAACGGGTTACCAGTTTGCGGCCTTCATTGGGTTCTGTAATATGCCCGATGACTTTAATGTCCTTTTCTTTTTTAACCTTTTCAAAATCCTTTTGCTTGATGGTGAACACTAACTCATAATCTTCACCGCCATTAAGTGCACAAACTGTGGGATCCAATCCGAATTCCATGCCTAATTTGTAAGTATCCGGATGAACAGGGATCTTATCCTCGTATATTTTACATCCCATATTAGAATTATAGCAAATGTGATTCATTTCGGAAGCCAGCCCATCCGAAACATCGATCATTGCAGTAGGCGTTACTTTTAATCCTTTTAACTTATCGATGATGTCCTTACGGGCTTCAGGTTTGAGTTGGCGGCCCACCAAATAGTCATGGCCCGTTAGGTCAGGCTGGGTATTTGGATTTTCCATGAAAACCCGTTTTTCACGCTCCAGGATCTGCAAGCCAAGGTAAGCACTCCCCAAATCCCCGGTAGTGCAAACAAGGTTGAAATGCTGAGCCCCATTCCGATATACAAGGTCCGTTTTATTGGCTTTTCCATAAGCTGTTACACTAATCACCAATCCGCTATAGGAAGAACTGGTATCTCCGCCCACCAGGTCAATATCGTAATTGTCGCAAGCTATGCGCATGCCCATGTAAATATCATCCACCATTTCTACCGAAAATTTTTGGCTCACAGCAAAAGAAACCAGTACCTGCTCTGGCTGTGCATTCATGGCGTAGATGTCCGAAAGATTGGCGATTATGGCTTTATAGCCCAAATGATGTAGGGGGGTGTACATTAAATCGAAGTGAATGCCTTCCAGCAACATATCTGTGGAAGCAACCGTATACTTACGGTCATAGTTAACGACCGCTGCATCGTCCCCAATTCCTTGAACAGTAGAAGGATTCCTGAGTTGGATCTTTTCATTGAGGTGGTCAATCAGGCCAAACTCTCCATATTCTCCTATATCGGTAAAATTTTGATGTTGATCCATATACCCTTTTACTTAATGAACCTACAAAGTTCGGGTAAATTCGGGAGTAATGAAAATGAAGCAATACAAGATAATGGTACGACTTTTAAACCTGTTGGACAAGCCTAATTACAATCTTTATGGGGAGGAAGAAGTTGTAAGCTATGTTTGTTTAATTTCTGCCTTCTAACTTAAAGCTTGTTGGCAGTTATATTCAAGGGGAAATATAGGCCTTTTAAAGCCTAATAAGATTCAACAACACCCAACCGTTCACCATCGCGCTTTTTAAGGATGAAGGCATCATCAAGCCCCAAACGCACCAAATCCCTGCGGAATGCCCTTGCAGCATTGGCTTCGGTGAATTTGCCAAGGGTTATTTTGCGCATACCCTGGTCCATGTGGAACTCAACATTGGTTGTATTCTCCTTGTACCTTTCAGGATCAAAGCTTTTAAAAGCACCAATTTGAACTTCGAAATAAGTGCCCGATATGTCATTGTCTTTTTGATTTTGGGACTGAGAGGCCTGCTTCTGTTGTTGCGTAGATTCCTGTTGATTTTTGCTACTTGCAAGTTCCATCTTAAAACTATCAACTCTGGCTTGCAGCCTGTTGTGATCTTTCATGAGGGTATCAAAGGCATTGGTTTTACCACCGATTAAACTACCATTGGAAAATTGAGAAAATACCAATAAGCCAGTGGATATTAAAAATAAGATGATGAAAATAACCAAAAAGGCTGTTTTTCCGCCTCCTCCACCTTGTTCTTCGCTATCTTCACGCTCTTCTTCATTGGCTCCTTCCTCGCTTTCATCATTTTGGCTGTCATCTTCATCACGGAACCGGTTTCTTTCTTCGTTACTCATGGTTTTAAGTTTTAAGTTGGTTAAGCAAACATAAAAATTTTTTGAAAAACGAAAAATATTAATTCATTATAGCTTAAACAAATTAGTTCATTTGGTTTTTGGATGACCCTTTAAATCAACTTGCCAAATACCCCTGCCAAAGGTGGCTGCCCGAAGTTTGCCAGCTTGATTATTGATTTCCAGGTCTATGACCATAGCTGGTGGCAAGCCTCCATTGTAACACCTCCATTCCTTCATGCCCTCATGACGGTAATACACCCCTGCATCCGTACCCAGGTATAAAACCCCTTCACGCTTATTATGAAAGGCAATAGCATTAGCCGGGAAATCCGGTAAACCTGTTGAAAAGTCCTGAAAGGATTGTCCGCCATCCTTTGAATAAAAAACCTTGGCCTGGCCCTGAGTATTTGAGAAATCATTGAAAGTGATCCAAAGATGATTGGAGCTGTCCGGATGAATAAGGAGCTGCGACATTCTTCGCCAATGAATGGCACGTAAATTCTGGGTAATGTTGTCCCAGGTCTTGCCATGATCCGTTGTCCTGAACAATCGGGGCTTCTCCTTGCCCCAAGTAGGTGAATGGTTGCCTGTAAAGATCACGTTCGTATCAGAGGGGGCAATGGCTAAAACATTGAGGTTTCTATTGAACCCAAAAGTGTCCTCTAAATTGGATAACTGCTGATAGTTGGCATCCGGTGGGTATGAATGGCTTTTAAATACTTCAGAATGCCCAACATAAAACCGACCTGTATTTTGATGAAAACGTAAAGGCCGCCTAACGTGATATTCTGGATCTGGAGGCATGGCTTGGTCTCGAAGGTATTGCCACTGTTGGCCGCCATTGTTGGTCATGGTAACAAAGCCGCCATCAGGGCCAGACCAATTCTGGCAATAAACATGATCCGGATTCTGTGGATTCACTATGCAATCCCCGCCATCCCCGCCGGTCTTTTGTACAAAATGATCCGTGAAGCCATTGTTAACGAATACATTGTTGTCCTGCGTGCCCCCTACCAATAAATCCGGGTTCAAATCGGAATTACCAATACCGAAAAACTGGGTGATGAACAGCCCCGGCCCGTTGAGGTTTTGCCAGGTTTTACCACCATTGTAGCTCTTAGCAATGCCACCATCATTGCCTACGAAAACGCGGTCCTTGTTATCATTCGGGTAAGCTTGCACCTGAAGGGCGCGCACATCTACATGTAATTTTCGGTAATGGGGGTACTGAAAGCCATGACAGCCCCTTTTAACAAAGGACTTACCAGTGTCGCAGGATCGCCATAAATCAACCTGGGCGCCATAAACCTGGCTTGCATCATTTGGCGAAACTTCCATCGGACCGTAGAACCGGCCTGTGCTCATGCTTACTGAATGAGCTTGGTTCCATTTATTGGTGGAGTGGTGGTAAATGCGAAAATGGTTTTGGTTGGATTCCCCATATTTTTGATACCTTACATACAGCTTATCAGGGGTAGATGGCGATACCTCGAGGTAAAACTTGTCCGAAGTTGGCTTAACTTCCGGAGTGATCTCATGCCAGGTGTTACCGCCATCCTTGGACTTCCAGATTCGAGCACCGCCCTCATCAGCATGAAAATCATAACTGGCGCAATAGAGTACGGAAGTATCTTTAGGGTGCATGACCATTTGAGGCATTTGGACTGGTTTCCAATTGGCGGTTTCTTCGGAAGCTTCCATGAGGAACTCAAAAGTTGCCCCGCCATTGTATGAACGGTAAAGCGAATCTTCCACCAACGCAAAAATCGTTCGGGGCCTTTTTGGGTTGATCAGCACGCGGTGGGTCATCTGTTGTTGGGAAGGACTTCGGTACAATCCCGTTTTTTGCCAGGTTTTGCCATGATCGGTAGATTTTAACAAGCCATATCCATAGTATTTCTCCATAACTTGAGTTCCGGTGGCAATAAAGATTATGCTGGGGTTATTGGAGTTGACTGCGATGTCATTAACACCCAGGCCACCGGCATGAAGCGTATCCGTTATATTGTACCATGTTTTACCATGATCAGTGGTTTTAAAAAGGCCTGAGGCATCGGTGCCTGCATAGATGATATTGGTATCGGTAGGGTGAAATCCAAGCGAAACAATTCTTCCCTGGGCTTGGGGCGTGTAAATCTTTTTAGGTCCTACAAATTCCCACCGAGGTGTATTTATAGGGTCCGTTTTACAAATACTTTGGGAAAAACTTACAAATGGAATGGCTACAAGAATCCAAACGATTATTTCTGAGACTTTCATGCTAAATGTGCTAAGTTGCTGGTAATATAGGAAATATTACACGGAATTTTTACTAATTGGGAATGATAAATGCCTTGCCCCTGGTTATAAATCAGGGGCAAGGTAAGGGTTGAATATTTAATTTATAATTGAAAAAGGGATTTTTAACTTAAATATGATATTCCTTCCCGGATTAAGGGCATACCCTTTATAGGTGTCCAGAAAATCACGGTAAGCTTCATTGGTCAGGTTTTTACCCTGTATGCTGAAATTGATGGCATCTTTTTGAAAGGGTATATCAAAGCCAATTCCAGCATCCAGCAAGGTATAAGCATCAGTGGAAGCCCTGCCAAAGGGAAAAGCCTGGTCAAATTGCCAGAATGGTTCATAACGTCCGGCAGCTTGTTTGTCAAAAGCATGGCGAACACCAAGGCTTACGTAAAAAGCATTCAAGGGGCCAAGCGTTTTTTGGGTATAGCGAACTTCCCCCCCTGTTTTAGTGGCGGGTAGTAACGGCAATTCATCAACGTCCTCAAGCTCATCGTCCACATTTGCCCCTTGTACGGTTTCAAAAAATCCCTTGATGTTCAGCCAACTTAGCAATTGGGCATTAACGCTTGCATGGCCTCCGGTTAGCAGGGCATCTCCTTGTATTGTCTTTAAAATGGGAGGCCCGGCTTTTGACTTTTCACCGGTATTCACCAGGAATATATAATTGCTGATGGCATTGCGGTAAACGGAGGCTTTGGCTTTAACTTCGGAGGAATGCCATTTTATAGAAAAATCCGTATTGAAATTGGATTCGGCTTTCAATTCCGGATCGCCAATCTGGTATGCGGCAACCCCACCATGAACACCATCCACATGGAGATCAAAAATGCTGGGCGCTCGAAACCCCCGACCAATATTGGCAGCCAACGCAAGATGATCCGTCAACTGATAATTGGCTCCAAAAGATCCGGAAATGTTGTTATAGCTTTGCTCCAATATGTTCTCTGTTTCTCCCGAGTCCGGCAAGTTCAATTGCTCGTTGGATTGGGCTTCCTGTATTTGATAATCATAACGGAGGCCTGCCGATAATGTTAAGCGATTCAATTCAAGATTTTCATAAACGAACCCGCCTATGTTAAAGATATCTGCGCTAGGAACCAAAGGCTCTTGACCACTTGAATTTTGATTCGTTTGGCGTAGTTCAAAGCCTATGCGTCCATCCAATGGACCTAAATTTTGATGTTGCCATTCGACCCTTCCTGAATATATTTCCCGCAAAATATTCAAATGGGCCTTTTCATCCGTAGCGGGAAGTTCACTTCTTGGATCGCCTTTCTTATTCGATTGTCTTAAATTGCTCACATAAGTGATCTTGGAATTCAACGTGTTGTTATTGCCCAGCCGAATGTTGCTTTTGCCCTGCAAAACGTTGTTGGTAAGCCGTTGCCCGAGCCCTTTTCCATTGGGTAAAAGGAAATTATGGGCATTTTGCCAGCGGGTATAGTTGAGGCTAACATTACCAAAGTCACCTGAATAACCGCCTGTAAAGGTTCCGTTCAATTGATCAAAATCGGTGTGGTCAAGCTCGCCTGAAAATTTGGGATCGCCTGTTTTACCACTGGGTTCATCAAAAGTTGGAACTTTGGGTGTATGAATATTGCCGCTTGATCTTCGAATAATTGATCCATTGAAGCCCCATCCTTCACTGGCTCCTTCCAGGCTCAAGCCGCTGGTCCATTGGCTGTTGTTGGTATGGAAATTTCCAAGTGCTTCACCCTTGAGAAAGCTCCTTTGATTGCGTGCTTCTGGTGCGTTTCCAATCATAAAGTTTACCGCTCCGCCCATTGCATCGGAGCCGTAAAGCACGCTGGATGGGCCTTGAACGACTTCAATCCGCTCTGCCAAAAAAGGGTCCATGTTGGGCATGTGACGGACTCCATATTGCTGGTAATCCATGGCAATGCCATTGTGCAACATTCTTATACGGTTGCCGCTTAAACCACGGATTACGGGTTTTCCCGTGCTGTTGCCGGTATTGATGGTATTCACGCCCGCCATTTGGTCTACCGTGTTTCCCATCGAAGCATGCTGATGTTCGGTTTTTACTTTACCGGCCAGTAATTCAACATCAGAAGTACTTTTCAAAGGTGTTATGGGCGTTGGGGCACCTGAAATGACGACTTCCTCAAGATCGTATTCGGATTGTTTTAGGGATACATTGAGTTGGCGGTTTTCTCCGGCTTCAAGATTTATTGTTTTGGTAATGGTTTTGTAACCAACCCTTGAGTATACAACTTTATATTTATCGTCCTTGAGATCATTTATTTCGTAATAGCCATTCTGGTCAGATACAGCACCGCGGTTTTCTTCAGATAAACGAATGTTAACCGCGTTTAATGATTTACCTTCTTGGTCCTTTATGTAGCCATTGATGCTACTGTTATTCTGGCTCTTGACAGATGATAGGAAGACAAATATTAGTAAGCCTGATGCAAAAAGTTTTGTATATGAATAAAAATGCGTATAGTGTGAAATCAAATTTCTCATTTTAATAATTTTTTAATTGAACAGTTTAAGATTAATAAGAGCCTGGTTACTACAAATCCATCATACACAATGCAGCAGCAATGCAAGCTCATGAGAAAAGCGTTAAGCTTTCAATAAATTAAGATGTGAAGGCAATGATCACTATCCTTGAGGAGGCCCTCTTGGAAAAGGAATGGCAAAATAAGAAAAGGTAAAATTAAAGCTTAGAAAAGCGTAAAACTTTGAAGAAAGTTGATGTACTGAAAAAGCTAAATGGCCTGAAGAATCAAGAAAAACTGGTGTGCTGAATTGACAAATCAGGCAATCAACACTGGTTTTGGCTAAGTGCGAATCATGTTCGCATTTGGAGGTTTGATTATCCGTAGTAGTATTTTCATGAAAATGCCATAGCTCTTTCGGGTAAAGGAAGACCGAAAAGCTTAGGAGCAATAATAGCGCTATGGATTTTCGTACGATCAACGGTTTTTGAATGATATCAATTTAATACAATCTAGTGGTTACTAAAGTTCAAACTGGTTATTAAAATTAGGAAATTTTACCATTTATTAAGTATTGACCTCCAAATTGCCTGAAATGATTAAAGTCATGAATCATTGTTAAACCTTATTCAGGGTTATCAAAACCTCAGTTAAGACATCCTGAATTTTATCAAAGCCAAGTTCTTTCTTCAACTTATTAATGCCCCATTTTGCTTGATTTTAAACATTTACCTCTGTAAGAATAACTTTAAGGACTCGCAAATTGCAGATTTCATAATTTCTCGTTTTATGGGAATGCTATTGGTTTATCTTCTGCTTGGCTTCATGATCAAAACCCCTAAATTATTCCTTTTTTTTAGCTGCTATTTCACCCTCTTTTAAACCTTTATGGTCGTTATAGGAACGGGGCTTAATATCAACTTCCTGGTTTATAACAGTACCCTGCTCTGGGGTTTGTTATTTGCATTTTATCATCAGAAATGAGTAAGTAAAGAGCCATTAGGAAGCATTGTCGCTCAATGTTTCCATTTCGATCATCAGTATTTTCTTGGCGGGCTCGATAAATTATTTACTGCATTGGATCAACCCGTAATTTTTCAATGAAAGATTGTTGATCACGTTGTTTGGATTTGCTGGTTTTAGTGGGATTTATTTTTTATCCCGAATCCGGATGCAGGAATTAATGCCCGAAAAACAAATCAAGGGCATGGACTTGAAGCAAGGCGATTGGGGCTTATTTGTCAGCGCTTTTTTGCCAAAAATTATCGTAGCAGCATGAGCCTGATTGACAATCCAATTAATGAACCTGTTTTTTTTACCCCAAAAAATTTTGATTGTTATAAGTTGTATTAACCTTATTCCAATATAGCCATGATCTTATTGCTAAATGCAATCACTCCAAAGCCTCGGTACTACTGATACCCACATAACTCCAATCGGTTCCGTCTTTGGTATCCTTGATCTCGAAACCAAGTTTCAAAAGGTCATCCCGTATTTTGTCGGCTGTTGCAAAATCTTTGTTTTTACGGGCTTCCTGCCTTGTTTTAAGAAGCAGGTTCATCAAGCCCTCTACTTGGTGTTCCGACTCGCTATTTTGGTCAAGTTCCAATCCAAGGATTTCGTGTATGAAATTTTCAAAGCTGGTTTTAAATGTGTTTAGGTCCTCTTGGGTAAGAAATTCAGAGCCTTCGGCTAGCCTGTTAATGTAGGTAACACCTTCAAAAAGCTCTGCAATGAGCTTTGGGGTGTTGAAGTCATCATCCATTGCTTGATAACAAGCCTCTTTCCATTCGTTTACTTTAAAGGAAGACTCCTTGGATGGTTGGATATTTTGCAAACGATGGTGGGCTTCCGTCAAGCGGTGATGCCCTTTGAAAGCTGCCTGCAATGCTTCATTTGAAAAATCGAGGGGTCTTCGGTAATGCGATTGCAGGATTAAAAATCTTACCGTCATTGGAGAGTAGGCTTGATCCAATAGCTCATGATCGCCCGTAAACAGCTCATTGATGGTGATACTGTTGCCCTGGGATTTGCCCATTTTCTGGCCATTCACGGTTACCATGTTGTTGTGGATCCAATAGCGAGCAAAGGATTGGTCATACCGCCCTTCTGCCTGGGCTACTTCACATTCATGGTGGGGAAAGATGTTTTCCATACCGCCCCCGTGAATGTCAAAAGTTTCACCGAGGTACTTTTGGCTCATGGCAGTGCACTCGATGTGCCAACCCGGATAGCCATAACCCCACGGTGAAGGCCACTTCATAAGATGGTTTTCATCGGCTTTTTTCCATAAGGCAAAGTCGAGCTGATTCTTTTTCTTTTCCTGGCCGGCCAATTCGCGTTCAGCTCCACCTTGCAGCAGTTCGTCAATATCCCGGCCCGAAAGCTTACCGTAGTTATGGTCCTTGCTGTATTTTGCTATATCAAAGTAAACGGAGCCATCCACTTCATAAGCCAATCCTTTATTGATCAATTCCTCGATGTATTCAATCTGTTCAGGAATGTGGCCGCTTGGGCGCGGATAAATGGAAGCACGTTTTACATTCAAGGCATCCATGTCACGGAAATAGGCGGCCATGTAATGCTCCACCACTTCCATGGGCTCCAGTTGCTCTACTTTTGATTGCTTTTGGATCTTATCTTCCCCTTCATCAGCATCATCGGTTAGGTGGCCTACATCGGTAATGTTTTGGACATACCGGATTTTATACCCAAGATGAAGCATATAGCGGTAAATAATATCAAACGAAACGTAAGACTTAGCATGCCCTAAATGCGGCTCTCCATAAACCGTAGGGCCGCATACGTACATGCCTACAAAAGGGGGCTTTAAAGGTTCGAACTTTTCTTTCCTCCTTGTGAGTGAGTTGTATATTGTTAGTGATCGTTCCATGGTGCAAATTTAAGGTTCGAAAGCCACAAAAAGCGAATGGTTCCTTAAAATAAAAATCAATTCCTGCTGCCTGATTTTTCTGGTTCAAGGTATAAATTACAGATCAGCGGGTAATGATCAGAAAATGCCTTGCGTATGATGTTGGCCGATGTTGCTTTCATGCCCTTGCCTGTGAGGATGTAGTCAATTCTTAGCAAAGGCAAGGTGCCTGCATAAGTAGAACCAAAGCCTGTAGCTGTTTTGAGGTAAGCATCGTTGAGGTTTTCAGACAATTCTTGGTAGGAATAGGAGAGTGGTGTATCATTGAAATCACCGCTCAATACCACCGGCAAATTGTTGACTTCAAGGTGTTGTTTGAGGGTGTCTATTTGATGGCTCCTTTTAATAAATGCCTGGCTCAGCTTTTCTATTTTTGAACGCGTGTCCTTGCCCAGGAGCTCTAATTCATCATTGGTTGCCCTTAGTTCCTGCTTGAAAAGTCGGATGGATTGTAAGTGAGTGTTGTAAATCCGGATGGTGTCGTTGTGCTTCACGATATCTACATACACACAGCCGTTGGTACGCTCTTCTGGAAACTTGAAGAGGCCTTTGTTGACAATCGGGAATTTGGATAATACAGCAAGGCCAAAGAAATTACCCCCCTTCCTGATGTAAGAATTATCCAGGTAATGGTGCGGTAAATTGGTGGCTTGTTGGAGCTGGTTAAAATTATTGTTTGATTTGCCTGGCCTGAAGTAAAACTCCTGTAAACACAATACATCGGGTTGAATCTCCTGAAAAAAATCGGTGATCCGTTTTGATTCTTTTTCAGTTTTATAGCGGCCATAGCCTTGTACATTGTAACTCATCAACTGCATCGTGGATTCCTCATTGTCCGATTCCTTACTAAAATTGAGCGCAAACGTTTTATTGATAGCACTAAAACTTACCAAAAGAATAAAGACAGAGGGGATGAGGTTGAGGCTTTTCCTAACGATCCAATAAACAAGGATGGCGATGTGGCCGATGAGCAGAACAGGAAAAAATAAATTGACCAAGCCCGGAATGGTTGTAAGCTCAGGATTGATATAGGGCGCTAACAAGGCAGGAATGGTTACGAATATTAGGAACCATTGCAGTATCAGGACAATGCCATTAATCAACTTTTTAATCATCAATGGGCCATTTCAAACAATAGCAAAAGAATGAAATATAATGCTGTAATTGTTATTTGCTGGCTTTAAAAAGGGTGTCGCGTTCCTGGTCGGTTAGGCTGTCGTAGCCCGATTCGGCAATTTTGTCCAGTATCCGGTCGATCTCTTTTTGGTCTACGTCTTTTTGCTTTTGGTTGGTTTTTGCTTTCCTGCCTTGTGTTTTGTTGCGATGAACTTTGAATGATGATCTACCACTGGAAGAAGAGGATGAAAAAACATCCATGATTTTATCCCAGGTATTGTTAAACCATTGGCCAATGTCGTTGCCCTGCTGCAATTGGCGAATGAAAAAGTAACCATAAATGGCCCCACCTATATGGGCAAAATTGCCGCCTGAGTTAGGGCCGGCCAGTTTTAACAAGCTTAGCAACACCAAAACCATGGCAATGTATTTAAGCCTTACTGGCCCAAAAAGGAGGAGGTTCAAGGTAAAATCCGGCAGCAAGGTAGCGGTAGCAGCTACCACTGCTAAAACACCGGCAGAAGCTCCTACCATCCCAAATGCGGGCTCCATTCCCGAAAGCAAAGGAAAAACTTGATAGGCCAGGATGAAAATCGCTGCACCGGACAAGCCTCCTATGATAAAAGTGCTGAATAATTTGCGGTTACCCAGGTATTCCTGAAATATGCGACCAAACCAATATAAAATCAGCATGTTGAACAATATATGAAAGATGCCTGCATGCATGAACATATAGGTGATCAATGTCCAGGGATGGGTCAACACTTCTACTGGGTCAGCTGGAACCGCCAGGAAATCATAAATTTGATTGGAAATGCCGGCATCCAATTGAAAAAGCAGTAGAAAAACTTTCAAAACGTTGAATACCACAAAAACGGCAACGTTGATAAAAATAAGCTGGTAAAGCGTGTCACCACTCTCAAACACCTTAAATTTAATATCTTCCCAGATTGATGAAGTTCCGTTCATTAAAAATCATGTTTAAATATATTAACACCCAAAGGCCAAAAACCGTTGAATAAGTTGATAAGTTCAACAAAATTATTAAATGATTTAATTTCTACTAAGAAGAAATAGTTCCTCCTCTATCCGATCAATGGGGCTCTAAAGTTTACCAATTAACCTCCTATATGAATTTAATTTCCATTGGAAAGAATGCAATTTTGCAGCCATAAAAAAGCCCATTTAATTGACAAGAAGGAAGCGGAAAAAGATCGCGGAAACCAAGGTTATGGACAACGTCCTTGAAAATCCGGAAGGCATCAAAGGGCGTTGGAACAGTGATTATTTCCATAATGACAATCCCATTGTAGTAGAATTGGGCTGTGGCAAGGGCGAATATACGGTAGCCTTGGCCCAGCAATATCCTGATCATAACTACATCGGGGTGGATGTTAAGGGAGTGCGGCTTTGGAAAGGGGCTAAATTTTGCCTTGAAAACGGGATCACCAATGCGGCTTTTCTTCGGATCCTTATTGAAACCATGGATGCGTATTTTGCCCAGGATGAGGTTTCCGAAATTTGGTTAACTTTTCCGGACCCTCAGCCCAAGAAGAGTAAGGCCAAAAAGCGCTTAATGTCCCCGCGCTATTTGAACATTTACGACCAGGTGCTCAAGCCCGATGGGTTGTTGCATTTGAAAACGGATAATGAACACCTCTTTCAATATGCCATGGAAACAATTCCGGCTGAAGGTTGGCAGATAATAGCTTATACCTGGGATCTTTACCATTCGGAGCTTTACGATGAGCTCACTTCTATTCCTACGCATTATGAACAAAAATTTGGTGGGGATGGGACGCCTATTAAGTACATGCGATTTAAAAGGTGAGTAAAATAGTCATGATGCAATCATTCTAAATTCAGAAAATATTTGTCAATTGGTAAGGTGAAAGTTCTTTTGAGTGGTGTTGATTTTAATTGGCCAAAGGCAAAAAGGGCTTATAGCAAAACCAAATTTCGTGGTAAGTCGTTCTTATGCTTTAAAAAAGACAAAAGTCGTCCTACCATCATTCCTCTAAAAAATTCAAATCCAGGCTTTGCTTCATATCCTCGGTTAATGCGAGTACCGTCATTGTAATGGTACTGAAGCAACTTAATTTACCATCCTCCCTCTCTATACGTACCTGCCAAACATGACTTTTACGGCCAATGTGTAAAGCCTCCGCCTTACCATGCACATAACCGGAAGTAGCACTACGGATGTGGTTGCATTTGATCTCCTGGCCAATGCAGTAAAATTGATTGCGGTCTACCGAAAGGTAAGAAGCCATACTTCCAAGCGTTTCAGCAAGGGCCGCATTAGCTCCGCCATGAAGGATTCCAAAAGGTTGGAGCGTCCTTTCATCCACTGGCATTTTGGCAGCTAATGAATGCTCGTTTAATTCAGTAAATTCTACGCCAAGATAGGCGCTTAAGTTGTTGGAGTTTTTCTTATTCAATTGATCTATGGTAATGCTGGTGTCAATCATGCTGAGCAGTGCTTTAAACATTTACAATTACAATTAAAGCGAAAATAGGAACTTTAAATCAATAAAGAGGATGGTTTTAAAAATCATACCCTACTTGGAAGGTTCAATGCTTATAAGCCCCAACAAATCAAAACTTTAACAGTACTAAATGGTTCGGTTTTTCTCTGCCCTATTTCTAATCACTTTTCCATATCAATCCAAAACCGTAACTTGGCACAACATTCAGGAATATACTTATGCGCCTTAACAAGAGGATTTACCTCATTCGCCATGGAGAAACCGAGTACAACAAAATCGGCAAAGTTCAAGGTTGTAGTGTAGATGCTCCCCTGAACAACATTGGCCAAGCCCAAGCCCGCGCTTTTTATGACGCCTATCAGCACATCAGTTTTGATAAAATTTATACCTCCGGTTTAAAAAGGACCAACCAAACCGTTGAGAACTTTAAACAATCGGGCGTGCCCATTGAACAACATGCCGGCTTAAATGAGATCAATTGGGGCGATTTTGAAGGGCTTAAGGTTTCAGCCACACAGAAAAACTATTACCAAAACCTTCTCAAGGAGTGGCGCAGTGGTAATACCCACATTCCCATTAAAGGTGGTGAAAGCCCGCAGGATGTAGCAACAAGACAACAACCCGTGATCCACACCATCTTTCAAAGGCCAGATGAAGCAAACATCCTTGTTTGCATGCACGGGCGTGCCATGCGCATCTTCATCAGCCAGCTTATGAAGGAGCCACTTTATAACATGGACCAATTCCGCCATACCAATGTTGCGCTTTATCTGTTGGCTTACAATGACCATGAGATCCCCCACCTCGAAAAGGTCAATTGTACCAACCACCTTCAATCTTTAGAATCTGCTAACGTGAGCCATATTTAAACTGCTATTAATAGCAATAGGCAGCTTTCTGGGGTTCCTTAGCACGTCCAAGATTTCCTTTCAAACCTTGTAGTAGTTCGAGCTCAAGGAAGTGTTCTTAGCTGCGGTTAATTTATGCTTAAACTTTATTCTGTGGTTATTGGCTTTTTATGTAGGCAAAAAAACAGTATTTTTGATCATCAATGAAATCTTAAATAAAAGCCAATGGTTTTTAAATCTATAAGCTACAGGGGCTTAGTGCTTTTGTTCAGTTGTGCTGTAATGATCAGCAGCTGTGATAAAGATGATGATGACAACGGTAATGGTAATGGTAGCAACAATGGGAATGGCCAAAACGGACAAGCCGCGGCCAACAGAGGCGTTGGCGAGTCGGCCCAAGAGCTACTGAAGGCTGCTGATTTTAACGAGCTTAAAGTGGAAATCCAGTACCCGCAAGGTTACAAGCCTAAAGATGCTACACTGGATAACCTTAAAGAATTTCTAAATCAATACCTCAACAAGCCCGAGGGCATTCAAATAGTGAAATCCCAGATTGAAGCCCCGGGCCAATCAGAATATTCCATTGACGACATCCGCGAGATTGAGGATGCCAATCGCTCTGTGTACAACCAGAATCAAACCTTGGGTGTATACGTGTTTTTTGCGGATGGTAACCATGAAGATGACACAGATGATGGCCAGGTCTTAGGAACGGCCTATCAAAATACATCCACCGTCCTATTTGAAGAAACCATCCAGGAGTTATCCGGAGGGCTGCAAGAACCCTCGCAGAAAAAACTTGAAACGGCCGTCTTGAATCACGAATTCGGCCATATCATGGGTTTGGTGGCTTTAGGTTCACCCATGCAGCAAAACCACCAGGATGAGGATAATGGCAATCATTGCGATGTGGATGATTGCCTCATGTATTGGGCTACTGAAACCAGCGATGTGGTGGACAATTTGCTTGGCAGCGGAATTCCAACGCTTGATGCCCAATGTCAGGATGATCTAAAGGCCAATGGTGGGAAATAGTATGGTGCCAACTTGGTGATTCCAACACTGAGGCACTTTTTTAACCTAAGTTCCTACGCCATTTCAATCCAGATTCTACTTCCCTATCATTTTTTAAGCCTTGGTGGCCAACGGTCAATGGCTCAATTGCAAGTAAATCAACCAAGACGTTACGATTAACATTCTAACTTGGGGGTATTTTACAATAAAACTTGATGTATAAAGAAGTTAACCACCACTAAAAATTCTGGTTCATGAGTTAAGGAAAACCAACAAGACTCGATAAGGGCTTTATTGCCTTTTCCCTATCCATATTTTCAGCGGTCTTGGGCAAATTTATAATGGGCAACTACTGAAAGGGCTTATTCTTGGGCTGTTAATGATTATACCGGTTATCGCTGGATATAGCAGAATTGTCACCTTTTTGGGATTGATGGTTACCCTAAGTGTTGGATTTTTGATCACTGTTAATGCAAATTTATAAATTTAAAAGTTATTGTTTTAATTAGTAGCCGTATCCATGATGCCAAACAATTAAGAAAGGCAAAGGCCATTTTATAGTTTATTAAGGCCTTTATCGATCAATAAAATCAAACGGAATGAGGCGGGATTTGTTTTTAATGTTAATACTGTACTGATTTACTTAAACAATGGCTAAGAAACTTCGACTTATCTTAGGAGACCAGCTCAATGAGCAGCATTCCTGGTTCCAAGAGATAGACCCTTCCGTAACTTATTTAATGATGGAATGCCGCTCCGAAACGGATTATACGGTTCACCACATACAAAAAGTCCTTGGCTTTTTCGGGGCTATGCGCGCCTTTGCTGGAAAGCTGAAAGCCCAGGGCCATCATGTGCTTTATTATACGCTGGACGATCCTAACAACGAAACGGATTTTAAAACCAAAATCCAAGAGTTGGTCAATGATCAAGGCTTTGAACGCTTCGAATACATGTACCCGGATGAGTATCGCTTAGACCAAAGGCTTGCAGCATTAACAATAAAGTTATCCATACCGGCTGAAGCTTATGATACGGAGCATTTCCTAACCGACCGTTATGCAATTCGCGATTTCTTCAAAGGCAAGAAAACCTACTTCATGGAATCCTTCTATCGCTCAATGCGCAAAAAGTGGGATGTTTTAATGGAACACGAGCAACCGGTAGGCGAGCGGTGGAATTTTGACATCGAAAACCGCAACCGCTACGATGGAGCGGTGCCCTTGCCGAAACGGCCCAAGGTAAGCCACGATCTATCGCACATCAAAAGCATGCTGGATAATCAAGGCATTCAAACAATGGGTTGGGTGGAGAATCCCAGCAACTTAAACCTGCCATTAACAAGGGAAGAAGCCTGGGATCATTATGAGCATTTTTTAGCAGCTGCCCTCCCAACCTTTGGTACGTACCAGGACGCCATGGTGCACGGAGCGGGCCAATTGTTCCATTCCCTCATTTCCTTTGCTTTAAATGTTAAGTTGATCCACCCTAAAGAGGTGATTGATCGAGCGGAAGCTTACTGGCAATTGAATCAGGACTCCATAGACTTGGCCCAGGTAGAGGGTTTCATTAGGCAAATCCTTGGATGGCGTGAATTCATGCGAGGCATTTACTGGGCCGAAATGCCAGATTATGAGCAATACAATTATTTTGACCACCAACGGCCTTTGCCTGATTTTTATTGGACCGCCAAAACTCATATGAACTGCATGGCCCAAGCATTGGAACAATCGCTTGACAGTGCCTATGCTCATCATATCCAGCGATTGATGGTGACGGGTAACTTTGCGCTTTTGGCAGGAGTACACCCCGATGAGGTAGACCACTGGTACCTGGGCGTATACAGGGATGCCGTGCAATGGGTGGAGATCACCAATACACGCGGTATGAGTCAATATGCGGATGGTGGGAAACTGGCTACCAAACCGTATGTTTCCAGCGCATCTTACATTAAGAAGATGAGCGATTATTGTCAGCATTGTTATTACGATCCCAATAAGAAAACAGGCGAAAAGGCTTGTCCTTTTAATAGCCTTTTCTGGCATTTTATGGAGCGGAATAGGGATAAGCTAAAGAGCAACTATCGGATGGGTATGATGTACCGCACCCTTGATAAGATGAAAGCCAAAGAAGCCATTTTAGAACAAGCTGAGCATTACCTGGCTAACATCGAAAATCTTTAAAGTCTCATCTAATGAGTGATTCATGAAATCGATTTACATTAGTACTTTTTTGCCTGGTAAGCATTTTAAAACCATATGGGATCAATTTGACAACATCTTGTTGGAACAAGCCAACCCGCCCTGGGTTTCAGCCGAATTACTTCGCTATGATGGTAATCAAGAGGGTGATGAGGTGCACCTCGAAATTAACTTGATCCTGCTCAAGCAAAAATGGATAAGCGTCATTACCCATTATCAAGAGGATGAGCAAGGTTACGAATTCATTGACGAGGGTGAGCAGCTACCTTTTTTTCTTAAAAGCTGGCGGCACCGCCATTTGATCCGGCAAGAAGGCAATGGCACCGAAATCGTGGATGACATCAGGTTCAGCACAGGTACCTGGTTGACCGATCTTTTGTTGTATCCTGCATTGTATGCACAGTTCTGGTACCGCAAGCCGGTTTATAAGCGGTATTTTGAATAAGGCCGGGAGTTAGAAGTTCTGAATTTGTAGGACTAAAAAATGTAGCTCAGACCTGAAATGGAGCTATGGATAATTGAATAGGTAAGTTATTTTTAATCTTGATGGCTAATCAAAGTGCACCGTATGAATTTTACTGTTTTGATCATTATAGCAATAAAGTAAATATTGAGTTTAATTTAAGCGCGAACTTTCCCCTAATCGATTGGAAGACTGTTAAAGCGGTCCTATTTTAATAACCTTATTTCCATTGGTCAGTTGTTGACATTGCTTGAGCAAAGCTTAACCACTGAAAATTAAACGTTTAAACAAATCTCAAAATAATTAACCATGCAGAAATTTGAAACACTTTAGGCATCATTGATTTTATCGCCATTTTTCTTAATATTGAGTTTGTCAACCTTATCGGATTTTGGCTTTATTTTTTAAATTATAGAGGAGTAAACACCTGAGCTGTAAAAAAACATCTTATGATTCTAATGGTTTCAAGAATTATGAAGGATGTTTATGTTTTAATGCTAACGATCAGAAACTGTTTTTAAAGGCCAATGATGGTCCAACCCGTATTTTATACCTTTTTATGATCTCCTGAATAGAAATTTAACTTATTCTGATGGTATCACGCTTTGTTCAAGGAAAAGCTTAAGCATGATCTCCAACAATGAAAGCCTTGGAAGCGAAAGCATCTAACTTCGGTTTGACTGATCTTAATTTATTTTTTTGGGTCTTTATTATTAAACCAATGTTGTATCAATACAAATCATAATATAGTCAACCAATTGTCAATCCAAAGACATAGAAATCAGTGCACGAGAATTATGTTTGTTGGTATCGTAAAACCAAAAAACAAATCTTTATGAGACACTTTATGAAATCACTGGTTGTCTTAACCTTTTTAGCTTTTGCTTTCAATTTTTCAAGCATGGCTCAAGAAAAGGAAGAAGTAGCGTGTGACGGCTATTGTCCCGTTGCTTACAAAATGATGGACAAAGCTGTTAAAGGAAAGGCTGAATATGCCGTCAAACATGATGGGGAAACCTATTATCTGCTTAAAGCCAAAGCTCAAAAAGCATTCAAAAAGAATCCAGAAAAATTTAAACCGAAATATAGCGGTTACTGTGCTACTGGCATGGCTAAAGGCAAAAAATTAGAATCCAAAGGAAAATTGTTTGTTTTACATGAGGGCAAAACTTATCTGTTTTCCAGTAAGAA
>CAZLQF010000027.1:0-36293 GCA_964561545.1 uncultured Sphingobacteriales bacterium
CGAGTTTCCTTACTCGGTTGATTGCTTCTTGCGCTGATACTCGGGGCACAACTGGACGAACTTTATCTATTCAACTTCGGGTTGTTCTGATGCCTTTCCAGGTCTCGGTCCGTTTTTTTACCCAGGTTCTTTTGCAGAGCATCCGTCAGATCCACACCGGTTTGGTTGGCGAGGCAGATGAGCACAAACATGATATCCGCCATCTCATCTCCTAAATCATAATCCTTATCGCTTTCCTTGAAAGACTGCTCCCCATATTGACGAGCCATAATGTTTTCCTTCATCCATGGAACGCATCTTCTATCTCTTGATCTTCCCATAATTCTTTACGGCACACCCTTGAAGGCTTTTTTGACAAAAATTTGTATACACGAGAAAAGAGCTCAAAAAATAGCATAAATCTCTTTATTGCCAATAGTTGTGGCCGGGAATATCAATATTCAAAATAGGGAAGATGCGTTTGAAAGCGATGGGGAAGCTCAAATACCAAAGCGACTTTCAATTCACTATGCATCCCTAAGGTCAAAATAAAGCCCAATGCATATCTCAAGCTTTAGGTCGTTGTTTTCTCCTGATAATCAACATAGGTCAATTTTCCTTCCTCCATTGCTTTCTCATTATCAAAACTATAAGCCACCAGTTTACCGCCTTTAGCTACACTGTAATCCAGGCAGCAAACGTTATTTTTATATAAGAAAGGGTCTTTTTCCAGCCAATAGTGGCCAAAGAATACCGGGCGCTCATGGCTATTGTAGTAGCCGGTCCTGCTCAATTTTGATAAGTCAATGGGTTGCTCAGGTAACTCAGGAATGGGATGAACACTGATGGATTGGTAGGTCATATCACTGGGATCTTCCCACCATCTGATGCGGATCTCATCTCGTTTGGCTTGGTCTTTATCGTAGAAGTGGTACCCTTCTGGCAGTTTGATTTCCTTGCCTTTTAAAATGTCTCCTATAGCTTGAAAGAGCTCAGTATCTTCCTTCACGGCCTCCCGGAGGAGGTCCTCGTTTAAGCGATGGTTATCCAAATGCGCTTTAAGGTAATTGATGTAATCATGGTCCCAACACGCATGCACGGCCCTGAAGTTTTCGCCTTCATAAAACAGCGGGAGCGTTTTGAACCATTCCAGGTAATTTTCATACTCCTCTTGGTTATTGTGGAACTCCGATAGGGTATTGTAATGCTGAATGATGTTTTTAATGCTGTGAGGCCTTAAATGACCACCGCCTGGTGCTTCCCGATTAAAGCACAGGGCGTTGTACTCGTGATTCCCCATTAGGGCAATGGCTTTGCCATGGTCTACCATGCCCTTTACCGTTTCAAGGGTTTCTTTTATTTTGGGCCCTCGATCAATGTAATCCCCTACAAACAGGGCCGTTCTTTCCGGGTGCTGGTATACGCCATTTTGCTTGTCATAGCCTAATTTTTCTAGCAATTTCTTGAGTTCAGTAGCATGGCCGTGGATGTCTCCGATCAGGTCTATCATGAAATTGGTTTTTTAAGTTTTAAAGGGTTTTTGGGTCATAGTTAAGCCTTAAAGTATTACTCCAGAGTTGGTTGGTATAAAAGAATGCTTGGTTAGCTTCAAAAAAGGCAAAACCTCCGTGTAAAAGCCACCTGCTTATCTGGCCTGTTCCTTTATTTCTACTGCCTTTTTAATTGTCTGCGATACCTGAATCATTTTTTCTGCTAACTCTAAAAAGTTCATGGAATAAAATTACACTTGAGGTGAAATTTATAAAAAATCAAAGTATAGCAAACTTTATATGAGCATTTTGTAAACTACCTCCAATCAATAACATCTTTTATGGCCCAATCCATCATAAATTTTACGAAAATGCCCTGGCATCCCATGCCCGGTTTTAATAAGGGTTCTGCTGGTTTTACGCAAGTGCTAATACAGAAATGTTGTTTACAAGAAATGGAAATTTAGTAGAAAAAATGTGGAAATAATTGGTGCTATTTTGGTGGGGTTAAGTTGTCCATGCGTTTTTCCGAATTTCCTACCTGTTCCGTTCTTTCTTCGCTTCTCCAGCTTTTGTAGGAAAAATGAACAAGTTATGTCAATTTTAAAGTTGAATTGGGAATTGGTGGTAGGGAGCGCATGAGGGGATCCTGGTTAAAATTAAACTCTTGTTGTTGAAGGCTTCCTAACCCTAAATCCCCTTTCAACACCTTTCTTTAATCCTTTGCTCCTTTGCTCTTTTGGGTTAGCATACAATTCCTACCATTGCCAGGTTTTGCTTAGGCAATCTGAAAGCCTTTGGCACAAGGCCTATTTTTTAAATCCTTTCAACAAAGAAGGTTTGGCAAAACAAAATACCGCTGAACAACGTTACAAGCCTTTAGATTTTCAATTAAATCAATAAAGTATCGTTTCTTTGTAAAAAGCATTGAATTTTTGAATACCTTTTTTATGGCCCGAAAATCCTTATTGGTTTTTGCTTTGGTTTTATTGATTATTGCTCAAGGAAGGACTCAGGAAAACCATACCATCAGCGGTTACATCCGGGACGCGGCAACCGGTGAGAATTTGATCGGTGCCAATGTCCAAATCCCCGAATTGCAGGAAGGCACAGTTACCAACAATTACGGTTTTTATTCGCTTACGGTGCCAGAGGGCAGTTATAGCATCCGTTATTCCTACCTTGGTTACCAGGAAATAAAAAAAGAAGTGCAGCTTGACGAAGCTCAAAGGATCAACGTTGAACTTGAGCCCAGTGCCATCGAAACAGAGGAAGTTGAAGTAGAAGGCGAACGCGAAGATGCCAACGTTACCAACACGAAGATCGGCACTCAGGAGCTTGACATCGACAAAGTAGAAAAGATGCCAGCACTCTTAGGAGAGGTTGATATTTTAAAGTCCATGCAGCTTCTACCGGGCGTCCAGGCATCAGGAGAAGGTAACTCCGGCTTTTACGTTCGTGGAGGAGGTCCTTCCCAGAATCTGATCTTATTGGACGAAGCCCCTGTTTACAATACCGGCCATTTGTTTGGCTTCTTCTCCGTTTTTAACTCCGATGCCATTAAGAGTACGGAACTCATTAAAGGTGGCATGCCAGCTGAGTATGGCGGTCGGCTTTCTTCCGTGGTGGACATTTCCATGAAGGATGGCAACATGAAGGAATACCATGCAGAAGGGGGCATTGGCTTGATCTCTTCCAAATTAACCGTAGAAGGCCCAATTGTAGAAGACAAGGCTTCTTTCATGATCTCCGGCAGGCGAACCTACATTGATGTGTTAACGCGACCTTTTACCAAGGGAACCGATTTTGAGGGCAACCAGTATTACTTTTACGACCTCAATGCGAAAATCAATTACAAGTTTTCAGACCAAGACCGTTTGTACCTCAGTGGTTATTTCGGAAGGGATGTTTTCCAGTTTAAAAGCGGCAGCAGCGATTTTAATACAAAAATCCCATGGGGCAATGCTACCGCTACTTTACGCTGGAACCACCTTTTCAGCGATCAACTGTTCATGAACGTATCAGCCATTTACAACGACTATAACTTTGAACTTGGCGTGAATCAGGAAAATTGGGATTTTAAGTTATTTTCGGGCATCAGGGATTATAACCTTAAAGCGGACTTTTCCTACTTTCCCCATCCAGACCATGACATTAAATTTGGCCTTGATTACACGTATCATACGTTTATTCCCAACTCAACCAGTGGTGAGTCTGCCGATGGGACCAACATCACTTCTGATAGCATCACGGAACAGTACGGCCACGAAGCAGCTGTTTACTTGCAGGACAAATTTGACGTTACCGACCGGATCAAGATCAATGCCGGCCTTCGCTTTTCCTTCTTTCAGCAAGTTGGGCCCTACAACTTTTATGGAAAAGATGACCAAAAAGACAATCCTGAATCCTTTGAGGATGGCGAGCCTGTGACCAATTATTCTGCGCTAGAACCCCGGTTAAACGTCCGCTATCAGCTTACACCTTCGTCCTCCATCAAAGCTTCATACACGCGAACGGAACAGTACCTGCACTTGGTATCCAATTCAACGACTACTTTGCCCACCGATGTGTGGGTACCCAGCACTAAGAAGGTGAAGCCAGAATTGGCGCGTCAGTATTCATTGGGTTATTTCAGGAATTTCAATGACAACATGTTTGAAACCTCCATAGAGGTGTATTACAAAAAGCTTCGTAACCAAATCGAATACGATGATGGTTATACGCCCGAATTGGGGCGGCCCATTGAAAGAGATTTTGTGTTTGGAACCGGGGAAAGCTTTGGAGTAGAGTTATACCTTAAAAAAAGGGTCGGTAGGCTCACCGGTTGGATCGGTTATACGCTTTCCAAGACCACGCGATTCTTTGATGACCTTGATACTGAAGTTTTTCCGGCCAAATACGACAGACGGCATGACCTGTCAGTAACCGGGGTTTACGATCTAAGTGAGCGCTGGTCCTTAAGTTCAACTTTTGTTTATGGGACCGGTCAGGCTACGACCATTCCCGAGCGGTGGTATGTTCTGGGTGGTAACCTCAACAATGTTTATGGCGATCGTAACAGTTTCAGGTTAGAACCTTACCACCGGCTTGATATTTCGGCAACGCTCGGGCCGAAGGAAAAGAACCAAAAGTTTCAATCCTCGTGGGTCTTCTCGATTTACAACGTCTACAACCACAAAAACCCGTTTTTCATTTATTTCGACCAGCAGGGAGATTTATTTAAAGGAAATTTGGACGTTCAGGCCAAAAAAGTGGCTTTGTTCCCAATTTTGCCGGCCGTTACCTGGAAATTTAAATTTTAAGCACTATGCGGAAGTTGTACGGATTTTTAAGCCTAATGATCCTCATAAGTCTCCAGGCTTGTGAGGAAGACATATCAGTAGACCTCCCGGATAGTGAACAGAATTTGGTGGTGGAAGGATATGTAGAAAATGGAGCGCCACCTTATGTACTGTTAAATCAAGATGCCTCTTATTTTTCTAAAACCTCGCTTCAAAAACTCCAAACCCTTTACGTGGACAGTGCGGACGTTACCATTAGTACCCAGGATGACACCCTTGAACTTCAGCGATACAACTCTAAAGATTTTGATGCCTCCCAGCAAAAGGGGCTGGCCAATATTTTGCAAGTCAAACCCGAAGCCATTACAGGAGCAGATGGTATTGGCGTTACTTTTTACACCATCCCGGTCAATGATTCTGTTATCAATAATCCAATAACTACAGGAAAATTAAACCAGGAATATTCCCTTCAAGTTAAAACAGATCAATACGAGGCAACAGCTTTTACCAGGATTCCCAAGCAAGCCAAGCTTGACAGCCTCGTCTTTGAACCGCATCCGGATCCTGAAATCGACAGCTTGGTACAAGTTTTCATCTTTGTGGATGATCGGGCAGAAGAAGAGAACTTCTATCGTTATTTTACCAAAAGAAACGATGAGCCTTTTTATGCACCGAACTTAGGTTCAGTGGCAAGTGATGATCCAGTGCAAGGCGCTAATTTTAAATTTCCGATCAATCGTGCACAGCCAGCCTCGGCAGACTTTGATGAAGAAACCTTTGGTTACTTTTCACGTGGGGACAGCGTTGTGGTTAAATTTTGTGCCCTTCCCAGGCCCCACTACGATTTTTGGAATACCCTTGAAGAGGACCTCCGCAACCAAGGCAATCCCTTTGGTTCTCCAACCCAAGCCCGCTCCAATGTGAATGGTGCATTGGGAGTTTGGGGAGGCTATGGCTGCGATTACGATACGCTTATAATTCCCGAATAGCTCACCAAGTTAATTTTGCTTTTAATACCCATAAATAGCTACTTTCTTCAAGCAGGAATTATAGATTGAAGTTCTTTAAACCGCAGCTGTTTTTTGAAGTGTAAACAAGAACCTCTGCTTGGACGGCTTTAAGTAGGTTTTTTAAGAAGAGCATCCTGACAAACTGGCAGGATATACCAATGGCAAACAATTTGAACCCAATCAAGTAAACAAAAAAAAGGAGTAAACTTTGGAGTTCAAAGATTACTATAAAATACTGGGCATAAGTAAAAAAGCCAGTCAGGATGAGATCAAAAAGGCTTACCGGAAACTTGCGCAAAAATACCATCCGGATCGAAACCCGAATGATAAAAAAGCCGAAGAAAAGTTTAAAGATGTAAGTGAGGCTTATGAAGTATTGAGCGATCCCGAGAAACGCAAAAAGTACGATGAATTAGGATCAGATTGGAAGAAATACGAACAAGCTGGAGCTGGTACCGGAGGTTTTGATTGGAGTAAATATGCATCGCAAGGCGGCTTTGGTGGCCGCGGACGCACTTACACCTATCAAGGAGATTTTGAAGATGTTTTTGGTGGCGGTTTCTCAGATTTTTTTGAGCAATTTTTTGGCGGTGGTTTTGGCACCCAAACCCGTGGTAGAAGATCTAACTTTGGCGGATTTGGTCAACAATCAGCTGCCAAAGGTCAGGACTTGAAAGCTTCCCTTGACATATCCCTTTCAGACGCTTACCAAGGCGCTGAAAAAGTGGTCAATGTTCAAGGCAAAAAACTCCGGATCAAAATCAAACAGGGTATTAAAGACGGACAAACCTTAAGGCTTAAACAGAAAGGAGGCCAAAGTCCTGCGGGTGGTCCCAATGGTGATCTGTATTTAACCATTAACGTCAAGGAACAAAAGGGTTATCAACGTGATGGTAATGACCTTTACATTGATTTTCCGGTTGACCTGTACACGGCAGTATTGGGCGGAGATGCCCATTTGAAAAGCTTAAATGGGGCTTTAAAATTCAAAATACCAGCCGGGACCAATTCCGGTACGAATTTAAGGGCCAAAGGCAAGGGTTTTACGGATTATGACAATCCGGGAAAGAAAGGGGATCTTTACGCAAAAGTCTTGGTGCAAGTACCACAGAAATTAAGCAAAAAGGAAAAAGAGCTTTTCCGCGAATTGGCTTCCTTCAAAAAGCAAAACTAAAATAAGGCATTATGAACAAGCGAGCTGAATTTTTTGACCAATTTACCAACCATTTAGCATCACCCTGGTGGCTTTATTTGATGATCGGGATCGAACTCATATTGTTTTCCGTTCTGATCTTCATATTCCCCGAACTATTGGCTTACCTGGTGGCCGCATTTTTAATGGTTGGCGGGATATCTTTCATAGCAGTAGCCATGAAAATCCGCAATATGTACAAGAAATACCATGATTTAAGGTATGAATACGATGTAGAGCCGTGAACAAAGTGGTGATGCCTACCAAATAAAAACCGCCAGCTAACAATTGGTTAACTGGCGGTTTTTTTATTTACCGTTTAAAAGATTAAAGCGTTAGGCTTCTTCTTTGGGACGGACCGATACAAAACTTTTGTTGTCACGTTTTTTCTTAAAATCAACGATTCCTTCTGTAAGGGCAAAAAGGGTATGATCCTTTCCGATGCCCACATTTTCACCCGGATGGTGCTTGGTGCCCCGCTGACGAACAATGATGCTTCCGGCCTTGGCTTGCTGGCCGCCAAAGACTTTGACGCCTAACCGTTTACTTTCCGAATCTCTTCCGTTGTTTGTACTTCCTAAGCCTTTTTTATGTGCCATAACTTAAGTTATTTTTTAATATCTTCTATTTGCAATTCAGTAAGGGGTTGCCGGTGTCCTTTTTTCAATTGGTAACCTGTCCTGCGTTTCTTTTTGTAGATGATCTTTTTATCAGCTTTAAGATGCTCAACAACTTTGGCCTTAACTTTCGCATTTTTTACGTTGGGAGTACCTACACTTACCTTCCCATTGTCATCTACCAACAAGACTTGATCAAATTCGACACTGGCACCTTCCTCTTGGTTCAAGCGATTTACGTAAACCTTACTATCTTTTTGAACTTTCAATTGATCACCAGCAATATCTACAACTGCGTACATAGCTAAAAATTTTAGTATGCAAAGGTAATACAATCCTAAAAAACTGTGAAAATAGCCTCTTTATTTTTTTACTTTACCGCGTTAGTACGTCAATGAAATTACCAAAGCTAACACTTATTATTGGATAGAGCTTCTGAGGTAGGCGGTTTTTAGGGCCGGACTGATTTTATAACGCTCATCAAGGGTATCGTCATAAATAGCTTTTAACGATTCGTATACATTTTGCAAGCCCGTTTTCTCACTCCATTCAAACGGGCCCAGCGGATAATTGGTGCCTGATTTCATGCTTTGATCAATGTCTTCGATTGAAGCCGTGCCTTCCTGGTAGGTAAAAAAGGCCTCGTTGATGATCATTAAAATGATGCGCGGTGTAGCCATGCCCACCCGATCTTCAACAAGCCGGTAATCCCAATTGAGGTTTTTCATGGTTTGGTCCATTGCCTTTTCATCTTTGCCATTGATCAACGTTGCTTCCTTAAGTTCACGGTTGATGAAAGTGGGCAAGAGGTTCATGCCGATAAGCCTACATTCTGGCCATTTTCCATGTTCAGCAACCATAGCCGTAAGTTGGCGCTTAACTGAACATCCAATAACGGGTTTGTTTTTAAGCTGTAGGTAATGTTGCAAGTGATGGGGGTTGTCATCTAAATTTAAATCGATGATGATGTCAAATTGCTTAAGATCTGATGGCAATTCATGGGCTTGGTAAGTAATGTTAGCATCGGTGGGAAGTACCTCCGAAATTTCATTTCTCCGTGCCTCGTCTCCTGTTATCAATATCTCCATAGTAAAAGCTATTTTCGGGGTACAAAGTAACTAAATTCCTCGCAGGCAAACTAAATTTGATTGAGTTAAGCATGTTATTTAAAAGGAATAAAACCTGATTTGTTGAAACTGGACAGGCTGCTATATCGATTCCTGGCATGGCGAATAAAGCACGTAAGCAATAAGAATTTCCTGTTTTTTGTAAGCTTTTTGATCGGTATAGTAGGGGGATTGGCAGCAGTAACCCTGAAATCAGCTGTGCATTTTATTCACCACGCAACAAGTGAGTGGATCCCTGTTGCTGAAAACCAATACTTATTTTTTCTGCTTCCCTTGTTTGGAATTATGTTGACCGTAGCCTTTAAAGTCTTTTTCATGCACGGCAAACTTGGGCATGGCATTCCGAATTTACTCTATACCGTATCTAAAAAATCAAGCCTTGTTGAGCGCGATAAGATGTACTCGCACATGATCAGTGGTGCATTTACGGTAGGCTTTGGAGGTTCGGTTGGATTGGAAGCGCCCATTGTAACCACTGGCTCGGCATTTGGCTCCAATATTGGCCGCTTATTGCACCTGGGTTATAAGAAGCGGAGCCTTTTAATTGGATGCGGGGCTGCTGCTGCTATTGCAGCTATTTTTAACGCACCGATCGCTGGTGTTATATTTTCGCTTGAGATCCTGTTGCTTGAGCTTTCCATCCCTGCTTTCATTCCCCTTTTTATATCAGCTGTTACCGGAACTTTGGTTTCAAAATTGGTACTTGGAGATGCCATTTTATTCAACTTTCCAGCATCTACCGGATTTGCTTTTAAAGAAATTCCTGTTTTCATTGGCCTTGGCATATTTGCTGGTTTGGTTTCATTGTATTTTACAAGGATGACCTATTTTTCTGAAAGAATCATCCGGAAAGTCCAAAATACTTTTCAACGGGCTTTGGTGGGCGGCATCGCTTTGGGGGTTATGCTCTTTGTGTTACCGCCATTATATGGCGAAGGGTATGATGTGATTAAAGGTTTGCTGAACAATGACACCTCTGTAATTTTAAAACACAATATTCTACTACAAAGCCTCGACAATGAATTTTTACTCATGGTCCTTGTTGGAGCTTTAATCCTTTTTAAAGCATTAGCTTCCGCTTTTACGATAAGTGCGGGAGGTAACGGAGGCATCTTTGCGCCTTCTTTGTTCCTGGGTGGTATTTCTGGCTTTTTTATGGCTCGTTTGGTTAATGACCTTGGTTTTTTGCCATTTGAAATTTCTGAGGCGGCTTTTGTATTGGTGGGCATGGCAGGCGTTATGAGTGGCGTTTTGCATGCTCCTTTAACAGCCATTTTTCTCATAGCCGAAATTACCGGTGGTTATATGCTTTTTCTGCCTTTAATGATCGTAGCTGCTATATCTTATGCCACGATTAGCTACTTTGAGCCACATTCGCTCTATACCAAGCAGTTGGCATTGAAAGGTCATTTGCACTCTCATGACAAGGATAAATCAGTACTGACCATGCTCAATCTGGAGCATTTGATCGAAAAGGATTTTAATTCTGTTAATGTGGATGGAACTTTGCGGGATTTGGTAAACACCGTTTCCCAATCCACGCGCAACACCTTTCCTGTTTTAAATAAGCAGCAAGAATTGCAAGGCATTATCCATCTTGATGACATTAGGGAGCTCATGTTTAAGCCGAACATGTACGATAAAGTTTCCATTGATGACCTCATGCACCAGCCAGCTGCTTTCATTTACATGCATGAAACTGTGGAAGAGGCCATGCGAAAATTTGACCTTACAGGTGAATGGAACCTGCCCGTTGTTAAAGATAAGGTTTATTTAGGATTTTTGTCCAAATCCAAAATCTTTTCGAAATATCGCAATCTTCTTATTCAACAATCCAAGGAAGAAAATGAAATTATTGAATAAGGTTAAGTAGGTTGTTTCACCACTCTTTTTTTAAGCTTTTCTTCAAACAGGCTGTGGAGCGGAAAAATGCAGGTGGCCAAAATGGCATTGGCAACCAATTTGATCAGTGGCGCACCCCCTGATAAGGCATCTATTTTAGGGTCCAGGACCACCAACAGGAACTCAAACAGTAAAATAAATGAAATAAAAATCATGCCTTCAGCTATACGCTGGTGAAAGGTGAATTTACCAGTAAAAAAGACGCTTACGAACATAAACACGATAAAAATTAAGATGCCCGAATACTGAATCCGGTTTCTTCTTTTTTCTCGCTTTTCCTCTAACCTTTGTTGCTTTTCCGCTTTTCTTCTTTTTTCCGCCATTTCCAAGCGCTGTATTTGATTGGCTTTTTCCTGGTTGAATAAGGTATCCTTAATTGCTCCAAGCTTACTTTGGGCATGGTAAGCTTTTTGGTAATTGCCAATTGTATCGTAAAGTTTACTCAGTCCTTGATATGCATTTTTAAGCTCATTCTGTTGGTTCAGTTCGGCAGCTATTTGCCTGCCCTGCTCATAGTAGTCAATGGCTTTTAGCCAGTCTTTCTTTTTCTTGTATATTTCTCCCATGCCTAAATAGGAATACACCAAGCCGCTTTTGTTATTGATAGCTTTATTGATCTCGAGGGATCGGTTTTGGTTTTCCAATGCTTCGTCCATCCAGTCTTTTTCCTTGTACAGCCTACTGATGTTGGTATAGGCCCGGGCAATATACCGCTTGATGTCCTGTTCCTCAGCTAATTTTAAGGACCTTCGGTAAAATTCTAAAGCTTTATTGAAGAAAGTATCCTTAGCATTGTCAATGCTTTTTTCCTTTTCCATTCTTTTGTAATAGATGTTCCCGAGGTTTACATTAACTGTAGCCATCTCAGCCTTTTCTTCTAACGCTTTTTTAATGTCAATACTTTTTTGGTAATAGTTCAGTGCTTTTTCAAAATTGTCCTGGACATCGTAAAGCCGGCCTAAATTGTTGTAGAGGGTCCCAACCGCTTTTTTTCTACCTTGATCTTCGAAAAGGGGTAAGGCTTTAAAATAATATTCCAGGGCTTCATCATAACTGCCCCTTTTAAAATAGATGATGCCAATGTTGTTGTACAATGAAGCTATTCTTTGATGATCATCCAATTCTTTGGCCAAATGGAGAGCTTCGAGGTATTGCTCCAATGCATTCGGATAATTATCCTTTAGATAATAAATATTACCGATACTTTTATAAACTTTTGCCTGGGTTTCCAGATCTTGGATCTTGGTAGCCAATTCCATTGCTTGTTGCCCATAATCCAATGCTTTTTCAAGTTTATAAGCTTTGTAATAATGTTCGCACAACTGGCTTAGTAAAGCTACCCTTTGAGCAGATTTATTGGTTTTATCCAACTCATTCTCCAAACTATCGATTGTACTTGATGCAGCGCCTACTTTCGGCATTAAGATGATACCTGCAATACAGAACCATAGCCAATATGCTAATAACCTTTTCATAAAGCCTGTTTTTAAACGACATTAAAAAGATAAGCAAAAATAAAGAACCGTACTTAAGGAGCGGCTGAACCTTTAGATCGTCATGCCAGGGAAAGGTATAATGAAAGCTTAGTACGAGAATCAAACTCGATAAATTGGTATATTGGCTTTTCGTTGAAAGGAAGCCTATAAAATGCTTATTGGCCTAAATTGATGATTTGAGAAGCGCTTTAATGAATTTTAAAGATCAACCTCAGCCTTCCTATTGGGGCTTCATCAAATGAGTTTGTTTAAGAGTCTCCTAATATTTAAGAAGTGGTCCAAGGTCCTATCAGGACAGCAACTATCAATAGATCATAATTTTACCGGTGCCTAATACAGCGCTTTTTGAATCTTTTAACTGCACTATGTATACACCTTTATTGAGCTGATCTACCTTGAGCTTCATTTGGTTGTTACCTTGAATAAATGATTGAGTGATTATTTTTTGGCCGGCCATGTTGCGTATTTCAAGATTCAGTTGTTTAGCATTTGTATTATCACTAATTTCTATATTGATGCGATGGTCGGCAGGGTTTGGGTACAGCTGGAGGTCTTGGCGTTCATCGGTAAAGGTTAAATAAGTGGTTGGATCCACTTTTCCTTCTTCTTTATCAACTGAGAAATCCGTGCTGTCAGCAGTTTGGTTGTTTTGGTCGATGCTGACTGAAATTTCAGTTGCTTGGAATCCTGGTATTTCAGTTCTTACGTTGTATTGGCCATTGGGTAAGCTATCAATTTTATAATTACCGGCTGAATCTGTTTCATCATAACCGTAAGGTTCGTCATTGGAGCCAATGGCCAGGACTTCCACACCTCCTTGAGGATCTCCGGGGCCCTTTCGCTTACCAGGTCCTGCTTCTATTACCTGACCGCTTATGGTGCCATCACCACTTTGGCCAACGCCTTCTACAAGGTTGATAGTAATGAACCTCGACCCACCAACTCCGGATAGTTGGAGCGTATCTGCATCCTTCCAGAACAAGGTATCTCCATAGTAAGTAGGAAAGTAATCTTCATAATAGGTTGAATGGGTGTCCAGTTTAGCTTTAAGTAAGTAAACTCCTGAATCCTGAATATTCCTCAAAGCAAAGGAGCCTTCATCAAAAAATTTGATGGTATCCTCAGCAACCTTGGTGTATCTATCACTCGAGTCTTGTTGATAAAGGACTACAAAGCCTTGATCAATAAATGTTTGTGGATCTATACTAACATTTCCTTCCAAATCCTCTTGGCTAAAAGCCAAACTGCTAAATGCCATTAAAACAACAAAAACACTTGTGTACCTTGCTATTGTACTTATATAGTGATGCATTAGTTGAATATTTTAATTAAATTTCTTACCAAGGTATTTAATTTAAACGGAAATTTCAAATTCCATTTGCTTTATGCCGGAACAAAGCATGTACCAACCTTACCAACCTTCAAGGTGTTTCCAAAACAGGTATTTCAATACCATTTTTACAAATCTATGGCGGGATGCGTGGCTCCAAACTTCGTATGTGCGAAAAAGGATTAAAACCCAAGATAAGGATTTCCTGGATCTTGATTTAGCGAGTGCAGGTAGTAATAAAGCTTTATTACTTGTGCATGGCTTGGAGGGCGATGCTTATGCTCCTTATGTGAAGGGAATGGTAAAAGCTGCCAAGCAAGCAGGCTGGGATGCTGTTAGTTTAAACCTTAGAGGCTGCAGTGGTACCATCAATTGGCAACCCAGTATTTATCACAGTGGCAGGAGTGAGGATCTTCATAATGCTATAATCCACTTGTTAGAACAAGAGGCTTACCACTATTTAGCGATCATTGGGTTTAGTCTTGGGGGTAACCTAACCCTAAAATATACTGGTGAACGAGCTGAAGGCCTTGATGAACGGATTAAAGCCGTTGCAGCTGTTTCAGTTCCCTTTGATCTTGAAAATGTAGCCATGAACATGGATCAAATCAGCAACATCCTTTTTCGATACCGATTTTTGAGAACCCTGAAGCAAAAGGCGCTTGAGAAAAAAGAGCAATTTCCTCATTTGCCGGTGGATAAAACGGCCATCCAAAAAACCCGCAAGTTTTATGAATTCGATAATGTTTTTACAGCACCGGTCCATGGCTTTAAAGATGCAAAAGATTATTGGCATCAAAGCAGTAGCCTTTATTTTCTTAAGTCAATTAATTGTTCAACCTTGATGATCAATTCGCAGGATGACCCCTTTATTCCGCCAGATTCAATCCCATTTTCAACCATTCATCATCAGGATCTACTGGACCTATTGACACCTCGATATGGCGGCCATGTGGGGTTTGGTAGCTGGCGATTGAATGATACGCTTTGGCACGAGAATAGGGTAATGGCATTTTTGCAGCAGCAAGGGTTGTAAAAGTTTGTCGTTTAGTGAGGTTTTCCCGTTAAGAACTGCATATTGACGCTTGAGGATTGAATTGCGTCAATATGGAATCCATTTTGGTTTTTTGAATGAAAAGCATTGGCTTGATGTTGCTACAAAAAATAATGGTCAACTTATGAAACAATCCATGTGGGAAGAGCGGTACAGCCGTGAGGAATTTATTTATGGCACCCAGCCTAATGAATTTTTAGCCTCTGAAATTCAAAAACTTCAGCAGGGCAAGCTCTTGTTACCATGCGAGGGGGAAGGTAGGAATGCCGTATTTGCTGCCCAATTGGGGTGGGTTGTAGATGCTTTTGATTATGCAGAAGCAGGCAAAACCAAATCCCTTCAATTAGCCAGGGAGCATGGCGCCTCCATTAACTACTGGGTTAGCTCCGTTGAAGCCTTTGAAGCCCCTGCTAACCGATACGATGCCATTGCACTGATCTATTGCCACGTTGCGCCAGAAAGCCGGGGTGAATTCCATCAAAAAATGGTGCAAGCCCTCAAGCCCAATGGCACGCTTATCCTCGAGGGCTTTTCCGAGGAGCAACTGGATTACGATTCAGGTGGGCCGCCTGTTATTGAAAGATTGTTTACCGCAGAAGGTTTAAAGGAAGACTTTCAAGAACTGGACCTCCTTAAAGCCGACTGCGAACTCGTTCAGCTTCAGGAAGGGCGATTCCATAACGGCCTTGGTTCAGTGGTTCGATTGGTAGGCAAGAAGCACTAAGGACCCATCTTGCATCTTAGCGCGTTTGAGGGGAAGTTTTAGTTTACTTTTATAAATTGGGATTGTTTGCTAAGCAGCAAAGATTTGTAACATTTTCTGTGGGCTTCCGCATCTTTATGTAAAGCGACCTCACTCAATATCAGTCGTCAGTTTAAACCGTAGCACCCTGCCATTGCCACCATCGGCCACGTAGAGCATTTCCTGGAGGTAATCCACTCCCTCCGGATTTATGAATTGCTTGGGCCCGCTTCCGGTACCACCAAAAGACACTTTCACAAACTTGTCCCGGTTGGCAGCTGGAGGTGGTTGGGCGCCCTCATAGCCTTCTGTTGTAAATTGGTATAGGGAGTCCTGCTCGGTATCGACTACAAACAAGTAATTCGAGCCATCTCCTGTTTGGGTAATGTCTACTGGCTTGCTGAATTTAAAAGGCTCGTAAAGGAATCCGTTGGCTTTGCTGGTATCGCCCGTAGGTAAATTCTCTAACCGGTAGGTCACACCACCTTGTGATTCTTCCCGGTTGATCTTTTTAACCTTCAAGGCATCATTGGGTGATAAGGTACTCACAAAGAAATCCCCATCTGAAGTGGCCGTTGCTTTCTGGGGTGGTTGCAGAGAAGTGGTTAAGGCTTTGGGTTGGTTGAAGAAATCCCTGAACAAGCCTGTTTGGGTTCTCACCAAAATAGGAGATTCGTAATTGGTATTGTTGTTAAACCTTAATACGGCATCATCAGGGCCGCCAAATTGCTGTGCCGAATTGTTAGGGCCGGTGCGGGAGACGTAGAAACCGTTGTTCTTCCTTATGGCCAAACCTTTAAAAGATACAAGGGCATCTTCTTCTGAAAAGCTGTTCTTAAAGTAAAACGGATGCACAATTCGCTTTTGGATGCTGGCATGATCCAAACCATAACCGCCATCTCCCATCATATTGATGTAATAAATCGTGCTAAGGGTGTAAGTGGAGTCACTAATGGTAGAATCGGTCGTGCCCAAAGCAAGGATGTCCAGGTTTCTAAGTTGTTGAATGGCACTAAGCCCCGGTATTTTGAAATCTCCAATTTTAGAGCCTGAAACATCATAACTGCTGATCTCATCAGTGGCTGAGTCGGCTACATAAATTAAATCATCAAAACCGGCCATTACATCAATGGGATATTCGAAATCATCGAAAGCAGGTTGAATGGGGACATAAGCAACCTTTCGTTTATCACCGGTCGGTTTTTCCAGGAAATCCGTACTTGTCTTATCGCCAAAATAACTGTCACAGGAAGTAAATGCAATAAGCAAAGTTGGAAGCATTAAAACGCAAACAAACCTATCAACCCAACCTTTAACTTTTTGGTTAAAGGAAAGATTACAAAAAGCAGCTGAGAATTGATTAAATCTTTGTTGCAGTTTTGGCAATAGCCAAGATCCAAGCTTCAAATTGGACTGGGCCAATTGCTGAACTTGAAGGGCCTGTTCAGATAGGCGGTAAAAATTGCGAACAAAGGGCTTGTTATTCATCTACTCCCGTTTTTGAGTGTTTATGGAAAAAGAAAGGCCGATGTTGTGAATGGAGCCCAAAAAATCGGTTGGGATGAAGGCATAGTTGATACCAAGCGGATGCCTACCGATCCTTGTTTGAAAACCCGCTCCAAAAGTGGGATAAGATTGGTGTTTAACGTTTACCTTATAACCAGCTCGCAAAGCAACCAAACGGTGAACGTCATACTCAACCCCTAACCGGATGTTTTCTGCATTGTCATTGGGATGGTTAAGTTGAACGTGGGTTTCCAATTCACGCTCATTACTTTTCCATGGAACCATTGAAATGCCGAGTTTGAAAACAGTAGGAGTTGGGTATTCATTGATATCCCTGCTTGGATCAGTACCCGGGAGGGTCACTTGATTAAATTCACCATTGATAGTAGAGTTAGAGCCAAAATTTTGCACCAATACTGCAAAATTCAGCCCTTTGTAATCCGTTTTGTATAAGAAACCAAGGTCAATAACTGCTGCTTGGGCGGTAAATTCGGCCAATTGTTCGCGTACGTATTTGGCGCTTCCTCCAAAACGGAAGCGTTCCGATAAGATCTTAGCAAAACTGGCTCCTATTGCCATGTTAGAAGCTGAAAAGTATTGTCCGGTACCTTTGGGTTGGAAAGCTGTTCTTTTTTCCATTTGGCCTGATCCCAGGTAAGCAAGGTTCAAGCTCCAGTAATTGTAATTTTTTGTGGGGTAAATGCCTGTTAGGTAAGAGTAGCTGATCCCGGCTGGCAACAATTTCTCCGAAATACCCACCGTGGGATTTTCTATGCTGGTCATAGCTGCCGGATTCCAATTGGAAGCAAAAGCATCGCCTTCAGAGCTAATCTGTGCACCAGCCATGGCATCAGACCTTGGGCTCACCTCCAGCTTTAAAAATGGCAAAGCGGATATACCAGCTCTTTGACCACCCAGGTTTTTAATGATCTGGGCTTTGCCCGAAAAAGCCATTATTAATAAGCCAAATGTTATGTAAAGCTTAATGCGCATATCATTTAAAAATTAAAGCTGATGCCATATAAATAATGTCTTGGTTCCAGCCATCTTGCTGGGTTAAAAGGAGGTGTACCGGTATTTTGAGGATGTTCGTATTCCGGATTTCGAGTGGTAAACGGTAAGGGATCTCCTTCTTCATAACCACTTCCTGTGACCGGGTTGATGTCCTGGGCATTTTTGTTGTTAAAAAGGTTCTTGACCTCAAAACTCAAAGAAATCGAGCTTCCCTTTCCCAAATCAAACTCCCGCGAGATTTTTAAATCCGTCCAAAACCAGGGATCGCCTACTTTGGAAAATTCCTTACCCCGCTCAGGTTCATAAATGGGCCGTCCAAAATCTGTTTCGCCTGTTTTTTGATAAGGCGTGTACCGAATACCGGATCGGAAAGTAGTGTAAAGGAAGAACCGGAAATTTTCAAAACTAAACGTACCAATATTAAAAGTACTGTCAGGCTTAAAGATCAATGTGCCATTAAATTCATAAGGTCGGTCCCAGGCGAGGAATTTTTCCTGGTTCGGCCTTACCTGGCCTGTTTGCTTGATTTGTAACAAGGATTCAGTTGCTGAATTGGACTTGCCTGTGGCCACTTGGTAAGAACCTCCTACCTGCGTCCAAAGCCAGTCTTTGATCCGTGCCCTGAAATTGGCTTCTACGCCTCTAATCCTTGCATAATCCTGGTTGATGCGGAAAGTACGTTCCGTGAAACGCCCCGTTTGATCCCTTATTGAGATGGTCCTGGTTACGATGTAATCATATTTATCGTTGTAATAAGCACTAATGGATAGCGCCAAATCCTTGGTAAGCTGCGACTTGGTACCCAACTCATAAGAAACGGTTACCTCTGGATCCAAATCGGGATTCCCTAAGTTGGATAAAAATGAATTGTCTTGGAATTCAGGATCAAGGCCTGCATATACGAACCTTGGATGCGGGAGTTTCATGGAATGGCTGTAATTAAAATACATCACATGATTGTTGGCAAAGGGGAAAGAGACCCGCAACCTTGGTAGCAACTGGCTTTTAAAGCGCTTGCCAAATATTTTAGTGGTTTTTTCCCGGTAGGAGTCCCTTGTTTCGCCTAAAACAGGTGCATCCGGATTTTCTACTGCATTGTCAACAAATTTGCCTGGTGCCCACCAATTGTACCGTAATCCTAAATAAGCCGTAATGCCTTGGTACCTTAGCTTGTCTTGAAAGAACAAACCACCTGTTGTCGGCTTAGCTTTCCATATATCATTGGATTGGCCTATGCTTGTGGAAGTGGTCTTGGTGGAGTCATTGATTCTGATCGGAGCACCGATCCAGGGTTTGTTTACATCGATCCATTGGTATTCTTTTTCTACCCATTCCAAACCAAAAGTAAAGCGGTGTACATCATTGGAAGGCACAAAATTAAACTTGGATTTGAAGGAATATTCCTGAGCATAGTGATCATGCCAAAGCCCTGATATCCCGCCATTGTTATACAGGCCAGGACCAGGATTAACGAATGCCACCGAATCGCCAGGGTTAAATACAGAAACGGGATCACTTATAATAGAACCAGGGTCTTTGATCTCGTCTACCGTTTCCTCTCGGAAAGAACGGCCATTGGCATCAGCCCTTAAGTTGGTAAAAAGCCTTCCAAGCGTTAAATCCATCCACCATTGATCACCAATGTTTTGATTCCAGTTCAGGACCGTTAGGTTGGACTGATGGGTATAAGTAGTTGCATTGTCCATGTTCAGGCTGAATTTGTATTGGAACCCGGGTTGGAAAACCACATCATTGCCTATGATCCTTAAGCTGTTGGTGTTTTGGTTGATGTTTAAGCTGTGCTGATTGAGTAGGCTCAAGCGCGTACCAGGATGGGGCGTGTAAGCAAATTTGACTGTATTGCTCCATTTGTTGTCCTGACGGGGTGCCCATGATTCATGATCGTTCAATAGAGAGCTCTTGAGTTGATCGGCCCTTGACCCAAAATACTTATCGGTTAACTCAAGGTGAAAGTTGGTAAAAACGGTTAATTCACGGTTTGTAAAAGGAATGGGGGCCTCCAAATTAATATCTGCCACATCGGTATTCCAGGCACCAGGTTTGTGCTTATTGATGCCAAAATTATCCCGTTTCCACTTGCCCTGCACCCTTACAGAATCAGCGCCCGATTTAATATCAGCTCGGACCAGTCCTGAGCTGCCATAGCCAAATTCGGGATCAACCCCACCTGTTACAACTTCCAGGCTTTTCAGGGAATTGGAAGAAACATCCAGACCAAAACCGGTTCCTGATAAGGGATCCTGGGCACTAACCCCGTCTACCACATATTCGGTTTCATAAACGCGGCCACCACGTATTTGTAGGCCGTCCGGACTTTTGGAAACCCCTTGCTGCATGGAAACCACATCCTTTACCCCGACTGTATTCATTTCATCTATCTGCTCCGATTTAAGCTTATTTGCAGATTTGGCCGATTCAAGCTTAACCAAGGGGTCCTCTCCCACCACTTGAACTTCGTTCATACTTACAGAAGTTTCCTTAAGCTTAACATCCAATGTTTTGGTAACTCCAGGCTTGATGTTGATGCCCGTATAAACTTTTTCAGAATAGCCTACATAATTGACCTTGATGTTGTAATCCCCCGGCTTGATTTCCTTAATCAAATAGGTTCCATTAACATCGGTAGAAGCGCCTTTGTAAGTCCCCTGGATGATGACATTACATCCGATCAATGGTTCACCGGTTTCTTGATTGGTAATCTTACCCGTCAAATTTCCCAGCTCCTCTTGTTCCTGGGCAAAGGCATTTGAGGAAAAGCCTGCACAAATTAAGGTCATTAAAGTTAAACAGCTGTAAAGGGAAAATTTGGCAAATAGCATTGGGTTAATGGTAAAAAAACGTAAGATAGCTTTTTTAAACTGCCTATTGGCGGTCGGCCTAAGGTTCGTGCTTAAGCTTATAACATGGTTGTATAACACATACAAAAGGTTCATTACCAATCAAATTCCTTTAACAACACTTGGTCAAAAAATCCTTTCAAAGCTTCATTGTCTTTTCGCATGGATTGGAGCGGAATACTCCAGAATACCTGATTGGTATTGGCTCCATTGAACGTTTGGGCGCAAACAATATTGGTACCGTCATACCCATCCAACCTGTTGATCTCTGCCCGGTACATAATGGCTGCATTGTTTTTAGGCGTGAAGGTTTGTACACCGGTCAAAAAATCGGCAGCTTGTAATGAATCATAATTGTTGTTAAGTTGAGTTTCAGGGAATGCATGATTATTACGAGCAATTCTGGCCTGCCCTTGAGTAGCACTGAACTTTTTCATCGGGGAAAAGCCAAATATACCGCTGTTGTTAGATACATTTTCCGGAAAATCCCCGCTCACCAGTAGTTTGTTGTTTTGATTTAAAAATACTTGAAGGGCATTGGACATGAGGTTTAAGAGCAGTTCATTGTTAACCCCGCCATCATCGGTGTACACAAATAATTTATCATAGAGGTTGATGTGCAGGGAAAAAGTGGATTGCCAGAATTCAGGCAAATTGTTTTGGTCTTCATCAAAAAAGTTGATGAAATCAATATTACCGTAAACTTCCTTTAACAAAGGCTTAAAAATCTGGGTGGCATCATCAAAATCAGCCATGCCTCCAATTGCTAAGAGATCACTGGTCTTATTTTTAAGGTAAAACGTTTGCCCTGTATCAATTTCACTGAAACTACCGGCAATGTCTTTGGCTTTAAGGTAAAGGGTATTGGTGTCATTTAATTGCAAGCCTTTGATCCGGTTGGCCAATTCTTCAGATTGTTGGCCCTGGTATACAATTCCTTCGGTAGCTCCGGTTTTAACGGGGTTAGTTGGTACGATGGAAACAAATTCAGCCAGATCGTTGAAAGGGTACCATTGACCATCATTGATCTTTAGGTATATGGAGTCGATCGTCTCGTTTCCATCAAGGTCGCTTACCTCCCACAAGGCAGGAAAAACTGTAAAAGCAGTATCGGCAGGCATTTGATCCTCCTTGAAAGCAGCTTCCGGAGGCGTATTTTTGATTGGAATTTGTAAATAAGCTGGGTCAGGGTCCTCTATATTTTGGTTGTCTACTGCTTTCACCCTGAAATCAATGTTGGCAGTATTGGTATTTTCCTTGATGCGAAAGGTGAAGACGCTGTCCGTCTTTTGGGTAAAAAACCACTCGCCATCTCTGATTTTCAAATAATAGCCCTTGACAAATCCATCTTGATCAGAACCACTCCAATTCAAAGTTACTTCGCTGGTTAAGCGGTTTTCACCTTCCAGGTTAATATTGGCAATAGATATTTTGGTATCCGGAGGTTGGGGTTTGACGGACTCATCTTTTTTCTCGCATCCCATCATCAATAAAATGGATGCCAGCAAAACCAAACAAGCCTTTTTACTCAAGCTATAAAGATTAAAATTAACCAACCTTTGGATCCTTTGAAGCATTAATTACCATTTAATCAAAGCCACCCCGGTTCAATGATCACTTGATTAGATCAGCATCCGGGGCAGTATTTAAAGCATGTGATTACCGGATCAATATTTTTTGCTTACCCACTACTTCGCCTTGTTGGGCATTTTTCACAATCAGCAAGTAATAACCGGGTTTAAGCGATTTGAGGTTTAATTGGGTGGATTCGCTTGAACCAATGTTGCCCTTTTGATAAACGGTTTTGCCCAGCACATTCATGATGGCTATTTCAACCGGTAGGTTTTGGTGCTCATGATCCCATTCAACGTTTAGCTTTTCTTGAGTAGGATTAGGAAAAACATTTAATGCTGAGCTTTGGGCATCCGGATTTGTAGAAGTGCTTGTAACAATACCTGAATCTACTTTACAAAAAGTTGTGTCAAATGCATTGCTATAGCCATGGAAATCTTGGTTATTGCGCGGAAGCAATTTCATGTTGCTGTTATCGTAGCGCATGATGCCAGTTAAGCTGTCCATTGATTGACCTCTTTTTACAATTCTTGGAGGTACTTCCATTATACCATCCTGGGAAGTCCATGCTGAGTCATTGATATAAGAAACATGAAGGGATGACATCACGCCTGCACCTGAAAATTGCCTCCCAGTTCGAACGCGACAACCACGCGGGACGGAATCAGCAATTGATAAATCAGTGCCAACCCTGTATTCGCCAAATTGAGGTCCAGATTGGCCGTTAATACTGTCCGCATTTTCGTCAACCACATAAAGTTGGCTATCAGGATGGGCCAGGGTTACCAACATGCTTTCATAAGCTTCATTTTGATCAACGTCATAATTGGTAAAAACAGATGGCTTAACTGATGGGGCTGTTGACGAATTTTCGCCATTTGTAGTAACGGATTGAATGTTGGTTAATGTTGTAAATCCAAAATCTTCTTCCACTGTACCGGTAACTTCTACTTGCTCCCCTCTTTTAAGGTCAACAATGGCGCCACCGCCAGTTGTAAGTTGAATGCCTGCCCACTTTTGTTGGTCCGGTTGTTGGATGAAAACGTAACCAAGATCACAGTCCTGAACAGAGGCAGTAACTACGCCACTGACGGTTACTTCTTTGTCAGCATAACCTGAGTTTCCATCATCGTAAGGGGTGAACTGGAGGTCGTAAATCTGAAGACCATCATCCCTAACGCGGTAAAATTTAGCAGCATTACCACTGTTTACATTAGGAATCGTATTGGTCAGGGGCGGGGTGTCATCGTCCGTGGCTTCCAGGTAATATTTAACAAACGTGCCGTTGTTTTGAGCAGGTATGGAGGCTTCATAATCACTGCCTGAAGTATTGGTCATCGAAACCTGGGTATAGTTGGTATCATTAACGCCGGTTGCGTAATAAAGATAAGCGGAAGCAACATTGTCCTCCGGATCTTCAATATTGGCTGTAACAGTGACGGAGTCGCTGCTGGACGGTACTGTCTTGTCCCGGGAAATTTCAGTAATGAATGGCGGAGCTGGTCCGTAATTGTAATGACTGCTATCGAATGGTTGTAATTCGTAACCTCGTCCATCAGTACCTGGACAGTTATTTTTAGAGTGTGTAAGGACTCCTTCAAGGGAATTAAAAAATGCACCCACAGGGGGTACTTCAAAACCTTCATCAGTGCGTTGGGCAGCAAATTTATCACTAATGTTGATTTTATTGCCTTGGTTGTCCTCAGCCACAAAGGACCAACGGTTGCCCAGGAAATTGTCCCTGGATACAACTGTAACATCTTCAATTTTAATGTACATGCCTTCATATTGCTCGCCTGTGGTTATTTGGTTGTTCGCTTCCTGATCATTGAGTTGGCCTACATCTACAACAGTCGGCTGAGCTGCTGATGAAGTACCCTTCAGGGTAACCGCCTGTTGATTGTTGGTCGATAAGGGTATTATTTCGGTCTCTCCATTGAATTCATCAATCGAACCCAAAATCTCAATGGAGTCCCCCCTTTTTAAATCCAGTATATCTACGCCTGTTGTAGGCTGATCAAAATTGAAGACATCTATTCCCGAAAAAGGGTCGGTACCGTTTTGAATCCAAACTTGGCGGCTATTGGTATCTGAGGGCACCCTGCCAAGGTTGCCATCCATGGTTACAACACCCCTTACCTTTACGGTATCACCGTTTAAAGAAGATTCATCATTGCAGTTTTGAAGGTCCTGTTGCGAGCGTTGCTGAATGTCCTGAATTGATTTTACCGGGTAATTCTGTGCCAATGACAAGGCAAAACACCCGAATGTTAAAATTGCTGTAAAAAAGATCTGTTTCATGCCGTTCAATTTTTAAGGTTTAGTGCTATGGTATTTAGTTAATATTTCCTGGTTCTTTAATTCCCTCCCTCAACTTCTAAACCCCTAAATGGAGCGTCCCCAATTCTATGCTTGATCATCCATACTTTGATGTCTAAGCGCTACAATCTACTTAATCACTACAAACTTGCCTTCATATTGCTTGCCTGTGTCGAGGTCTTCAACCGAAAACACGTAAAGGCCTCTTGCTATGATCTGGTTTTCTTTAGAAAGTAAGTCCCATGCATGTTCACCTCCTGAAAATTTGGTGCTTTCTGAATCAGAAAAAGATGAATACCATTCTGCGTCTTTCCCCTGGTAATTCTGAGTGTGGGTAATTTGATCGATCAAATCACCGGACGGGGAATAGATGCGGATCTTGGCTCTTTTAGGCAAATTTGCAAACATGATCCTGCGGTCTTCCTCGAAACTACTGTTGCCACGCCAAGCTGCTGCCCCATAATAAGGGTTGGGATAAACGAAAGGCTTGTCTTTCTGCAGGTTTTCAACAGGAGGCGTACCTGGAAATACGCGTTTCATGTTGGCGATCTTACTTGATTCCAAAGGTTGAACGTTGTTTTCAGGGTCACCACGGTCGAATGCAGTTAAAGCCACCGCATGCTGCCAGCCGCTCTGGATGTTGTCGATCACATACTTGTAATTGTAGGTAATGGAATCACCCTCAAAGGTTTTAGGTTCTGCCAGCTGTATTTTTTCAAATCCGGTGTTGTAAAAATGCTCATTGCCCTTTTTATCGTATTCGGCTATTACTTCCATTGAGGAAAGGGCTTCTTCATCGGTTTGAACATCAAACCCGAATTTGGATTTGTAAATTCGATAGCCCTCAAAGTCTTTTTCTTTGGAAATGGGATCTATGGAACGCTCAGCGTTATCAGACCAGTACAGCTCAATTTTGTTGTTCTTAGCGATCATTTTTGTTTTAGGAATGTTGGGAGGAGCTGGTAAAATGTACCTTGTAATTTCCCCATCATTGTCCCGGTCTTCACCTGGGTCAAGTTGTCCGTTAAAATTATCGTCTTCACCGTTGTAGGTTCTTTGAGCCCAGGAGAGGTTTTTCCTCAAGGTCTTTCTTTGAGCAGCAGTATTGGCACTTACCGGATTGCCGTCTTGGTTCATCTTAGCGCAAACAATTGCAAAAGATATTTTAAGGCTTTCCCCAGGCTCCAGTTGGTCAAATGCACCAGCTGTAACCAGGTTGGACCTATTACTGGGCTTTGATAAATCTTCTTGAATGTCGGGCCAGTTAAGGTTGGGGTTGTGGTTAAGGCCAAAGCTTAATTTGCTATACCGAGCATTGTCGCTGGTTGGCGCAAAGAAAATGGGATCTACCGAATTCCGGAATTGCCATGAATTGTAATGAACCTTGGTATCATCAACTTCCGGATGGTGAAATTCATTTTTACTTTCTGCACCAAGGAATTTTAGCCCAATGTAGCTTTTGGTAAAATTGGTGTCCCCCGTAGCATCAAATTCATAGCCCGTGTATAAAGAATCAATGTAGCCATTGCCACCTTTGTTGAAGAAAGGTGAACCACCGGGAGGGGTTATGTTGACATTCCTAATTACCCCATCGTTCCAGTAGCCTACATGAACACTGTCAAGCGGTGTATTTCCGGTATTGGTAATGGTGTAATCCAGAATTACAAAGAAGTTGGCAAAATTGAAATTCCAGTTATAAGCTTCAAAGTGCACATCTACGTTCAGTGGGTTGTCATGATTACGTATTTCGATGTCCGTACCGGGTACTTTTACGTTGGCATCGGTAAAATCAGCTACAAAGTCTTCGTGTGAAACGGCTTCCGGGGAATATTCCGGATCATCTATCAAACTAGAGCGGGTTTCGAGCCCGGATCCGGTACTTGCTGTAAATTCAAAGCCGCTTTTACCGGTACTATAGCCCGAAGGATCATCTAAGGCGCCTGTTGCAACCAACGGCCGTCCTTCTTTAATGGCCCCGATCCATAAACCACCTTGGAAAAGGTGCTCAATTCCAGAATTGCGGGGATATTCACAGGAAGGGAACCCCTCAACTGAAAAACTACCGCTAAAGGCATTACCGATCATACCAAGATTATTGACCGTCATGCCAACATTTGAAACAGATGTAACCTTTTCTTCAAAAGAGCTCTGGGCAAGAATGCCCTGGGTTAGGAAGAGAAGACATATGATTAAAGAATTGAATTTCAAGGCCCCCACCGATTAATGTATTGCAAAAATAAAGGAATTTATACACCCTTTTGCCTTTATCGTTTTAAGATTTTATTAACATATGGTTGGCCCGTTTCCCCATTGATCTTTAAAATATAAATCCCTGGTTTTAAGTTTTTTAGGTGAATTGATTGGGTTGCGGTGCCGGCAAAGGCTTTTTGGAGGACCTGACGACCGGTAAGGGTTGTAATGGTAAGCTCCCATTGATCAGAAGCCTTGGCCTGAATCCTAAGTTGATCGCCCCCCGGATTTTGTAAAACTTGATATGCTCTTTGATCCGCTTCTTCCGAAATAGCAGTACTGGTATCCTGGTATTCAAGAGGCGTAGTCAATTTCAAGCTTACCGGTAAATGGTCTGACATGTTGTAGAGGGCAGCAATGACCTCAGGTGGGTTGGTGTTGTTAAAAGGCGTTTGTAAGGATTTGTTGTATCGAGTACCATCCTGTGCTACTGCTTTGTAAGAACCACTTTTGTAAGTAAAGTTTTTGTTGCCTTGCATTATGGCATCGGATAAAAGGATAAAATCAAACCGGTCGTCCAGGCCGCCTGTTACCCCGCAGTCATTTTCAAAATCTGTCCGGGTGGATTGGGTATGATAAGCTGAAAAACTTTGGTTTTTTTGCCATGTTCCAGGCTTGTCCACGGGGTCATTGAATTTGAAAGAGCCTTGTTGAGGGTTGACTAAATTTTGGTAGGCATTTACCGAGCTTGAACTAATGTTCAGATCGCCCATGAACACATAATTGCCATTTGCATTGTCGGATATTGCATCCATGGCATTTTCCGTCATCCAGTCGCGATTTTGCTTGTCCTGGCTGTCACCACCTGCTTTCAGGTGGGCCACCACCACATTAAGAAAAGTAGTATCCTGCGTTTCGGCAAGGTCATGGGTTTTGTAATACAACCGGTAATGGTTAATGTCCCTGATGAATGTGTTGGAAACCGATTGACCCGCCAGGCCAAATTTCCGGGCATCGTAATAAAGCATGTTGACCAACCCACTTTCTGCCTGGTTGGTGTAATTGGCCCTTTGGTAATGAGCGGTCTCCCCGGTATTGAGGGCTTCATCTAAAATCTGTTGGCTGTAGCTCGAGTGGTTTTTCAACTCATTGACGCCAATGATGTCGGGTTCAAAATGACCAAAAATGGTTTTGAGATAATCGGTTTTGGTGCTCACATCCTCACAATCACTTGAATTGCCATATTGCAAAAGGTTGTAATGGAACAACTGAACGGATTGCTGGGCTGATAATGAACCAATGCCAATTACCAACCCCATTATGCTTAATGCTATAACTTTAATGTAATTCATAGAACCTTATCCTTAAATGGTGAAACATGCGAAGGTAATGGGTTTAATTTTATTGGAAGCAACTGAATGTTAAGGAGCTGTTAATTTCGCTAAAAAACCAGACATCCTCCTTATATATTTTATGAAAAAACCGTAAATGATTAACATTTAGAGGCTGACCAAAGATGGTGGTTTGGCTAACAAAAGACGCTTGTAGAAATGAGCTAAAGCGCGTGATAACCTTGCAGAGAACTCAACCTCCAACCCAAATAAGCTTTGGCCGATTGCTTCTTCATTCTTCAGAAAACTCCACCAACAATCTTCGATAAGAAGCAAAAATCTTTGACTTGGATAAAAAGCCGAGGTATTTGCCATCTTGGTCCAAAACCGGAAGATTCCAAGATCCCGTATCGTCAAACTTGCTGAGCACCTGGTCCATAGGTTCGTCTTTGTCAAGGGTCTCAGGGGGAATGCGCATCAAATCCTTTGCGGTATATTTATCATGAACTTCTGTTTTTAATAGCAATTTGCGAATGTCGTCCAACAATATGACACCCAGCAGATTACCTTCTTCGTCAATGACCGGAAAGATATTCCTCTTAGATTCAGCAACTGCTGTTCTTAGGATCTTTCCCAATTTTTCCTGGGGATTCACAGTTTTGAGGTCGTTTTCAATTAAGGGTTCAACTTTCAGCAGGGTTAAAACAGCCTTATCTTTATGGTGGGTGATAAGGTCGCCTTTCATGGCCAATCTCCTGGTAAAAAGTGAGCGGGGCTCAAAATAAATGGCAACCAAATAGGAAATGGTTGAAACAATCATGAGGGGAACGATCAGTGAATAACTTTGGGTAATTTCAGCGATCAAGAAAATCCCTGTTAAGGGAGCATGAAAAAGTCCACTCATAACCCCCGACATGCCAACCAATAAAAAGTTCGGTTCGGAAAGATCGGTCGGAATCGCCACGAAATTGAGCAACCTGGCAAAAAAGAAGCCGGACAATCCACCCATAAAAAGCGAGGGCGCAAAATAACCGCCTACTCCACCGCTCCCGAGGGTGAAAGTAACAGCAAAAGCTTTGAACAAGATCACACAGCCAATGAAAAGTAAAAATACCGATTCATAATTGCGAAAATCATAAAAAAGGCTGTTGTGCATCAGAGAGAGGGACTCATCGTTGATAATGGCATTGATGGCATCATAACCTTCACCGTACAAGGGCGGAAAAACAAAAATGATCAGCCCCAAAGCCAAACTACCAATAATGGCTTTTTTAAATGGAGATTTAATGTGCTCAAATTGTTCCTCCATGAACTTGTCCACTTTGGTGAAATAAACCGCTACCAAAGCAGTGAATACACCCAAGAGGATGTAAAAAGGAATGTCCCCTACTGAAAAGCTTTCCACAAACTGGAAGGCAAACATGATGTTTTCACCGAGGAAAAGCCTCGAAACAAGAATGCCAGTGATGGAAGCCATCAGTAAAGGAACCAGGGAAGCCATGGTAAGGTCCAGCATTAGCATTTCAAGGGCGAATATCATCCCAGCGACCGGTGCATAGAAAAAAGCCGAAAGGGCTGCAGCCACCCCACATCCCAGAAGCAACATCCTGGAACGATACGATAAATGAAGAGAATGGGCAAAATTAGACCCAATGGAGGAACCGCCCATTACAAGGGTAGCCTCCAAACCTACCGATCCACCGGAACCAACTGTTATGATGCTACACAACATAAAATAGCCCATGTCCCTCATTTTAACAATGGCATTGGATGTGGAAATAGCCTTGAGCACGTTGGTAATGCCGTGATCGAAGTTGCTTTTATACAAAAACTTGAGAATGGCTACGGTTAGCAAAACACCGATCACCGGATAAGCCAGGTAAAGGAAATTCTGCTGTTCTACTTTAAATCCACCCGTCAATAAATGGTGAATCTCATTCATGATCAACCTTAGTACTACAGCAGTGGTGCTGGAAGCAATTCCAATGAGGATGCTAAGGATCAGAACAAAGTTCTTGTTGCTGATGTGCTTAACTCGCCAGGCAAGTAATTTTCCAAATATTGACTCAGGCTGTTTCACAAATGCAAAATTATAATTTCTATTTACTTATGTAAACGATTTTAATCTCTATTACTTGAAAGATCACTTAGAATAAAGGCCTAACCTTTCATACATAAGAGGTGGCTTAACGAAAAAACTGGAAAGGTAGGCGCTTAAGGTTTCCATTTAAGTAAAACCAATCATGAAGCCTTTGCCGCTTGAAAGGGTTTTAAATTTTAACTAAATTAGTGTAAAATGGTTCAAACAGAAGTTACTGATTGATGCCTTAATTGATACCTACCCCATTAACTTCGAACCTAATCAATTCAAGGGCTTGTTTGAACAATTTTATACCTTTAAACCTTAAAAAGCGCACGATCAATGGAGTTTGGAAGTAAAGGCTGGCTTGATCAATACCTGCAATTCAGGCAACAGCAACCCTTTTCATGTGACCTTCCTACCAGTGGGTTAAAGATAAGGGAAGAAAATTCTGAATGCACTGCATTGGACCAGGCTATTTACTGCTTTCTTCAGCCAACTGGCTTGATCTATGGCTTTCCCCTTGGTTTACCATTTGATAGAACCGACTATCCCAATTTTCAGTATTTCAATTATACGGACCAAGCTCAATTGGTTTTTTTGGAAAGCCTATTTGCATGCCTTATTGCCGACCGCTACTATCATAACGAAACAGAGTTACATGAAGAAGCGCTATTTCAGTATGCCGTTGATCACTCCTTCAATTATTTTTTAGACCATTATGACCATAAATTGAACCATAAAAAGGTAGCGGGTTCTAACGAAGCTTTTAAATACAATAAAGTTCATGAGCGCTTCGAAACCATACTCAATAAACGCATTCGGTTCAATTTTCAATTTTCTGATTTCCCCTCTTATTTTCACAATAGCTTGTTGTTTTTAGATCTCTATTATTGTATCCTGCATCAACGCTATCACCTAACCGGAAACCCCTTGGATCAAGCGAACTATGAACATTATTTTGAAAATTTCAAGGAAGTCAAGAAAGCCATCTTAAAGATTATTATTTTGGCGGCCCAAGCCAATGGAGAGATAGAGGAACACGAAGAAAAGATCTTCGAGCAGTTTGTTCATTCGGCCAAGTTATCCGCCAAAGAAAAAAAGGCCATACAAAAAGAGCTAAAACAAACCCAAGGTTGGGATGACCTTGAAATTCCGGATGTTCCTTGGTTGGTCAAAAGGTATTTCCTGGAACTTGCCCTTTTGACTGTTATGGCTGATCATAAAGTAGATGAAGCAGAGCAGGATTTCCTTTACGAACTAACCAGCAAACTCGATCTTACAACAGATGAGCTGGACCAAAGCTTCACTGCCCTTGAAACGTTTTTGTTGCAATACAAGCAGCAGCTGAACTTCTTGGAAAAGAAACCCCAGATGTCCAGAATGCAAAGTAAACTGCAGGAGCATGCTTCCAAGATCATTCAAAAAAATAAAGACCGGCTCAAAAATGAGATTAGAGAAAGCCACGAGCTTTATACGTTGTTGGCCAAATGGAGAACTGAAAACCTCACACCCGCGGAAAAAGAAAAGGTTAGGGAGCAATTGGTGGACATCCTGAAAACCTTACCGGTTTTTGTGATCATTGGATTGCCGGGCACCTTTATGACCCTGCCATTCTTGTTAAGCATCCTGCCTAAAAGTGTTTTCCCAAGCTCCTTTCAGAAATAGGATCCCCTTTAAGCACATGCTCAAATTTTAAGGAAAATAGCAAATGGATAGTAGCAATGAAATGCGATCAAGCGTCCTGAACCATAGACGGCATTTGTTCGAGGGCTTGGTCAATTCGTTTGATGACTTCCTGCTTACCCAAAACAGCGACTACTTCAAATAAAGCGGGGCCCGATCCCGTACCGGATACCACTACCCGGAAAAGCTGCATGAACTTGCCCGGTTTTTCGTTCATTTCACTTGCCAGCGATTTGAATGCTTCTTCAATCGCATCACTGGTAAAGTCATCCAGGTTGTTGAGGCGTTCCTTCAGGTTCTCTAAAAAAGTCGGAACTTGGTCATTCCACTTTTTCCGAACCACCTTTTCATCGTAGGATTCCGGGTCTTGAAAAAAGTAATAGCCAAAGCTCCAGAATTCTGTTAAAAAGGAGGCTTTTTCCTTGATTAAACCGCATACCCTTGCCAGGTATTCATCATCTACGTCAATGCCTTTTTCTTCCAATACTGGCTTGAATTCCTTAACCAATTCGTAATTATCCTTATTGCGTAAATAGTGCTGATTGAACCACTTGGCTTTGTCTGGATCAAATTTAGCACCCGATTTTCCGACCCGTTTAAGGTCAAAAACCCGGATCAGCTCTTCGATGGTGAACAATTCTTGATTGTCATGGGGGCTCCATCCCAACAGGGCAAGGATGTTAGAAAAGGCTTCGGGCGAATAGCCGGATTCCCGGTAACCATCGATGACTTCTCCGGTTTCAGGATCTTTCCAGGCCAACGGTGCCACAGGGAAACCACCTCTTTCTCCATCCCGCTTGCTCAATTTGCCTTGGCCGTCAGGTTTAAGGATCAGCGGTAAATGGGCAAATTCCGGCACTTGATCTTCCCAGCCTAAAAACCGGTACAGCAACACATGAAGCGGAGTAGAAGGCAGCCATTCCTCGCCCCTAATTACATGAGAGATTTTCATCAATTGGTCATCCACTACATTGGCCATGTGGTAAGTGGGCATGCCATCAGCTTTGATCAGGACTTTATCATCAATTTGCTCACTTTGCACATTGACCCACCCCCTGATGGTATCTTTCAAGCGAATTTCCTCTTTTCTGGGCACCTTTAACCGGACTACATAGGGAACGCCTTCATCCAATAGCTTTTGTACCTCATCGCTGGGCAAAGCCAAGGAATTCTTCATGTATTCCCGAGTCACGTGGTCATATTTTGGGGAAGCTTTACCGGCTTTTTTCATCTTCTCCCGCATTTCCTCAAGCTCCTCAGTAGTATCAAAGGCCATGTAAGCATTGCCTTCATCTAACAGCTTTTGGGCATACTGCTCGTACAAATACTTTCTTTCAGATTGACGGTAGGGTTCATAGGGGCCACCAACTTCCGGGCCTTCATCATATTCGATTCCAGTCCATTGGAGGGCCTCTAAAATATATTTTTCGGCACCTTCTACATAGCGGTTTTGGTCCGTATCTTCAATCCTTAGGACCAATTTTCCATTGTTCTGCCTGGCAAATAAATAATTGTACAATGCTGTACGAACGCCACCGATGTGTAAGTAGCCAGTAGGACTTGGAGCAAACCTAACCCGAACTTCTTGATCCATATATCGCTTTAATTTGATTTACAAATTTAGCAAAAGCTGTGGGCTAATTTTTGAAATGGTTACTGGATTTGCCTGTTTTTTGAAAGTAGATTTGATACAAAAGACTTGCGTTGCTAAGTAACTGCTATTAAGTACAAAGTATTTAGACGGACCGGTTGATGCGTCTTGGAGACCTCACGAGAATGTTGAGTAACCTGATTAAGCTTTTAACTAAAGTTTTAAAGTTCCATGAGCCATTAGGAAGCAACTGTTTTAATGATTAAAAGGATGCTATTCGTTAGCAATAGGTTTTAGGCCTTTTGAAGTATCTAAAGGTGTTCAACCGGAAAATTGGTGAATGCTCCCATTTTTTTGGCGATCCTTGAGCGGTGGCAATCCTGAGCATTCGCTTCGTAACAAGTAAGTACTATGCTGCCTTCACGGGCTATCAACTGGTGTAAATATTTCAAGGCTTGTGTTTGCTGCGGAAGCATGCGGTGTTCATAATGGTCCAGGAGGTTGTAGAAATCCTCGTTGGATGACACTTGTTGGCGTTTGGCTTTTGGAATTCCCAATTCAGGTACATGTTCATAACGAATGCCCATGAGCTCGCAACCCTGTTCCATTTCCCTTTTCTTGTAGCCAAATTTCCTGCTGTAAGGGTTGGCCCGTACATCAATAAGTACCTGAATGTTGTGCTTTAAGAGGAGGTTGAGGTAGTGTTCAATGGATGTTCCTTCATAGCCCATCGTATACAATCTTTTCCCTTTTCCTGGAGGGACCATTGCCTTAATTTGCCCATTTGTTTTGGCATCAAATAAGGCTTCAAGTGAATGATAGCGACTTAAGTAAAAAGGGGCTTGCTGGTATACTGCACGCAGTAAAGCTTCGTGATTATCTCCATAATAGGACCTTAGGTTTTGAAGGCATTTACGCTGATGGTCGTTGATGGTTGCCAATTGAGCTTCAGGCACCGATAGCTTCCAACCAGCGTAGTAGCTCAGCCAACCTTCTTTTTCCAAAGCTTTGAGATCGGCTTCAACCCTAAGGGAATATGGGCCTGTGGATGTTGGTATGAAGTGATAATTAGCATTTTGATCTATATGGCTCAACAAAAATACCAACAAATGCAACTTTTCATTGGGTAATGAACCTCCTCCCATAAAGTTTATAAGGGCTAATAATTGTTGCCTTCTTTTGAGCATAGTTTAAACTTTGATCGCAATTTAGTATTCATGACGTTTTTACCAAGTTAATCTGGCTCCTGCTTTTTGCGTTACAAAAGGGTGGTTAAATTTGGGATTTCAATGATCCAGAAAAGGTAAACCATTGATAGTCCGACAAACCCACATTGTACCGGAATGCGTTAAAGCTAAGCGCTTTAGTGATTATGCCAGGCAGGTTTTTACCATGATCCCTTCCCGGAAAGGCATCAAAAAGGCCATTAAAAAAGGGGAGCTTAGGATTAATGGAGCGCCGGCCGAAACCGGGAGATGGATGCAACCAGGCCTTAAGCTTGAATGGGTGGACCTTGAGGAACGACCGCCCAAGCCCTATGAGTTGGATTTGGCCATCGTATACGAAGATGCTTATATGGCCATTGTTTACAAACCGGCTGGCATTGTAGTGAGCGGTAATCAATTCAGAACCCTTGAAAACGCCATTCAACACAACATCAAACCCTCCTTGGAAGATGATGCCATGAAATGGCCACGGCCCGTTCATCGGCTGGATTATCCAACAACAGGCTTGGTATTGGTGGCCAAAACCAAATATTGCCATCGGTATTTATGTAAGGAATTTGAGCATCAAAATATTTGGAAGCGCTACAGGGCCATTGTACCAGGATTGTTGGAAGGAATGGGCGTTTTCCAGGATCCAGTGGGTGGGCAAACGGCCTTAACGCATTACAAAAACGTTGATCAAGTGCCTTCCATCCAATATGGGTGGTTTACCCTCCTGGACCTTTTTCCAAAAACCGGCCGCAAACACCAGATCAGGGCGCATTTAGCCAATGTGGGCCATCCCATTATTGGGGATCGAACGTACGGGCCTGAAGGTAAAGTACTAAAAGGCAAAGGTTTAATGCTGAGTGCTGTAGAACTAACGTTCCGCCATCCTGTTTATGAAGCGCCTCAAACCGCATCCATTGCCATGCCTCATAAGCTTGCGGCTTTCCTTAAACGGGAAGCAAGGAGGTATGAAAAATTTACCATGAAGCCTTAAAAACTTGCCTTAATTTTTTACTAATCTGTTCCACTTCCTTGTAAAATAACTTCGATTCATCCATTCAACATTGGGGCTTTTACCGAATACAGTTTTATTTAATCATAATCCTGACCAACTGCTTACTTTGGGTGGTTTTCAATTTCATGAAGTAAACACCGGCTGGCACCTGGTTGAGGCTAATGGTTCTTTTAAAATCCTGTAAAAGGACTTGGTAATCCTCGCGCCATATTTCCTTGCCCAGTGAATTGTGGATGCTTACCTGCAATGCACCATCCTGGAAGGAGCTTCCTTCAATGGTAAAGGTTCCCTGGTTGGGATTGGGATAAACCTGGATGGATTTTAAGCTGCCTTTTGCTATGCCAGAAGAGGTATCTGAAGGCTCGTGATGGAAGGTGTCGGATATGGCTGTGCAATTGCTGTCATACCAAATTTTCACTTGAAAGTTGCCTTCATTCGTCACATAATAAGTTCGATTATTGGCATTGGTTAACATGGTGTCATTCCTGTACCACTGATAATTTGGCGTTTTTGTACTGGAGATCAGGGTATCATTGCTTTCAGCAATATTAGGCTTAAGGGGATCGGGATAAACGATCACTTCGGATGTGTCCTTGACCATGCAACGGTTACCTGCTGCATAACCCTTGTACCTTACTTCAAAAGTACCAGGAGCTTCCGGAATGTATAACCCATCTTTGGAGACATATCCGGTGTC
>CAZLQF010000028.1:0-33627 GCA_964561545.1 uncultured Sphingobacteriales bacterium
TTAATCTTATCACAACAAGGCTTAAATGCCGAAGGCGCGAAAGCCTATGACCCGGCTTCCGGTCGGGTCTTTTTTTGTTCCTTTTTGTCGTAGCCGTAATTTACGCCAATAAAAGCAACCAATTTAAGAAATGTTTAAAACATTTAAGTAATGATAACCTTGAAAAATGTTTTGTTATAAGCTTAGGTTTCACTCATTATTATATTAGCAGATAATTTCCCTATTATTTACATAGGCAATGGTTAGCTACAGTGTTTTTAAAACCATTGATAGCCGGCAGGTCACAAGGTAATTTTCGATAACCCGCACAGGAACCAAAAACTGTGAATTTTCGCTCTTGAAGGAAATACAGTACCATGCCCGAAGATTTAGACAACAAGCAATCCATTCATAAGCTGGTAGATGCGTTCTACAGCAAGGTAGTCAACGATGAATTGTTAGGCCCCATTTTCAACGATATTGCGCAAGTAGATTGGGACCATCATTTGCCCATTATGTACAACTTTTGGGAATCCATCCTCATTGGCGCTCATTACAACCGCGACAATCCAATGGATGCCCACATCAAGCTGGATCAGAAGGTCAAGTTGGAAGAAGCACACTTTGAAAGATGGCTGGAGCTATTTTACCATACCATCGATGCGCATTTTGAAGGGCCCAAGGCTAAAGAAGCCAAAAACAGGGCATCAACCATAGCAAGGGTAATGCAATTCAAGGTGCAATCGGCCCGCCTTTCGGAAACGTGAATCAGACTCCATGCTCATTCCCTGAACAAAAATTTGCCCGGTATAATCCCTGATTTGAATGAATCAATCTGGTTACCGCTGTTTCGATCAAAACGAAAGATCAAGCCTTTTTGCACATAGTCAATGGCATCGGAGAGGTAAATTTCGTCCCCTTTTGGGTGAACCCCTAAGCCGTAAAAGTTATAATCAGTACCTGAAATGATCGGATCGGCAGGCAGCCCCGATGCATCAATTGGCATGGCATAAACATCTTCGTTGATGAAAAATAGCCGGTCCCTTGCATCATTGAAGGCTAAATTGCCGGGAGAAGCTTGTTGGGAACCAAACTCAAATTCTTTTGTAATGGCATGGGAGGCCGGATCAATTTGGTATAGCTTGGGGAGCTTTTCCTCAAAACCGCCATTGCCCAAAGCCCAAAGGTTGCCATTGGCGTCTTTTGCTACGTGCTTAACTTCCTTCACCAGGGAAATGGTATCCAATAATGCATCTTCTTTTGGATCAATGACCAGCAAATTACCGGCTTTCACCTGGCTTACAAATACTTTGTTCTTGGCCTTAACCAGCCTTTCCGTCCATCCATCTACAGCAATTGAACCGCTGATGGCATGCTCCTGAAGATCAACAATGGAGATCTCGCTTGCCCCTTCCAAGGTAAAATTGGTTACATAAGCTTTCCCATCTGCCACTTTTAAGATGCGCCTTGGAGAAGGAAAGCCATCCATCACTTGCTGGGATTCGAGCGTTGCAGGGTCGATCACTTCAATTTTGCCTGCGTTGTTAACGATCAAATAACTGTGGCCATCAATGGTGTTCATTGCATGGAGTACGTCTCCAAGCGGCCTTCCATTGACTTCCTTAAAAACCTGGCTTCGGAGCTTTTCCTGATCGGAATCCCAAAAATCGAGGCTGGCATTGCCTTGGTTGAAGTTGCCTTCATTCAGGATGAATGCGCCATGATCAAAAGGCTTTTCATCACCATTGGTGTTATTGTTGGTGTTTTGATCGTTTTGGTGGACTTCCTGGTCGTCATCTTTTTCACAGGCCCATAACAGCAGGCTGGCCCCCAGGATGAGAAATAACTTGTGAAGGCTGTATTGCATGATGCCAATTGTTGAGTCCGTCTTGCTTGAATTTAATTTGCTGCTAAAAGTCCCTTCCATGCTTGATTCCAATTTTACAGGGGTGGGTTCTACACCATCAATCACGATAACCAATTTCCAGGCTGCCCATGAAATTTCGACCGGGCATGGGGCGCCAAGCCAGAACCTGGTACTGTTCATCCAGGATGTTGTTCAACTTAATTTGGGCTTTACAATAAATGTTGTTGGATGGTTTAAAGTCCTTGCTCAATCCCATAGCCCCTAAGTTATAACTTTCTACATATTCTGAGTTATCCCGGGTTGTGTAACGTTCGCCCGTGTAATTGTGGTGGTAGAACAGCCGAATGCCCCATTTTTCAATGCTTGCTGTAAAGTTGCTCTTATGGTAAGGTGTATAGATTAACTGCTTGCCTTCCGAGTTGTCCAGCCCGGATATGGGCTGTTGATTTTGCGCTTCGGTATAGGCATACTGACCTTTTAAAGATGCGCTGAAACCTCCAAGGCTGAATTGAAGCGCCAGTTTGGTTTCAATACCTCTATTAAGCACTTTTTTCAGATTTTCCGCTTTCCAGAAATTGTCATCTGTGGGATACCATAAGATCCAATCTTCAATGTTCGAGCGGTAGGCATTGGCCTCGACCTTGAATTGTGTTATGAATTGATCGGACTGATAGGTAGAATAGGCCATGCCCACCTCATAGCCAATGCCTTGTTCAGGTTGCAATTCGGGGGTGCCTCCCGGATCCCAGTAAAGGTCATTGAGGGTAGGTACTTTGTAATTGCGGTAAACGTTGCCGCTGAAGACGATGCCCTTGTTGCTGAAGGGCATGAGGTTGAGCCCCAAAGAAGGAATGATGGGCACGAATTCATCATCTATTAAGGTTTTTCTGGCAGAGGCATCTATGGCAAGGATGGTTGAAAAGCGGTGCAGTAGATTGGCAAATAAGGTACTTCGCTGTTGGTCAACCCAGCCGCCAAAATTTTCGGAATGGGCTTCATAGTGATCAAAAGCGACTCCCCCTGAAAGCACCGTATTCTTAGCAAGCTTGGTTTTGTATTTGGCTTCATTGGTAATGCTGCGGCTTTTGTTAAGGGCATCCAGTTGAATGTTTTGATCCGTGTAATGGATCTTATCATAGAGGTAGCCACCCCGGTATTGTAGCGTACCATGGTCAAACTTATGCTGCCAATGAGCTGTGAGCCATAAATTTTCATCTTCCTGATCTTGATCGGGATTGGGTGAGGTGAGGGGCCCTGGCACTTCACGGTCGGTTGATTGATACCAACCTTGAACGCCTACCTGGTCGTTCTCATCTACCTGATAGAACAATGAATTCATGATGCCGGATTGGCGAAATGCAGCATTCTTGCGCTTTTCTCCGGGTGCTTCTGGTTTGGTATAATTTTGAAAAGTAAAATCATTCTGGGCTTGGCGATGGTAGGCTTGTGTTGCTACATTCATCTGCTTATTCCCCCAATCCGCTTTTAAAAAACCTTCATAGCGGTCAAAGCTGCCTATTTTGGGTTTGAAGGATAGGTGGGTGTGAGGCTCAAGTTTACGGTTTTGCCCTACATTAACAGCACCGCCTAATGCTCCACTGCGCACATCTTGGTAAGCTCCTCCATGAACGATGCCGACATAATCAAAAAGTTCAGCAGGCATTAAAGATAGGTCTGCCTGCCCATGCATGGGAGAATTGACGGGAATGCCATTCCAATTGACTTGGGTATGCCCAGAGCCAGTACCCCGAAAAGCTGGGCTTTTAATGCCCGATACTCCGTAGGATTTGATAAAAACCGGACTTTGGTTTTGGAGAACACCGCCAAGGTCCTTATTCTGGGCCTGTTTTAAAGCGTTGGAATCCAGGTAGTTTTCCTTAATTCCCCTGTTGTCTTCGGGCTTTTGTTCAATGTATTCGAATTCCTGCAAAACAAGCGTATCCGGTTTTATCTGGGCTCCTGCCTTGAGGGTTAAAAAGCCAAAAGCCAGTAAGAGGCATCCTATGCTTGTAAGGTTTATGTTTCTACAGGTCCTCAATGGTTATTGGATCATAATTTTTCGGATTGCTACGCGATCATGGTATTCAAGCCTGAGCAAATAAATGCCTTGGCTTAAATGATTGGTTGCAAGGGAGGTAGATGGACTATTTTCCGATTTTGAAGTAGCTTGCACTTGATTTCCTTGCATTGTTTCAATGGAAATGGTGGTTAAATTTTGCTCGCGTGGATGAGTAACTTGCAAAGGTGTACCTTTGGGTATGGGGTTGGGATGAACTTTAATAGCGGTTGAATGGTTCTTAAGCTTAAGTCCTACTGTTACATTATTGGCTTCTGTCATGGCAAAACCATCTCCCTTTCCTCCGGTATAAGGGGTCTGTGCTGATGCTAATAAGGGCACAATGCATGTTAAGATTGCTATCAAGCTTTTTGACATAATTGCTTACTTTAAACTACGGACACCTCGCCCGCCACTGGTTTTTCTTCTTGTATCCGGTTGGTCAAACCCATAAAAACGATCGGAGACTGCCAAATCCCGAAAACCGGGTATAATGCCGCTGTTAAAGGCACCTCCGCGGTAACCTGCTCCATTTCCATCTTTGGAGGGCCACTTATTTACATTGGCATTGCCATCAGGAGCTAAAGTTCCGTCACCGTGTACACCAGTAAATTGTAATCCTTGTGAATTGGTAGCTACGCAAATTTCCCAGATGTTGCCACTTAATTCCATGATGCCATAATAAGAAGCACCCGCTTCTCTTCTGGAAGTATTGCTGTCAGCTGCAAAGCCTGTTCTCAAAGGACCTTGCGGGCCTACATAGCCATGACTGGCAAGGCCATGTTCGGGTGGCAAGGTAGTATCCACGGTTTCGTGTGGTGTGCCATCTTTAATAACATTGTTGGCATCCATAATTTTTTGTGTACCCCATGCAAATTCATTGTTTTTAGGATTTTTGGGACCTCTACAGGCTTTCTCATATTCCATTTCCGTCATTGGCCTCAAGCCTGCCCAATCGAGGTATGCTGCAACATCGGACCAGGATAGAAAGTTACAAGCCCGGGTTTGACCGTCATCCTGCTCACCAAACGGATTGTTATCGTTGACATTAGCGCTATAGGTGGCGGGCGCGCCATTATTAGCGGATTGCTCAATGGCTATACCATTTCTGTTACTTGCATTGGTCGTTAATGCATAAGTTTTTTGGGTAGCCGTGGGTTGGGCGTATGTTCTTGCTGCTTGCTGATCCTTGGTTAAACAATTCAGGAATGCTGCATATTGCGATTGGGAGATCTCATACTTCATGGCATAAAACCCTTCGTAGCCCTTCGGAAAATCCTTGGGAATATCGGAAGATGGATCATAGGTTTTACGGTCCATAGGAGCTGAGGTTAGCTCATTGTTTTTATTGCCAACTTTTATACCGCTTTCGCTTTTTACCAAATAAGGTTGATTTTGGTCTCCTTTTCGGAAAGTGCCATTGCTTGCACCATCGCCAAGGTAAAAAGAGTCAGTGGGCACCTTCACCATTTCAATCCCAAAAAGGCGAAAGTTCACTTTTCCTTTTTCTAATTGGTCCCATTTAAGGGTAATGGTAGCGAGTGGTATGTTGCCTGATCCTTTTGCTGATCTTTTGATGAAAGCCCCTTTTTGATCTTGGGTAGGGATGATTCTTAATACATTGTTATCAACCGTATGGTGATCAGCTTTGGAGCTCAAATCCAAGTGCTTCCATTGCCCATTTACCGTTTGGTATTTAACAAATACCCAAGTGGCATCGTAGTTAAATGGCGGTTTGATTCCCGCTAAATTCCAACTATGATTCCACTTAATCTCAAATTTTAGTTCTTTTTGGGCTGCATTTACCTCGAGCTTATCAAGGATTAAGTTATTACCAGCCGCTTGCCCATTGGCCATTAACAACAGGTAAAAGCATAAGAGGCCTAAAAATCTCAACATTAATTGCTCCTGTTTTAATAAATGATCAAAACCAAGCTGCCCCAATTATGTAAGCCGGGGCAGCTAAGAAAAATGAATTATTGCTTAAGGATTTTATAGGTGGCCTGGAATTGCTCATTTTTCATTTGTAGCATATAAACTCCAGATTCCATTTGCGGTAATTGTAAATGGAGGTCACCTTGGATGTTCCTATTGGTTTGATGGATGGTTTTTCCCGTAAGGTCCTTGATTTTGATCTCAGTAAGGCCACTGAAGACGTTACCGCTTTCAATGGTTAATTCTTTATTAACAGGATTGGGATAAATGGTTAAGTTGGGTTGAGCGTGAGATTCAATGTTTGTAGACTTTCTTTCTACATATACAACCACCTGGGTGGTATCGCATAAGGGGCCTTGGGTATGATCACAAAGCTCATAGGATAAGGTATCCCAGCCTCCATCAATAAATGAAGAGTCAGGCGTATATTGAATATTCTTGTTGCTTTGCAATTCTGCATTTCCATTAGCTGGAAGGCTGGTAATGGTTTTAATGAAGATGGAATCCTGATCAGGGTCTTGGTCATTGCTAAGGGCATCAACGGTGACCGACATACCAAACCCAGTGGAATCCATGTCTTTATTAGCTATTGGTGCGCTGTTATCATTGGTCCTGTAGCTGATGGCTATTCCTTCTGGTGCAGTTGCGGTAGGGAAGGAGTCAAGAAGTTGACCCCTGTAATTGTAGCGAAGCCCGGCTCCAAAGGTTGAAAAATCTGTATTTGTGGCAAAAAAGTGCTCATTTCTGCGGTCAAATGCTGAAGCTGCAAAATTCCCTTCTACAAGGGCTGTATCAACAAACTTGGCTTCATCTATGTTGTAGGCCCCTATGCCAGCATTGTGGTAATTGGCATATAAAATACCTTCTTCAAGGGCAGTACCTCCACTGACGTTTAGGTCTGTAAATTGATGATTGTTCGTTGAAGGGTCGTATTCCAATAATTGCCCGGAATCGTCACAAACACCATAAACATTGCTTCCATAGGCGTATAATTGATTGATGCCAGCGCCATCCATTCCGAGATCAATATTTCTTACAAATTGCTGGGTATTTAAATCGATCACGGCCAATTTACCTAAAGAATCGGGAAATGCATTTTGTTTACCAATGTTGTGAGCTACATAGGCTGTGTCATTAATGGTAACGGCACCTCCTGCGCTTTCATTGATGGCATTTACCTTTATTTCGGAATTGAGGGTTTGTTTGTTGAATACTTCTGTTAAAGGACTTCCAGCAAAATTGAACTTGCTTACAAAAAGTTGATCTCCAATAAGCTCAATTTGCTTGATACCACTGATAGCTACGGAATTAACCCTTTCATAAGTTTCCAGGTCATACTTGATAACGCTATCCTCTAACGCTGCATAAGCATAATTGTAATCTACTTCTACACCTTGGGTCGATTCAACGTCAACGGTGTCAAATGTTTGATAGCGCTTAGTTAATGGATCATAAGATCCCAATGTAGCAGGTGAATTGTTGGTTGGGCCAGGCTCAAAGAGGCCTCCTGACGCAATGATCACTTCATTTATATATTGATTGGGGCCTTGAGGCTTTGGCTCAACGTAAATAGCAACCTCAGCTGTATTACATAAAGAAGCCTGGTTGTAATCACAGATTTCATAAGTTAATGTGTCCCAGCCTCCATTGGTAAATGAGGCGCTTGGCGTATAGCTTATATACTGATGGTCCTTAATCAAAGCATTGCCATGGTTAGGTTGTTGCTTAATAGCTTTAATGGAAATGGAATCTTGATCAGGGTCTGAATCATTGGCAAGAACTGAAATCTCAATGGTAGTTTCAAATTCAGTGGAGTCTTGATCATTTACTGCCATTGGCTTTTGATTCTGGGCATAATCCACTGCAATTCCTTCTGGCGAGATCCCTGTTGAAAAAGAGTCCGCTAAGGTTCCATTCTGCAAATACCTGAACCCTCTTCCGTAAGTACTAAAATCAGTTTCTGAAGCATAAAATCCTTTGTTGATGCTATCAAATGCAGAAGCAACGAAATTACCTTCAACAAGGGCCGTATCATTTAAACTATTTTGGTTAAGGTCGTAGGCTCCAATACCCTTTCCATAAAAATTTGCATATAAGGTTCCATTGTAGAGAGCTGTTCCGTTACTCACCTGGAGGTCATAATATTGCTTGCTACCAGTGGAGGGGTCATATTCCAACAATTGCCCGGATTCATTGCAAATACCATAAAGCAATCCCTGGTAACTGTAAAGCTGGTTGATTCCAGCTGCTTGGGTACCGAGCTCTATATTTTTCTTAAATTGTTGATTGTTTAGGTCTACCACAGCCAACCGGCCGGTCGAATCGTTAAATCCATTTTTTTTCTGAATGTTGTGAGCTACATAGGCTGTGTCATTTATTGCGCTTGCACCCCCGGCTCCTTCAGTGATGGCACTAACCTGGATTTGAGAATTGAGGTTTTGTTGATCGAATACCTCTAATAAAGGTTGGCCGGTATAACTAAATTTAGTCACAAACAACCTATCCCCGATCAAATCGATATGGCTTATGCCATCAACGGTAACCGAACCAATTCTTTCATAAGATTGAAGGTCATATTTAACAATGGTATCCTGGGCTGCGACAAAAGCTGTATTACCTTTGACCTCAACGCCTTGTACGGATTCTACGTCTATTGTATCAAAAACCTGATACGTTGCTTCAAATGGATCATAGGTGCCCATAGTAGCAGGTGTGTTGTTGTTTGGACCAGGCTCAAATATGCCTCCTGACGCAACGATCACTTGCTCTACGTATTCATTTTGGGCATTTATACTGCCACTAAAGCAGCACAGGGCTAATAATGTGATTACTAATGTTGTAAATTTTTGATTTTTCATTTTGTTAAATTTTGTTTGACAAACTGATGGTTTAAAAATTTTACCAAGCCAACATCAACAAAGCCTATTTATCAGTGATTTTGGCATTGGTGTCAAAGCTTCAAGGGAAGGATATAGGGAGAATAAATACACGAAGGCATTTATCCCAGCTTCTACCCCGGAAGCCTTTGGAATACGTCTTAACAATGGCAGGTCTTCTGGCTTGCCCTGTGTATTTGAAAGCCTTCCCGTCCACTATTTGGTGGACAGTGGCAAGGAATACCAAATACACAATTTATTGGGCTTACAGCAGCGGGGACTGCTCCGGATTTACACCGGATTCCCTATTAAGGCTCATAAGCCACCATTGTTTAAGTTTCAAAGCTATAAAAAGTTAAGACGAATTAAAAAAAGTGAAATTCCTTTTAAATTGTTCCTATCATAAAAAAACCCCGGCCAAAAGGACGGGGTTTTTTTGTGAGTGGTTGTTATCAGTTTTAGTATTCCAAAATAATGTTGGCACCTGGATTTGTATTGTTCTTATCATACTTCACCGAATCAAAATCATTTTGGCTTGTATCGGCAGAATTTTCGCTGTAAGCGTGGTACCATTCTCCATCTGTTAAATTATCTGTAAATTCTACCTCACCTTCACCGTCTGTTCCGGTATTCTTTTTACCAATGGCGTTGGCTTTAAAATCACCGGTATTTCCTTCATACAATGCATCACTTGAGTCGTTAAGCCAAACATCCACTTGATCCCAATTTCCTGAAGTGGCACTTTTTTCGACCCGTACAGTCAAAGCTGCATCACTAGATCCTCCAGAACCACCGGATCCTCCTGATCCACCAGTTCCGCCAGAACCACCGGATCCTCCTGTGCCACCGGAGCCGCCAGTGCCACCGCTACCACCGGAGCCACCACTGCCACCAGTTGTTGTATCTACGGGTGGGCCCCATTCTGGATTGCAGTTTGGATCATTTAATGAGTCACAGTTAATGCTTTCACCTTCTAAGGTAGGATTTTTTTCCTCACATCCTATAATTGCATAGCCGAAGAGACCGGCCATCAATCCAATAAAAACAAACCTTTTAATCATACTTTACCGAGTTTTGGAGCAAAAATAATTAAATATAAGCACAACCACCAAAATATATTAAGAATTTAAAGCGTTTGCATTAAAACACCACTTCTCGGTTTGGGTTCTATCCAGGTAGATTTTGGAGGCAGGGTCTCTCCATTATCAGACAATCGCATCAAGAAATTAATAGGAATGGGATGTAGTAAAAAGGCAACTTGCCATCCCTTGTTCAATAAACGCTCTTTTATTTCATGAATGGGGGCCGTTCCTTCAATGAAATCAATTTGATCAGAAGCATGGGTATCTTCAATGCCCAAAACGGATCGTAAAATGTATTGCTCTAAAATACTAACATCTAAACGATTGCTTAATTTTTCAATAGGTACGTACTCGGGTTTTGCATAAAGCCTTGCCCAAGTCCCATTTGCATAGAGTATGATTGTTCCCTCATTTTCCGGGAATTGGGGTTGGCGAACTTTTTCAATCAGAAAATTTTTGCTTGCCCTGTTTAAAAACTGATCAACACTTAAGCCTTGTAAATTTTTGATCAGCCTATGAAATGCAAAAATTCTTAATTCATTTGATGGTATTAAATAGCTCATGAAATTAAAAGCGTCCGGGTTGTCGTTTTTACTTTCCTTGAAATGATGATAAGCTGCAGCACATCGGTGATGACCATCGGCTATGTAAATCCTCGAGATTGCGTTAAATTTATCCTTAATAGCTTCCAACACTTGTTGGTCAGTAATTTCCCAAACGGTGTGTTGTACTCCTTCATTGGAAGTAAAGTCATACAGCGGTTGCGATTGTTTGATTTGGTCCATTATTTCAGCCAAGGCTTCATCAGCCTGATACGTTAATAAAACCGGACTTCCGTTGACCCCAACGTTTTGGAAATATTCTTGGATAGCGCTTTCTTTTGCAGGCCTTGTTGCCTCATGACGGCTTATGGTGCCTTTTTCATAATCAGCAACTGAGGTTAAGCCAATCCAACCATTGTATTCCCTTCCATCTTTTATTTGCCTGTAGATGTAGATTGCGTCCCTTGAGGATCGTTCAATGATGCCGTTATTAAGGCAGTTGTTCAGATTTTTTTGAGCATTTCGATAACGCTCTGCTTTTTGTTCAATATTGGGATCAAACGCTGCTGGGTTAAGTATTTGTAAGTAGCTGCAATCAGGATCTATTTGTGCTGTATTGATGGCTTGCTCGCTTGGCTTGCTATAAGCGACTAATGAGAATTCTTTAATTAATTCAGGCGGTGCTTTTAGCGGTTTAAAAGATTTCAGTTGAACCATTTATTGGATTGCTTTTAGGCAGTAATTTAATCAAAATTCTTCTCTAAAATACCATGAATATGGTATTGCTTACTATACTTCCTGGATATAGCTTTGTCTTGATCTAAAATTATTCTAAACAGTTAAGATTCCAGCTTTTATGAAGGCCATCAAAAATATTTCATCCCTCATATTAATACTATTGTCTTCATCTTTCTCAGCGTTTCAAGTTATGGCTGCCGAACAATCCGTGGCAAAAGACGCGCGGATGTTGACCAACCTTCTGGAATATATAGGAAGGGATTATCCCCGGGCTGTTGAAGACGGCAAAGTGATCAGTGAGCTTGAATACAATGAAATGAAAGAATTTCAATCGCGTAGCCGTTCGCTCTTTTTGGAATTAAATAAGACTTCTTTGGGAGCGCGAATAGGGAAAGAAGACTCCTTGTTTATAGCAAGGCAGCTTGATTCACTCCAAAAGGGGATTGAAGCAAAAAAATCCCAGGCAATCGTTGCATCAATTACAAAAAAGCTTAAAAAGCAAGTTTTAGCACTTAATGCTTTTGAGATGGTCCCTAAGCGTTGGCCATCCATTGATGAAGGCAAGCAAATTTACCAACGAAAATGTGCAGCTTGCCATGGTAAAAAGGGAAAAGGAAATGGACCGGCAGCTGCTCCTCTAAAACCTAAGCCAACCAATTTTGTGTCTGACTCCATTAACGCAGTCTCTCCTTTTCAATATTTTAATGTAACCCGGCTTGGTATTGAAGGTACTGGGATGCGAGCTTTTAACGAACTATCCAATGAAGAAGTATGGGATGTGGCATTTTATCTCAACACCCTGCCTTACCAGGATGAATTTGATGATAAAGAAATCCGACCAATAGTTGAAAATGCCAAGCTTGATTTTAGCTTAAAGCGTTTGGCAACCAATTCAGACCATGACTTGATTGAAAACTTCGAAGGTTCTAAGGTAGAAAAGCTTAAGAAAATTGCCGCCATCAGGTTGGAATTGCCTCAAGAGCAAACAACCCGTAGAAACCCAACAGCCACAGCTATCAAATATCTGGATCAAACGTTAAAACTTTACGAAAACAATGAAATAAAGGCCGCAAAAAACAAAGCCATTGCTGCTTATCTTGAAGGTATTGAGCCGATAGAAAGGGGGGTAAAAGCTACATCTCCGCAAATGGTAGCGGAACTGGAATCGGACATGGAAAAAGTAAGAAATGCGCTCAAATCCGGCAATTCGGTTCAAGAAGTGAGGTCAAAAATTGAAAGGGCCAAATCATCCATTCATGAAGCAAAAAAAATGTTGGCCGAGGAAAGTTTTACTTTCTGGTCGGCATCCATCATATCTGGGTCCATATTATTGCGGGAAGGCCTTGAAGCCTTTTTGATCATCATTACGATTTTAAGTGTTTTAAGGGCAGCGGGTGCGAGCAATGCAGCTCATTGGGTTCATGGCGGCTGGATTGTTGCCATTGGACTTGGCATAGCAAGTTGGTTTTTTACTGATTGGCTTATTGCAATGGGAGGCACCAACCGGGAAATTTTAGAAGGGGTGGCGGCATTGATTGCCGTAGTGATCCTGCTTTATGTTGGCTTTTGGTTTCATAATAAAACTGAATCTAAGAAGTGGAAACAGTTTGTAGAAAAAAAGATCGGCAACCTGGTCAATGAAAAGAATCTATTCGGCCTTGCAGCCTTATCTTTTATCGTGGTTTTTCGTGAGGCTTTTGAAAGCGTGCTGTTTTTATCTACTTTAAATTTAAAAGTTGAACCCTCCAATCAAGGTGGTATTTGGTTTGGCGCATTAATAGCCGCTGTTATCGTTGGTGTGATTGCGGTTCTGCTTTTAAGGTATTCTAAGAAGATTCCGATTCCCAAACTTTTCAAATATTCTGCCATTGTCATAAGTGTTTTGGCAGTGATTTTAGCTGGTAATGGGATTCATGAATTTCAGGAAGCTGGTTTTATATCCATTACGCAGTTTCCTATTGATATTCGGGTAAGTTTGTTGGGCATATACCCTACTTATGAAATTATAGCTGCCCAAGTGCTTACGATTGCATTGTCCGTATTCCTTTGGTTGTATAGTCAGATAAATTAATTCCCACGATTTTATAAGAAGCCCAGTTACTTAAAATTTAAGCTATGAATTAGCTTACCAAAAGCGTCCTGTTGGGCCATCCTATCAATATTTTTTTGGTAATGATTGACCTTATTAAGATAAGGACAGGGTCCTTGGTTTAGCGGCTTTATGGGTTAAATATGAGAGCTTGGTTAAGCCAACGGTTAAAACTTTTGATCCTTTTAAAAGGGGCTAAATTGCTATTGACCCTCTCCAATGAATTGGTTTGATAGCCATTGTTTTTAAAAAAACGTTGAAATTGTGAATTAAAATTTGAATAAAACCATTTATTTTTATTCAACAACTTAATAAAAATAGGAAAATGAGTGAAGCCAAAACATCTTCTGAAAAACAAGCCCATTGGGAATCAATATATGAAAAGCAGTCAATTGATGAGCTCAACTGGACTGAGGAAAAGGCCACACCAAGCCTGGACCTGATCAATCAATGTGATTTGGGCCCCAATGAGCCCATCATTGATATAGGTTCCGGCTCTTCGGTTTTAATTCAAAATCTGGTGGAAGCCGGTTTTTCTAATATTACTGCTTGCGATATTAGTGAAAAAGCCCTTGCGCAAAATAAAGAACGAATGTCCTATGCAGCAGAAAAAGTTAATTGGCTAATAGATGACATTGTTAACCCGCAAAGGCTTTATGACCACCATCAAGTATCTTTGTGGCACGATCGTGCTGTTTTTCATTTTTTAACCGACTTTAAAGAACGGTTGACCTATTTTTCCGTCATGAACGAATTGGTTAAGGAACAAGGTTACGTGATTTTAGCCACTTTTAATGAAGAAGCCCCAGACCAATGCTCAGGTTTGCCTGTCAGACAGTATGATGAATCATTATTGAAAGGTTTCATGGGGCCCGGTTATCAATTAATGCATAGCTTTAATCATACCCATCAAGCGCCTAATGGCGAGGAAAGACCCTATATTTATACTTTGTTTAAACGTATCCCAAGCGTAGATATGCGGTAATTGGTTAAGCTGGTGATTTAATCTTTAGAAGCTGATTCTTGCGGGATTTATATCTTAAACAAGTAGGTTCGTAAGCAAATGGTAAGCAGCAAATGCTTTTTCCAACCATTTACTTGTGGTAGAGCTATATCTAAAAAATTAATGCTTCTTTAACAAGCTCGAGATTTTCTGCATTGATTTAATCTAATTCGATTTATGTCTTAGCAGATTAAAGCTCAAAAAAACGGGTGGCTTTAATTGTATAGAAAAAAAGTAAGAATTGATATTGATTATTGCTGGGGATTACGCGTTGTTACGAGGTGTTCTCTATCCGAGTCCTCTTTGGAGATAGCTTATCTCGGGTGTTGATAGGAACAATGAATTGTTGAATTATTTAGAAATATTGAAAACTTGGTTCGAGAGACTCGGATAAGACGTAAATTAAAATCAGAGTATCGTTAGCGATGGGTTTCAGACCCATCGCACAAAAATGGAATAGGGTATAACAAAAATACAGGGGACGCTGCGTTGTTGCGGGATGTAAATCCTTAGCGACCTGTCCTGCCCACTGGCGGATGGTTTTAGACCCATCGCAAGCAAAGATTAAGCGCAAGACCAAGATTATGCTGGAATATAAAACAAGAAGTCTTACCCGGATGAAGTTTTTATAAATGGCTCCTCTTGATTCAATGCCCTGGTTAAGCTGCTGATCTTCACCAGGCATTCTTCAAATTCTTTTTCAGCGATGGCATCATAAGTAATGGCAGAGCCTACCGGAATGGAGAGGTATTTTTGGCGTTGGTTGTAGAGAAAGGTTCGAATGATCACGTTGAAATCAAAATCACCTCCGGGTGAAATGTAGCCAATGGAGCCCGAAAAAACGCCCCTTTTAAAATTCTCATAATGTTCGATCAATTCCATGGCTTTCACTTTGGGCGCTCCCGTCATGGAGCCCATGGGAAAGGCATTTTTAATGGCATCAATGAAATGCGTGTCTTGTCTTTTTTGGGAAGTCACGGTAGAGATCATTTGATGGACGTTGGGAAAGGTATAAATGCCGAAAAGCTCTTCAACGTTGACGGTACCGGGATAAGAACTTTTGGCCAGGTCATTCCGCACCAGGTCTACGATCATCACGTTTTCAGCCCTTTCCTTGGGGTCGTTTTGGAGCTGTTCCTTGAGTGATGCATCTTCCTGAGCTGTTTCTCCCCGCTTGATGGTGCCTTTAATGGGCTGGGAAATAAGTTTGCCCCCGGTTTTTTTAATGAACCTTTCGAGCGAAGCAGAAATCACAAAATGATCTTGATTCCTGTAAAAAGAGGAAAAAGGGGTAGGAAAGCGGTGCTTTAAATTATAATAAAGCTGGTACGGATCAATCTCCGCATTTTCATGATAAAATTCCTGGCAAAAGTTCATTTCATAAACATCGCCCGCCTCAATATGGTCAATGGTCTTGTTGACTTTGGCGATGTATTCATCTCGCGACAATTGGTTTTTGAGTGTTCCCGAAATTGAAAGGTCAACGTGTGGAAAATCTTCCGGCTGATCAAACAAAGTCGATTTCGTTTGTTCAATGGATTCTATCTGATCAGCATGGATGGTGAGTGTATAATCTTTGAGTGCTAAAACAACCCGGGGCTTGAAGAAATGAAGATCGGGGAACCTTAAATGGTCAGGATTATTAGAGCCAAGTCTCTCAATTTCATTTTTCAAATCATAAGTAAAATAGCCAAAAATCCAGTCCTGCTGCTTTTCCTGAAAATGTTTTAATTGCTCAAAGGCATTGCCGGTTTTACACTGCAGCGCAGCATCACTTCCAATGCCAGCCAGCATATCGTAAGTATTGTAAAGCGGTTTTTGCTGATCCTGCATTTGGTAAAAATCGCAGGAATCCAAATAGCAAAAGGTGTCAAATTGCTTGAGGTAATGGAGGATTTGGTTTTTAAGTTTTTGCTTGTCAGCAATCTCAAATGATTCAGAGTGCATTAAGCGAATGATTTTTATACAAGGGCTATTTTAAGATCGAATTTAGGATAAATAGGCAATCTAATGTGAAGCAAGCGTTTTTTGCTTGATCCATTCTACAAAATGGTGGTAATACTCATATAGTTTATTGTACCATTGATTATGGGGTATTGTATAGGCATCGAAATCCTTGGCGATTTGTTGATATTTCGCTTCCCTGTTATTTAAGTCTTGTTTTAGGGCAAATTCAAAATGATCAATAGCATACCAATGGAAGGGCATTTCTGTATCAATGCGGGCTTGTAAATTTGCATCATTTCTCTCATATAGTACGGCCGGTTTTAATTTATCAATCAGATTATCGTTCCCTCTCCATTTTTGGGGGTAACTTAAACCGATTAAATCAAATACATAATGTTTGTTAGCCAGAATGTACCTACCGGCACCTATTTCATCGGAGGCTACAATAATAGGCGTGTTAAAAATGCTGTTCAACTGATACGAAAATTTAGCGTAAGCTTCTTCTCGGACCGGGAAGTGGTATTTATAATAAAGATAGGCATTGGCCATAAGCCCTATTATTCCAATAACTACAAATGAGGTAAGACTTATAATTTTTATAGCTTGAATGGTAGGCTTCCTTAATTGCCTGAATAAATGGTCGTTTAATAACCTTATTCCTTCAATGACCAGGGTTAAAACCCCTGGAAAGATTGGGCAAAAATACCACGGGAAATTAATAGCATAGCCACGCCCGCTGAACAATATTGCAATTCCATATAACAATGAGATCCATACCAGTAAAGGAAGCTTTTCCTTAAAATACCACTTTTTAAATAATCCCAAGCAAATAAGGGGATAGCTTAAAACAGGGATCGTAGGCATTGAATAGCGGTAAAACCCGCCTATATACTTGATTATACCTTCTCCTATAATTGAAAAATTGCCAATCCATTCATTGAAAGTAAGCTTATCCAATTGGGTTTTACTTTTTACCGTATTAGGGAGCCATTCATTATAATAAAGTTCTCCGAACAAGAAAAAGGCAACGATGATTAAACTGGCAAATGACCAGTATTGCCAGTTAACCTGTTTCTTCCATATACACAAAACTGATATAGCCGCTAATAAGATGATCCCGTCAAACCGTATCCAGATTGCAATGGGAGCTATAATCAACGCAAGATTGAAATGCTTTTTTTCATAAAAGTAAATGCTGGCAATAATCACCAATAAAAAAAGAGGCGTTTCCATACCTTTAAAAGAACTAAAGAGAAATACCGGATTAAGAAATAATAGTAAAGCCCATAATATTCCCCAGTTTTTACTCTCCCACATTTGATGGCCTAAAGCCATCATCATCAAAAACAAGCTTCCTTCACAAAGCCAACCTAATATGCGCAAAGCCCAGGCCGGATCTATACCGGGCCAACTGATTAGCGTAATGCCAAATGCCCAAAGCGGATTGGTGATGACGTAGACGTACTCACCGGGATTAAAAGTAAAGCCATGCCCTTCCAAAAAGTGCTTGACCGTAGATAATGTAATGTAGGCATCGTCAGAAATGTAGTTTGGTATCAATGCACGAAGCAGGAATAAGCATATAAATGGAGCTAAATAAAAAAGCGTTTTTTGTTTTTGCGTCATAAAGGAGGATTGCATTCATCCTTAATAAATCTGCGGAAAGGTATAAATAATTACAAAATTGGTAACTGTTAATTTTGACCTCACCTTGTTAATTGTAACTTGGTAATTGCCAAATAATCAACGCATCAGATAAATCTTCCCGATGTTCTTTTCGAAGAACTTATCACCAGCTGTTTCTCGATGCTCTATGGATTCGCCATTGAGGTATGATTTGACGCGGTAAAAATAAACCCCATTACCGACAGGATCGCCATAATCGTCTTTGCCGCGCCATATGTAATCGGTTTTATTTACGCCAATGTGAAGCGGCCCCAGGTCTTCTTTGGTAAATTCTTTAATGACTTTTCCCGTAACAGTCAAGATTTGAATGTTGATCTTATCCGGGATTTTCGAGCCTGTTAGGGTGAATACAAACCGCATTCTACTTGTAAAGGGATTGGGGTAGGGGTAAAAATGGGTAATAGATGATTTGTTAACTACCTCGAATTCCTTTTTGTAAAGTTGATTGCCAGATTTGTTACCAGACTCGTCTTTAGCTTGAACGGATAATTCATACATTCCATCCTTCAGTTTTTGCTGGGGTTGGTACGTGACGTAGGCTTTGTTAGATTTTTTGCTTTGTGCTCCTTGAAATTCCACTTGGTTGGATTGGTAGCTCAAGCGCTGTTTTTCGCTTTGATCTGGTTTTTTCATGTAAATATCTATATTGCTGGTGTCCTGCAGCAAATAAAATTGGTTTTCATCTTTGGCCGTGATACGGATTTCAGGTTGAGGTTCAACAATGTCGCCATTCATGATTCGTCTGCCATTAAAGGTTACGTCTACCAATGGATTGGTTTGATCCACATTTACGTGAAATTTTCGCTTAAGAATGTTGTTAAAGAAATATTGTTCAAGTTGATCAAGATTAGGGTTTAAAGATACTTGTAAATTATTGTCGCCTTTTAAATCATCACTTGAGAATTGCTTATCGATCACCAGGTTTTCACCGCTTTTTAAATTTTGTAACCTTTTTTCATTGTCTAATACGATTTTTCTATTGCTGGACTTGATCTGGTAGTGAACCAATAAACTATCCATTTCATAGTCAGAAATGTTTTCGTAGGCAATCTCTACTTCCAAGCTATCTCCTTGTTGCAAAGTGTCTTGATGGAAATTGTAGGCAAGATCAGGTTTGAGGGTACCTTCGGGTACTTGATCGTATAAAACCCGCCAGTTATTGAGCTGGGGTGGTGTTAGGTTAGCCTGGTCAAACATGCTTGCTTTTATCCGGATATAAGGGTATTGTTCGGCATCTATCCAATCAATATTCAATGATTGAGGTGGAATTGAATTTTTAAGGATGTTTTCATTACCCGCTCTATCAATTCCAATTATGGATAGTTCTATCGAGTCTTTTGAAGGAGATTCCAGGCTTGACGTTGATATATCAAAACGTCCCCAGCCTTGAGCGGGTCCAATCGGGGCGGATTTAAGTGTTCCTTGTGCTCTTACCGGAAAAATGATCTTAGTAGCTGTAAGTGTTTGTTCATCCGGTGGTGTAGAACTGTTTTCATTGTAAGTAAATTCTTCAGCTTCTCCGGGTTCATAGCCTTTTCTTCCAAACATTATATAAGGATGCCCATTACCCACCGATCTAATTTCAGAAGCACCCAATTTTTCCAAAGCCTGATAGAATTCTTCTCCCAAATCAGCGAAACGGTGCTCATTTCCATTGTAAGCAAATACATGATAATCATCCGGAATCGAATCAACATGTTGAATAAAGTCTTCAACAACCTGGCTATCAATGTTGCCTGAATTTGTAATCCAGTCAAACTTGTAAACAGCGCTGAAGGTGTCTTCTGGCGTCCCATCTGCTGTGTTTTCATTATTCCATGGATTGTATGGACTGGGATAATTAAATCTTACTTGGTTAGTTGGGTTTACTGCTATCATAAGGATTCCCTGCGGGGGGCTGGAGAAATACATTAAGCCGCCTTCGTAACGCATTAAATTAAATCCACTACTATTAACACCTGCTGATGACACCAAATACCGTCCGGATACGCGCCTGTTGAATTTAAATTCACGATCGATGCTGTCCAGAGCAATATGGGTAGGGCTACTACTTTTAAATTGATGAAAATCCGCTTGCGCCCATCCTTTTGGACTGTTGTTGATAAAAGTGAAAGAATTTCCGCGCCAGGCTTTAGCCGCTTTTCCTTGATTCTTCAGCCTTGCTCGCCAGTAATAAACGGTTGTATCTTGATTTAAAGGCAAGCTAACGCTCCAATTTGCCTGAAAGCCGCTATTGATCTCTGAGGAAGATTGAAGTAATGGACTGTTAAATTGAGGGGTGGTATCAAGCTGGAATTCATAGACCCCATTTTTTAGAAACAGGTTGTTGGATTGCACTTTTAAGGTTACATTACGCTCATTAACAATGGAAAATGGCCTTGGGAATAAAGGAAATACACCGCTTGAAGGTAAGAAATACTCAATGGTAGCCGTATTGTTAATTTCATTTACTTCCGGGATTTTATTCCTTGCATCCAGCGATATTTCAAATTTATTGTTGCCCACGTATTCATTACCATCAGGCTTGATGTAATAATAAAAGGTGTCTTTATGATAGGGAGCTTTTACCTGTTTAGGAGGTAACGTTTCTGTTGAAAAATCCGGGAAGGTATGTTTGATTTCAATCTTAAATGAATCATTGATGGCTTGGCCCTTATTTTTGGCGATAATGCCAATGGCAAATGAATCAGCTTCTACATTAGCATTATCAGGCGTTATAAAAGCATCTTGCTTTGTTATGCCATAATCAGGTTCGCTTGGGTGATATAAATTGATGGCAGGATCTCCTTGAAAGGTTTTTTGTAAGATTTGCATTTCGTTGAATGGATCGCCCGGATTTTGAAAGTCTTCAATGGTACCATTGACAATGGTGCCTAATGTGTTGCCATAATTTTTCTGCACCATATTATTATAAAAATCCGTTGTATAGGTGTTGAGGCGGCCCACAAAACTAAAAGAGGTTTCAGCGATCCAAGCAATAGCACCTTTATTGGGGCTTAGTAAAAAATTTTCTCCTTTCGATGTTTCAGTGAAAGAATTACCAAGAATACAGCCACTGAACAGGAATATGGGATGGCCTCCTTGAGGATATCGATAATCTGAAGGTTCTCCGATCGGTACCTCTAAAATATCGGCTGCACCATGCCCAAAATAAGTAACAAGGGGCAATCCGCTGTTAATTTCTTTGAGTACTTTATCAACCAAGCCCAAATCCTGGGGAAGTGAAGAGTTTTTAGAGATTGTGGTTGCCTTGGCTCCAAGTTTAGGACCCGAGGCTATTGATTCATAATTGTTTAAAAAGCCGGTGAATTGGGCATTCTCATTTTTGTTGGTACCTCCTACCAAATGTAGTAATTGTTTCCGCCACAATAGGCCCTCGTTATTCATGGCCATTTCAAGCTGGGTTTCGTAGGTTCTTAGTTTATCTAAATAGTTCCTGACATCGCCGTTGGTTTTAGCTGGTATTCGACTTAAGGAAAAAGGTAGGGCAAGGCCTTCTTCATTTAAACCTGCAGCAAACAAATTATCAGATGGTGGAATCCCCATGGTTGGAACCAGGTTTTCATTGAGTTTATCCTCCCTTCTTAAAATGTCATTTTTATAACCTTTACCCAATAATAAGAGGTAATCGGGCGCAGTGGCGTTGTCTACTAAGAATTCAATAAAATTTTTAATGGCCAAGGGGTGATGCACGCCATAGTAATATTGATTGAATAACTGATCTGTATAAACTACTGAGGTATTAAAGCCTTTCGAACTACGATAATTTGCGTATTCCTGGGCACTGGATTGTAGTTTTTTGTTAGAAATGATTAAAAAATCGGTATTCGATGAAATTTGATTTCGATGGTTAACAAAGTTGACTTTTCTTGGATTGGCAATTTGAAAGTTGGTGCTGTCTGTTAAGTAAAGCTTCTTTTCATTACTGCCTTGCGGAATGATGGCGTCAACATCACTACCATTAGTAGTTCCGTAAATTTTGTAGTTGCTTGTTCTATCATACAATACGGGGTTATTTTTCCCTGATTCGTAATTTGAGAATTTAAGGTATTGCTTTTGGGTTAGACCAGAACTTATGGAGAATTTTCGATTGGCCTCATTATTGAGGTTAAAAGTAGATGGATACTGAATTTTAATATAGTTGACAGCATTGACATCCTGGTCCCGCCAATCTGTACCTCTGATCACTTGAAAGCTCAGGCTTGTATTCGGATCATTTAGGTCGCTTCTGTTCAACTGAGTGCTTAAAGTTTTGACATTATAACCTTTACTCAGTACCTCAAAAATTTGCCTTTGATTGGGTCCAATCTCTACTTGATAATGGTGATGGTATATTGGTTGATAGTTGCTGGAATCGGCTCTTGATTGACTATATACTTGCGTCTCTATTTGTGGATTTGGGCCTGAATTGGCAAAATTTTCTGTTCTGATAGAAGTGGTAAATCTTGTGTTCCAAATGTCAAATTTGGAGCTGCCCCAACCTTCTCCTTTGTTGTAATAAGAAAGGCCTAATAAATTTGATTGAGCATTCGTGCCGGAAAGACCATCGAAATAATTATCCGTAAAATATTTTAAGACCTCTTTATTGTAATAGGGTTTAGGAGTATAATTTTGGTAATCCGTTTCTTTAAAATCTCTGTACCTAAGGCCTTGATTACCCGATTGCCATGTAAGAAAATAAGCAGCAGAATCGGTATATAAACTGTATCCTTCATGAGGCTGGTCACCGGGATTTTCATACAAAGGTTCATCAAGCTCGCCTCGGTTTTTTTCACCAAAAAATTCAATGTAATCTCCGGAGTTAAAATTACCATCCTGGCCGGTGTAAACATCTATGGGCTTTTCCTCACCTTTGTGAAACAGTTGAAAGGATGAAAGCGCAACTTGTGTTAGGTTAGTAGCGGTTTGGTTGTCCAGGTCATCATAATAAACCCGGTAAATCCCGTCTTTGGCTACCTGGATTTTGAAATATTCTTGGTTGTAATTAACCCAATCATTGTATGATTGCTGGGCCTTTGTTTCGAATCCGGCCAATAAAAGAATAAGAGAACCAACCAAGTAATATTTGACGGAGCTGCCTTCAATCATAATATTCCTAAAATGTGTTTCAACAAATATAAAAATAATCTTTTTTAAAAATGTCAGATTGCTAATAATACCAGACAACAAAAATTAAAACTTATTCTATCGAATTAAAATTCCTTGATCGATAAAGGTTAAGGTTGTTCAAAAAATAAACGGGGGCTGTTTTCATTGACCTAATAGATCAATTTTAGAGGTTCGATTCAACCAATCATGGGCTTCAATGGCGGTAAGTTACTTAAGGAAGAATCTGTTGAGGCGTAAGTATAATCGCATTTTTATAGTTAGGGTAGGGGAACTTGTCGTTTCAACTATTGATCTTGCAATGATATTGCCTTAGAAGACTAAGAAAAAACCAATCAATCAACGAAAAAGACGGACGCTATGTTGCACCTTCCCCTCCCATATCAAATTTTTGTCAAATAATTGACCTAATTTACATTAAAAATATTTTTTAATTTACTGATGGAATTTTGATCTAAGCTTCATAGATAAGCAAGCAGCAACTTTTCAACATATTCAAACAGAAATTTCAATCTCCGCTTTTTGTTTGGCTCTTACACAATAAAAGCAATCGGTTCATTAAGTAAAGAAGGCTGATAATGCCTATATTTGCAATATAGAAATAATGAGAATTTGAAAAGCTATGGACGCACTTTCCTACATTAGCAGTGCTGACACTAATTATGTAGAAGCTTTATATACTGATTATAAACAAAATCCTGAGGCAGTAGAGGTAACTTGGCGCAATTTTTTCGAGGGGTTTGAATTTGCTTTAAAAAGGGACGGTGAAGGTGAAGTTTCCTCAGATCAACTTACCAAAGAATTAAGGGTTTACAAGCTAATCCAGTCATATAGATCAAGAGCGCACCTTACCTCTAATACCAATCCTATTCGTGAACGCAAAGATCGTAAACCTCATTTAGAACTTGAATACCACGGGCTAAGCCAAGAGGACCTTAAGCAAGAGTTCATAATAGGGCAGGAGTTAAACATAGGAAAAGCTTCTTTACAAAAAATCATTGAAAGGTTACAAGAAGTTTATACCAGTACCATTGGTATGGAATACAGTCATATCAAAGATTCAGATGTGAGGAATTGGATCAGGGATAAATTTGAGTCAGATTGCATGGACTTTAATTTACCCCTTGAAACAAAAAAAAGGATCCTGACCAAACTTAACGAGGCCGTTGTATTTGAAAATTTTCTCCATACCAAATATGTAGGGCAGAAGCGTTTTTCCCTCGAAGGAGGTGAAAATAGCATAACAGCTCTTGACACCATCATCAATCAAAGTGTTGATAACGGCGCTGAGGAAGTAGTTATCGGAATGGCGCACCGGGGTCGTTTGAATGTCTTGGCTAACATCCTGGGTAAAACCTATGAATACATCTTTAGCGAATTTGAAGGTGGTAATGAGCCTGATGGATCTATGGGAGACGGAGACGGAGACGTTAAGTACCACTTGGGCTTTAGCTCTAAAATAAATACGCCCAACGGTAAAGAAGTGGTGCTTAAACTAACGCCCAACCCATCCCATCTCGAAGCTGTTGATCCTGTAGTTCAAGGCTATTCCAGAGGAAAGTCAGACATTCTATATAATGAAGACCAATCCAAGGTGGTACCCGTTTTAATTCACGGAGATGCAGCATTGGCTGGCCAAGGCGTTGCTTATGAAGTTATTCAAATGTCTGGATTGGATGGATATGATAATGAAGGCACCATCCACTTTGTTATCAACAATCAATTAGGTTTCACTACGGATTTTGAAGAAGCGCGTTCATCGGATTATTCAACGGACCTTGCCAAGGTAGTGGATGCACCTGTTTTACACGTTAATGGCGATGATGCAGAGGCGGTTTATTATGCAGCGGAATTTGCCGTAGAATATCGAAAGCAATTCAAGCGGGATATATTTATAGATTTACTTTGCTATCGAAAGCATGGCCATAATGAAGGGGATGATCCCAAGATCACCCAGCCCAAATTTTATCAGCAAATAGCTGAACATCCCGACCCAAGAGAAGTTTACAGCCAAACTTTAATTGAGCAAGGCGACATTGAAGCTAAGATGGCGAAAGACATGCGGAAGGAGTTTAAGAAGCTTCTTCAGGACCGGCTGAATATGGTTCGAGAAAAGCCTCTTTCTTATAATTACCAAGAGCCCGACTTGCAATGGAAGCAACTGAGGCATCCTAAGGATGAAGATTTTAAAGCATCACCAGATACAAGCGTTCAACAAGCAATGCTTGAAAAAGTAAAGAACGCTTTAACTACCATACCTGATGATTTTAGCCCCATAAGACAAATTAGCCGGGAATTGGAGAAAAGGCAAAAAAGTTGGGATGATAGTAGGTTCGATTGGGCCATGGGTGAATTATCAGCCTATGGAACCTTGCTTTTAGAGGGCCATAATGTTAGGTTAAGTGGGCAGGACTCGGTCAGAGGCACCTTTGCTCACCGTAATGCTGTGATTTTTGACCAAAATGAAAACACTAGCTATAACAGCCTCAATCATATACAAAAAGAGCAAGCCAATTTAAGGATTTATAACTCCTTATTATCTGAAAATGCAGCATTGGGCTTTGAATATGGCTATTCCCTTGCCAGCCCAAACACGCTAACTATTTGGGAAGCCCAATTTGGTGACTTTAACAATGGCGCCCAAACTGTAATTGATCAATTTATTGTTTCCGGGCTTTCTAAGTGGCAAAAAATGAGTGGGTTGGTTCTGCTTTTGCCGCATGGCTATGAAGGGCAAGGTCCGGAACATTCGAATGCAAGGCCTGAACGATTCTTACAATTGGCTGCAGAAAACAATATAATCGTAGCTAATCTAACAACGCCGGCAAACTTTTTTCACATTTTAAGGCGTCAACTACTTGCTGATTTCAGGATTCCATTGGTTGTTTTTACACCCAAATCCTTGTTAAGGCATCCTAAATGTGTTTCTTCTATTGAGGAATTTACCAATAACAAGCTCAACGAAGTGATAGATGATGCCTTTGCTTATAAGGATACCAAGCGGGTAAAGCGGGTGCTACTTTGCTCCGGTAAAGTTTATTACGATCTACAGGAGCGGCAGGAAGCAGAGAGCCGAAAAGACATTGCCATTGTTAGATTAGAACAATTGTACCCATTACCGCTTGAGCAACTTGAATCGATATTCAATAAATACAAAAATGCTGAGTTTTGTTGGGTCCAGGAAGAACCAAAAAATATGGGTGCCTGGACCTATTTATTACGCTGGCAAGAGAACGCAAAGCGTTTGCGCTTAATTGCCAGAAAGGCAAGTGCCTCGCCAGCTACGGGTTACCATGAGGTCCATGCACGGGAACAAAATGAAATCATTGAAGAAGCTTTCAATTTAGACCAATAACATTTATATTAACTTACACGAAGAAAAATAATAGCTCATGCCTGTAGATGTAAAAGTACCAAGCGTAGGAGAGTCTGTTACTGAAGTTACCATTGCCAACTGGGTAAAAAAGGAAGGTGATTACGCAGAAATGGATGATGTCCTTTGTGAGATAGAATCCGACAAAGCCTCCTTCGAACTTAATGCAGAGGAAGATGGCGTATTACATATAGAGGTTGAGGAAGGTGAAACTGTACAAGTAGGGGACAAGGTAGCTACTATTGATACCGAAGCTGAAGCGCCTGAAGGCAAAGAAGAAGAGGAGGAAACCCAAGAAAAGCCAAAAGCGAAATCAGCAGCATCTGCTACGCAGCCAAAGGAACAAGAAGAATCGGAAAATTATGCTACAGGAACACCTTCGCCTGCAGCTAAAAAAATAATGGACGAGGAAGGAATTAAACCTGAGCAAGTGCAAGGTACTGGAAAAGATGGAAGGATTACCAAGGAAGATGCTCAAAAAGCTGTAGCGCAAAAAAGCGCTCCCAAGGAAGCCCCAAGTAAAAGCCCTGAACCACAAACAGATGGCAAACATCAAGAAGAACCGCCCGAACCACCCAAACCGCAGATTCAGGATGGCTCAAGGGAGACCACTACAGAGAATATGTCTACCCTGCGAAAAACCATTGCTAAAAAGTTAGTCTCTGCCAAAAATGATACTGCCATGCTGACCACCTTCAATGAGGTGGACATGTCTTACTTGATGGAGGTTCGTAAAAAATACAAGGATTCTTTTAAAGAAAAATATGATGTTAACTTAGGTTTTATGTCCTTCTTTGCCAAGGCTATCTGCCAGGCAATGAAGGAATTTCCGTCTGTAAATGCCATTATTGATGGTGAAGAGGTGAAATACCATCATTATGTGGACCTTGGTATTGCAGTTTCTACACCCAGAGGGCTTGTAGTTCCTGTTATCCGCAACGCAGAATCCATGTCCTTTGCGGATCTTGAAAAATCGGTGATTTACTATGCGCAAAAAGCAAGGGATAATAAGATCACGATTGATGAAATGCAGGGTGGTACTTTCAGTATTACTAATGGTGGGGTTTTTGGCTCTATGCTTTCTACGCCTATTTTAAACCCTCCACAATCTGCTATTCTGGGTATGCACAGGATAGTTGAGCGGCCTGTAGCTGTTAATGGAGAAGTTAAGATCAGGCCAATTATGTATATAGCGCTTTCTTACGATCATAGAATTGTAGATGGTAAGGAATCCGTAAGCTTTTTATACCGCGTTAAAGAATTAGTCGAAGACCCGAATCGATTGTTACTGGAAGTATAGATTTAAATTCAACTAATCTAACTAAGTTTTTGGTTCACTCTTACAGGGTAATAAGCGAATTAAAATAAATTGATGTTAAATGAAATAAAAATCGGGTTAGATATCCATTAAGCTTGGCTTAGGTTATGCAAGATTGATAATTATCGCCATAGCTCCCTTTTTAGGAGATCGGCAAATGAACCCGTTCAGGATATTAAACCCAAATGCTACATAAACCTATAAAATCAAAAATCAACAATGGCAACTTACGATGTAACAGTGATTGGCTCTGGACCCGGTGGCTATTATGCCGCCATAAGGTGTGCACAGTTAGGAATGAAAGTAGCCATCATTGAAAGATACAATACGTTGGGAGGCACCTGCCTGAATGTAGGCTGTATTCCTTCGAAAGCGTTATTGGACTCCACCCATATTTATCATGATGCGGTTCACGAGTTTAAGGAACATGGCATTAAGATGAAGGATGAAGGTGTGGATTTCAATCAAATGATTGAGCGTAAGCGTCAAGTAGTTAAGCAAACTTGTGATGGCGTGAGCTTCCTAATGAAGAAAAATAAAATTGATGTTTATACTGGAGTAGGTGCTTTTAAAGATAAAAATACCATTGCCGTTAAAGGTGAGGATGGAAGTGAAGCAACCATGACCACCAACAAAACCGTTATTGCAACCGGCTCTAAACCTTCTTCATTACCTAATATAGAGATCGATAAAAAACGGGTTATCAGCTCTACGGAAGCCCTCGAACTTAGTGAGATCCCGAAAAAAATGGTAGTGATTGGTGGCGGTTACATTGGCTTGGAAATAGGTTCTGTATACAAACGGCTTGGTACTGAGGTAGAAGTTATTGAATACGCGGACCGCCTTATCCCAGCAATGGATGAAACGATGGCTTCTGAGCTTAGAAAAGTGCTTAAAAAATTAGGGCTGAAATTTCATCTTAGTACCAAGGTTACAAGTGTTAAAAATACCGGCAAGCAAGTTACCGTCAAAGCGGAAAACAAAAAAGGCGAAGAAGAAGAATACAAGGCCGATTATTGCTTGGTCGCTGTTGGGCGCAAAGCGTATACCGAAGGACTTGGTCTGGAAAACATAGGTTTAGCACCAGATGAAAATGGCAAGATCGAAGTAGATGAGAACCTACAAACACAAATTGACGGGGTTTATGCCATTGGCGATGTGATCTATGGCCAAATGCTGGCACATAAAGCTGAAGAAGAGGGTTCCTTTGTAGCAGAGGTTATGAATGGCGAAAAGCCCCATATTAATTATGACGCAATACCTGGTGTTATTTACACTTGGCCTGAACTTGCATCTGTAGGGCTTAATGAAGGCACCCTCAAAGAGCGAGGCATTGCGTACAAGACCGGTTCATTCCCTTACAGGGCTTCTGGCCGTGCAAGGGCAAGCATGGATATGGATGGCCAAGTTAAAGTGCTGGCAGATGCCAATACCGATGAGATCCTGGGCATGCACATCATCGGTCCGCGCGCTGCTGATATGATTACGGAAGGCATGGTGGCCATGGAATACCGGGCCTCAGCTGAGGACATTGCGCGCATGGCTCATCCACATCCAACTTATACAGAAGCCATTAAAGAAGCTTGCATGGCAGCTACTGGGGATCGGGCGATTCATGTTTAGGGCTTAGTAAAAAGACTGTAATACCTGTAACTAGAAAATTTGACTCGGGTTAGAAAAAAGAGTATGACTCGGCTTAGAGGAAGTACTAAATTAAGTTTGTTTATAATTGAATAGGTGCTTAAACGTTGAATTTAAATAAAAACCAAAAATCCTTGAACCATGAAAAAGTTAACATTACTATTAGCATTGCCCATTGTTTTTTCTGCTTGTGGAAGTGGAGGCCCAAATAATGGAGAAGATCAGCAAGAGCAAAAAATGGAAGGAGACAGTGCACGCGTTGAAAAATCAGATGAAGAAGCCAAAAAATTTGATTCCATTTATTTTGGCAAAAAGATTGACGAAGCAGATGCTCGGCCTATCAATGAAGTAATTAGCATGATGGAGGATACCACGCAATTGAATGCTAAGGTTTCTGGAAAAGTAACCAGCGTATGCCAGAAAAAAGGTTGCTGGATGAAAATTGACCGATCAGAAGGGAAGGACATCCGTGTAACTTTCAAAGATTATGGATTTTTTGTTCCAAAGGACCTTGCTGGTGCCGAAGTAGTCATGAATGGACAGGCTTATTACGATACCTTGTCTGTAAAAGCTTTGAAGCATTATGCCAAAGATGCGGGTAAACCAGAAGAGGAAATAGAAAAGATTGATGAACCTCAACCCCAAGTGGCTTACAAGGCCACAGGCGTTAAGATCCTTCAATAAAATTCGTTTTCAACAATATAATCTACCAATTCTCTTACAGCACCTTTTCCTCCATAACGGTGGAGGATTAGGATGTTGTTAATATTTTGAACTTCTCCTGGTGCGTTGCCAGGGCAGGCTGCGAGCCCCACGTTTTCGATAAGCGCACGGTCGTTCAAATCATCACCAATAAAAGCCATTTCCTGCATTTTTACCCCGAATTCATTGCAGATCTGTTCCGCCATTGCCTGTTTATCCTTCACGTTTTCGTAGTGTTTAATGCCACCAAGATCTTCAGTTACGTAAGTCAATATATCACTGCTATCCGCAGCTATAATTGCTGATTGAATACCATGTTTTTGAAGAATACTGAATGCCATGGTATCGTATATGTTCAGCTTTTTAAGGCGTTGTCCGTTTTCTCCGTAATAAATGCCACCATCGGTAAGCACACCGTCAAAATCTGCTACAATTATTTTGATTGTTAAATCCATAAACCAAGTATTTGAAAGTTTACCAAATATAGATAGTAAAGGATGGATTGAGATGAACCCTTTTGATCTATACTTACGATGAATTGAGAAAATTATAAAGCCCATCCTTTAGTAAAAGTTAAATTTGAATGGATGACTGGACCTGAAACGAATAGAACCAGTGAAGGATATTTTGAACATTATCGCTTTGAGGTGCCGGAAGGCCAACGCGCACTTCGAATTGATAAGTTTTTAATGGAACGCATCCCCAATGCGAGCCGCAACCGGATCCAAAATGCCGCTAAGGCAGGATGCATTTTAGTGGATGACCAGAATGTGAAGCAGAATTTTAAGGTTAAGCCTGGCCAATTGATTTCCATCGTATTGCCTGAGCCTCCGCGCGATCCCTCGATCAAGCCTGAATACATGCCTCTTGATATTGTTTATGAGGATGAATGGCTTTTAGTTATCAATAAGCCGGCCAATTTGGTCGTTCATCCTGGTCATAAAAATTACTCAGGGACCTTGGTGAATGGGCTGACCTATTACTTTGATGAATTGCCAACTTCTAAAAATGGTGCAATAAGGCCTGGATTGGTGCACAGGTTAGACAAAGATACAACGGGCCTTATGGTGGTTACAAAGGATGAATATGCCATGACGCATTTAGCCAGCCAGTTTTTTCATCACACCGTGGACCGAAAATACAATGCATTGGTTTGGGGAGAAGTCCAAAATGAAAGTGGCACCATTGAAGGCAATTTGGCCCGCAGTAAAAGGGATCGCAGGGTGATGCAGGTTTATGAAGATGATCACATCGGGAAAAGTGCCGTTACCCATTACCAGGTTTTGGAACGGCTAAAATACGCAACCCTTATCGAATGTTGGCTCGAAACTGGGCGCACTCACCAGATAAGGGCCCATATGAAATACCTGGGACATCCTGTTTTTAATGATCTTACCTATGGCGGGGATCAAATGGTTGACGGCCCTAAAACATCCAAATTCAAACAATTTATTGATAACAGTTTTAAAATATGTCCGAGGCAAGCCCTTCATGCCAAGCTCCTGGGTTTTGATCATCCACAATCGGGGGAGTGGTTAAGCTTTAATAGTGAATTGCCAAAGGATATGCAATTATTGCTCGAAAAATGGCGTAGATTGGGTTAAGGGGTTTGTTATTGATCTGGCTGATGTTGTTTGAGTAACAGTTAACCCCACGAAAAATATTCTATTTAGTGGCTTCCATGATAACCATTGGGGGAATGTTCAGAAGTTCAACTTCTTTATAGGTCTTCGAAAATGTTTGATCTAAATGTTTTACCAACTCTCCGGAAGTTTGATAAGCAATAAAATTGCCTTTGGGTTTTAACATTTGATAGCAAGTTTCAAGAATTTGCTGTTTGGTGGGGCCATCGATCCAGCTAAAAGGAATCCCTGAAACGATATGATCTATTGTTTGAAGGTTGTATTCTGCTAAAATGGCTTCAAGGTTCTGAGCTTCATCAATGCAGGTGGAAACCTGAACATCTGGTCGTTTGTGGTTTAAAGCCTTCAAATCTTTTTCAAAATCACCGATTTTTTCAATCAAAATAATATGGGAATCAGCTGGCAGTTTTTCTATTATCGCTTTAGAGATCACGCCATCTCCGGGCCCCAATTCTACTATTACCTTGACTTCATCGAAGTCAATTTTATTCAAAATCTTTTTTACAGTAAAACCGCTTGAGGGTAGAATGGCTGCCACATCCCTGTCTTCGATGAAATTTTTTAAGTATTTAAATCCGGCTTTTAACGACACTTTTCTTGTTTTATAAAATGAAAACGCTTCTTATATTTTACTATTGAAAATCATGCGTAAGTTTAAGGGTTACTCCAAATGAGGTAAAGTTTAAATAACGGTCTCTGAACAGATCTGTTGCGTAAAGCTTAAAATAGGGCATAACCTCAACCCCAACCTGTCGATCGATCATTCTTTTAAAACCAATACCACCTTTTACCCCTAAAAGAAAACGACCAAATTGTTGATCATTTACATCAAGCGAGCCACTTTCCCCGTTTTTAAATGATGCCTTTGATTCGGCTTTATGTATAAAAGCTGGCTGAATGGCACCCAAGTAAAACAAACCATTCCCCTGATTTTCGAAAAATGTTTTTCTGAAAGTAATGGGGACCTCTATGTATCGTACTTTGTGTTGTAGTTTAATGGGGGTGGTTGGAAAGCTATCACAATCTATACAATTGAGTTCTTCTTCATGGTCTTTTACAGAATAAATAATCCCACTACCTAAGCGTTTATTCTTTTTGTAGTGTTTGAGCAACTCAATCCCATAAGAATGGTTAAACTGCCATTGGGTTTCGTAAAATTTGCGGCTGTTGAGGTTTTTAAATGGATAAAAATCAAAAGAAAACAATCCGCTGATGGTCCATTGGTGTTTTGGCTCCTCAGATTGATTTACTTGGCCTAAAAGCCAGCATGGAGCAATCAAGATCATCAACAAAATACCTGCTAACCGCATTAAAACAAAAAGTTTAAACTTAAGCTAACAAATATAATAACCAAAATGCAATCAAGCATTCGATTATTGCTTTCATGGGCTCAAATTTGATTTTAAAAGTACGCTAAGAATAGACAAAGGACCAACCATGTAGGCGATGAAGGTAAATTTAATCCGATCCTTTATTTTCCAGGCTTCTAATAAAAGTAACCAGTTGCCACCTTTACTTTTTGGTTGTTTTGGATTTGTAAGGATCCATTGGGTCCTTTCCTTGGGTAATTTTCCAGAAAAAGTGCACCATCGCTTTGTTTTTGAACAGCTTTATTTTTTAGATCGCGCATTTCTGCTGAATAATCCATTATGGATTCCCAGTCCCCTTCTCCGTTCCTCCAGTGATATTCCTTGCACATGTTCATGTATAGTTTTTTACCCTTGTTTACGATCTTTTCCTTGGAAGCATCATAAGGATTCGTCAATGTATCATTCCAATGTGCATCAGTATACTCATCATTTTCTTGTAGCTTATTGGACCATTTATATGGATGAGGTAAAACTTATTATCAAACTTAACTCAAGGATTGTAGAATGTTCAAACGGATAATACTTGCCCAATTTAATTATTTAAAATAACAATTGAGATACGTTTTAATAAAATGCAGCAATAAACACATCTGTCCAAAAACGCTAAAGAAGGAACTTAAAAAAGGGGTTGGTTTATGATGAAGGTGAGAAACCCAAAAAAACCAACCCCTTAT
>CAZLQF010000029.1:0-32900 GCA_964561545.1 uncultured Sphingobacteriales bacterium
ATAAAATTTATTTTTAAGCAAAATACTCATTAAAAGATAAACCAAAATTATAAGTGGAATAGCTGTGAAAAACAGCATAATGAACAATACAATGGCAATACTTAGGAAAATAAACCTGTATTCATTGCCGGCCCACTCCAAGCTTTGGAATTTGAGGGAAAACATGGGAATATTACTGACCATGAGCAATGGAACAATGATCGCGATTCCCAAAATCAGCCAAGGATTTAAGACATATTCAGAAAGATAGATGGTTTGGTATTGGATCAGCAGCATATCGAACTGAAGAATAAGTGGCAAGGAGGCCACCAACAATCCGGCTGCGGGAACGGGCAAACCTTTAAAATGGGCTTCCTGGTCCATAGCAATATCGAATTTAGCAAGCCTGTAAGCAGCTCCAGCACCATATGCAAATGGAATCAGGGCCAACACCGGTAAATTCAGCAAAAAAAGGCTATTCACCCAATTGGTGTGGGTTTTGATCATTAAAAAATGGAGTATAATAGCTGGCAATATGCCAAAGCTTACGACATCCGCCAGGGAATCCAGTTGCTTACCGGTTTTGGCATGAACTTGCAGTGCTCTCGCTGCTAAGCCATCAAATAAATCAAAAACTGCGGCTACAATCACCATGATGCCCGCTAAGGCTAAATTACCATAAGCTACATGGATCATACCAATAAAACCACAAAACAGGTTGCCCTGCGTGAGCAGGTTCGGCACATAACGCGTTAAAGCCATTCAAAAAATTTGTTTAAATGAAAGCACGAAGATAACCATCCTTTATGTAATGGATATAGAATGGGGTGGCAAAGGTTGGTGAATCGTTCCACGATACCTCTTAGGGATTAATTGTTGGATCAAGCATTGTTAACCTTTAAACTTTGTAAGGTAATAAAAGGAATACGGAAGAACCGGAATTCCATACTTAGCTAAAGATGCTTAGCAAATAATTGATTCAAAAATTTTCTTTGTAGATCACCTGCGGGATCCCTTTTTGGGCTTTAATGCCTATTAAATGCGGACTAAAAGCCTTAAAATTTAAAACACTATCTGGCTTTTGGTTTTGAAGAACCGAGTAATAGAGCGTATTTTCAGAAGCATCTTTCAAAGTAACCGAAGCCGGTTTTTCTGGATCAACCCGTTTAAAATCATAGTGATTGGAAGTATCCAAACCTGCTTCTTGCAGCGTAACAACCTGGGCTGAAGTAGCATGCAGCACCAAATTGGACATTATGGAATCCGACTCAAGCTTCCATTGATATGAGGTTTCAGGTTGATTTTCTACGACCCTTATCTCATAAGTCTTGGCCGGTGATCCGGTCTTCTTAAGAACCTGCACTTTAAAGGTGCCGGTTTGGTTCAGGGTAAATTGTTGTTTATCAACAAAATAGGTCACATTTTGTGGACAGGGACCCTCTTCTTCTGATGCTTGTTTTTTACTGTAGCCCAATTTGATTACTTGATCGTTTCGTTCCCGAAAAACATCAGCCTTACTTTGGCAACCATTGGTCAAGGTACCTGAGGCTCTTATGGCAAAGGATTGCCCTGTGGCCACCGTATCCGGCATAACGATGGTTTCAGGGGTGTAAGCTACTTTGCGTTGATCAGGTAGGTTTTCCCGGCATCCGGCAAAAAGGAGGATGCATATTGTTAGCAGGCCAGTAAAAGGTTTCATGATCGTCCTTTAATCCTTATCAAAGCTAAACATTATAAGTTATGAAAACAACCAAAAACGATCCACCTATCATTCAGTCCTTCCAATACCATCATTTCAACTTTCCAGGACCGTTCCAAGCTCCGAAGCTTAGTAAACGAGACACCTTAAGAAGTAAAGCATGCAATGGTCTAATAGTGTGTTTTGGATGATAAATAACCGTTTAGATTGAGGGCCTTACATGATGCACGCTTGGATAACGCCTTATCAGTTGGCATTGAGATCGATTTGAAACGAGTCCTTATTTTGGTTGATTAATTCCAATAATTTTTCATGATCCATTTCCAAAGCGGCACTGGACAAGGTGACTGGAGTTCCGTGAATCCACTGGTTCCATTGCATGAACACCTTTTTGATCCAGGGTTGGGCCTGCATTACTTGTTGTGGTTCATGAAGGTTGAGTAGCAAAATTTGCTGACCCATCGATTGTTTGGGTTCCACTGAAGCAACGTTATCCCAATCAATGCGACCAGCATTCAAAACATCGGCATTGTCCACAAGGCCCTGCTGATCAAGGATTAATCCGGGCTTTGGGTCCATCAGCTTGATGAGGAAAAACACCAAGCTAAAACCGAAAAACACCACCCCAATCATGGCAGAAATGCGTAAAACCCATATTAATAGGGAGGTAAACTGGTTGCTGATAATGAACAAATAAAGGCCTGCCCCAAACAATACAAGATCATACAAAATGGAAAGCCCCATTTTCTTCTTGCTAAGGGCCACCTCAAGCCGGGGCAATTGTTGGGATTCTTGTTTTGCCATAAGGATCAAATTGAGGTACTAATTTAAAATTTATGTAATTATGCAAGCCTTTTATTAGCAGCCTGGGTACAAGAGATCATTCCGTAAAAAAGGATTTAAAATAACTTTTTCATTTAATGAATATAATTAGAATGCTGATGCCACAATGTTGCTGATGAAAGCTCCTGTTTGATTTTTATGCAAGGCTGATTTGATAAGGGTAGAAGCAGGAGCACACTTTTGCATAATGTAAATCATTTATGAAAATCAGCCTAATCTGCGTCATTTGCGGTCTATTTGGCGTCATAAAACTATTGAAAGCAGATAGCAAGGCCTTTACCTATTAAAAGTGGTTAATGAAACCGGCATGTGGCCATCGAGAAAGTAATGATCCACTAAAACTCATCGTTAAGTCCATCAACCTCCGAGGCTACAAACCCTGGAGGTTTTCAACTACTTAGGCAAAGGTTTATTACTTCCTATTTAAAAGCATTGTTTCTTGTGGTGGTTTCTGGTACAATTTACAGAATGTCAAAACCATCTTAAAAATTAGTATCACCTTCAATAACGATTGCATTAGGAAAGCCACCATCTTTTAAATTTCTTCAAGATATAAATTTGGATGGCTATAGGCTAACGTCTAAGATCACAATTCATCGCTAAAACGAAGCTTTGAGCTTCAAATTAATCCTCCGGCCGGTAAGGAAGTTGGGAACGGCATATTGGTTGTTCCGAGTATCGCGAACCCAGAAGTGAGAAATGGTATTCTGAACCCCAAAAAGGTTGAAAACATTGGCTGTAATCCAAACCCGGTCAAAGTATTTCAACACTTTTTTATTCGTTTCTTCATCCTTAGGTGGCCCGATGAGCCGCGAAAAACCAATATCAACCCTTTTGTAAGCGTCCCTCGTCAATTGATTGCGGAATTTCTTGCTTCCCGGTGGTCCATAAGGCAAGCCGGTACCATATTGAAGGTTGAGCGAAACTTTGTACTTCGGGAATTTTGGTAAAAAATCCTGGAAAAACAATCCTACTTGCAAGCGCTGGTCCGTAGGCCTTTTAATAAATCCAGGATCCTGAAGGGTAGAATCATTACCGTTGGGATCCTGTGTATAAAATTCATCACCATCGATCTTTTCCTTGGTTTGCATGACCGACAAACTGGCCCAGGAAGGTAACCCTCTTACAAACTCGCCATGCAAGCGCATATCGATACCGGTGGCATAGCCAACAGCACTATTCTCCGCAAAATAGCGGATCCTTACATCCTCAATATCATAAGGGATTAAATCCTCCATGTATTTCAAATAAAGCTCTGTAGACCATTTAAAAGGCCGGTTCAGGATGTTAACGTACATTTCACTGCCCAGGACAAAATGGTAGGATTTCTGAGCCTCAATTTCCTTATTGATGTTCCCATCACGGTCACGGAACTCTCGGTAAAAGGGCGGCTGGTGGTAAGCACCCGCAGCAGCTCTAAGTTTAAGGTTGCTCTTAAGGTCCGGGTCTTCTTTGTTTTGCATGAGCTGGGTTTGGTTATACTTGCGGTTGGGCTCAAAAACAAATTGCACCCTGGGACTTAAAAGCAGTTCTTTATTGAAATCCCAAAAATGCGCCCTAACGCCTGTGGTCAGGTAGGCATTGCTCATTTGATCAAGGGTGAAGGTGTTTTGCAAATAACCAGAAAAACGGTTATTTGCCAGTTCAAATTCATTATTAACAGACCGATCAAGTTTTATTTGATCATTGGACCCTCTGGGCAAAGAATATCCTGATGAGTCCAAAAGCCGCCATTCTACCAACTCATCTTGAAGAGCTTCGTATTGGTAACGCAAGCCCCATTTCAACTCATGGTCAGCATCGCCCCATATGGTCTCACCTTTTTGCTGAAAACTGTAAATCTGAGCATTGAAACGATTACGCGCATGATTGAGGAAGGTGCCCACGCCTAAACTGGCTTTGGGCTCTTGAAAATCCTCTGAAGACGGATCTGTATCAATCTCATCAAGGAAATATTGTCCTAAAATGTCAAATTGCTCGCTTTCCTCAGTAATGTAGGAAGATGCAATAAAACGCAGCGTTGTTCGGTCATCCGGATGGTAAGTGGCCGACAAAGCATTCAGTAAGTTCTGGTATTCCAGTATTTCACTGCCTTCAAAGAAAATCCTTAGTTGTAAAACACGGTTGGGCGTACCGAACGAGGTTTCCCTTGAAGTAGGTTGGGTGATGTAGCGATTCCTGCCATAGTGGGTCAACAAGCCAAGCTGTAAATCGGAGGTTAGGTTGTAGGTTAAGTAGGATTGAAAATCAGTATAGGAAGGTTTGTAATCGCCTTCTACATCAAGAGAATTCAACAAATATTGGGTGTTGTGGTAGCGCAATCCTGCCAAGTAAGTAAACCGCCCATCATCAGCACTGCCTTCTACATGCGCATCTGCCCCCAGCAAGCTCCCTGAAACAGAACCCCCGAACTCAGTTGGCTGCTTGTAATCGATGTCAAGAACAGATGCCATTTTATCCCCGTATTTGGCTTCAAAGCCCCCAGCTGAAAAGTCTATGGATTGGACCAAATCAGGATTGATGATGCTCAATCCTTCCTGCTGGCCTGAATTTACCAAAAATGGCCTGTAAACTTCCACTCCGTTGATGTAAACGAGGTTTTCGTTGTAGTTACCACCCCTCACTGAATAAGAAGAGCTCAACTCACTGTTGGAAGAAACGCCCGGCAAGGTCTTGAGCACATTTTCCACACCTCCTGATACACTTGGATCCAAATCAACATTCTTTGGATCCACTTTGGTAAGGTTGTTTTCGTTATTACCCTGTTCTTCCATAATCTCTACAGGTTCAAGACTTAACTCAACCGGAAAAACCACGTTCAGTTCATAGGTGGTAAGGGGCTCTTGTTCAGGAATGGCGTGTTTTTGCTTAAATGAGTTCAGGTAAGAAAAACGCAGCGTTAACGATCTCCCGGCAGGGACCCGCAGTTCATAATCACCTTTCTCATCAGTGGTAGTACCTTCTCTTAATTCTACGACCTCCACGTTCACGCCTTCCATAGATGTTCCTGCGGAATCAGTAACATTACCATAGATCATGGCTTTTTCCTGAGCCCAGGAAGCACTAATGGAACCTACAAAAAAAACTATGAATAGAAGGGTTTTCCACATGCGCGAAGCGGTAACCAAGGTCAATTAAATTGATGTGTCAAAATTAACTCAAAAAATGGGATTTTATTGTCGTGAGGCTTTCATCAAAAAGATTGTTAAGTTTGAAGTAAATACGATTTAAAAGCTTTGTTTAAGTATCAAAATATAGAAAGGCCGACCAGGAAAAGACTTAAAGTTGTCTTAAAATGGCAATTGGACTGGAAAAAATCCGAGCCATTTTGAATGGAGGAAGCCCCTAACTACCAACCTCCTGTTCAAGCGCCTGATTACGATCAAATATACAATCCGGATCAAAACCTTATTTAACTCACTTGGATTGGCCATGCCGCTTTTTTGATCCAGGTAGGTGGCTACAACATCTTAACCGATCCTCAATTCAGCAACCGAGCCTCTATTGTAGAATTTGCCGGGCCGTAACGCTATGTAGAACCCGGACTTTCATTGTGGAAACTGCCCGAAATTCACGCTTTACTGATCAGCCATAACCATTACGACCATTTGGATGCCATAACCATTAGAAATCTTGGCAACCAAACCCGGTACTTCGCACCGATAGGATTGAAGCGCTGGTTTTTAAACAGGGACATGGATTGGATCAATGAGTTAAATTGGTGGCAAAGCACCAAGCTTGATAAACTGCCCATTCATTTGGTTCCTGCCAAGCATTTTTCCGGCCGCAATAGGGTCAATGTTGAAGCAACCCTTTGGGGCGGTTGGGTGATCGAAACTTCCAAGGGTGCTATTTATTTTGCCGGAGATTCGGGGTATTTTAGTGGTTTTGAACAAATTGGTGCTCAATTTGCTCCCATCCGACTTGCTATGATCCCAATCGGAGCTTACCGGCCACGTTGGTTCATGCACCCCATTCATATAAATCCGGAGGAAGCTGTTAAGGTTCATCAAGAAGTAGGTGCTCAGTTTTCAGTAGGCATGCATTGGGGCACTTTCGCTATGGCAGAAGAACCCAAGCGAGAACCGCCAATTTACTTAGGAAAAGCCAAAGAAGAAGCTGGGCTCCAAGAAGATGGATTCGTTACAATGGCCTTTGGGGAGTCCTTTAACATTTAGTCTTGACTAATCAATAAGGCCTATAAGCTTTGAACTAATAGGTAATTGCCCTTTTCAAGTAACTTGCATTATATCCTCTCCAACTGGGCCTTCTTGCTTTTATACCTCTTCTGATATTAGTAAAAGGATTGACCGACTTGTAAAACATTTTTAATTCTTTTCTGCTATTGCCGCAAAAATCAGTTGGGACAAAATTAAGTAGGCAGGGTTTACTAAACCTACGATTGTTGTTTTTTCGATTAAATGCCAATTTCATGACGCCAAAAACAGAGGGCTCAAATTTATAATGCTTTTACTTAGCAGGGCTGGTCCATTGACTATCTTTAACCCGGAATCGCCAAGGTTTGTCAACGTATTCTTCTGCATAAGCTATCCCAACCCTTGGGCTTTCAATAATATCTTGGGGTTGGTAATGGATGCCAGTTTCTTCTAACCAGATTTTATTGCTTGTGACTAAATTTGTTTCATTGTCTTGGGTCGTAATGTTCAAAGCTTTGGTCAATGAGCCAGGTCCTCCGGTTAATGACCGGTCGATTTTAGGTTTGGCTCTTCGGGTTTGCATCACCTCCACTCCCTCTTGAGGCTCTACCGCCCTCACAAGGATAGCATGCGGTACTTGTTCGGTATTGGTGATAATATTGAACAAGGCATGAACCCCATAACAAAGGTAGACATAAGCATGGCCGCCTTCTTGAAACATGCTTTTGGTCCGTTTGGTCAATTTGTTATTATACGCATGCGAAGCCTTATCTTCAGGACCGGCATAAGCTTCTGTTTCCACAATAATGCCACTGGTTCTAGATTCGTTGTTGGACTTGCTTACTAAAAGCTTGCCAAGCAATTGACGGGAAAGATCAATCGCATCTGCTTGTAAGTAAAAATCACGTGGAACCACTTCAAGCATTTTGATAGGCTTGCATTACTGTTAGCGAAATTCCATTATAACAGGGAACAACAGGAGCTTGATCCAAACTTAAACAAAAATCAATGTCTTCCTCAATGTCGAGATTTTTAAGTCTTTGGAAATGAGAGGCGTGCTTTAAAAACCCTTTCACGTTGTTTTTCATACTCAAGTAAAGCTGTTCAGCAGCCAGGGCACCATCACAACCCACGGTGTTTTTACCTTCTATTTCGTGGATTACTTGTCCTGCAAAAAGCGAATCCTCTAAGTTAAAACGGTTCTTCCAACCTGCACATATTAAGATTACATCCTCTTCCTTTTGGTCTAAATAATGCTTAATAGCAGAGGAATTAACAAATCCGCCTACCAAAATTTCCTTAGCAGGCAAGGACTTTTCAATAGCATCCGTGCCATTGGAGGTGGTAAGCACCAGGTTTTGGCCTTTAAGCGCCTGATCCATTAAGCCTATGGGAGAATTGCCGTAATCAAATCCTTTTACAACCCGACCTTCCCGTTCGGCCGCGACCTTATAACCCAATTTTTGATACCTCAAGGCTTGATCAAAAGAAGAAACAGGAATGATGAGGGCTATGCCATTATGAAGCCCGGCACAAATAGCGCTGGATGCCCGAAAAACATCAATAACGACAGCTATTTTACCCGCCAGCTCATAGTAAGGCAACAAGGAGGGTGAAAAGCAAACCTCGGCAGATGGTAAATTAGAAGCTATAATAATAGAGTTTGATGGTTCTAAGCACTAACCTTCACCTTCATCAGGGCTTTCATCACTGTCATTGCCTCCACCACGATTACCGCCTGATGAGCGTTTGTAATATTTAATGAAACCAAACAATAACCTTCTGGAGGTATCAAGCGTTTCAAGCACTTCGTTGAGTTCATCTTCAGAAATGTAGGCCAGCTTTTCAGATAGGTAAAGCTGGGTTTCTACATCGTAAATGTAGCTTTTGGCCGTAAAAAGGTGACGAAGCGACTCTTTACCGTATTTACGGGATGCTGCAGCCGCAATGTTGGATGGAACATTGGTAACGGTGGTTCGTAGTTGATAGGATAGTCCAAAATTTTCGACTTCGGGGAATTTTTTGGAAAGCTCGTACACATTTTTGGCAAGGTCCATTCCGGCTTTCCAAACTTCCAGTTCTGTTACCTTCATCATAGTTAGTAGATTTTAATGGTTCGGTACTTATTGTCTTGTGTAAAAGGGTAATTTTACAACCTTTGCATCCACCGTTTTGTTCCTGATTTTTATTTTTATTGACGTACCGATCTGGCTGTGAGTTTTCTTTACATACCCCATGGCAATGGATTTACCTAATGTAGGTGATTGCGTACCTGAGGTAACCGTGCCCAGCCTTTCTTCATTTTCATCCAGAATTTCATGCCCGTGACGTGCGATTCCCTTACCCATTAACTCGATGCCAACCAACTTACTTGTGATGCCCGCTTCTTTCTGCTTGGCCAATACATCTTTGGCAATGAAATCGGTATCGAGCTTAGTGATCCAGGATAGACGGGCTTCAAGTGGTGAAGTGGTTTGGTCAATATCATTGCCGTAAAGGGCCAGGCCTGCTTCCAATCTTAACGTGTCTCTTGCACCGAGTCCTGCTGGTTTAATGCCAAAAGCTTCACCTTCTTGCATAAAAGCATCCCACAAAGTAGTGGCATCCTCCGCATTGCAATAGAACTCCATTCCATCTTCTCCCGTATATCCCGTAGAAGATAAAATGACATCATCTGCACCAGCTATAGTACCTTTTTTAAATGTATAGAATTTAAGCGCGTTAAGGTCTACATCCGTATGTTTTTGCAACATCTTTTTAGCATCCGGACCCTGTACAGCAATCAGTGCAATCTGATCTGATATATCCTCTATGGTTGCATTAAATTGCTTATTCTGCTGCTCGATCCAATTCAAATCCTTTTCCTGATTGGCTGCATTGACCACCAACATGTATTCTTCCTCATCCAACATGTAAACGATCAGATCATCGATAATACCGCCTCGCTCATTGGGAAGGCAATTGTATTGGGCTCTACCGGGATATAATTTAGCAATGTCATTACTGGTTACATATTGTAAAAGTTCGCTGGCATGTGGACCTTTAACCTTAAATTCCCCCATATGGGAGACATCAAACATGCCTATTTTATTTCTTACAGCATGATGTTCTTCTTTGATGCCCGAGTAATAAACAGGCATGTTGAAGCCTGCAAATTCAACCATTTTGGCATCCAATGCTTCATGACGTTGTGTTAAGGGTGTTGTTTTCATGGATTATTTTATTTGCCGAGTGGCAAATTTAAACCAAATTCAACGTATTTTAAACTTTATGGATGGTATTGTTGAGAGGTGGAATAGAGCTTACAGGTGTTGATGTAAGGAATTGTGTTGTTGTATTCACGTTTTGGGATTGGGTTTTGGGTATTTTTTACTTGTTCATAGTACCTCGCATCGGTTTTTTTGGTTCACACTCTAGCGATGTGTGGTATATAAATCATCTTGAATAAACCACGCACTCACACTCCCATCGCTTATAACCCTTCCTGATTGCCAACTAAACATCACAAAACCGCTCTATTTCTATTGCTTTAACCCAACCATTTACCACTATCCTGATAACTTCTGCAAGGCATGCCACCACCGGTCTGGAATATCATCATTGGAAGCCGCAACATAGTCATCATAAGCACACGGAATGATCTTCTGGCTTTCAAGGGTAGGATTGTCGGTATCGATGGGTACTTCCATCCACCAACGATCCGTCATTTTACTCTTATAAAAAATGATTTGATAGGCATGATTTTTCAAGTTCGTAATGTATTTAAAAAAGTCGTCTGCATCCTCAACTGGGCTTTCCATATTTCTATTGGCATAGCCTTCGGCAAAATACCACATCATTTGAGCTGCCAAATGCATCGTTTGGCCCCTTTGATCCATTTCAGCCTCTATTTCATGAACACCAATGCCATCCATCTTACCACTAAGACCTGCGTACCTGGATAGCAAGCATGCTTCTTCAGCATAAAATCCGTTGGGGGAAGGATGGGTTGCGGCCGGTGCATCAGCCTGTCGAACACTACTCATATCGATGCTCATTAAATTGGCTTGGCGCACCACAGGTTCAATATTTTTCATATTTTCCCGAACCTTACCCAACCGAAAGGTATCAAAATAAAGCTTTTCCATCATGGCCAAGGCATCTTCATCTACCAGGTAAGATTGGTAACCCAAGATACTAAGGTTAAACAAATAGGTGGGATCATGGGTCAGTAGGTCCTGTAAGTAAGTTTGCGGCTGCAAACCGACATGTTGCTGAGAAGAAAAATCAATCCTTGCATCAAGGCTCACAAGGTTTGTCATTCGCCTTAGGTAACAAAAAGCCATGTATTGGGCGTAAGCCACTTCTTGCGTTCCTCCCAAAAGTAATGGTAAACAACCCTCATCCATTAGTTCACTTAATACATAAGCGAGCCCTTTAATGGATGCATCCGCTTCCCTGTTGAAATGATAATTTCCCAAATCCAGGATTTGCGGGAAATCCCGTAATTGTTTCAACTCATAAAAGTAATGCCGGATGCCATTTAAGGCCTTTTCATCTGATTGATCGGTGATCCCGATTAAAGCCAGTTGCTTTCTGCCTATATTGGGAAAATGGTCCCCTGAATGGGTTTGAATAGAAGCACCAATGGAAGGATGTTGCCATTCTCCGGTTTTGAATTCTTCCAGGTTGACAGGATCGAAAAAGGATTTCCAATTCATAGCATTAGCGTTTGCGAATGGCTCAAATTTATTCAGAAATCCATGCGGTTCAGCTAAAAGAATAAAGCCTTTAAACAAAAGCCATTGTAAACCGGTTATATAAATGGGAAGGTTTCCCAAAGAAGGAAATATTACATGCAGATCAAAATTTAAACCTGGATCACTTATTTGCGCTAAGGCTTTATTTAATTTGCATTCAGCTTTTTACAATTAGCGAATAATGAAGTTTATAACAGGGGCTACAGGTTTTTTAGGCAGTTACGTATTGTATTATCTGTTGGATGAGGAAGATCCCAATTCAATAATTGCTCTGAAGCGTACCACAAGCAGCTTTGATCAGCTCAATAGCATTTTCCGCTTTTTAGACGAGCAATATCAGACCCATCAACAAGATAAGCTTGACCAGGTTCAATGGATCAATGGCAACTTAAATGACATCAACACCGTGGATCATGTTTTGGAGCAGGTTGATACCATTTACCATACTGCTGCCAAGGTTTCCTATGATCCAAAAGATCGCGATGCCATCATCAGCGTTAATGTAGATGGTACCAAAAACCTGATAGATCTGGCTGTTAAAAACAACATCGAACATTTCTACTATGTGAGCTCTGTTGCTTCGCTTAACAAAAAAGCCGGAGTACCAACAACAGAGGATTTCATTAGTTTTAAGCGAGATTTTTCCTCAACTTATGCCGAAAGTAAATTCAGGGCAGAAATGGAAGTATGGCGGGGATTTGCAGAAGGACTTCAGGGGGTGATCGTCAATCCGGGTGTAATTATTGGCCCGGGCGATTTTAACAGTGGCTCGCCGCGGATCTTTAAAACCATCCATGAAGGGCTGCGGTTTTACCCATCAGGATCAAGCGCATTGGTGGATGCACGCGATGTTGCCCAGAGTTTTATACGCTTAACCAAAGATCCTTCAAGTTACAACAATCGCTACATCCAGGTTGCTGAGACCATGCCACTAAAAAAGATGCTGTCGCATATCGCCTATCACCTCAATGCTCCTAAACCCAAATACCAAGTCAACTTACCTTTGTCCTTAACCCTTGCTTATATTGAAAAACTTAGAAGCTTGATCTCAGGCTCAACCCCTTTCATCACCCCAGCCATTGCCAAAAATTCCAATACTGTTCAATATTACGACAACAGTAAAATTAAAGACCAACTTAACCTCGAATTCAGAAATGTAGCGGATTCTATCCGAGCAACTTGTGAATTTTTCTTGAACCAACAAGCTTCTAAAACAGCAAATTAAAGGAAACAAAAGCCCCCTATTATTTGCTATCTTTAAGATGGCATTAACCCTTTCAACTTATTATGGAATTTAAATTACATTCACAATACGATCCTAAGGGTGACCAACCCGAAGCCATTGAACAATTAGTCAAAGGCGTTGAAAGTGAAGAAGAGCACCAGGTATTGCTTGGTGTTACGGGCTCTGGTAAAACTTTTACAATGGCCAATGTGGTTCAGGCGTTGAACCGCCCCACATTGGTTTTAACCCATAATAAGACGTTAACCGCCCAATTGTATGGTGAATTTCAACAGTTTTTCCCCGAAAATGCCGTTGAATACTTCGTTTCCTATTACGACTATTACCAGCCTGAAGCATACAATCCCACGACCGATACTTACATAGAGAAAGACCTTAGCATCAATGAAGAAATAGAGCGGCTCAGGCTTCGTGCTACCTCTTCCCTCCTATCCGGTAGGCGGGATGTATTGATCGTTGCATCGGTCTCTTGTATCTACGGCATGGGCAATCCGGAAACCTTTAAACGCTCAACCGTATCTTTAGAAAAGGGCGAAGAAGTTACCCGAAACAAGCTGCTTTTCAAATTGGTAGAAGGACTTTATGCCCGCAATAAAAGTAGCCTGGAAAGAGGTACATTCCGTGTTTCGGGCGATGTCCTGGATATATACCCTCCTTATGCGGAATTTGCTTACCGGGTAAACTTCTGGGGTGATGAAATTGAAGAGCTGGAAAGCATTGATCCTCAAACTGGCGAGCAGATCGAGCAGCGTGAAAGCGTCATGATCTTTCCGGCCAACTTATTTGTAACGCCACCTGATGTACAAGAGCTCGCAGTTAAGGAAATTGAAGAAGACCTTTACCAGCAGATCAATTATTTCAATTCATTGGGATACCACATTGAATCGAAAAGGCTTGAGGAGAGGGTCAATTATGACCTGGAAATGATCAAGGAGCTTGGTTATTGTTCGGGCATTGAAAACTACTCAAGGTATTTTGACCGAAGAGAGCGGGGCGACCGGCCATTTTGCTTGTTGGATTATTTTCCTGAAGATTACCTCATGTTCATTGATGAAAGCCATGTTACCATTCCCCAGGTCAGAGGCATGTATTCCGGTGACAGGGCCAGGAAAAATACTTTGGTGGAACATGGATTCAGGTTGCCTGCGGCTTTGGACAACCGGCCTTTGAACTTACAAGAATTTGAATCCTTAACCAATCAGGTAGTCTACGTGAGTGCAACACCCACCGAATATGAGTTGCAGAAAACTTCTGGGGCCTTCGTTGAACAAGTGGTACGGCCAACCGGCTTGCTCGATCCTAAAATTGAAATTAGACCAGTGCAAAACCAAGTAGATGATTTGATGGATGAGATCGACCGCAGGGCCAAAGAAGGGGAAAGGACGCTTGTTACCACCCTAACCAAGCGAATGTCTGAAGAATTGACCCAATACCTTACCGATTACGGGGTTAAATGCAAGTATTTACACTCCGGTATTGATACAATCGAACGGGTGGAAATTTTGCGGGATTTAAGGCTTGGAAATTTTGACGTGCTTATAGGTATCAATCTTTTAAGGGAAGGCCTTGATCTGCCAGAAGTAGCCGTGGTAGCAATCCTTGATGCGGATAAAGAAGGCTTCCTGCGTTCAGAAACTTCATTGACCCAAACAGCCGGCCGTGCAGCTCGAAACGTGAACGGCAGAGTCATCATGTATGCCGACCACATTACAGCCAGCATGCAAAAAACCATGAATGAAACCGACAGGCGAAGGGGTAAGCAAATTGAATACAATGAAAAACACGGCATTGAACCTGAAACCATTAAACGAAGCCGTGAGCAGATCCTACAACAAACCTCTGTTGCGGACAACCGCTTAAAACCTGCTGATCCTTATCTGGATGAAGAACAAGAAGAAAAGAGCAAGGTTGCCGACCCGGTGGTAGCCTACATGTCACAAAAGCAATTGGAAGCCACCATTAAGGAGACCAAGGATAAAATGCTAAAAGCTGCCCAGAATATGGAATTTGTGGAAGCCGCCCGCCTCAGGGATGAGATGTACACTTACCAAGAGAAGTTGAAAGAAAATTATGGTATAGAGTACCAGGAAGATAAGTGATGGGGAAAGCTTTCAACCCTGAACCGCCCTCAACCTGCTAAACCGAATTGACGCTCATGTTCTGACATTTTATTTGGTTCACGATTGCATAAAAAATTGGGCGGTTGTTAAATTGACCTGGTCTACTTTTTAGAGTAAGTCCTATTGGTGAGGCACTATTGGAGCTTTGAATGAACGACAAATGCCAAATCAATATAAGTATTTGGGTTCAAAATCTGGTCAATTAAAATGGTTTGGCCGTAAAGCCTCTACGTTTTAAATAACCTTAGCCCAGAGCTTTAGGCCTCAGCTATATTGTTTTGGCGTAACACCCGATTGAAAAGGATTGACGAAACAAGGCCTATTGAAGCCTTATGCCGTAGCGTGTATTAAGTATTTTGATACTGATAAAAATTGCATTACGGCATTAATCACCTCTGATCTTTGAAAGAAGCCTTAGAATTTCCAAATAAAGCCAGATCAATGTAACCATTAATCCAAAGGCTGCAAACCATTCCATATACCGGGGCGCTCCTTGTTTCGATGCCCGGTCTATAAAATCAAAATCCAGCACCAGGTTAAGGGCTGCTACAATAACCACGACTACGCTAAAACCAATGCCTACGAGCCCATTTCCATGAATATAAGGCATCTGTCCCCCGAACATATTCATAAAAAAGGACACCATATAAACCAAAGCAATAGCACCGGTAGCCGCAAAGATACCGGTGCGGAATTTTTCGGTTACTTGAATAACGCCAGATTGGTAGGCCACCAATAAGGAAAACATGGTTCCGAAAGTGAGCGCCACTGCTTGAAAGACAATGCCTGAAAATTGCGCCTCAAAGTAAGCAGAAATGCCTCCTAAAAACAGGCCTTGCAGTAAAGCATAAATCGGAGCTGTATAAGGGGCCCATTCTTTCTTAAAAATCGTTACAAGTGCCATTATTAAACCTCCAATGGCACCACCCCACATATAAGGCGCCATTGCACCGGTACCGTATAAGCTCCAGGTGTAACTGGCTGGCAATACCACCAAAAATAGTAATATCAAGGACCTTTGAACCGTCCCTTTAACGGTCATGATGTTATCAGCCGATAAGCCAGATGTATGTTTTCTCAATTCTTTAGCAAAACCCTCTTCACTTAAAGCCGGATTGGATGTCTTATAAACACTTGTAGATGCCATTTACTGACCAAATTTTTGTTTTCGAAATATTAGGACAATTGATCAAATACCGCAAACTTATTCAGAAGCTAAAACTTAACAAAAAACTTGCCAATAAGTATCTCAGGAATGCATCTAAAAGCAACAAAATGAAGTTAAAAATAATATTGTTATTCAATTGATTAAGTTGGCCATCCGCCTTATACATCTTTACTGAAACTTCTTCCGCCATTTCACCTTCTCCATTTGCCGAAGAATGATCAATTCCGCCAATTTTTCAGGAACTTCTGGCGGTTGATAATTGGCCAAAACCTCCCTGAATTTTTCCTCAGAAACATCAATGCGATAAAGGATATTAACGAACTTGTCAAAACTGTGGTCGATCATTTGTGCAATGCGGTCCGCCAGGTGTTTTTTCAATTCTTCATAGGCTTTTTCTTCATCGGAAGGAAGATGGACGGGCTTCTTGCCAATGTCAAAATCCTTCACGATGATCTCAGCCGATTTTTTAACGTCATGCTTCATGGAAGCTTAAAGTTTGGGTTAGCAATGCGTTTATACCCTTATCCAGTTTATTTCAACATCATTTCTACTTCGTTTCTACTACATTTCAAATCTCTTTCTCCATAATCCCAATCCCAAACAAGGCAAAATCGTACTTCACCGGGTCTTCAGGATCATATTGTTTGAGATTGTTGGTAAGTTCTAAAGTTGTTGGCCAGTCGGTTTGCTTGCGTTCGATTAAGCCAAGGTGGCGGGCTACTCGTGCTACATGTACATCCACCGGACAAAGTAGTTGTGAAGCCCTGATGTTGGGCCAGATACCAAAGTCCACACCTTGCTCATCTTTGCGGACCATCCAGCGTAAAAACATGTTCAAGCGCTTGCAGGTAGATTTCCGGGCCGGAGAAGCAATGTGTTTGATGGTCCGTTGCGGATAATTGGGTAAGGAAAAGAAGTACTGTTGAAATCCGGTTAAGGCCTTTTCAAGGTTCTCGTCACTTGATTGCAGATGCATGGTAAACGCTTCTTCCAGCGATTCATGATGTTGGTAGAAATGCCTGAAAAAAGAAAGGAAATAAAGCAGGTCGGTAGGCATGAACGTCCGGTGTTTGAAATGCTCAAACCGTTTTAAATCGGATTCTTCATGATGAAGGATGAAATTATGCGGTGCACCCTCCATTAATTGGATCAACTCCTGGCATTTGCTGATGATCGTTTGCCTTCTGCCCCAGGCCAATATTGCAGCCAGAAATCCCATGATCTCAATGTCCTGCTTTTTTTCAAATTGCCTTGGAATGGATATGGGATCTTCCTGAATGAAAGCAGGTTGGTTGTATTGGGCTGCTTTTTCATCCAGGTATGTTTTTAAATGGGTTGTTGTAATGGCTACCAAGGGGGAATTAGCAATTTTCAGTTAACAATAAGTGAGCTCTTGGCTACAAACTGCAAGTGTTTGACGTTCAAGGTTAAACTATATGCTTAGCGTGGGGTTTTAGCCCCCACATACCAGGATTCTGAACTTTTTAACCTAATGATCCATCACAAGCTTTCAATCGCCTGCTGCAGGTCATGCACCAGATCCTCCGGATCTTCAACACCGACACTCAGGCGCATGAAACTGTCCGTAATGCCTACTTTTTCGCGGTCTTCTTTTGGTATGGACCCATGCGTCATACTGGCCGGATGGCCTATTAAGGACTCTACACCACCTAAAGATTCAGCCAGGGAAAAAAGCTTGGTGTGTTGCATGAGTTTCTCAGCATCATGGTAATTATCGGGTCTTAAGATGAAAGAGACCATTCCACCAAAATCGCGCATTTGTTTCATAGCAATGTCATACTGTTTATTATCTTCAAAACCGGGCCAACTTACTTTGGCTACCCGATCATGGCCTCTAAGGAAATGCGCCACTTCGAAGGCATTGGCACAATGCTGCTTCATGCGAAGGTGCAAGGTCTTAATGCCCCTCAAAACAAGGAAGCAATCATTGGGCCCGGGGACCGCTCCACAGCTTTTCTGGAAAAAGTAAAGCCGCTCTGCTAAAGCATCGTCATTACATATCGTAGCTCCCAATATTACATCAGAGTGCCCTCCCAAATATTTGGTAGCAGAATGTACGACCATATCAGCTCCTAAATCCAATGGCGTTTGCAGGTAAGGGGATGCAAACGTATTATCACAACAAAGCCAACAATCATGCTTTTGGGCTATTTGAGCCGTTTTCTCTAAATCGGTAAGCTTTAAAACTGGATTGGTGGGCGTTTCAACCCAAATTAATTTGGTTTTATCGTTGATGTAATTTTCAATCTCCAAATGATCCGAAGTATCGATGAAATGGAATTTAATACCATACTTGCTGTAGACCTCGGTAAAAAGCCGGTAAGTACCGCCATAAAGGTCATTGGTGGAAATAACTTCATCCCCAGGCTCTAAGAGATGAATGACGGCTTCAATGGCGCTCATGCCACTTGCAAAGCTTATCCCATATTTGCCATTTTCAAGGCCTGCCAAGTTTTGTTCCAAAGCCGAGCGAGTTGGATTAATGGCCCTGGAATAGTCATGTTTAGCACCTGGCTGGTCTTGTACATAAGTAGAGGTTTGATAAATGGGCGTCATTACGGCCCCAGTAGAAGGATCCGCTTCGAGTCCTTTGTGAATGGCTTTGGTTGCGAATTTCATGGGTAATGCTTTTTAAATTACTTGTTATTTAAAATTTTAAATATTGCTCAATCAGGTTTACAGACGCTAAGCAATCTTTTTGAGAATTACGGACTTAGCGTCCTAACAATCAATAAATTATTAGGAGCCGCTCCATTTAATGGTGCATCCAATCGCTTTGGTATTGGTTCTTTCAGGCTTTTCGCCATTTTCTAAAGCACTGATGGCATCTCTGACATAATGGTTTTCAACTTGCTGAGGATTTTCAGAATTGTCATCGATAGCCCCAATGTATTCAACCATCAAATCGCCAGATTCTTTCCGATCCAATAAAAACACATGTGGCGTGCGCGTAGCACCGTAAGTTTTGGCAATTTCCTGGGTTGAGTCAACAACGTAATTGAAAGGGAAACCTTTGTTCTCCGCCCGCTTTTTCATGTTCTTATAAGCGTCTTCCGGGTATTTTTCCGGATCATTGGGATTAATAGCAATAACAGGGTATCCTTTGGGAGCAAAATCCTTGTGAAGTTGAATCATCCGTTCTTCATAAGCTTTTACATAAGGGCAATGGTTGCAGGAAAAAATGACAATAAACCCTTTGGCATTGGGGTAATCTTCTTTCATAGAGATCTTTTCACCACTTACGCCTTTGAGGTTAAAATCCCTTGCCTGGTCCCCCACCTCATAACCTCCATTCTTTTGTGTTTGGGAACCACATGCAAGGATCAAAAATGCTGCTGCAAATAAAATATGTTTCATGTTGTATTAGTTTAAATGGTTTTTAATCAAGTTATTCAATTCATCGTAAGTAAAACTTTTTTCATGGAAACTTCTGACTGACCTTTTACCATTCCGCACCAATAAGGTAGCCGGAATAGCACCGGACCATTTTTCTGAAATTTGCCTGATCCAGGCATCTCCATTGGGCTGATCCAGAAGTTTAACTTCGGGAGCAAGCGCTCTTTTTTTAACAAAAGGGCGTACCTTACTTGCTAAGTTCGAAGTAAAATCCAGACTTATTAAAATTACCTGAACGCCGTCATCAGCATAGGTTTTTTGAATGCGATTAAAATATGGCAATTCCTTTACGCAAGGCTTGCACCAAGTAGCCCAAAAGTTGATCACATAAAGCTGATTGTCCGAACGGTCTAGATATTGCTTTAAATCCTTGAACTCAATAACCGGAACTTCTTCCTCTTGAGCTGTAGTAAACAACCCGGTTACTAATAGCAAAAGCAACGATGCTATAATTTTTTTCAGGGTCAAGATTCGCGTTTCATAATATATGCACATAAATCCATCAATGGTTCCTTTTTAGCATCTTCTGCTTGAATTTCCGCTAAATTTGCTTGAGCTTCTCTGTAATATTCATCCCTTGTACATTCTGTTGATTCCTTAACGCCCAAATCAATAAAGAGATCCTTAACTTGGCTAATTTTTGCTTCATGGGCCATTTGATCATCATTCATGAGCCGGTTTAATTGTTGATGTTCTTGTTGCTCAGCCACTTCATAAGCCTTAAGAAGTGGGTAGGTTTTTTTGTTGGCTACAATGTCGCCACCGATGGTTTTGCCAAACTTATTGCTGTCTCCAAAAGTGTCAAGGTAATCGTCCTGGATTTGAAATGCCAACCCCATGTTCCGTCCAAATTCGTAAATATGCTTTTTGTTTTGATCATAGGTTTTTGCAAGAACCGCGCCCATTTTTAAAGAAGCCGCAAACAAAGTTGCCGTTTTTAATTCGATCATCTGCATGTAATCGTTGAGATCAACTTTGCCGGAATTTTCAAAGTCCATATCCATTTGTTGCCCTTCGCAAACTTTGATGGCGGAGTTATGGTAAAGTTCGAGCACCTCCCTTAATATGTCATTTGAAACAATCATCATATATTGGTTGGAAATGACATGAAGGAGATCACCTGCTAAAATAGCCCGTTCCGGATCCCATTTCTTATGCACGGTATATTTACCCCTTCTTAAGTCCGCTTGATCCATCAGATCATCGTGAACCAAGGTAAAATTGTGGAACAATTCAAGACCCATTGCGGGCTTCATGGCAGCGTTCAAATTGCCATCAAACAACTCGCAGCCCATTAAGCTCAGAACGGGTCTCAATCTTTTACCGCCTAAATTGACGACATAATTAATGGAATCATAGAGCTCTTGGGGAACACCGCTGAGTGTTTCTTGTTCGAGGGCTGATTCTATTTGATGATGGAGTTCTTTGAAAGAATGCATGGTTGCAATTATTCATAATTTTTCAATAAATGCGTAAATTGATTGATGGTCCATTTACCATCGATTGCTCATAGCCAGCTCCAGTTATGGAAGCAAATACTTTTTCTGATTTTTTTGATGTAATTTATGGACACTGGCTTAGCAAATGATTTTACAGGTTTGAAATTTCAAATGGGTTTTTACAAAGGATTTTTATAATTAATTTTACTGAATCTGCCTTATATAAATAGATCAATAAAGTTTTTAGAAAACCAGACCTTTTTACAGTAGCAGCTTCAAAACTAAAAAATCAAACATTATTTTTTGCCATTATTTATCAATGAGGGCTTACCCAAGATCACCATCTTGTTACGCTAAAAACCGTTTTCAACAAAGATAATCGATTGTTAAACAACTACTTAGCATGTGATACATGTACCATTTGTCAAACATTTTTTATAAAAAGAGTGTAAAATTGAATCAGTTATAGCCTGGGTTTTTAAAGCTGTTTTCAACCATTTTTAACAGTCACCATTTTAAGGAATAATCTTAACCGTGGTTTTGTTTGTTGATAGTTGTAATAATTATTAAAAGGCTTTAAATAAGTTCATGCTATGTTCCTCAATAGCCACAGCTATTTTTCTTTAAGGTATGGCACCCTGGCTCCCGAAAGGTTGGTAGCACAGGCCTATGAGGTGGGCGTGAACAGCCTGGCTTTAACCGACATTAACAATACCAGTGCGGTATTTGAATTTATCAAGTTGTGTCGCCAATACGGAATTTTACCCATAGCAGGCATTGAATTCAGAGAGGCCTACAACCGCTTCATTGGCCTTGCTCAAAATCATGAGGGGTTTTACGAATTGAACAAATACCTTTCTAACCACACGCAAACTACCGATTTAAAGCCATTTGAAAACCATGATTTTAAGCATGTATCAGTCATTTACCCTTTAGGCCAAAAAGATCCGGAATTGCTCAAGGATTACGAATATTTGGGCATCCATCCAAGAGAAGCGGGCAAGCTGTTCACGCACCCCCTTAACCGCTATCGTAACAAATGCGTCATGATGCAACCAGTTACCATTGCCAATGACTTCGAATACAAGATCCATAAGATCCTGCGGGCCGTTGATGAAAATACCACCATTGCCAAAATCGATGAAAATTATGCTGCCAACCCGGATGAAATGATTTGCACTCAGGACCAACTCACCAATGCTTACCAATTAGTGCCTGAAGTGGTTAAGAACACGGAGCAATTGCTCAACCATTTCAAGGATGATTATGACCTTACATGCGATAAGAACCGCAGGAGCTTTACCAAAAGCAGCGATGAAGATTATCAATTATTAGACCGTTTGGCAAGAGCAGGATTGCCCTACCGCTACAGTCCTACCAATAATGGAGCTTGGGATCGGCTTGAGCGTGAGTTGAATATCATCTACCAATTGGATTTTTGCACTTACTTTTTAATTACGCATGATATCGTACAATATGGCAAATCCAGAGGATTCTACCATGTAGGACGTGGCAGCGGCGCAAACTCGATTGTGGCCTATTGCCTCGGCATTACCGATGTGGACCCCATCGAACTTGACCTTTATTTTGAACGCTTCATTAACCAATACCGAACCTCACCACCCGATTTTGACATTGACTTTTCATGGGATGAGCGGGATGAAGTGATCGAATACATTTTCAACCGCTACGGGCGTGATTATACTTGCTTGTTGGCCACTTATTCTACGTTTAAAGGCCGATCTATTATAAGAGAATTTGGCAAAGCTTTCGGATTGCCCAAAGCAGAGATCGATGCCATTGTAGAGGACCCAAATGCCAGGGATCAACATCACGGGCTTGCCCATCAAATTTTAGAATATGGCAATTATGTGGCGGATTTTCCAAATCAACTCAGCATCCATGCAGGGGGCATTCTGATCACGGAAAAGCCCATTTATTATTACACACCGCTTCAAATGATGCCCAAAGGTTTTCCAATTTCCCAATTCGACATGCACCTCGCAGAAGAAATCAACCTTCATAAATACGATGTGCTGTCCCAAAGGGGCATCGGGCATATTAAAATGGCAGCGAACATCATTGAAAACAACCAAGGAGCACAAATCGATGTGCATCAAATCCAACAATTCAAAGAAGATCAAAACATCAAAGTGAAACTCAGTAAAGGCCGCACAATGGGGTGTTTTTACATAGAGTCCCCGGCCATGGGCGGATTATTGTCGAAGCTAAAATGCGACACCTACACTTCCCTGGTAGCAGCCTCGTCCATTATAAGGCCCGGTGTGGCCAAATCGGGTATGATGAAAGAGTACATCAAACGGCACAACCATCCCGATGATTTTGAATACCTGCATGATACTTTTGCCAAACATTTGAAAGAAACTTACGGCATCATGGTGTACCAGGAAGATGTGATCAAAATTGCTCATCATTATGGAGGCTTGGATCTTGGCGAAAGCGATATCCTGCGAAGGATCATGAGCGGTAAAAAGCGTAAAGGAGACCAATTTAAACAGATCAAAGCTAAATTTTTCAAGAATTGCCAGGAAAAAGGCAGACCTGAAGCATTAACCCAGGAAGTTTGGCGCCAGATCTCCAGTTTTGCCGGTTACTCCTTTTGCAAAGCGCATTCTGCATCCTTTGCAGTAGAAAGCTTTCAAAGCCTTTATCTAAAAACCTACTATCCGCTGGAGTTTATGGTGGCCGTTATCAACAATTTCGGAGGATTTTATCGAACGGAAATCTATGTACAGGAGGCTAAAAAAGCCGGAGCTACCATTGAAGCACCTTGCGTTAACAATAGTCATTTTTTAACCCGGATCAATGGCAAAACCATTTACCTGGGCCTCGTCCATTTGAAGGACCTGGAAAGATCAACGGCTCAAAAAATCATTGATGAACGGCACCAACAAGGGTTGTACATTTCTTTTGGAGATTTTATCCAAAGAACCGCCATTGGTAAAGAACAACTCAATATTTTGATCAGGATTGGGGCATTACGATTTACCGGACAGCCCAAAAAGTCCCTGCTATGGCAGAAAAACCTGCACCTTGAAAATCGAGAACCAGTCTTAAAAGGATTGCCAGCCTTAGAAGGACCCACCCTTGAGAATGCGGAACTGCCTCCCTTGGAGGACAGCCCCCATGAAAAAGCTTTTGAAGAATTGGATTTGCTGGGTTTTCCGATCGAAAATCCATTCAATCTACTTCAAACGAACTTTAGAGGCGAAATAATGGCCAACGACATGATCCACCATATTGGCAAGACCGTAAGAATGGTAGGCTATTACGTAACACGTAAAAATGTAAAAACGGTTAATGAAAAGCTTATGAATTTTGGGTGTTTTTTGGACGTGAATGGCAATTTCTTCGATACGGCCCATTTCCCTGCTGTAGTGAAGAAATATCCTTTTCAGGGCCTGGGTTGTTACTTATTGCTTGGTAAGATTGTTGAAGAATTTGGCTACCCAACGATGGAAATTCAAAAAATGGCTAAATTACCGATGGTACCGGATCCAAGGTACGAATAACAATAACAGCATGTGGTACATTTCTTATCTCACACAAATTCTGGTGCAGGTTTGAATGTAAAAAATGGTGAGCATTTGGGCAGGTTTTTAAAACCAAACGGTTCGAGTTTGCAAACTCGCACCAAATAAATATTTTAATGCTATTCGGGATTGTTAACCTGCCTTACTCATATTCCACTTTGACTTTCGAGGTTCTGGGATGGGACTGGCAAGTAAGCACGTAACCATCCTCAACATCCTGGTCAGTTAGGCCTTCGTTTTCTTCCATTTCTACCTTGCCCTCATGGAGATAAGCCATGCAGGTGGTGCAAATGCCCATCTGGCAGGCAAATGGCGGATCAAGGTCTTCTTCAATTGCAACTTCCAGGATTTTTTGATCAGGTTTTACATGAATGGTATGTTCTTCATCATCCAAAACGATGGTAACCTCAGCGACTTCAAAATCTTCACCGCTTGATTCACCATTACCTTTCATTTCTTTTTCTGCTTCCTCTAAGTCAGGCAAAGGAGCAGTAAAATATTCAATGTGAATTCTTTCATCTGGTATATGACGTTCTTCCAAGGATTGTTTAGCGCCTTCTATCATGCCGCCCGGACCACAAATAAAATATTCAATATTATCATCTTTCGATATAGAATAACGGTCTAAAAATTCCAGGATTTTATCTTTAGAAAGAATGCCCGTATCACCCTCCCAATCTTCTGGTGGGTATTTTAAAGAGTGGAAGATTTTTAAACGTTCGCCATATTGCTCTTTAAGCTGATTCAGATCCTCATCAAAAATGATCGAAGCTTGATCGTCATTACCATAAAGGAGCATGATCATGCTTTTCGGTTCTTGGTTCAGGACGGTCCTGATGATAGACATCATGGGCGTTATACCACTCCCACCTGCAAAAAGGATGTAGGTTTTTTGCTGCTCCGGATCAAGAGGGGTTGTAAATTTACCCATAGGTGGGAAAACCCCTATCTCATCGCCTTCCTTAACATAATCGTTTAAGTAATTGGAAACCACCCCTTTTTCTACGCGTTTGCTGGCAACTTGGATGCCATCATCTACGTAAGGATTGGAACAAATAGAATAGGGCCTGCGATAGCTTTGCCCATTAACATCAAGTTTAAGCGTTATATATTGACCGTGCTTATAAGAAAAGGTTGATTTAAGATCTTCCGGGATGTCAAAAGTAATAGCTACTGCGTCCTCAGTTTCTTTCCTTACTTCCTTGACCTTTAAATTATAGAAGTTCGCCATTATTCGAATTACTTGCTGTTCTTATTGAGAGGGCAAAAATAGATAATAAGTAAAAAGCGACCTATTATAATAGGTGAAAACTTTCCAAAAGTTCAAAGCCTCCATGAACCTTTGGAAAGTTACTTTTGCCCATCTTAGCAATATTCCTTGTAAGCAGCTTTAAGGTTTTGTGCAATAACCTCAGCGGGCTTGCCTTCAATGTGATGCCTTTCTACAAAATGCACCAACTTGCCATCTTTAAACAAAGCTACCGATGGTGAAGAGGGTGGATAAGGCAACATGTAGTTTCTTGCTGTGTCGGTGGCTTCTTTATCTACACCTGCAAAAACGGTGGCCATTCTTTCGGGCTTTTTGTCGTTGTCCAATGATTCTACAACACCTGGCCTGGCACTTCCAGCTGCGCATCCGCATACTGAGTTCACAACTACTAAAGCAGTGCCTTCTTGTTTATTCAAAAATTCCTCAACTTCTTCCGGAGATTTCAATTCACTAAATCCGGCAGTAGTGAGTTCTTCTCGCATTGGTGTTACTAGTTCTTCAGAATACATATCTTCTTCTTTTTTTATATTGATGGTTTAAACAAAATTTTATTCTACCTCTACAGTTATTGAGGACTCGAGTTTTTATATTTATAAAATCCAAGACTCGCTTAAGTTGTTTAAGCTACCAGTTTCGGCTCTTAAAATTATTCAAAACTTTTAAGATTTTTATATCCACGGCTTTACATAAGCCCCAACTCAAGCTTAGCTTCTTCTGACATCTTGCTCATATCCCAGGGCGGATCAAATACCAAATCCAAATTTACCTCGCTGACACCCCGAATGCCACCCAGTTTTGTTTCTACCTCTCCGGGTAGAGTACCTGCCACGGGACATGAAGGAGATGTTAGAGTCATTTGCACATAAAGGTTGTTGACCGGATAAACCTTGATCTCATAGATCAACCCTAATTCGTAAATGTCAACTGGTATTTCAGGATCATAAACCGATTTCAGAACTTCAACCGCTTGCTGCTTAATGTATTCTTCATGGTCGTATCCACCTGAGTTTTGGTCTTGCTGGGCTTGATCTTCCGCTACTTCTTTATTTTGTGCTTCTTCCTGCTTGTTTTTTTCTTCTTCATTCATAGTTATGCTTGCTTTTCAAGTTTTTGTTGAAATGCTATTCCATATAGCTTCATTTGCTTAACCATAGCCGCTAAACCGTTGGAACGGGTTGGCGATAAATGTTCTTTCATGCCGATCTGGTCAATGAAATAAAGGTCTGAATTTGATACATCTTCAGGCTTTTGTCCTGATAAAACTCTGATCAATAAAGCAATAAGCCCGTTAACGATCATGGCATCGCTTTCAGCTTTATAAATAAGCCTGTTATTTTCATCCAGAAAAGCAGTTAAATAAACGGTAGATTGACAACCACTTACTTTGAGGTCATCCCGCTTATATTGGTCATCAAGTGGTTCAAGTTCACGTCCCTGCTCGATGATGTATTTGTACTTTTCGGTCCAATCATCGAATAAGCTGAATTCTTCAATAACTTCATCCTGAATTTCGTTAATGGTTGATTGATGCTTTACTTCTTCGCTCATGAGCCAAAAATATTTTTTACTTTTTGAATACCTTTTACCAGCTGATCAACTTCTTCTTTTGTATTGTACAACGCAAAGGATGCCCTGGAAGTTGCAGGGATCTGAAAGCGCTCCATGAGGGGTTGTGTACAATGGTGGCCTGTTCTAATGGCTACGCCCTGTTTGTCTAACAAAATGCCCATGTCTTGAGGATGAATGTCATCAAAGTGAAATGAGATCACACTGCATTTATTATCAGCTGTTCCAATGATCTTTAAGTCCTCGATTTGCTGCATTTGCTGGGTAGCATATTCCAAAAGTTCAGTTTCATATTGCTGAACATTGGACAATCCGATGGATTGAACATAACGTAGCGCTTCGCCCAAACCAATGGTGCCAGCAATGTTAGGCGTACCGGCTTCAAATTTCAGAGGAATCTCGTTGTAGGTAGTTTTCTCAAAAGTAACCGTATCAATCATATCACCACCTCCTTGATAAGGCGGCATGGCTTCAAGATGCTCTTCTTTTCCGTATAGAACTCCAATTCCGGTAGGCCCAAAAATCTTGTGTCCCGAAAATACCAAGAAGTCACAATCCAAATCCTGCACATCAACAGGTTGATGCATAGGAACCTGGGCTGCATCTGCTAAAACAGGAGTTCCGTTGGCATGGGCTTTTTGAATGAGCCAATGAGCCGGATTTACGGTACCCAATGTATTAGAAACCTGAACAAAGGCAAACAATTTAGTTTTAGCAGTCAAATATTGATCCAGGTCATCGGTTTCCAATTCCCCTTTGTCATTGATGGGAAGCACTTTTAAAGTAGCACCTTGCTGTTCGCAAAGCATTTGCCATGGAACAATATTGGAATGATGCTCCATTGCAGTAATTAGTACTTCATCACCTTCCCTGACCCTTGTTTTACCAAAAGTTTGAGCAACTAAGTTGATGCTTTCAGTGGTACCCCTTGTAAAAACAATTTCTTCTTTCTTAGGAGCATTAAGGAACTGCTGAACAGTTTCCCTGACAGTTTCATATTGCTGGCTTGCCTCATCGCTCAAACGGTGAATACCTCTGTGGACATTAGAATTGGTTTCCGAATAATAATCAGCGACCGTATCTATTACTTGTTTGGGTTTTTGAGTTGTTGCAGCATTATCAAGATATACCAATGGGTTTCCATTCACCTCTTGAGAGAGGATGGGAAAATCTTTCCGAATGGTGGATACATCCAGATTAGCAGTTTTATCTCCTATGTCAGCACTTTGAACCATTATCAAAAGTTAATTTTCAACCGCTTTCCAATAACATCATTGATGTATTCTTTAAGCGATTCGATGTTAATATAAGCTATTACTTCCGCTGCAAAAGCGTAAACCAATAAAGCTTCTGCTTTATCGTAGCTTAAGCCACGGGAACGCATGTAAAATAATTGCCTTTCATCCAGTTGACCAGAAGTGGCACCGTGACTGCATTGCACGTCATCAGCCCATATCTCCAACTGCGGTTTGGTAAAAATGTTGGCTTTATCTGCCAATAAGGTATTACGGTTCGATTGGAATGCATTCACCTTTTGGGCATCCGGCCGTACGAACACCTTACCATTAAAAACTGCTGTAGATTCGTCATCCATAATGCCTTTGTAAAGCTCATTGCTTTCGCAATTGGGGAATTTGTGATCAACAATCGTGTGATTGTCTGCAAATTGCCGATCATGCGTCATGTATAAACCATATAGGTTGGTCAAGCAATTTTCACCACCCACTTCTATATTGGTGTTGTTCCTGGTAAAACCATTACCCAACGTGGTTGTGGAGTTGGTAACGCGGCTGTCTCGTTCCTGCCAAACCTGAACAGTGTTAACCTGGTAGGCATTGTAGCGGTCATTTTGCAGTTTGTAATGGGTAAAACCGGCATTGGCCCCTACATATACCTCGGTAACGTAATTCATGAAGCTATGACCTTCCCCAATGGTTAAATAATTCTCCATTAAGGTCAATTCAGCACTTTCTTCCATAACCACCAAATTACGCGGTTGGATAAAAAGATCGGCATTACTTACATCATTGATGTAAAGTACTTGAACTGGATATTGAAGTGCTTTATTCCTGGGAACGTAGATAAAAGCGCCATCTTGAAAGAAAGCTGTGCTTAAGGCGGTCATGCCATCATTATTATAACTGGCATATTGTGCTAAATGCTGTTTAATTAGCTCCGGATGGGTTTTTTGGGCTTCCTTAAGGTTCTTAATGGCAATGGCATCATCTTCTTCAATGATACTTGATAAAGCGGGATCAAATTCCCCATTGACCAAAACGATCACATTGGACTCGACCCCTTTCATCTTAATTTCATCCACCTCGCTGGTAGAAACTTTTCGTTCATCAGCATGGGTAGCCAGGTCGTATTCGGGCTTCAACACATTCTTGGGGCTTGAATACTTCCAATCCTCGATTTTGGCATGTGGAAACCCAAGCTGCTGAAATTGATGAATTGCGTCTTCCTTTATGTCTATGATCTGTTGATCTTGATTGCCATTGATGTCCATTTTTTGTTTAACATCGGCAACCAATTTATCCTTCAGATCCTCTCTTACCTTTTTAACTTGCTTCATAGCTTAATGAAGTATTTAGTTGGTTCGAAAATGTGGAAACTATGCGGTTACGTCTTCACCCTCTTTGCTAATCCATTGATATCCTTTTTCTTCAAGCTCTTCTGCGAGATGCTTGTCTCCAGAGCGTATCACCCTTCCATCATACAGTACATGAACATAATCAGGAACAATGAAATTAAGCAACCTTTGGTAGTGGGTGATTACCATGAATGCGTTGTTGTCGGTCCTAAGTTGGTTAACACCTTTAGATACTGTTTGAAGGGCATCAATATCAAGACCCGAGTCGGTTTCATCCATAACGGAAAGCTTAGGATCCAATAAAGCCATTTGAAAGATCTCGTTGCGTTTCTTCTCACCTCCAGAGAAACCTTCATTAACGGCCCGTTTAATCATATTTTCATCCATTTCAACGAGCTTAGCCTTTTCACGCATTAGCTTTAGGAAATCGGCTGATTTTAACTCTTCCCTGCCTTGCGCTTTACGTACTTCGTTCACAGATGCCTTCATAAAATTGGTCATGGACACCCCGGGTATCTCTACCGGATATTGAAAAGCCAAGAACAAACCAGCCCTGGCTCGGTCCTCGGGTTCCAATTCAAAAAGGTTCTTACCCTCAAATAGGATTTCCCCTTCGTCCACTTCATATTCTTCTCTTCCAGCCATTACCGAGGCCAGCGTACTCTTGCCCGAACCATTCGGCCCCATGATCGCATGAATTTCTCCAGGGTTTATCTCGAGATTAATACCTTTCAAAATTTGGGTTCCTTCTATTGATGCTTTTAAATTCTTAATTTGAAGCATTTTATTCAAGTTTTTAAGTTTTTAAAACGTCAGATGGATTGTTCAATTTTAAAACCCATCCAAGAGCGATAACAACTCACCCGATCTGATCGAGTTGATTTACTCGCCCTTTTCCTCCAAAGCGGGATTTTTATGCGTTCTATTCAAAATCTTTCTCCCACACTTTGTATTTAAGGTTAATGCAATTGGTGCTTTAGGTTAGAGCCAAAGACGCAGCGCGTGCTTCAGTCTGCCAATAACACCTCATTGCATTAAAACTAAATATTTTAGCCGACACTTCCTTCAAGACTGACTGCTAATAACTTTTGTGCTTCTACGGCAAATTCCATTGGAAGTTTATCGAGCACTTCTTTGGCATATCCATTAACAATCATGGCCACCGCAGCTTCTTCATCGATGCCACGTTGTTTAAAATAAAACATCATGTCCTCACCAATTTTAGAAGTAGTGGCTTCGTGCTCAACCGTAGAGGACTTGTTACTGGATTCCAAGTAAGGGAACGTATGCGCACCGCAATGGTCGGTTAATAGCAATGAATCACATTCCGAAAAGTTACGACTGTTGGTAGCATTTTTACCGAACTTGACCAAACCACGGTAACTGTTTTGGCTGTTGCCAGCAGAAATGCCTTTAGATACAACCCGGCTTTTTGTATTTTTACCGAAATGCTGCATCTTGGTACCGGTATCAGCTTGTTGTGCGCCTTTGGTAAGCGCTACGGAGTAAAATTCTCCTACTGAATTATCGCCCTTGAGTACGCAACTGGGATATTTCCAAGTGACGGAAGATCCAGTTTCAACTTGGGTCCAGGAGATTTTGGAATTTTCTTCAGCACAGAGCCCGCGCTTTGTTACAAAGTTGTAAACACCGCCATTGCCATCTTCATCGCCCGGATACCAGTTTTGCACTGTAGCGTATCTTACTTCTGCATCTTTGTGCGCATAAATTTCCACAACCGCAGCATGAAGTTGATTTTTGTCCCGCATGGGAGCAGTACAACCTTCAAGGTAACTTACGTAACTTCCTTCTTCTGCAACGATAAGGGTACGCTCAAACTGACCTGTATCCATTGCATTGATCCGGAAGTATGTAGATAGTTCCATTGGGCAAGTAACTCCCTTGGGAACGTAAACAAAAGATCCGTCACTAAACACTGCTGAGTTTAATGATGCGAAAAAGTTATCCGAGTGCGGCACTACAGAACCAATGTATTTTTGTACCAATTCCGGATAATCTTGAAGTGCCTCACTAATAGAACAGAAAATGACCCCTGCTTCGGCCAATTTATCTTTAAATGTGGTATAAACCGACTCACTGTCCATGACAGCATCAACGGCAACGCCCGACAAGGCCTTTTGCTCTTCAAGCGGTATACCGAGCTTTTCATAGGTTTTTAAAAGCTCTTCATCTACCTCTTCCAAGCTCTCAGGCTTTTTATCCTTTGTAGGTGAGGCATAATAATAAAGGTCTTGGAAATCAATGGGCGGAAAAGAAACGTTCTGCCATTTGGGCATTTCGTCCTTGAGCCAGTGCCTAAAGGCCTTTAAGCGCCATTCGAGCATCCATTCCGGTTCGTTCTTTTTTTCGGAAATAAACCTTACAATATCTTCGTTGAGCCCTTTTGGCGCGTATTCTTCTTCGATGTTAGTAGTCCAACCATGTTCGTATTCGCCTGTTGTTGCTTTTTGGAGGATTTCTTCATCTGTAGCTCCCATATTAAGTCTTTTTAATTTTATTTAAAATAATTCTAAATAACTCTGCAATTTTACACAATAAACATTGAAAGGCAAAAAATGTTCGAAGATGTTTTACTATTTTTAACTGAACAAGCAATACCGTGAATATGGTAGATTTTGATGAAGGGTTAAATTGCTCTTAAAGGCACTAAGATGCAAGGTGTTGGAATAATGGTTGGGGCAATTCCTGCTTAGCTAAATTTTATTCTTCATAATACCCAAAGCGGAAAACCAAGCGAATACCACGCTTATCAATTTTTAAATTAAGCGATGTTTTTTATTAATGTGCTTAGAGCTATAGCCGGAAAGTTTTCCTTACAATTTTACCGCCTTTAGGATGCCTAATTCGGGGTTATTATCAATGCTTTTAAAAAAGCCCAAACCATAGCTGGTAGGTTTTAACCTTCTTACTTTAGCTTACTTGAATCCTTGGTTTTACCACGAATTTAGTGGTTACACCAAACCTAAGCCTTCAATAAAGGTTTTAGGAAATCGTATTAGCTCTAAATCCCGATCTAATTTGGCTTTGTGTGGGGGTGATCGAGTAGGAAGGTAGGGATTAGTTCCCTACCTGTCCTCTCACACCACCCAGCG
>CAZLQF010000030.1:0-1929 GCA_964561545.1 uncultured Sphingobacteriales bacterium
TTCAATGTCTGGTTTATAGGACAAGTTCATTTACGCCCGGACCAAGAGTTCTGAATCTATCAATAATTAGCTTGTAGTGGCTACAAAATCCCTTATTATTAGGCCTTTAATCCTTAATAGTAGCAAGCTTAACCCTTGTAACACTTTCGAAAGTTTGTTTTATAAAAAGGGGTTCTACCACCTTTTTTGTGGAATGAAGCGCTGACGGGCATTGTAAATTTTTCGATACCAAACAAGCCTTAGCCATTGACGGGTGGGATATCGGGTAGCAGGTCACAAAAGTTTCCATAGCCAAAAGCAATGAATTGAGGAAGCCCACACAATTTCAGTAAAACCCCATGCGTAAACTTTTTGAGGAACTTCGTTTGAGATGAGTCAGGGATAATGGCTTTATCAAAATTTGCCCGAAAAAACATCCCCGTTATGATTTCTTGGGGGGTGTATCATAATTTTTTTTAAACCAATAAAAGCAAAATATCCGAATCTCATTTAAGTCCTGATTCCCAGGCTTTAAATTTGATTTTACAAAAAACCTTTATTGAAGGCTTAGGTTTGGGCTACCCACCAAATTCGTGGTAAAACCGCTTTTAAGACCCCATCAATCGGTTTCCAGCATTCTTGGTTGCAGTTAAGTTTTATTTAAGTATTACCAAAACTACCATTCCGAACTGGCCTAAAATAAAAACGCCCTGCCAATTAGATTGGTCAGGGCGTTTTTAGGCTTAAGCAGATTTGAGTCTTATTGCTTAATCAATTGTTTTATATTCATCGGTGCACCATCTTGCTTCAATTGTATGAAGTAAATACCATCTTTTAGGTTTTGGATATCGTAAGTAGCCGGGTTTGATTTAAGTTGTTCTTCTTTCCGCACTACTTGACCTTTTTGGTCAATGATTTGAAGGCTCAAATCGTTCAATTGCGATGCATCCCATTGAACGTTAATACGGTTTGAAGAAGGATTGGGGAAAACCTTGATGGAAGTTTGCTCCAGCTTTTCTGCTATAGAAGTAGAAGTAACTTTAGGCAACTTAATCAGATCTCCCCCACTTGCTAATGCCGCATACAAACCAAATTCCGCACCATCGCTATTTTCAGAGGGATTTACAAATCCTGAAGCAACAACCACAATGGCTGAGTCTTCTAAATTATTATCAGCTAAAGCAGCTTCATAACGGCCAACCGTATCCGTACCTGAAGAATCAAGAACAGCCAATTCATAGTTATCTGTTAACAGTTCAACGTAACCATCAAATTCGCCATAGGGAAGATTGTCTACCAATGAGCCTGCGGTTGCTTCAGTTATGTCAACAACGGATGCATCAGTAGCCCCATGATTGATCAAAATGTCCGTATTACCCGATTGATTGGCCGTTTTCCTTGTCATAGATCTTACATCTAAATCAAATGGCTTATCAGGCGTGTAGCCACTGTTGCTTACAATGCCATTGGCTACCATAACATATTGTTCATTGGCATCCAGATTAAAACTAAAGGTAGCAACACTGTCATCAATAGAAGTATTGGCTGGTGCTATAGCAATGTTTAGCTCCTTGTTAGCACGAAGCTCTATGTAAGGGGTAGCTTCTCGGAAGCCAAGGCTATCTACTGCTAATTCACCATTTGCATAAATATCTATAAGGTCAGCTGCATCGTCACCTGAATTGTGGATGATTTGCGCTTCGGCTGTTTCAATTTTGGGAAGCTCAATTAACTGGCCACCTCCTGCAAGGGCTGCATACAACCCAAATTCTGCACCATCACTATTTTGCGAAGGATCCAAAAAGCCGCTTGCTACAATAGTGACAGCAGAATCTTCAAGGTTCAAACCTGAAAGGTTTGCTTCAAACTTGCTTACCGTAGTGGATCCGGTTGAATCTCTTACTTCTAATACATAATCATTGGTGGCTAATTCTAAATAGCCAGCAAATG
>CAZLQF010000030.1:2029-31822 GCA_964561545.1 uncultured Sphingobacteriales bacterium
TTCTGGCCATGGCTTTTACGTCAAGCGTGAAATCCTTATTAGGATTGTAACCACTTCCGCTTACAATGCCATTAGCAACAATTGAATACTGTTCATAAGCTGTAAGGTTGAAGTTAAAGGTATCAACGCTGCTATTGATAGAGGTATTATTAGGAGCTATGGCAACAGCCAAAGGCGTATTGGCCGGAAGTTCCAGATAAGACGTGGCTTCTCTAAAGGCCAAATCCTCTACCGCAAGATTTCCGTTGACATAAACATCTACGGTATCGGCTGCATCGTCCGCTGAATTGTGGATGATTTGTGCTTCGGCTGTTTCCATCTCAGGAAGTTCGATCAAAGGACCCCCTTCCGGAAGGGCTGCATACAACCCGAATTCTGCACCATTGCTGTTTTGCGAAGGATCCAAAAAGCCGCTTGCTACAACCGTTAAAGCTGAATCTGCCAATCCAGCACTGGACAGATTGGCTTCAAATTTTCCTACCGTGTTTGTACCAGTCGAGTCTCTTACTTCTAATACATAATCATTGGTGGCTAATTCTAAATAGCCAGCAAATGCTCCGTAAGCCAGATCATCTACTACGGTGCCAGCACCAACGCCCGTCTCTACAATATCTACGGTCGGAGCATCGGTAGCACCATGATTGACCAGTACATCGGTCTCTCCTGAGCTACTGGCCGACTTTCTGGCCATGGCTTTTACGTCAAGCGTGAAATCCTTATTAGGATTGTAACCACTACTACTTGCAATGCCGTTGGCTACAATTGAATAAGTTTCATTGGGCGTCAAATTAAAGTTAAAGGTATCAAGGCTATTGGTAATAGAAGCGTTATTGGGTGCTATTGCTACGTTGATGGGTGTACCGGCAGGTAGGTCCAAATATGGCGTGGCTTCTTGAAAAGCCAAATCTTGAATTTCTAAAACCCCATTAATGTAGATATCTACTGTATCAGCAGCTGCGTCTGCTGAATTATGAATAATTTGCGCTTCTGCTGATTGTTGCTGTGTTTCTGGCAATTGCATGAGCGGTCCTCCACTGGGCGTGGCCGCATAAAGACCAAAAGAAGGACCATTGCTATTTTGAGCTGGATCTTTAAACCCTGAGGCAACCACTGTAATAGCAGAATCTGCAAGGTTATTGGATGCTAAATTAAGCTCATAAGAACCTATTGTTGTCGTTCCGGTTGAGTCTTTAACAGTTACAACGTAATCTTGGACCGCTGGCAAGAAAAGGTAACCATCGAATGAACTATATGTAAGGTTATCGATAACCGTGGTACCACCCTGCGTTACATCTACAGGGCCTGCATCTGTTGATCCGTGGTTAACCAGCATATCTGTATTTCCTGATCCGATGGAAGTTGTCTGTGCATTGGCATACACATCTAAATCGAAAGGCTCATTCGGATTGTAGCCAGTGGTGCTATTTATGCCGTTGGCCACTAATACATAATTTTGGTTAGCGTTAAGGTTGAAAGTAAAAGTATCAATACTTTGATTAATCGATGTATTGTTGGGAGCTATGGCTACATCAATTTGGCCAGAAGGAAGGTTCGTAAATGGGGTTGCCTCCCGAAACGCCAAATCCTCAACAGCCGGAGTCGCATTGCCATTAACATAAATGTCAACACTATCCACTGCTTGATCAGGTGAATTGTGAATGATTTGCACATTTGCCGTTGATTGAGCAAATGCAGGCATAACCACCGCAGTTAATAAGCTTGCCAGAAGTAGTTTAATTGTTTTCATAATTTTTTAATTTTAGGGTTTCACCACTTTACAAATAAAAACTTTAATTGTTCATATTTTAATAACGTGGGTAATAAAGTATTTAGTGATTCACAAATATAATAAATTCTACATGAATTTGATAAATAAATTTTAGATCGCTTCTGTCATTTTCTTATTTTCTTCATCCTTCAAAACCGTTTAAAAATTATTTGAATTAAAAATTTATTGAAAACGGTATCTAATTCTTATTAGGATCCTAAAAAGCATTTTAGAGGTAAAGGAAAATATCTTGATTAAATTGCCAACTGTTTTGAATCAAAACTTGGATTGCTAATAAAAGCTCTTGAAAATTTTGAAATTAGGTTCGAGCGCTTAATTAAGATAGAGTTCATCCATACCCTACCTTAACCCATGCCAAATCTGGCCTAAGGCCATTTTGAAAGTTGGTTCGCTCGGGTTAAAATAGAAATAAATATTAAGGCTACACAGGGATGATGGCACTCTTCAGTAACGTTGAATTCAAGCTAAATTGAGCAGATTTCAAGCAAATCCGGATTTTGCATTGATCAATACCATTTTGGACAATAATCGACTTGTAATAAAAATGCTTCAGCCGGATATTACTGCCGGGACTAAAAAAGCAATTTTTTACCCTGGCGTATGACCGACCCCAATGACAACTGCACCTAAGTGGCCTTTGATAAGCGTGGGATGATTACAGCTCGGGCCGAACGGGGCAAACCCAGCCAAAACCTGGGCGATACCCTGAGCGACCCTACGGAAATGATGAGCTATGATTTGTTTAACTGGCAAAATAACCAATTGCCGAATTATAGGGGTAGTCTTGCCAATTAGGTCTATTATTCGAATTGAAAACGGGTACCAAAGGTTATTAAAGACAACGCTTGAAGCTACTTTTGTAATTTTCCGCTGAACGTGCAAGTCCAAAGCCTAACGGAAAATTGATTTTCGATGACCAATGGCTATAACGTCAATAACAAGCATATCATCTTTCGTAAATGATGCGATAATCTCCTTTTTTTAACCGGTAACCTATACGTCCTTTAAGCTTCTTAGCTCCCTTTGGTCTGGGATTGGCTTTCAATGTGTTTACTGCTTCCAAAATTGAATCTGCAACTTAATAAACAAGCTTATCCATTTGTTTTTCAGCTTTTTGGGGTAACTGGATTGTATATTGGCTCATTATTGGTTTGTTCGCTTATTGCGGTATTCTTCGAGGGAAATCCTGGAGCCGTCATCTTCCTTCTTAGCTTCATCATACAGTTTTATATCTTCCAGTTCTTCTATTTCCTCAATCATTTTTTCATAATCCTGAATGGGTACAATGACAGCAATTTTATTACCCTGTTCATCAGTAATGTATTGTTCTTTAAGCGAGGTATTCATGGATTCTTGCTTTTTATCTACAAAAAAAACTTCACAATAGGAATCAGTTTAAACCGGTTTTAGCAAAGATGTTTAATTTCCTAACAAGTCCCTTAATGCTTTTACTAAAAACCCAGATGAAAGAGCAATCTGTCTTGCCAACAAGGACCACAGCAAGTGGGATGAACATGCTCGTACCTCGAACATCTACAGGGGCCTGAGAAGGGTATTGCTGGATGGCAATGGTGAGCTAGTCTACCTCTCGGATAACTTCGGGCATACTTTCCGCCATACCTTTGACAGCCTGCTCAGGCCGCGTGAAGTCTTCATGGATGACGGCAGCGGGGAAAAGAAAGTGGAAGAGACCGTCTATGGCGAAAGCCAGGGCAAGACCAACAACCACAGGGGTGAGGTGTACCAGACGTTTGACCAGTCTGGGAAAAACACCATTAAAAGTTACGAGTTCAAGGGAAACCCGGATGAACAAGAAACCGTTTTTGCCCAGGATTATACCATCCTTTTGGATTGGAGTGGCAGTCCGGCCTTGCAAAATGAAACCCATACGAAAACCATAATTTACAATGCCCCGGATTTATCGGTACAAGCAACCTTACCGGACGGTACCATTGTAAAAACCGGCTACGATTATGGCGGTTTTTTCCATGATAAGGAAGCCGATTTACAAGGCACCGGCACATTTGATACCTAAATCAGTGAAGTCACCTACAATGCCCTTGGCCAATGGAAGAAGATTCAATACGGCAATGGTGCTCAGACCAAACATGAGTATGACCCGGAAACATTCCGCTTAAGCCGGCTACTATCTACAAGGAATAGTAGAAGTGATATTTTGCAGGATGAAAATTACCCATTATGATGCGGTAGGGTTAACCGGCCCAATTTTGAACGAGAATTGAACAAAATCCTAAATTTGGCTATTCAAAGAATCTTTGTTGGCCATTCATGATAAAAAAACTTATGCATCAAAGTAGCAATGGCTTGTTTATTAACAAGAAGCGTGTTTATACGCTCATTCCCATCTTGATACTTTGTAGCATATATTTATTCTTCAAAAACCCATACCCGAATTTTGGAGATACATTGGGTTTCTTATGGCATGCAACCCAGGGATTTACATTAGACACCAATGCTACTTGTCATTTCCTTTACCAAAATCTTTTATCGCTTTTAAATCTTTCTTTTCCGTTTATCAATAATATAACCTTATTTTCAATCTTTCCTATCTTTTGCGCTTTCTTAACCTTGTTAGTTTTTAACCATTTATTGAATAATTTTAATTTCCCAAGTAAGATCAGAGTTTTGGCTATCTTAATGTTGGGATTGTCCTTCAACTTTTGGCGCTGGACCGAGGTTTTTGAGGTGTATGCGCTCAACAACCTGGTCTTTCTTTTAATGGTCAACTTTGCAATCCAAGACACTTTTTTAAATGGCTGCAAAACTCGCAGTAATCATTACATAGCTACTTGTGTCACCTTAGGTGTAGCACTGTTAGTTCACATTCAACACGTGCTTTTTCTGCCTTTTTTTGCGTACTACACTTACTTACAATTGGACAATAAAAAAGACCTCATCAAGGGTTTAGGGTTATTTTTAGGAATTGGTAGTATCCTTATTGTATTACCCCTCATTTTTAACACCCACTCACTTAGTGCGATTTTCTTTGATAGTGACTATAAGGATGAGGTATTAAAAATTTCTCTTACATCAGCTTTATGGGGTTTGGTTAAAAGTTTGGCTTTTTTGTGCTATCAGTACCACGTCTTCTTGATTTTCATCGGGCTCGGCCTTTATCGTTTATTCAAAAAGTATCCATCACTCTTTTGGCAACTAATGCTAATTTTAGCTCCTTATTGGCTATTTGCCATGCGTTATGAAGTGGGCGACAGTTACGTATTTTTTCTGCCAGCATATATCATACTTGCATTTATAGGCGCATGGGGGATCTACCCTATATTTTACAATTATCGAATATTTTACAACTTGATAAAATTCAGATTCTCTGTGGTTGCGGTTTCATTTTTAATCATCAGCCCATTGGTCTATTTTAGTGCGCTCCAAGCTGGTTACCATATTACACCTTTACAGCAATTGCATCAACAAAAACAATGGAAAGGAGGATTGGAGTTGTACTTGTTTCCAGGGATTCGTAATGCTAAAAATCCCCTTAAAGTAGCCAAAGAATTCCATATAAGCAAGGACTCCGCTAAAATTGAACAATGGTACCATTACCAAAATGCCATTCAATACTTAAAAGCGAAAGATGCCTTAGATTCGCCTAAATAGGTCCTAAAGCCAGTACTTATGCCTGAAGTTTACTATTCCATCATAATACCTGCTACCCACGCAACCGACCAATTGGAGCAGCTATTCAACACTGTTTCCAACCATCCGCTTGATAAGCAATATGAGCTGATCCTGATCAATGATGGGAACAATTCAGGCTTAAACAAATTGATAGCAAAATGGAGAAGTACCTTTGATCATTTCTCAAGCATTCTCATTAAGCATTCAAGGGGTGCTTACCATGCCAGAAATGAAGGGATTAAAAATGCCAGAGGAACGGTCATCATTTTTTTTGATGCTGACGTGGTTCCCTCCCAAAATTGGTTTGAAACTTTAAAACCTTGCCTTGAGGGACATGATTACATTGCCGGAAACGTAAAGGTTGTAGAAAAAGAAACAGAGTACATTTCCCAGAAGATTTACCGGTTATATGGTTTTCCAGTAGCTACCATGTTCAACAATCAAAATTTTGGGATTACAGCCTACCTTGCCGTTAAAAAACAGGTTTTCAATGAGATCGGGCTTTTTGAAGAATTGGTTTTTTCAGGAGGCGATTTAGAATTCGGGAACCGTACTTACAACAAGGGTTATCGGATGACTTTTTGTGAGGATTCGGTTGTTTGGCATCCACCAAAAAGCCTCAAATCGCAATTGGATACCAAGCTAAGAATTCTAAAAGGCCAAAAAGAATTGGCTTTTTTGTATCCTGAAAGATTCCATTCCTTGAATTTTAGATTTACAAGTATTTTTAAAGATCTGGGATACATGGGGCATCAAATACTGCACTTTAAAAAAGCTCAGATTGATCAACTCTCAGGGATCAACAGCTTTGAATACATAATAGCGCAAATAATCCGGTACGGTATCGTTATATTAGCAAAAATTATGATCTTAATAAGTCCTAAAAAAAGGTACAATAGTTAATGACCCCTGGTAAGCCAGCAATTGTAATTCCTGTATACAAGAGGGTAAAAGCGCTTAAAAGGTTATTAAACTCGCTCTTAAATGCACATTATCCCTCCAATGATGTACCAATTGTTTTTAGCAAGGAAGGCAATTCATCGCCAAAGGTCCATGATTTCGTTGAGTCGTTTAATTGGCCTTTTGGTCAGAAAATAATTCGCAAGCAACCCCAACAATTAGGACTTGATCAACATTTATTGAAATGTGCAAGCTATTCAAAAGAATTTGGATCGGTCATTGTAATTGAAGATGACCTCTTCATGGCTCCCTACTTTTATGACTATGCTCAAGCGGCTGCAAATTATTACCTGGATGATGAAAGAATCGCAGGCATCAGTTTGTACAGCTATAACCTGCACCCATATGAGCAGAAACCATTTGATCCGCTTATTGAAGGTAACCAACCGCACTTTATTCAAAAGCTTCCTACCTGGGGGGAAATTTGGACCCAAAACCAATGGGCAACATTTGAAGCATGGTGGCAGGCCAATGATTACCATTTACCTCCAGCAAGGCCAAACCTCCCAAACAACTTGGAGGCTTACCAGGATCATTACTGGGAAAAAATTTATAACACCTTTTTAATTGAAACCAATCGCTATTTTGTTTTCCCACCTAATTCTTATTCAACCAATTTTTCAGAAATCGGAACACACGTAAAAAACCCGATTGAAGAAAACGTGTATCAAGTGTCGCTTCAAATAGGTGCTCAACTTCCTAATTTTCAAACCATAGAACAGTCGAATGGTATTTATGATGCCTACTTCGAGCTATTACCTGCTCAAATGAAAGTCCTTAACCCCAAGCTGGTACCTTATGATTTTGCAGTAGATCTTTATGGAAGCAAGCAATTGGAAGAAATTGATAAACCATATGTGCTAAGTTGCAAAATAGCCACCAATCCTGAAATGAGCTTTGGGCGGAACCTTAAGCCTCATGAATTGAACATTGCTTATGATATTGAAGGCAATGATTTATACCTCGCTAAAAAAGAGAATTTTAGCGCATCTTTTTTTGATCATTGGAGGCGACAATTAAGAGCCCATTATTATCATTATCCCGAGACGGGAATTATGAACCTTTTAAAGATGAAATTACTGGAGATTTTAAGCCGGTTTTTCCATGGACTATGGGATAATCGGTAAAAATAATTTGGCTGAGACTGTTAATTAGTTGTAAGCCCACTTCAGGTAAACAGCACCCCATGTAAAACCTCCACCAAAAGAGGAAAGAATCAGATTGTCTCCTTTATGCAATTGATTTTCCCATTCCCAAAGGCACAAGGGAATAGTGGCATTGGTTGTATTGCCATACCTTTGTATATTGATCATGACCTTGTCTTCGGATAGGCCCATTTTAACACCAGTGGCATCAATAATTCTTCTATTGGCCTGATGCGGAACAAGGTAAGCGATATCTTCAGGATTCAGCTCATTACGTTTCATGACGTTATTGGAGGCTTCAGACATTTTGCTTACCGCTAATTTAAATACCGTCTTTCCTTCCTGGTAAACGTAATGTTCGTGGTTTTTTACAGTCTCATTAGAAGGGGGTCTGGTAGAACCTCCGGCTTTCATATGTAAATAAGCCCTTCCGGCACCATCACTCTCGTAGATGGCATCCATAAATCCAGTTTCTTCTTCTGTAGGTTCAAGCATCACAGCAGATGCAGCATCACCAAAAATAATGCAGGTAGCACGATCAGTATAGTCAATGATCGAAGACATGGTATCAGCGCCCACCAGGATCACTTTTTTGGCAAATCCGGATTCAATGTATTTAGCAGCAATGGATAAGGAATATAGGAAACCAGAACAGGCAGCCTCTACATCGAATCCAAAAGCATTAACAAGCCCTGTTTTATCTGAAAGAACATTGGCTGTAGCGGGAAACATCATATCAGGCGTAACTGTACTGCAAATAATGCAGTCAACTTCCTCTGGCCTGGTATCGGTTTTTTTTAGCAACTCATTGATGGCGCGCTCGCCCATGTAAGAAGTTCCTATGCCCTCCCCTTTTAAAATACGCCTTTCTTGAATGCCTGTGCGGGCCTGAATCCACTCATCATTGGTATCCACTATCTGCTCGAGCTCCTGATTGGTAAGCACATAATCAGGAACATAAGCGCCAATCCCGGTAATAGCAGCATGTGTTTTACCCATTTAAAGAAATTTAAGATTCAAATTCAGCTTTCATTTTTTCAATCAGGCGAGCATCTACAATATCTTGTGAAAGCATGATCATATTTTTGAAAGCAGTGGGAGAGGATACACCATGGCCGATCATTACAGGCTTATTAACACCGAGGATTGGTGTGCCACCATAGTTTTCATAGTCAAATTGTTTAAAGAATTCATCTTTAATACCGCGCTGCTTGATGATCTCAATAATAGATTCTGCTGATTTCAATACAATGTTGCCTGTAAATCCATCGCATACATAAACATCGGCCACATCTTTAAACAGGTCGTGACCTTCAACATTACCTATGAAATTAATTTTATCGGAAGCTTCAAGCATGGGATAGGCAGCCTTAGTCTCCACATTGCCCTTTTCTTTCTCTGAGCCAATGTTAAGCAAGCCTACCCTTGGATTATCATTTTTGTATACATATTTAGAATAAAGTGAACCTAATAAACCAAATTGGTATAGGACATCCTGTTTACAATCCGCGTTGGCACCTGCGTCAAGCATGATTCCATAGCTACCATTTTCCTTCGGTACCAAAGTTGTTACCGAAGGCCTCAGCACCCCCTCTATAGCGTTTACGGTATAAAGCGAGCCAACCATCATGGCACCTGTATTCCCAGCACTCAGGAACACATCTATTTTACCTTCACTCAAAAGCTGAAATCCAATGGAAATTGAAGATTTGGGTTTTTTGGAAAATGATTTTGTAGGAGATTCTCCCATTTCAATCACTTCTTCGGAATGGATGATTTTGAAGTGATCTTTACTTAAACCATGCTCGTCCAAATAAGGTTCAATAATGGATTGATCTCCAAGTAATACAAGTTCTAAATTTTCAGGAGGATCTTGGTAAACTTGTTTGACACCATCTAAGGCGGCATTGGGAGCAAAATCTCCTCCCATAATATCTATTCCAATTCTCATTGTTATTGTTGAATATGGGTTATGTGACTAATTGGTAAAGTTGATGAAAAATTAAAACACGGTCTTTTAGCTGGACGTTTTCACTCGTCAATCACTACTTTGCCCCTGTAATATAATTTACCCTCATGCCAGTAGGCTCTGTGCCTTAAATGAGGTTCACCGGTTGTTTGGCAGAAAGTAATATCCGGCCTTTTAGTTTTGTAATGGGTTCTTCTTTTATCTCTTCTGGTTTTGGATGCCTTTCTTTTAGGTTGTGCCATAAATTAACTTTTATTTATTAATTGTACAAATTTCTTAGTTTTTCCCATCGAGGATCGATATCATCGTCATCTTTTCGCTCCTTGCCTAAGTTGTTAATGAGCTTGATCATTTCTTGGTTACAATTTTTTTCAATTTCTTCGCAAACCGGCTTCATGGGCTTAGCCAAGTTTAAAAAATCGTAAATCGGTTTTGCAATATTAATTTCAATTGCATCAGGTGGCAAAATGATGACGTTTGCTTCTGGTTCTTTTTGCTCATCCTCTAATTTCACTATTAAGTGATGCTCTTCTTCCAAGCGCCACTTTAATTCATCTAAACAACGGTCACAATTTAACTGCATATGCCCCTTGATGGTAAGATCCAGCGTAAAAAATGTATCCTTTTCTTTATTTAATACGCAATGAATGTTGGCCTCCGCTTGATCAATTAAAGAATTTTCAAAATGCTCAAAGAAATCATCACCTACTTGAAAATCGTATTCATGCCTTCCAAGATTTAGGTTAATAAATCTAATTGTATATTGATCAAGATGCCTCACTATTCCACATTTACTAAAATGAGCGCAAAATTAACAATTTTTCAAAAAAGCCCAATTTTGCCTCAAGTTTCCTTTTCTTTTACCATTCTGCTTTCCAGCGGATTAGCAGTGATAACGTCATGCATACCCCGGTTTTTAATAATATCAATGTTCATAAAAAGTGCTTCTCTTAAAGAGGTAGCATCTGCCTGATTCTTACCTGAAATCGCAAAACCCGTTCCATGATCAGGGGATGTCCTTACCAATGGTAACCCAGCGGTATAATTCACGCCTTTTTCAAAAGAAAGCGTTTTAAAAGGAACCAAGCCTTGATCATGATACATGGCCAGGGTTGCATCAAAATTCATAAATTGCCTGCTTCCAAAAAATCCATCTGCCGGATAAGGGCCAAAAACCAACAAGTTTTCTTCCTTAGCCGCCTCTATGGCAGGGGTAATGATCTCATCTTCTTCATTGCCAAGCAACCCCTCTTCCCCTGCATGGGGATTTAGGCCTAAAACGGCTATTTTTGGTTTATGAAAGGTAAAATCTTGTTTTAGGGAACTATCCAAAACTTTTAATTTATTAACAATTAACTCCTTAGATAGATGGTTGGTTACTTCTTGAAATGGTACATGGCCGGTTGCCACTCCGATCTTTATGTCTTCTGAAGCCATTAACATTAAATGATCGTCTGCATTCATTTCTTGTTGCAAATACTCGGTATGGCCAGGAAAATCAAAATTATTCGCCTGGATCACTTTTTTATTGATCGGACTGGTTACAATGCCATTTAGTTTTCCGGCTTTAAGGTCTTCCATCATGGTTGACAGGGATTGAAAGGCATATTTACCGGACAATTCGGTAGCTTTTCCCATTTCAATCCTTGGGTTTTCATTCCAGGGATTTTTAAGGTTGATGCGTTGTGCATGCGCCTTATCTACCGAATCAATCGGGTTAAAGTTCATGTTTTTGTAATTCAGCACCTTCGCAAAATAATTGGCCACCTTACCCGAAATGTAAACAACGGGAGTGCAGTAGTTGAGGATCCTGTTATCAGATAATGTCTTGATTACTACCTCGGGGCCTACGCCATTAACATCACCTGAGCTAATTCCAATAAGGGGTTTATTTTGGTTTTGATTTTCATTGTTGGGGGTATCTTGTTGATTTTGACTATCGCTCATATCGAAGCATTTTGTTTAAGCTTATCCAAGGTTAACAAATTTCCTTAAAAATATTTCCTGATTGAAAGAAATTGTTGAACGTTCAAGCATTTATTTCGGGCTCAAAATTAACCTTTTTGTAATCATCAGCCTATCCAGTGCAGGATTTAAATCATGGCAATTACCAAACAATCAAGCGAAAGCCTTTAGGTAAGAAAATATCAAAACACTCTCATTTAGCAGCATGAAATTATACCCACCATCAGTGAATAACCTGGAATGGTACATGTTGATGCTTAAAAAAACAACAGCATACGTAATTTATAAATCAAATTGACTTGATTTAATGAAAGTGCTAATTCTTCTGCTGGATGAAGGAGTTGTTATTGCCATCCTGAACATAATACCCCGAAAGGTCAAATTTAGACTGAGGCAGTTGTTTTTCTTTGATTTCGGTAAGTTTAGTTCTAACCCAATCATGGTTACTTTTATGTTGTAATACACTGGCTACCGGAAATCCATTAAGTGATAATTGATCCATGGAAGGGATCTTGGAAGTTACTTCTTGATTTCTGGGATGGTCATTCAATGCATTGAATAAACGGGTAAAGTTAAAATCCAGCTCTTTGGTAACCCAGACTTGGGAATTGGCTTTGTTTGCCTTGATAATATATTTTTTACATTGGTATTCATTAATATCCTTGGTTTCTTGGGTCCGCTTTACCGAGACATTGTCATTAACCAGGAGTTCATTGCCACCGTTGGTTAATTCTTTTCGCATAGCAAGCTTCCGGTTACCAGCATCCATCATGTGGTAAATTTCATTTGAATTCTGGTCAATAAGGATTTTGGTATCGTAGGATTTATTGGGGGAATGAAGCTCGATAAGGGTCTTATCATCTTTTACATAAAATTGAATGAACACCTTGCGGGTTTCCTCATCATTTTTATCTTCATGGAATTTAGATTCAAGGGTGAAGGTGCCCTCAAAATCTCCTGCTTGGCTTTGTTGAGCACCAACTATGAGCATTATAAAACAGATAATTAAGTTTAGTACTTTCATAGGACGCATTTTACCTTGATTCTAATTTGGTACAAATTTCTCAAAATGCCCCAACTTAAACAAATTCACCATTTACTCATTCAAATAAACCCTTTTAACACGCTGCGCAATGTTGGTCAATACTTCATAGGGAATGGTATCCATTAGTGCAGCAATTTCCTGAATATTAGGCTTATCCCCAAAAACAACCACTTCTTGGCCCTCTCGAACACCAATACCTGTTACATCCACCATCGTCATGTCCATACAAACATTACCGACAACTGGTGCTGGTGTGCCATTGACCATCACATATCCTTGTCCATTACTTAGCAATCGATTGAACCCATCTGCATAACCTATACTGAGGGTTGCAATGGTTGTGGTTTTCGTTATTTTACCTGCGCGGCCATAGCCAACCGTATCGCCAGGTTTTAGATGCTTGAGTTGAGCAACCGTGGTTTTAAGGGTGCTAACAGTACGAAGAAGTGCTGCTACATGGCCGGTTGTATCAATGCCATAAACACCCAGACCCAAGCGGACCATATCATATTGGGCCTTGCTATGACGAACGACACCTCCGGTGTTGAGTATGTGTTTAAGAAAATCTTCTTGAAGGTGATTTTGAAGTTTATCAACCATTCTTTCAAAAGCATCAATTTGCTTTTGGGTAAAATCATCCTCTTCGGGTTCATCAGAGGCTACCAAATGCGAGAATACACTTTGAATTTTAATCTGCGAAGCTTTTTCAAGGGTGCTAAGCAGAGCTGGCAATTCATCTTCGGTAAAACCAAGCCGGTGCATACCAGTATCCAACTTAATATGGACCAGAATCTTATTTGCTTGGTTACCTGCAGTTGCTTTTGCAAATTGTTCAAGTTGGCGAATGCTATAGATTTCGGGTTCAAGCTTATAAGCCACCATTCGCTCAAAGCTTTCTTCCTCTGGGTTCATCACCATGATGGGTAGTTGAATGCCCGCCTCTCTCAAGTGAATGCCTTCATCTGCATAGGCAACGGCTAAATAATCTGCTTTATGAAATTGAAGAATGTTGGCAATTTCGTAGCTACCACTTCCATAAGCAAAAGCCTTTACCATAACCATCACTTTTGTGCCAGATTTCAGATAAGAGCGGTATACATTCAGGTTATGAATCATGGCTTCAAGGTTGATCTCAAGTACTGTTTGATGAGCTTTTTGTTGTAAAAGTTTTGATATATCCTCAAAGTGGAACTTTCGAGCGCCTTTGATAAGAATGGCTTCATTTTGGAAATCATTGGGGCCGTAACCATTTAAAAAATCCTCAGTGCTATTGAAAAATTCATTGGCGTTAAAAATTTCATGGTTGCGATTAATGGCTGGACCAATGCCTATGAGGCGGTCAATTGCCTTAGATTCTAAAATCCTTGCTACTTCTTGGTAAAGCTCTTTTTCCCGCATCCCGGCTTGTAAAATATCGGATAAAATAACAGTCTTCTTACTGTGCTGACTTTGCTGGTTCAAAAAGTCCAAAGCATTGTTAATAGACAGCAAATCAGAATTATAGCTGTCATTAATCAAAGTGCAACCATTAACGCCATTTTTCATTTCCATCCGCATCCTGACAGGTGATAAAGCTTCTATCCCTTCTTGGATCATGTCTCCTTCACATCCCATTACCAATAAAGTTAGCCAGCAATGGATGGCATTTTCAATGGAAGCAGGATCTGTAAAGGGAATGGCTATTTCTTGTTCCTCTTCTTTCCAAAAGCCTTTTATTTGGGTAATTCCTTGATCCTGTTGAATGGATCTTATTTCGAGGTCTGCATTTCCTTGCTTTGACCAACTATAAAGGGTGAGGTCATCATTATCAAAAAATCCTTCCTGAAGTTGGGACTGAACGGCTTCTTCGATAAGCCCATAATCTTTGCAGTAAATGAGTGTGTGGCAATTTTTAAACAACTTGAGCTTTTCCATAACTTTTTGACGCATGTCTGTAAATCCCGCTTGGTGAGCTTGCCCAATGTTAGCAAAAATCCCTATGGTTGGTTGTATTATAGCCTCTAAATGAGCCATTTCTTCGGTTGTAGAAATTCCGGCTTCAAATACGCCCAATTCATGGGTTTCATTGAGTTCCCACACGGATAAGGGTACGCCAATTTGGGAATTAAAACTACGTGGGGAACGAAGAACATTTACTTGACGGTAAAGCAATTGGTAGAGCCATTCTTTAATAATTGTTTTTCCATTGCTACCGGTAACGCCAATTACAGGTATATTGAAATGCTTCCGATGAAAGGATGCCAACGTCTGTAATGCACCTACTACGTCTTCAACAAGGATCAAATTAACATCAGATTGGGATTGTAGATTATCGATGACCGCTCCATCCTGTATCACAAAATTGTTGCACCCCTGCTCTAATAGTTCCTCAAGGTAATCATGACCATCATGGTGACTTCCTGGAATGGCGAAGAATAAGCTGCCTTTAATCTTGCTAATCCTCCTGCTGTCAAAGAACAAAGCTTTAATTTGAGCATGAGGTTTATCTGCCTTGATCAATTGGCCATTGACTACCTCCGCTATTTTCTGGACCGTGTACATGGCTGTTATTTGTTTTCGAAGGTATGTTTTCTAAAGTTTAATTCGGAATTACCAGCAACTAATTCGCAACCTAAAAGTTAATAGGTATAGGTAAGGATTCAGAATTGAGGTATCGGATTTCAAGTATAATTTTAATGCAAGTTTAAACGGTTAATACATTTAACGACATTAACACAGTAACATGTAGCAAACCCATTACAAAACATCCCTGATCAACTTACAGCTTCCTCAGGCTCCAAAGACCACCTTTTAAGGGATGGATAAATATAAATCAAGATCCCAAAAGCTACCAAAACGTAGATGCTCAAAACCACGTAGGTGAAAATAACATTATTGCCTATCGCGAAAAACGGGAGCGAAAATATCCCAATAAAGAAGATTCTTAATACCGTTAAAATAACATTGATCACACTGTTGGCTCGTCCGATAACATCATTGGGTAAGACGTTGAAGAAATAAGTCATGCGAAGGATGCGATTGCCAGAATTGGCCAAACCATAGATTAGGGAACCTATAAGCAGGACAAAAATATTTTCCGTTAATGCAAACCATAACAGCAATGCTACTCCGAAAGCTGTATTGATCACTACGCCAACAACAGGATGTTGCCTTTGATAAATCTTACGTATGGCAATGCCTGAACCAATAGCCCCAAAGGCAAATAACATTTCTGCAGCACCGTAAAGATCGGCTTGAGCTTGCAGGTGGTCATTGATGTAGCGCGGTAATAAAAAGAAAGCATGAACCAAAACAGTTACGAATATAGCGTTAGAGAATAAGCCAAATAGAAAGATCTTGGGCCGGCTTTTCAAGTAGTTGAAGCCTGCGCCAATACGGTCCATAATAGATCCTGTGGAAGGCTGACGTGCTACTAAAGGCTGATACCGGATCATTGATATTAAAGTAAAAGAGAGGAAATAAGTAGCTCCATCTAATAACAGAACTTGCTGAATACTCCAGGCTTCCACCTCGAAAGGCAATTCAACAGGCAGACTAATGGCTCCGCTGCCAACTGTTCCGCTTAAAAGAACAGCAGCCAAAGCTCCGGCAATGGTATTGGTACTTTGGCCTTGTATTTCGAGGTATGAATTGAGCTTGCCATAATAATGCTTTTCCGTTATCTCTTGTCCCAAAGCATAGAGGTTGGGATAATGGATGTTAAAGTTTAAAAATGTAGTGGCAAAAGCCAGAATCACAAGGCCAGCGGGCACATAGCCATAATAAAAACCATAAAAAGCTACGCTCCCCACCACCAAAGCACTTGACAATGTAGAAAATTGGTAAATCCGTTTACGGGAATATTTGTCAATAAGCGTCCCTGCATAAGTGCTCCAAAAGAGGCTGAAAAAGGTGATGCCAGCATAAGCCCAACCAAAAAGGGATGGCTTTTGAAGAATGTCAGAGAAATACCAAGGAATGGCAAGTACAGTGATGCCCGTAGCTAAACCCGAAATGGTATTGGCGATAAAAATGAGGATCAGGGCTTGTTTGTTGCGCAAGCGTTTAGCTTTAAGGTTCCGGCAAAGTTAAGGAGTAACTTGATATCAACTTTAAGGCAATGAGACAAAGGGTGACCTTATAATGTTCAAAATTTCAGGCTAAGGAGTTATTTGAACCATTGACTAATATCATTCAATACGCTCCAAATGGTTTAAAAATAGCTGAACCCCACCCATTAGTAGCAATGAGCTAAAAAAGGTGATCCTTACTAAAACCAATACCCTCCTAAAACAAACCCAATATAAATCATGATTAAGATAACTCCTGCCCAACGGGGAATTTGATGGCTTATAGCTAACAATACAAGTATGAACCCAATGGTTGCCACACTAATAGACAAGTAGAACTCAATCACTTGAGCACTGAACTTAACAGGGTTGACCATACCGATAAAACCTGCATTAAACAGAAAGAAGGCCATGATGGAGCCAAAAACATTGCCAATTGAAATATCGGGCTTGCCTTTCAAAGCAGCCGGCAATTCGCGAGCAATCTCTTCTATGCTGACCAACAAAGCAAGAACCGTCATGCCGTAAACCGTATCGGATATATTTAGCGCGTCCAGCAACTTTTTTGAGCCGTTAACCAACATTTCACTGCCACCAATAATAGCTACAAGCGATACGAGCATTAAGCCTGCTGAAGACCTTTTGCCTGGTAATTCGTCGCGTTCAAGGGTTTCCGCTACTTCACCTCCGGCTTCCAGCTTGATGCCACTTCTGTTCAGCTTGATCAAATAGATTACCGCCAATCCATAGCCCAAAAGCAAGATCATACCATCCAATCGGCCCAAAGTTTGATCAACGACCAGAGAAGCAAAAAGCAAAACTGAAAACAGTGGAATGAGCAAAATCCGTTTGGGAATGTTTTGAAATTGCAATGGGGATAACAATGCCGTTATGCCAAGTGCAAGTGCAATGGCCACCATGGCAGCACCAATGATGGAGCCAGCAGCAATGCCACTAACTGATTCATGAGACGCAACAGCACCAACCCCTAAATTTTCAGGGTCAAAACCAACAAAGATGACACTTATGATGAAGGCTGAAACATTGAAGTGTAACGAAGTTCCGACAACTCCCTTAACCAATTGTTCAGAAAAATAAATAACCAGGGAAAGCCCTGCTATGACCGAAATTATGCTAACATACAAACTCATAAAACCAATGCGCTTTTAGGGAAAATACGGAAATTATTGTTAATGAAAGCAATATGCTAACGGTGGCAGATATGGTAATATTAGCACCCTGTTAAGGGGTTGTATTTTGACCCGATTCTTTTAAAGGTGATTTCAATTTTACGGGCTGTATTTATGGGTTAAAAGCTTGATAAATTGATTTTCTTGCTGCTCCAAAATTTAAAAGGCTACGTTATTGACCTTGAGCTCAAAACTGTATTACTCAATACTAATCAATAAGTATTTCCACAAAAATGAGTTTGTATTATTTTTGGGCTTTCTATGGAATGTGCTCAAACCTCCTTTAAACCGTCAAATAAAATTTTAATGAAACTGAATCAAATGCTTCTTAGAATACTGGTTTTACTCTGCTTACCACTAATGGCTAATTCCCAATACCAGCAAGATTACCAACCATTAGATGCTGGTGAAATCAAATTGGAGCTGGAGAAAGCCAATACGGTTGGAACCGTTCTTTACCTGGCAGCCCATCCAGATGACGAAAATACCGAAGTCATGGCTTACCTTGCCAATGAGGCCAAAGTTCGAACGGCTTATTTATCCTTAACAAGGGGTGATGGAGGCCAAAACCTCATTGGGTCTGAAAAAGGGAAAGCGCTTGGCGTCTTGCGTACGCAAGAATTATTGGGTGCACGCTCGGTAGATCAAGGCCTCCAATTCTTTTCGAGGGCCAACGATTTCGGCTATTCAAAAACAGCTAAAGAGACCCTTGAAATTTGGGATGAAGAACGGGTTCTGTCTGATATCGTTTGGATCATCAGAAAATTACAACCTGATGTAATCATAACTCGGTTTCCTTCGGATGGCTATGGCGGTCACGGTCATCACACAGCTTCTGGAATGCTGGCTGAACAAGCTTACAAGGCCGCGAGCAACCCGGAAAAATTTCCTCAGCAACTTAGATATGTAGATACGTGGGAGCCCGAAAGGCTAATGTTCAATACTTCCTGGTGGTTTTACCGGGAAAAGGAAGGTGGTATGGATTCAAGCCAATTTTTGCCCACCAATGTGGGCCAATACAACGCCCTTTTGGGCCAATCTTATGATGAATTAGGAGCACTTAGCAGCAGCCAACATAAGAGCCAGGGATTCGGTGATGCACCATCCCGAGGCAACCAACTTGAATTTTTCGATCATACCATGGGCAATAAGGCTGAAGAATCTATAATGGAAGGCATCAATACAAATTGGGACCGCCTGGATGGTGGTAAAAAAGTAGGCCGGCATTTAAATCGAGCTCTTAATGAATATGATCCAGCCAACCCATCTGCCATCACACCTCATTTGGTAAAAGCTTACAAAGCACTTCAAAACTTAGATAATGACCATTGGAAATCCTATAAATCCAATGAGATCAAAAATTTGATACTGGCCGCTAATGGATGCTGGATGGATGCTACAACAGAAAAGCATTATGGAGTACCTGGTAGCGAAGTTACCGTCAATACAAGTTTCCTTAAGCGCTATGACTATCCCATGGAAATGAAAGCCATCCAATATCCCTTTGATGAACAAAAAGTTGATATTGAAACTTCCATTCCTTATAACGCCCAATTTGAGCAAAGCCACAAGATCACCATTCCAGAAAAAGCCCCATACACCCATCCTTATTGGCTAAGAAAGCCCATGCTGAGCAATGGCATGTACAGGGTCAACAACCAGGAAATAATTGGCTTGCCTCAAACACCCACCCCAATGGAGGTAACCTTCCAAATCAAGGTGGATGACATCAGTTTCAAGGTTACAAAAGAGATAAGGCATCGCTGGGAAGACCGCGTAAAGGGCGAAAAATACCGTCCTTTTGAGATTGGCCCGCCTGCTACCCTTGAATTGCCAACCAAATCAACCGTGTTTCCAGAGCAATCATCGAAAACCATTACAGTGGAAGTGAGGTCCGGAAAAGACAGTATTTTTGGGAAAGTGGGATTGGATGTTCCGGATGGCTGGAATTACAGCCCTGAATTCAAATCTGTGAACATTAATGGAAAAGGTAAAATAAAAAAGTTTGCGTTTGAAGTTACACCACCTGCTAAATCCAGTGAAGGGCAGCTTCAAGCCTATTTTAAAAATGACAAAGGCCGGTTTAAGCGGGGTATTACCAGCATCAATTATGATCATATTGAGCATCAAACCATGTTTCCGGTATCCAACATGAAAGTGGCTCGATTGAACATTAAGACCAAAGGTAAAAAGATCGGTTACATTATGGGTACAGGAGATGAGGTACCATCCGCCTTAAGGCAACTTGGGTATGAAGTAACCATGATCAATGAGCAGAATTTTGATGAGGTTCATTTACAATCATTGGATGCCATCTTATTAGGCGTCCGAACCTACAATACCCAAAATTGGATAACCAATTACCAAAAACAACTGATGCAATACGTTGAAGATGGCGGCACGATGCTTGTTCAGTACAATAAAAACCGGAATTTGGTTACCAAAAATATGGGGCCTTATCCCTTCAAAATAGAATACAAACGAGTGACCGATGAAGAAGCACCAATGAAATTTTTAAATCCCGATCATCAGGTTTTAAATAAGCCCAATCAAATAACCAAAGCAGATTTTAAAGGATGGGTGCAGGAAAGGGGGTTGTACTTTCCAGGTGAATGGGATGGTAATTACACCCCCATTCTTAGCAGTAATGATCCAGGGGAGGACCCACTTAAAGGAAGTTTGCTGGTTACGGATTATGGGAAGGGCAAATACATTTATACAGGGTTGGCTTTTTTCAGGCAATTACCCGCAGGAGTACCCGGTGCTTATCGGCTGTTTGCTAATTTGATCGCTTATGAGTGAGAAGGAATCCATGGAAAAGAATACCGGCCGATATGTTGGTTATCTCGATTGGCGGGAAGTTGAAAAAGAGGTAGACCCACCTCCATTGTTCAAAACGTGGAATGCTTGGTACAGGTTGGTATTGCTAACCCTGGTAGGGTTGATCATCCTGTTTTACATCTTCACAAAACTTTATGAATGACCCAAATTGATTGGATCGTACTTTTAGCCACCCTTGCCATCATTGTGGCTTATGGGGTATGGCGAACAAGAGGTACGCAGAACATAGAAGATTTTTTACTTGGTAACAAATCAATGGGCTGGTGGACCGTTGGAATTTCCGTGATGGCAACCCAGGCCAGCGCCATCACTTTCCTTTCCACTCCCGGGCAGGGATTTGATGCCGGAATGGGGTTTATACAATTTTATTTTGGCTTGCCCATCGCCATGATCATCATTTCAATTGTCTTCATTCCACTTTATTACAAATTGAAGGTATACACGGCTTATGAATACTTAGAATCCCGTTTTGATCTTAAATTGAGGATTTTAACCGCTGGCTTGTTTCTTATACAAAGAGGACTCGCAGCTGGCTTAACCATTTATGCGCCTGCCATTATTTTGTCCCATATCATGGGCATAAGCTTAACCATGACCATTCTGCTCATTGGTGGATTGGTTATCATTTATACCGTATCAGGTGGTACCAAAGCGGTAAGCCAAACCCATAAGCAGCAAATGTTCGTGATTTTCCTTGGAATGTTCATTGCTTTTGGGATGCTCATTGCCTACATTACAGATTTCATTTCTTTTGGCAATGCAGTGCAGGTAGCCGGCAAATTGGACAAGTTGGAAGTAATCGACCCTTCATTTGACCTTTCGAACCGCTACAATATTTGGTCCGGCATATTGGGAGGTTTGTTTTTACAGCTTTCTTATTTTGGTACGGATCAATCCCAGGTACAGCGGTATTTATCAGGCCAAAGCATTAAACAAAGCCGTTTGGGCCTCTTATTGAATGGTTTGGTGAAGATCCCCATGCAGTTTTTCATTCTTTTTACGGGTGTTATGGTCTTCATGTTTTACCAGTTTCACCAACCCCCTGTTTATTTCAACCAGGCAAGCTTACAAAAAGTGGAGACATCAGAGTATGCCGATCAGCTTGAGGAGGTTAAAGACAAGCACACAGCTAACTTTAAAGCCAAAAAAGCCGAGATAAAAGCATTATCAGAAGCGTTGGAGAATGATGCCAGTAAGGAAGTCATTCAAGAGCGAACAAAGGCCGTTAAATCCCATCTTTCTAAAAATGAGGAATTTGAACAAGCCGTTGCTAATCTCATACAAAAAGCCGATCCTGATGCTAAAGTTGAAAATGACGATTACATTTTCCTAAGTTACGTGGTTAATTACCTGCCAGTTGGTATTGTTGGGCTATTATTGGCGGTGATATTTTCAGCTGCTATGTCATCAACAGCAGCAGAACTCAATGCATTGGCATCCACAACAACGGTTGACCTGTATAAGCGCAATATTGGTGGCCAAAAAAGCGAGCGCCATTACTTACAAGCCTCACGCCTATTTACAATGCTATTTGGCCTATTTGCCATTGCTTTTGCCATGCTGGCCTCATTGTTCGAAAACCTGATCGAAGCCATCAACATTTTAGGATCGCTTTTCTATGGAACCATCCTCGGCATTTTCCTAACGGCTTTCTTCATCAAAAAAGTTAAAGCCAATGCGGTTTTCATTGCAGCCTTGGCAGCTGAAACCACTGTATTGCTGTTTTACTACTTTTCTGATGTTGAATACCTATGGTTCAATTTAATAGGCTGCTTGATCGTGGTCATTTTGTCATTAGCCTTGAGTCAATTTATCAAGGATGATTCTAAGCAATCTTAATGGCTAAAACCAGTAAAGTTCGCATTTGATTGCTTGGAAGTGTTTGCTAATGGAAAATGTTATTTTGTTTTTGATGCTATTATTAAACATTCATTATCAATGAACCAAGGCTTCATGCATTAGGCTTTGCTTTATAGAATTTGATTTTTTTCCTGTCCTTAACAAACGCAAAGCCGGTTGGCTATTAAGAGGTTTTGCTTATTTTTGTCAATCATGATATTTTGACCAAGAGTACAAATAACTTCAATTATGGAAAGCATCAAAAAAATCCTTGTTGCCTTGGATTTAAGCGATTTTGACCGCGAAGTCCTGAATTATGTAAAAAAACTTGCCGGTATAATTGGAGCAAAAGAGATCCATTGTATCCATGTACTTAAAAAGGATTTGGTGCCCAAGCAGTTAGAAGAACAATACGGCGACCAGATTGAAAGCCTTGAAGCCCAAATCGAAAATGACGCCTACCAAATTGTGAATCAGGCATTTGAAGGAGTTCAGGATCAAACCATATATACAAAGGTGCTGAAAGGTACGCCTTTTGAGCAGATGATTAAATACAGTCATGACCATTCCATTGACTTGATAGCCGTGGGTCAAAAGATCCAATCGGAAGGCTCTGGTATTGTTCCCCATCGTTTATCCAAAAAAGCACATTGCTCAATTTTAATTGTGCCTGAAGCCAGTGAACCTGATTTCAAGCGCATTTTCCTGCCGGTTGATTTTTCCGATTATTCGGATAAAGCCTTAAACTTCGTTCAACTGATCAATGAAACAGCTCCTTTAGATGCAGTATGTATTCAAAACATTTACAAAATTCCAATTCCATCCTACAAAGCCATGCGCACCCATGAGCAAATGGCGACCTTGATGAAGGATAATGCTAAAGAAGCTTATGACCGTTACATCAAGGATCATCAACCTTCCATCAAAAAAGAAAAGCTTAAGCCTATATTCACGCTGGATGACCAAAACAAACCCGGTAAACTTATCCTGGAGGAGGCCCGGAAAAACCACGCCAAGTTGATTGTCATGGGTTCCAAAGGGCAAAGCTCTGCAGCTGCTCTTTTAATGGGCAGTGTTACTGAAAAACTCCTCAAGCGGGAACCTGAAATTCCGGTATTAATCATCAAGAAGAAAGCGGAAAACATTGGTTTACTGGATGCATTGTTTAGCAAATAACCTGATAGCTTAGCGCTGCCAAGGTTCTTAAGCATATTGGGCAAAAATATAACTCAGTGTAAATTATTTTTAATTGAACGTTCTTAGACTCCAGCATAGCAACGAATGACTGTAAAAGTTAACAAGTTGGGAAATGTAAGCCCATTTACCAATCAACCCACCATAAGAAACCAATAATTGGTAATATAAAAGTCTTCTGAAACCTGTGCTCAAACGAAGAACTCATCATTAAAATTACCCATGTTTGGTATAAAAGCTCAACCTTACTACCTTTACCAATTAAAATTAAATCTATTCTTTAAATTTGGTAAAAAATTAGTTTATGAGAACAAGTATAGGCACTTACATCATTATTTTGTTCTTTAGTTTTCAAGCATGCCAAAGTGGACCTGGCAATCAACAGGAAAACATGCAGCAAACCGATCAAATCCACGTAAGCGGTAAAATTGAAAATCCCAAAGCGGATACGATTACCATGGAAAAAATTGGGCCAAGAGCAGATTTCCAACAATCGGTCAAGCTTGATACCCAAAATGGTTTTAAAGCTTCGTTGCAAGTATCTAAACCAAGGTATCTTAAATTTACCCATGGCAATGAATACGGGATGATTTTTGCGGAACCCGGTGACAGCATTCACTGGACGTTGAATACCAAAGAATTCGATGAAACCTTGGAGTATACAGGTTCCAAAGCAGCAGAAAATACTTACTTGGTAAATTTGATTTTAAGGGAGGATACCATCTTTAAAGGTGCTAAAACTTATCGTAATATTTACGCTAAAAAGCCAGATAGTTTTAATCTAATTGTAGACTCCCTACAACAACTCTATATGGACGAACTTGAGGCAGTTCGGTCTGAAAACGATGTGGCCGGATCTTTCTTAGAGCAAGAAAAGATCAAGATCAAAAGCCGATTCTATGAAATGAAAGAAAGGTATCCCCTTTATTATAGCCGTTTAAATGATGGCGAAGAGGTTGAACTTAATGACGACTTTTATGCCTACAGGGAGCAAATTAACCTGTCCAATCCCTCTTATTTCAGAATTCCCAAATACAAGGATTATGTCGATGCTTTTATGAGCTCCAAAGTCAGGGATTACAGCGATCAGGAAGCATTTGAAGATACCTCGCGTGCCTTCTTAAAAGCCAAAGTAATTAAGGAATCATTCAACAATGATACCATCCAAGGCATACTTGTTGAGCCCCAATTAAAAAGAATGCTACAAATTAGAGGACCGAAAAAAGCCCAGCCCCTCGCAGACCTTTACGATAATTTGCCCAAACGACCCGAATACAAGAAAGAAATTCAAAATTTAAAGGAGGATTGGGCTTCAATTAAGGAGGGCAAACAAGCTCCTTCTTTTGCTTATCCCAATATAAGTGGGGATACGGTTAGCCTATCCGATTTTAAAGGCAGTTACGTTTTTATTGATGCCTGGGCAACCTGGTGTGGCCCCTGCAAAAAAGAAATTCCTCATTTGAAAAAACTGCATGACTCCCTCCAAAACCAAAATATTGAAATTGTGAGCATTTCCCTGGATAAAGCTGAAAACAAAGCAAAATGGGAAAAAATGGTGAAAGACAAAGAACTTAAAGGTCATCAATTATTTGCCAATGGCGAGGCCTTTGATTCTAAGATAGTTAATGATTATGTGATCTATTCAATACCCAGATTCATTATTATAGGCCCTGAAGGAACCATTGTAAACCGGGACGCACCAAGACCATCTCAGGATGCTCAGCAAAAGCTGGAAGCCTTATTAAATGATAAAAAAGAAGTTTAAAACAACAATGCAGCAAGCTATTGTTTAAAGCTTTTTAATTCCACTTGGATGGTCCTGATAAATAAAGTGCTTTGTAATGAATTTTTTCCAAGCCTGCTATTGTTTGACTTGAAATAAGCACCCATAACCCTATGACCAAAAAACGTAAGTCATCTACCAACCATTGGATTTATATTTTGGGCTATTTAGGCTTAGCCGTTTTCTTGGCTGGTACTACCTACGGGCTTTATTCTTTTACCACTAATTCCCAATCTCCGGATCAAGATCCTAAAAAGATCCATGAAAAGCAACAAAAAGATTCTGTTGAAAGCGTCATGCCTGAAGCTTCCGAGGTTCAACCGCTTAACATACCAGCATCCATAGATTTTGCAGGTGAGCAAGTTCCACTGTATGATACGGAGGTCAAAGAACGTTTTGACCGTGAATTGCTCGTTAATGCTTTCTGGGAATCCCATTCCTTGCTGTATTTTAAAAGGGCCAATCGCTGGCTTCCCATCATTGAAGCCATACTAAAACAAGAGGGCGTTCCTGAAGATTTTAAATATCTGGCCGTCATCGAAAGTGATCTGAAGCAAGTAGTTTCACCGGCCGGTGCAGTCGGCTTTTGGCAATTCATCGAAAGCACCGGTAAAGAATATGGTCTTGAAGTAAACGATGACATCGATGAGCGCTACAATGTTCAAAAATCTACCGTTGCAGCCTGTAAGTATTTAAAAAAAGCTCGCGACCGTTTTGGCAATTGGACGTTGGCTGCCGCTTCTTACAACATGGGCATGAATGGCATCCAAAGAGCTTTACAACAACAACAAGTAAACTCTTATTATGACCTCCACTTAAACCCCGAAACCAGCCGTTACATGTTTCGCATATTGGCGGTCAAAGAAATTATGGAAAACCCCAAAAGATATGGTTACGACTTTGAGAACCGCGAGCTTTACAAGCCGCCTCATACTGATTCAATAGCTGTTAGAAGAACCATACCTAGTTGGATCGATTTTGCACTGGATCACAACATTACTTACAAAACCTTGCTCCACTACAATCCTTGGATCCGGGATGATAACCTGTCTAACGCATCAGGCAAAACTTATTACGTCCAGATACCTAAATTTGCGCGCTCCGATAAGTTCAACGGCTATAAACGGAAAACGCTCAACGAGGATACCTTGGCGGCCATGCCAGACACTTTAAATCTCGGTACTTACAAACCTTATAAAGCGGATGATTTTAAACGCCATCAAGTAAGCAAAGGCCAGGACATCTACAAGATTGCCAAAGAATATGGCGTCCGTGTACCGCAAATTATGGAGTGGAACAATATGACCACCTCCTACGTTGAACGAGGGCAAACTTTAAAAATACTGAAGAGGCAAATTGACGAATAAAGCTACCGAAGCTAAACCTGATGAGAATTCTTACATTGAATCAAAAATAGAAGAGGGCACCATACAGGTTTATGGTGCACGTGAGCACAACCTGGCCAACTTTGATGTTACCCTGCCAAGAAACAATTTAATCGTGTTTACCGGCTTAAGTGGGAGCGGCAAGTCTTCCCTTGCATTTGACACCCTTTATGCAGAAGGACAGCGAAGGTACATGGAAACTTTCGCAGCTTATGCCCGCCAGTTTATAGGGCACCTCACCCGTCCGGATGTGGATAAAATCGATGGTCTTAGCCCGGTTATTTCAATTGAACAAAAAACGGTAAGCAAAAATCCTCGATCAACAGTGGGGACCATCACGGAAATTTATGATTTCCTTCGATTGCTTTATGCCCGCACGGCAGAAGCCTATTCCTATGAAACGGGCAAAAAGATGGTCCGTTTCACCGATGATCAGATCTTAGATACCATTATCAATAATTTTTCCGGCAAGCGGATCAGCATTCTGGCTCCGGTTGTAAAAGGTCGAAAAGGCCACTATCGTGAAGTATTCGAGCAAAATTTCAAATTGGGCTTTACTAAAATGCGGATCGATGGCGATATTCAAGAAATTGAGCCTGGCATGAAGCTTAGCCGGTATAAGATCCATGACATTGAACTCTTAGTGGATCGGGTAAAAGTAAAAGAAAGCGACACAACACGCTTAAGGAATTCCGTTCAAACAGCCCTAAAACAAGGCAATGGTACGTTAATGCTTTTAGACCATGATGACAATGAAAAAGCTCGTCACTTCAGTCGAAATTTAATGTGCCCAGACACTGGCATTTCCTATGACGAACCCCAGCCCAACACCTTTTCTTTTAATTCACCCTATGGCTATTGCCCTGAATGTAAAGGTACCGGTCGGCAATACGAGTTTGATGAAGATGACATTTTACCCGATAAGTCCAAAAGCATCGCCAAAGGTGCCATTGAACCAATGGGGTCAGAGCTTGGCTTTTATTATGAATCCCTTATTAAAGCACTTGGTAATAAGTACAATTTTAAGCTTAATACTCCTATCAATAAGTTTTCGAGAGAAGCCATCGATTGCCTGCTTTATGGAAGCAATGAAAGGCTCCAGGTTGATTCCTTTTTGGGCAAGGATCATTTTACGTTTGAAGGCATTGTCAACATTTACCGTAGAATTTTAAGTTCAGCTACCTACAAATCAACACTCAAAAAGGCTTTGGAAGAGATGGTCAGGAAAGCGGACTGTCCAGATTGCAATGGCTACCGCCTGAACAGAATGGCCCGTCATTTTATGATTGATGGCAAGCACATCGGGGAAGTGGCCAATTTGCAGATCGACCGTTTTTACGAATGGATTAACAACCTCAACCAAAACCTGGAAGGCAACCGCAAGGTTATTTCCAATGAAATCCTCAAGGAGATCAGGCAGCGTACTGGCTTTTTACTCAATGTAGGGCTGGACTATTTAAGTATTAACCGCCCAGCTTATTCCTTGTCGGGTGGAGAAGCCCAAAGGATAAGGCTTGCTACGCAGGTCGGCTCCCAGTTGATCAACGTGCTCTATATCCTGGATGAGCCCTCGATTGGTCTACATCAAAGAGACAACCACCGCCTTACCAATGCCTTAAAAGAACTCCGGGATATTGGCAATACCGTCATTGTGGTCGAGCATGACCGCGATATGATGTTACAATCAGATCACATCCTTGATCATGGGCCCGGAGCCGGTAAGCATGGCGGTGAAATCGTTGCAGAAGGGCCACCTTCTCATATAATCAATAGCCAAACCCAAACCGCTCAGTATTTGAGAGGTGAAAGCGAAATTGAACTTCCAGCCCAACGCAGGTACGGCCATAAAAACAAATACCTCCAGCTACAAGGTGCTGAAGGGAACAATTTGAAATCGGCTAACGCAAAATTTCCATTAGGGAAACTGATATGTGTAACCGGAGTATCAGGAAGCGGCAAATCCACTTTGATCAATGAAACCGTCTACCCGATCCTTAAGCGGGAATTTTATCGATCGAAACAAAAACCCTTGTCTTATAAAAAGATTACGGGTGTAAAGCACCTTGATAAGGTCATTGAGATCAATCAAGCACCGATAGGCCGCACCCCAAGATCCAATCCAGCTACCTACACTGGTGTATTTTCCCATATCCGCAAATTGTTTTCTGAATTGCCCGAAGCTAAGATCAGAGGGTATCAACCAGGCCAGTTCTCATTCAATGTAAAAGGGGGCCGCTGTGAGGAATGCAAAGGCGGTGGCGTTAAAACCATTGAGATGAATTTCCTTCCGGATGTTTATGTAGAATGCCCGGAATGTTTAGGCAAACGCTATAATCGTGAGACGCTGGAAGTTCGCTATAAAGGTAAATCAATTAGCGATGTATTGGACATGACTGTTGAAGAAGCAGTAACCTTTTTTGAAAACATTCCCTATATTAAAAGAAAGTTACAAACCATCAACGATGTTGGCTTGGGATACATTCATTTGGGCCAACCTTCAACAACCCTCTCCGGAGGCGAGGCACAACGCGTAAAACTGGCCACGGAATTGTCTAAAGTGGATACGGGCAAAACATTTTACATCCTGGATGAACCAACAACAGGTTTGCACTTTGAAGATATCCGGATTTTAATGGATGTTTTGGGAAAACTCGTGGATAAGGGGAACACGGTCTTGATTATCGAACACAACTTGGATGTTATCAAATTGGCTGACTATATTATTGACGTTGGTCCGGAAGGTGGTGACGAAGGCGGTGAAGTTGTTGTAGAAGGCTCGCCAGAACAGATCATAAAGAAAAATAAAGGCCATACCGCTCAATTCCTGAAGCGCGAAATGGAAGAAACCGTGGGTGAACGCAGTTTAGAAGCAGCCGAAGAATTGGGAATGAAGGTTTAGAGCATGTTTAGTGTTGGGAAATTATTTAATGTTAAACTCGCCATACCAAAGCACAATATCGCTTTACCTCAACCCAATCGATAATTAGG
>CAZLQF010000031.1:0-28913 GCA_964561545.1 uncultured Sphingobacteriales bacterium
AAGACAAATTAAGTGTTATTAAATCCTACTGCAAAATTTAAGGGAAAAATATTCTTAAAAGTCGCTCAAATTTAAAGGTGGGAAACCTTTAAGTTTCATCTCAGTAAAAGAATTTGGAATTAATATTAGGAAATAGCACTTAAATAAATTTTGCGATCAGATTATTAAACCTTCAAAAATAGGATGCTAAGTTTATAAGCTTTAAAGGTGAGAAAAAAGATAAGGTGATTTATTCCTGCTTATGCATCACCAATTCTTTCATCTTTTCCTCACCATTTTGTTGGCCTTTTGCCTGAGATACTAAGTGGTCTTGGTCTTTGTAGTAAACTATCTTGGAAGGAAAGTCAAGTTCCGGATTTTTAAAGACCGCTTTATCCTTTTCCATTTTAGTTAACTTATACTCAATTGCCTTTGCATTGGGGCCTTTTTTTAAGGTGTAATAGACACGCCCCCCTTTTTTACTTACTTCCATGGCTTGGATGGCCACGGTATCCTCATTCTCAATGGTATATTGGGTGCCATTCAAACTTTGGCTGCTAACCTGTGTCCAACGCTCTGTAATTTTTTGGTTATTTTCCTTGGTAACCCAATCGCCATTGATCCAATTTAAATCGTTAACCTTGGCTTCTTCTGCATTCTTTTCAGGAGATGAGCAAGCGGCGAATAATGTAATTCCTGTAATGATGGGTAATAAATAGGTTTTCATAGGTTTGCGTTTTGAGGTTCAAACACCAAAAAAGCCTCAAATGATTCCAGAAATTCAAAGTTAAATTTAGGTGCTCGAAGTTAAGCCTCTCGAAACCGGCAACCTTCAATGGAAAACCCAAACAATTTGAAAAAATCAAAACATACAATTACGAGCTTCGAAAGCTTAGAATGAGTTGCTGCATAATTCGACCTCCAAAGCGATCAAAAATTCAGTCCCAAAACTTTTATCCATCCAGCCTGATTGCGAACAATTATACTCAAACCATGATCCTAAACCAATTCATTGGTTAGCAACTGGAATGTAGCTTAATTCTTCCAAGTTGTTAGGATTAGTAAAATCATATTGATACAGGCCATTGTTGCCTACTACCATTAATACTTGATCATGAGGAATGGCATCAAAAGCATGAATGTCTGGCTTTTGATCAAGCTGATTATCGGTGATGGCCTGGGGATCTTGGGTATCGTAAACTTTCAATCCAGCTGTTCCATCACATAAGAAGAGTTTTTTATTTTGTACCGCCAATCCCTGTGGATCGGCCATAGGGTAAGTTGCTAATAAATCCGGGCTGGTAATATCTACGATGTCGACCACATTTAACTCATCATCCGCTTGCCCGCATTCTCCGCCACCGTTGAGGGTTACGTAAGCAAATGAATCCGTTGGGTAGACAGGGTCACAGACATTGGCATGCTCGAATGTGGAAAGTCTATGTGGATTGGTGGGATCTGTATTGTCGTAAATGAACATACCAGTGCGGGAACCAATAAACAATTGGTCCTTATAGGAAAAAATGGTTTCAATGCCCCGTCTTAATTCTTGCTCGTTGATTTCATTTGGATTGGCAGGATTACTGATGCTGAAAATGTTTAAGTCCTGCCAATCTACACTGTAAAGGTAGTCTTTATAAATGGTAAACCTGGCCATGGATCCCCCAATGCCGGTAGGCTGTGGATTGCCCTGGCTAACCCCGCTGTTATTTCCCGCACTTGGGTTATCAAAGGGCCTAACTCCTCCAGGATTTCTTGCTCTTTCGCAGTCAACTGTTTCGGTAACCTCTTTTTCCTTAAAATCTACAATGACGCCTTTTCCTTCCACAAAACGTCCCCTTTGATCCTGGGCCATGGTCTCACCAGCGAAAGTATTTTCAATCCTGTTCATAATTTGAGGATTGGAAGGATTGCTAATGTCTATGGTGTAAAGATCAATGTGACTATTGGCAAACAAGACATCTTCTTTCACGGCAAAATCAGTATTGCCTGGCATGGTAATATAAGAAAGGTTTTGGGGGTTCGTGGGGTCTGCATTGTCAAAAATGTGGATGCCTTTGTTGGCTTCGCCAACAAATAAATAGTCATCGGTTCTGAAATATATCTTCCCCGGATTTGTTAATCCTTGAGAGGAGCCAGTTTCTACTTCGTCCCGTATTGATTCAACAGATTTATAAACCGGTTCTTTTGTTTTATAAGTAACCTCCCTTGTACACTCATCTTTGGTACAAGCCGGGAAAACAAGAACAAATGCCAGCAAGTATATGATATTGCTAATATTACGTTTAAGCATAAATTGTACTTTTTACTCTTGATGAATTTATAGCAGTTTCGGTTGCATTAATTCGGTTTCATTTTTTACGCCATTCAAAATACCTTCGTTCCAAAGCTTAATGAAATGATGTTGGTGCGCTTCTTTGGATTCATCATATTGGTGGTTTTATCCGTATTTGTTCACGCTCAGGAAATTGAGGAAGACATCGTGTATTTAGAAAATGGGGAAATTTACCGCGGAACAATTACGGAGACAGGAGACACTTCTGTTATTAGGCTCAAAACCAGGGCTGCCAACGAATTGATTTTTAAAAGCGAAAATATTCAAAAGATTAAGAGCGAACAAGTATCCCAGGAAGTATATCAAAACCGTGAAGTTGAAAAAGATCTGTATAACCAAAAAGGATATACTCTGGGTATAGATTTTGCTGGGGCAATCAAGGTACAATGATTTTAAATTAGGTTTTAGTACTGGATTGATCAATTCCTATGTATTCAACCCTCATTTTTCAGCCGGTATTGATATTGCTTCTAACTTTTATTCAACCTCCCCCGGTTATCTATACCTGCCTATTTATGTAAATGCAACCGGCCATCTCCTTAAAGCCAATTTAACTCCTTATGCAACTGCAAGCTTTGGCTGGTCGGCCCCTTGGCTGAATAAAAAAAGTGATTATGATAATGTCAAGGATTTTGAAGGCGGTCGGGCCTATCGATTAGGCATCGGTATTAAAAAATTCTTTAAGCCGCAAGTGGCTTACTTCTTTGAAATTGGAGTAATGAGCGATCGTTTGACTGTTGCAAAAGAAAGACGGGGGGATTTTACAGCTCAACAAGAAACCTATACCAAAAACCGGGTCAAAGTTAAATTCGGTTTTCAGTTTTAGTAGGAACCAAGGCACCAAGTAACCCGACCGTTTAGTGGATTACTTAAATAAAGCCATGACTAAGGTTTTTGAAATGAATGCATTTTGCTGTCCGGATTTATTTTTTCGAGCGTTCCTGATTTCATACTAAGCTTATTGTGGCTTTTATGCTTAGCGAGTAGCATGGAAGCAAGAAATCTTGTAATGCGTTAAAACATATTTTTTGATTGTCAGTACTTTAAAATGCTTTGTAAGTAGGGTTAACTTTTTAATCGCCTGGTTAATTGGTGTTTAATGATTTGATACTCAAGGATGCTTCTGGCCGGGACTTGAGGCGCATCCATCGGAATTCTTTGAAAATGGTTGTTAATGGTATTGATTTTAAATAAAGATGCTCCAAATGTTGCGTGCAAGCTAAGGGGAGGTTTAAAAGCTTGTTGATAAAAAGCTGATGAAACTCCTAAATCTGAATAGGGAAAGGCAAAAAGCCGGTAATTTGTTTGGAATCGATTAGCCACCCAATCCATGCTCTGTTGGGTTTGCTTAACCTGGGCTTCCAAAGCCAATTCTTGGTAATAGGGATGATCCCAGCTATGGGCTCCAAGGGCAAATCCTTGCTGATCCATGTTTTTAAGCTCAGTTAGGCTCATATAAGGTCTATATTCTCTTAGATACTCGTTAAAATCTACGTTGGCATAAGGAGCGATTTGGTCTAAAAGTAATTCTTCATGATAGCTGCGGTTATGAATGAACTTCTTTATGTTTGTAACCTTATATCCCATGGTTTTTAAATAACTTTTGATAGGGACTTCCAGGGATGTATTTTTGGCGATGGCATCTATCAATAAGGAGGATTTGAAGCGGTAAAACATGGCTTGGTTATCAACGAAAGCTGGATTGATAAAAAATATGGCCGGTAAATTGCGCCTTTTAAGTATGGGAGCAATGTTTTCAGCCACTTCCTTGAGCCCATCATCAAATGAAAGCAGAAATTTTGGCTCCTTTAGCTTTCGTTCATTGTTACATATAGCGATTAATTCTTCAATGGATAACGGGTTGAAATATTTGGTTAAAAAATCAAGATCGGTTTCAAATTCCTGATGGGTTTTGAACCTATACAAATGCTGAATATGGGCTGGGGCGTGATCTGAAACACCGTGGTAAAATGGCAGGATCAATGGCGGAAAATCGGATTGGAACAAGGTGTTGGATGAAAACCATGTGGAAAGCTGAAAAAGTAAATGTTGGGCTAAATTTTTAAGCACTTCAGTATTTTTAAAATTAATTGATCATTTCTTCAGGTTATCGGCAAAATGACAGCAACCAAGCATTTTCTACTTTACAAAACTAATTAATGGGTTTTTTTTAGTTGGGTAAAGCCCATATTTTGGTCTTTATAAACTCACTGAGAAGCTGTGAAATAACATCACCGCATTTTTATAACCATCATCATATTTCAGATTTAAGGATATAAAAGTTAATTTTACGCCGCTAAAAAAGAGCCCTTAAAACAAAAAAAAGCAATACATGGCTAAGAAGGTAGAACTTGTAATGCCCAAATTGGGCGAAAGTATACAAGAAGCCACCATTTTAAAGTGGCTTAAATCAGAAGGTGATACCGTGGAAGCAGACGAATCGGTACTGGAAATAGCCACTGATAAAGTCGATTCAGATGTGCCTGCACCCATTGAGGGCAAAGTTGTTAAAACGATGTACAACGTGGACGATGTCGTTAAGGTAGGCGAGCCAATCGCAATTATAGAAACCGAAGAAGAAGTCGGTGAAGACCTTAATGTTATTGAGGATGATGGGGCTGCAGCTGAACCTGCACCATCGACTGAACCTGAGCCTGAGAAGGCTGCACAAACAGAAGCAGAACCTTCTGCTGCAGCATCCACAGCTACCGAGCCCAAACCTGCCTCAGGCCCCAAACCTTCAGGCGGAAACCGGTTTTATTCACCATTGGTGCGCAATATTGCCCAGCAAGAGGGCATTGCTACTGATGAATTGGCGCAATTGCCCGGCTCCGGTAAAAACGGAAGGGTTACCAAGAAAGACATCTTAGCCTATGTAGAAGACCGCAAAGCTGGAAAAGCTGCAATACCTGCCGAACCGGAGCCCCAAGCCCAACCAAAGGCTGAACCTCAACCTCAATCAGAACCAGTTCCTGAAAAACAACCAGAGTCAACACCCAGCACAATTGAACCAGGGGTGGTTGAACAGGAACAGACATTGACAGCAGGAGCAACGCCCAATGGTATTAAGGAAAATGAGGTACCTGTATACCCTGGTGATGAAATTGTGGAGATGGACCGCATGCGCAAGATGATATCCGAGCACATGGTCCGGTCCAAGCGTACATCTCCTCACGTAACTTCCTTTGTGGAGGTGGATATGACGCCTATTGTTCAATGGCGGGAAAAAATGAAAAAAGCGTTCCAGGAACGAGAAGGAGCAAAACTAACCTTTACGCCCATTTTTATTGAAGCGGTGGTTAAGAGTCTTAAAGAAATGCCCGGACTCAACATTTCTGTATCGGGGGATAAGATCGTGAAAAGAAAACACATGAATATTGGAATGGCCACTGCCATGCCCTCGGGTCACTTGATCGTGCCTGTAGTGCATGATGCCGATACCATGAATCTATCGGGCCTTGCCAAGAAGGTTAATGACCTTGCGGGCCGTGCCAGGGAAAACCAACTCAAGCTTGAGGAAATTCAAGGTAGCACGTTTACCATTACCAATGTGGGCACGTTTGGTAACGTAGCCGGCACTCCCGTGATCAATCAACCTGAAGTAGCCATCTTAGCAACCGGGGCCATTCAAAAGAAACCCGATGTGGTTGAAACATCAGAAGGTGATACCATTGGCATTCGCCATAAGATGTTCTTGTCCATGTCTTACGACCATCGCGTGGTAGATGGTGCTTTGGGTGGTGCTTTTATCAGAAAAGTGGCTGATCACTTAGAAGCTTTTGACACTGGGCGCGAATTTTAACCTTTGATGATTTAGTGCTATATACTCCGGTGCTAATGCTTATCACCGGTTTTTTATACCATCTCGACAGACTTCCTATGGCTCGAAATCAAAACATGTTCATAGCCTTTGAGGGTATTGACGGAAGTGGCAAAAGTACGCAGGTCCAACGTTTGGCAGATAAACTGGAGCAAGAAGGCCACCAGGTTCATACCACGTTTGAACCCACCGACAGTCCTATTGGTTCGATTATCCAAAATATTATGAAAGGCCGGATCGATGCAGATCACCAAACCATTGCAGCGCTATTTGCAGCTGACCGGTTAGACCATCTTAAAAACAAGGCTGATGGCATCCTGAAGAAACTGGAAGCGGGCTATACCGTAATTACCGATCGTTACTATTTTTCTTCCTATGCCTACCATGGAGCCCATATGCCTTTAGATTGGGTTATTAAGGCCAATCAACTTAGTGCAGACCTCCTGATGCCTGATTTGAATATTTTCATTGATATTGATCCCGAGGTTTCTATTCAAAGGATCAATAGCGATAGGAGCTCAGTGGAGCTTTATGAAAAGGTGGAGACGCTTCAAAAGGTTAGAGACAAATACTTTGAGGCAATAGAAAAGCTTAACCATAAAGAAAATGTTTTTGTAACGGATGGGCATCAGGCTGAGGAGGATGTTGCAGAAGATATTTGGCAGCAAATCGTTGAGGTTATGAAAAGCCTGGAAGGTAATGATCAATTCAGGGACCATTTTTGAATTGATTATCAATAAAATGGCGATGGATGGCATTGAAAGGGCTGATGCTTTTTTATGAACTTTTAATCTCCCACTGATCCAAAAGGAATGTTGGATAAATCTAAGCATATATGAATCAGTACTGGCATGCGTTCATAGCTGGCTTACTTATTATGGTGGTTTTTTTGATCTTTTATCAATTGCCCTTTGCTACAACGGATGCCGGTCGGGCTTTGGGTATTGGAGCTTCTTTTGTTTTGCGTATATCGGTAGGCTACTGGATCGCCCAGCTTGCTAAAAAGCAAGGAAGGAAACCCTTATGGTATGTTGTGGGAGCCGTGTTGGTTCCTGCCATTATGTTGATTATTATTGGGTTGACCGGGGATAAGCAATCACATTCAAAAAATCTTTAAATTACGAGCATTAGAAATCCTTTAATTGTAAGGCTTGATTTAAATTGCGAAAGTAATTTTATGCTTAAGTTTATGTTTGGTATTCTTTCAAATGATTTGCGAGTCAGCTCGTGTAAACATTTGTTTGGGATTCGTAATATTTTATTAGGAGATGGACTTTTATAAAAATTTGAATTAGGTTAAGCTTTTACAAATTGAGGCAATTATTAAATAATATTAGGAAAATGGAATATGCGCAACACTCATCTTAAACAAAATCTCAGCGTTTTCGCCTTGGTTTTAACTTATTTGTTCTTCAATTTAAGAATGGATAATCTTGGTATAGAAACCCAAAATCCTTGCAGCATCCCTTTTTAAGTCCATTAATCAAAACTTGAATTTAGGGATATTAACCAGACCGGCATTAAGTTCATTTCTGATTTGTAGGCAGGAATATTTGATGTTTTGAGCAAGTAGAATGATATTGGATTGTCAATTATTCTTCTGCCAAAATAAAGGACATTCAGTGTTAATGCCCATTTTTTAGTTATGATACTGTACTTTATAACTTAATTATAGAGTTAGTCCCCTTTCCACCCTTCCTCACCAATTAAAGGAACAAAGCGAAAGCTTTCATATGCTTTGGTTTGATAGTCGTTCTCATCTGTCTTGGTAACTTTCATCATTTGTTGAAAGCTTTTACTCCCTACCGGTACCACCATTATACCATTGATTTTGAGTTGGTCCAGGTATATTTTGGGTATTTCAGGTGCCGCGGCTGTCACCAGTATTCGGTCGTAAGGTGCTTCTTCAGGTAAGCCTAAAGTGCCGTCCTTATGGTATATGTGGATTTGGGTGTATTCCAAATCGGTTAACAGTTGATAAGTTTTTTGGTATAAAGCTTGGATCCGTTCTATGGTGTAAACTTTAGCTCCCATTTCAGCAAGGATGCAGGCTTGGTAACCTGAACCAGTACCTATTTCAAGGACTTTATTGCCTGGCTTGACTTCAAGTATCTGGGTTTGGTAGGCCACTGTGAAAGGTTGGGAAATGGTTTGGTTGTCGCCAATAGGGAAAGGTTTGTCTTTATAGGCATGTTCGGCAAATGCAGAATCAAGGAAAAAATGCCGGGGTACTTTGTTGAATGCCTCGAGAACATGTTTATCGGTGATGCCTTTTTCGTAAAGGTTGTCGACAAGTTTTTTACGCAGGCCCTTAAATCTGTAAGTATCTTTCAAAAGTTGTGGGTTTTCGAAATATTTGACTTGAAAATTAGCAAAAAACTGTTAAATAAAAATGATGCCCATTGGTTTTTCAATTTATGGAACTGAATACTAAAGAAGCGAACCGTAAGTGGCTATGCTATTGACAATAGATTGATTGGACCAGCATAAAGGTTATGCTTTAACCAAGGTAGCCACAAAGAAATTTTCGGCTTGCTCGCGGTAACCCTCCAGGTATTGTTCATGTTTGATGTTCATGTCAAATTTGTTGTGGATGTAATCAATGTTTTCTTCGTTTTCGTGACTGAAGACGGAGCAGGTGATGTATACCAATTGGCCATGTTTTTTAAGGTAAGGGATCACATTTTCAAGCATTAGTCTTTGCTTTTTTTGGTAACGTTGCAATTGCTGTTCAGTGGCAAAGGGAATATTTTCAGGAGTCCGGGCCCAGGTACCTGAGCCAGTGCAAGGTGCATCCAAAATAATTCCGCTGAATTGTGGTAAATTTATTTGAACGGGTTGAGTCAAGTCGAGCTGGAATGATTTTTCAAGTGGCGTTTTGTTCCGTTCAAAACGCGATTGAAGGTTATCAAGGATCCGCTTCCTACTGTCGGATACCCATAGACGGGTTTCGGGAAATTGTTCCTTAAAAAGGAGGCTTTTGCCGCCACCCCCGGCACAACAGTCCCACCACAATTCACCTTTTTGCGGCTCAATGTAAGACAAGGTTCTTTGGGACGTTTTGTCTTGGATTTCGAATTTACCATTTTGGTAAGCAGGGAGTTTGGTTAAACTGAGTGATTGGGTAAATGCCAACGTATGATCATTGAGTTGTTGGATGGGTTCAAGTTGGTAATGTTTTAACTCCTCTTCAATTTCATGCATGTAACCTTGTTTAATTCTAATATAGGTATAGGGTTGATTGAATAAGGATTTGATATAATCAGGCCTGTTAATACTGGTTGATATTTGGCGGCATAAAGGAAAATGGTTTTCAAGGCTGATAAAAGGAAAGCATTGGGAAGCCAAATTCAGCTTATCATCGATTGGTGAGTTAGTATCCGCTGGATTTAAATTGGTTTTTTGAGGAAGCCAATGTTCCAGAAAAGTATTCGGCTGATCTTCACTTAGAAAATGGGCCAGTACCAAACCAGTTTCAGGGGTTGTATGATGGATCAGGTTGCCCAACCTGAAATATTGATAAACAAGATTTCTTAATACCTTACGGTCTTTAGAGCCTATTTGTGAGTTGTTCTTGAAGTACTGTTTTAAGTACAGGTTGAGTGGTTGGGGAGGCGAATAATTGTTAATCAGTTGCAACGCGTGATTGTACCAAACCACTTCTTTCATGTCAATTGGTGATGTTTTTTAGTTGAAAGTCGTCAAATTCTAAAATATTTAGGAATCCATTTTCCCAGCCACGATTTCCTTTGATTTGCCTTGAGACAAAATTTGAATGGATCAAAGGAATCTTTAAATCGTACCAATTTCTTTGAAAATAAGTTCCATAGTCATGGAGCATATGCCCTAATAGCAGGGTTAAGTCATAACTCTGAATGGCGTACTTGTTGGGCTCTACGGCATACTCCTGCCTGTAGGATTTAATAAATCGAATGGTCCTTGGATCATTATAATTCACATGATAATTGGCTAAAAAGTGCATGTTAAATTTTTCCATGAGATTACCTTTCAGGGTTTCAAACTCAAGCCATTTTGAGAGCCCAATGATGGTAATGGCTGTATCTATGGTTTGAAGTTTGGAAAGGATCGAAGCGACAAATACTTCGTCTTCAGAAGGAATCACGACAACATTGTTAGTAGCTTTGAGGGTATCTCTAAAAAAGGTGTCTGTACGCCAGTTACCCTTGGGTAGTTTGATTTTTTGGTAACTCGTGAATAGGTCCCTGTTCACGAGACTGTCTACCTGATCAGCAAATGCCAATTGGTTAGGTTTACCGCTATGGATGACATGAATGTGGTAATCCTTGAACTTGCGCATAAGTAAATTGGTAAGGTGTTCAGCTTGAACTTGATGGCCTTGCAAAGGGGTCAGAAAATAGGGGTTGTTGGCAACGCAGGTATCTACGTAAGCAAAAGGGGAGGCCATGTTGATCTTGTTTTGCTTAGAAAATTCTGAAACCAGCTTCACGTTATTGGTGAAAAGTGGGCCAATGATAAGATCAGGGTTCAGCTCATCTAATTCATTCCTGATCAATTCCTGAGTTTGAAGCGGTTCATTTTTGGTATCAAAAACATGTACATTAAAATCTGTGCCACAAGCCTTTAAAGTGTCAAAAGCTTGCTGAAGCCCAAAGTAATAATCAAGGGCTACTGACCCTATTTTTTGCGCATTTTGTTTTTCACGTGCTTCAGGATCCAGAAATAAGGGAAGTAAAACAGCAATCTCATAGCTTTCCTTCATTTCAACCGGATAAAGACGGTTCAAACTGTCTTTTTCTAAGGCTTTGGTTGTGTCTTTAGGAATTTTAGCGGCTAACGTATCTTGTTCTACTTGATCCTTTGAAGCCTTTTCATGCTCTTTTTCTTCTTTCCAGGCATCTTTATCAGGTTCATCCTGGGTAGTTTTTATAATGCCACAGGAAGTTATGAAAAGCATGCAAACTAGAAATACAATTTTATTCCCACTCAATAGTGGCTGGTGGTTTAGAACTAATGTCATACACAACCCGGTTTACACCTTTTATATTGTTGATGATCTCATTTGAAACATGGGCCAAAAAATCATAGGGAAGCCGGTTCCAATCAGCCGTCATGCCATCATGCGACTGTACTGCCCTGAGGGCAACCACTTGTTCATAAGTTCGTTCATCTCCCATTACACCAACAGCCTGGATGGGGAGTAAAACAGCGCCTGCTTGCCAAACATCATCGTACAATCCTTGTGCTTCTAATTGTTGAATAAAAATATGATCAGCTTCTTGCAGCATGCTTACCTTTTCAGGGGTTACATCCCCTAAAATACGAATGGCAAGCCCCGGACCCGGAAAAGGATGGCGGCTAAGAATCTTTGCAGGAACGCCAATTGTTTTCCCAACCTGGCGAACCTCATCTTTAAATAAGGAAGCCAAAGGTTCTACCACATCCATTTTCATTTTTTCAGGCAGCCCACCAACATTGTGATGAGATTTAATGGTAGCTGATGGGCCTTTTATACTGTGCGATTCAATGCGATCGGGATAAATCGTACCCTGCCCGAGGTATTGAACCCCTTCTATTTCATGGGCTTGCTCATCAAAAACTCGAATAAAGGTTTGCCCAATGATCTTTCGCTTCTCTTCAGGATCACTGACGCCCTTCAAAGCTTGGTAAAAGCGTTTTTTGGCATCAATCCCTTTTACATTTAACCCTGAATTTTGGTAGGACGCCAACACCGTTTCAAATTCCTGCTTTCTCAGCAGACCTGTATCTACAAAAATGCAATAGAGCTGGTCACCAATCGCTTTATGGATCAAATAAGCTGCCACGGAGGAGTCCACACCTCCTGATAATCCCATCACCACTTTTTCGCCACGCAGTTGGGTTTTCAGGCTTTTCACTGTTTCTTCCACAAAATGAGCTGGCGTCCAATCCGGAGTGATTCCGCAGATATTTTCCAGAAAGTTTTGAAGTAAGGTAGAGCCTTGTTCGGTATGGGTTACTTCAGGGTGAAATTGAATACCGTAAGCCAAGTTCTCCTCAGCTTTGAATGCAGCTATCACCGCTTCTTGGTTCGTGGCCATTACCTGGCAAGAAGCCGGCAATGATAAAATACTGTCGCCATGGGACATCCAAACTTGCGAATCTTCTTCTATGTTTTCCAGTAGATAAGATGCTCCATTCACTACATTTAAATATGATCGTCCGTATTCACGGGCGTTTGAAGCTTGTATGGAACCTCCCAATTGCTTGGCAATAAGTTGTGCACCGTAACAAATACCTAATAAAGGTACTGAAGGTAGTTCATTGAGCAGGTCAAGCCTTGGGGCCGATTCCTCTGAAACGGAATAGGGGCTTCCTGAAAGGATGATACCTTTTACGGAATCATCCATTTTCGGCAAATGGCTATAAGGATGTATTTCACAATAAATGTTAAGTTCTCTTACTTTTCTGGCAATAAGTTGGGTATATTGAGAACCAAAATCTATTATGATAACTTGGTCGTGCATCTATATATTCTCAGTTTGGCTTTTTGATCTACAGGTTATCTGATTTAATTTGCATTAATTGTTTGAATTGGTAAGCCACATTCTTTCCCATTCAATTTCATTACTAATTGGGATGTGCATTAATTGTTGTTTCCCAATCTTTTCAGGTTTTCTTCCAATTTACGGATCTTCTCCTCTGCGTCCCGCTTTTTTTGCTTTTCCTTTTCCACAACTTCTGGTTTTGCATTGTTGATGAAGCCATGATTGCTTAATTTTTTCATTACACTGTCCAGGAAGCCTTTGGTATAATCCAATTCTTCTTTAGTTTTTTGAATTTGGGATGTTATGTCATCCCTTGAATCTTCATGTTGGATTTGAATTTCATCGTTGGCAATCACATGTATATTTGAATTATCTTCAAATTCATTTACGATCGAGAGCTTATCAATTTCAGCTGCTTTTTGAATGATGGCCCCATAATTATCATAAAAAACTTGCCAGTTGGGTTTTACGAATAAACTGACCGGTTCTTTTTGGCTTAGCTCATGTTCTGATTTAAAATTGCGTATGGTGGAATTGACATCAATGATCTTGTCAAAATCTTTGAGTTTTTCATTGCGGTAATCACCTTTCTTTGGATAATCGGCTATCATAATGCAATCTGCTTCCTTTCGAGGCCTCAATTGGTGCCATACTTCTTCGGTAATGAATGGCATGTAGGGGTGTAATAGCTTGAGCAGGTTCTCAAAAAAGCCAAGGGTTTTTTCATAAGTTGCTTCATCGATCGATTCATCCTCTTCTGGCTTGACCCATTCAAGGTATCGCGAGCAGAAATCATCCCAGAACAAGCGGTAAATGTGGGTGACTATTTCGGAGATCCTGAAATCCTCGTAAGCCTTTTCTATCTGATGTATGGTTGCCTGGAATTTATTCTCAAATAGCCAAATGCTCTGGTTATATCGATTTTGGGTGGATGCATCATTAACTTTACCTATTTTGTCATTTGCTTCCCAGCTTTTAACCAGTTTAAGGGCATTCCAGATTTTATTTGCGAAGTTTCGACCTTGATTGCAGAGTTTTTCATCGAACAACATGTCATTGCCGGCAGGGGCGCTGAAAAGGACACCAAACCTTACACCATCTGCACCATAATCGTCCATTAAACGGAATATGTCCGGAGAATTACCCAATGATTTGGAGAATTTCCTTCCATATTTATCCCGGACCGTTCCGGTAAAATAAACCTTTTGAAAAGGTTTGGCCTCGCGGTATTCATAGCCGGCCATGATCATCCTGGCCACCCAGAAGAAGATAATGTCTGGGGCTGTGACGAGTACGTCTGTGGGATAATAGTAGTTGATCTCTTTGTTGTTCGGATTTAAAATGCCATCAAATACCGTGATGGGCCAAAGCCATGAAGAAAACCAGGTGTCTACAACATCCTCATCCTGTTGTAGGTCATCCATGGTTAAGGAAGACTTACCGGATTGTTCCTTGGCCTTTTCCAGGGCTTCCTCGGGGGTTTCAGCTACTACATAATTGCCATTTGGCAAGTAATAGGCTGGTATGCGTTGGCCCCACCATAATTGACGTGATACGCACCAATCCTTGATGTTTTCCATCCAATGGCGGTACATGTTCTTGAACTTCTCCGGGAAAAAATGGATCTCATCGTTCATGACGTTTTGAAGGGCCGGACGGGCCATCTCCTTCATACGGCAAAACCATTGGTTGGAAAGCTTGGGCTCAATGATGGAATTGGTTCTTTCGGAGTAACCGATTTTGTTATTGATCTCCTCCGTTTTTACGAATTGTTTTAATTTGTTTAAAGCATCAAGCATTTGCTTACGGCCTGAAAATCGGTCAGCGCCCACGAAAAATTTGGCACGCTCATTAAGTTTTGCTTCATCATCTAAAACGTCAATGGTCTCAAGGCTATGCTTAATACCGAGCTCATGGTCATTGGGATCATGGGCTGGGGTAATCTTTAAAGCCCCGGTACCAAATTCCTGGTCCACATACTCATCCTGAATAATAGGTACGGATCGATCGACAACCGGAACAATGGCGTTTTTGCCAATTAAGTGTTGATAACGCTCGTCTGAAGGATTTACACATATGGCCGAGTCACCCAAAATGGTTTCAGGCCTTGTTGTAGCAACGGTTAGGGTTTCATCGGAATCCTGGATCAGGTATTGGATGTAGTAAAGCTCTGAAGTAACTTCCTTATAATCAACTTCTTCATCAGAAATAGCTGTTTGGGCCACTGGATCCCAGTTAACCATTTGCTGACCCTTATAGATGTAACCTTTGTTGTGAAGGTCAACAAAAACCTTGATCACTGATTTGTAAAGTGCATCTTCCATGGTGAAGCGGGTTCGCTCCCAATCGCAGCTTGCCCCAATGCGCTTAAGCTGTTTTAAAATGATCCCGCCATATTCTTCTTTCCATTGCCAGGCATATTCCAGAAATTCTTCCCGCGAGATGCTGTTCTTTTCAATGCCTTGTTCCTTAAGCATTTCAACTACCTTGGCTTCCGTAGCGATGGAGGCATGATCGGTACCAGGAACCCAACAAGCATTTTTGCCCTGCATCCGTGCCCTGCGTACCAGTACATCCTGAATGGTATTGTTCAATACGTGCCCCATGTGCAGGACACCCGTTACGTTGGGTGGTGGTATCACTATCGTATATGGCTTTTGGTCATTAGGTTCGGAATGGAAAAGCTTGTTGGCTTCCCAAACCTTATACCATTTATCTTCGATCTCAGCAGGATTGAAGTGTTTGGCAATGTTCATAAAATATGGGTCATTTTCGCAGTGCAAAAATAGGCAAATTGTAATTATTGGCTTTTGTACTTAGTGCTTAATAACTAATTGGTCCATTAGCATTCAGAACTTATAGAAGTCGCTCGAATCAATAAGCCAAGCAAGCTTCATTCAGCAATTACATAAGTAAACATGTAGCCATTGAATTCCTGATAATGGATGGGAAGATTCTGTTGCTTACCATTTTTGCAAATGGCAGCATTCACAATGCCCTCTTCCTTGTATTGAAATGGTTCCAGCAGGATGTTTTCCTTCAAGATCAGATCTTTTTTTCCGTGCAACTTGTACAAAGATTCCTTGCCACTCCAATACACAAACATCTTTTTAATCCTATCTTCTTCACGAATGGTATCAAGTTCTTGATCGCTCATGAACTTATGGGCAATTTCCTCAATTTTGGGTTTGATGTATTCAATGTCGATTCCAACTTTTTGCTTGCTGATGATGACAGCAGCATAATCGAAAGAATGGGAAATGGACAATTCATAATCAAAATTCATGAGGCGAGGCTTTCCATGCTTATCTCCTTCTAAACGAATGAATTCAGGGGTGTCAAGAAGATTACGAATCAGCACACGGCTGCTGAGCCAGTGTAAGTTACGCTTGCCTTTTCTTAAGCGGTCAAAGAAAGCTAATTCCTGCTCATTGAGTTTTAACCGCTTTTTTAGGTCCTCAATGTTTTCCTCTACGCGCCAAATACCAATTTGCGTTTGTTTAGGTAATTGTTTGTGAACTACCAGTGGCATAAGAATCCCTTTGCTTTTACCAAATATCGTAAATATATAAGATAAAGGTGTACATTTTTGGAAAATGTAGCTTACGGTTTATTCTCTTTTATTGGTCTACTATTAACGATAATAAGGTTCACTTCAAACCTATAGGTGAGGAATTTTACCTTTCAGGAATTGTTTTGAACTTTGCGGCAATAAAACAACAGCTAATGGCAATCTCAGTAGAGAAGGTACAGGAATTCCAGGGACATAAAGATTGTATATACGCCATATCTTACGGTGAAACTGCCAAAGAGTTTTTTACAGGTGCCGGTGATGGGTGGGTTGTTAAATGGAACCTTGAATCTGGCGATGAAGGAAAATTAGCGGCCACTTTTCCTACCAGTATTTACGCCATCCGGTATTTAGCGGGCCGGGATATTGTGATGGTTGGCCTATCCCGTGGTGGTTATTTTTTATTGGATCTCAAAAGTGCTCAACCCTTCAAATCTTTTCAAAAAGATCATGGCATTTTTGATTTTAAGATCATTCCTCATCAGCAAAATATGATCATAGCAGGAGAGAAAGGCCATTTGCATTTCCTCGATCTTGATAATTATGAAGAGATCAAGAGTGAAAAACCGGCCAGTGGAAATGTGCGCAATATCAACCTTTCACCCGATGGGAATTACTTTGTAGCTGGTTGTAGTGATGAATACATTCGGATTTATGATACAGCGAATTTTCAGTTGGTGAAGGAATTTTGGGGTCATGAAAAATCGGCCTTTTGCGCAACTTATTCGCCTGATGGTAAGTACCTCTTATCCGGAGGACGTGATGCCCAATTGAAAATCTGGGATGTGGAAAATGATTACGACCTTTACTTGAAGGTGCCGGCCCATTATTTCACCATCAACGATATTGTGCTAAGCCCTGATCACAGATGGTTTGCTACCGGTAGCCGGGATAAGACTGTAAAGATTTGGGATCTTGAAACTTTTGAATTGCAGAAAGTGATTGATATGGATAAATTTGAAGGCCATCGCCACTCGATCAATGAAATGATCTGGACCACCTACAACAACTACTTGGTGTCCGCCAGTGATGATAAGTTGGTGAAGGTGTGGAAGATTACGCAGGATTAAAATTAAGTCAAACGGTTATCGGTAATCGGGGCTCTATTTGACTGGGCGTTATGCTAAAAATTCTGCTTAGGGTGCCTAATGATCAACAAGCGTCAGGTATTGTAAGGTTTTAGGCTTACTTGACAGGTATCAATTAGGTTAATACCTTAAAGTGATCAATATAGCTCATCCAGCGTCAATAAATGCATGTTTTATTGGCCTAAATTCTTGATGGTTTGTGCATAAGGTAACTTTACTTCAATGATTTTTAATAGCAATGAATTTTTAATAGATAGGATAGGGGAGCAATATCCGTTTTTTAAATTTGCCGCCCAGATCGACTCAAGCGTTGTTAAAATAATTGATGTCCATGATTTTAAGTGATAAAGGAATCCTTCAGGAAATTGAAGAAGGCAAGATCGTTATCGATCCATTCCGCAGGGATTCCCTCGGTACGAATTCCTACGATGTTCATTTGGGGGAATATTTAGCGGTTTACAAAGAACGCACCCTTGATGCTAAAAAGCACAATCAAATAGAAGAAATCATCATCCCGGAAGAAGGATTTCTTTTGCAACCTGGCACGCTTTATCTTGGCGTGACTGAAGAATATACAGAAACCCATAATCGGGTTCCATTTCTTGAAGGGAAATCCAGTGCCGGACGCCTCGGCATTTTTATCCATGCTACCGCTGGAAAAGGAGATGTAGGATATTGCAATAACTGGACTCTCGAGATAACAGTAGCGCAGCCGGTTCGCATATATAAAGGCATGCCCATTGGTCAGTTGATCTATTTCGAAGTAGATGGAGATATTGAAACCTTTTACAACAAAAAGCAGAATGCTAAATACAACAAACGCTCCAATAAACCCATCGAATCCATGATGTGGAAGAATAATTTTTAGCTCACGCTGTTAAAATGGCCTGTTTTTAACCTATTAAGGCCTAAGGAAAATGGTTTTTTTAGGCATGTCAAACTCGGGCTTTTGTAACTCCTTGATGGGCCCTTTTAAGTACTTGTGTTTTTCTTGAGGTATTTGACCACTCCGTAAAGCATAGAAGCTAAAATGCTACCAGCAATAAAAACGTAATTGAAATTCGTTTTTCCGGTAACCAATTCCCCAGCAACATCCAAAGCAAGGAAAACCAGGAAAACAGCTAACAAGCCATTTTTTTCTTTCTGCACCACCTTTTTCCAGCTGAAAAGCAACTTGGGCTTTATGAAGTTCGAAAGCTTAGGAACAAAGGCAGGAACTGTCTTGGCGTATTCTGTATATTCATCGCCAAATTTTTTAAGTAAAAATTGCTCCTCTGCAAACATGATCCTTTCGTAATAAATCCAATAAAAAAGGCATAAAGCTAGGATGAACCAATTATGGGCAGTTAAAAAAGTAGGCCCCAGCCACATCAGTAGGTTAGCTACGTACAATGGATGCCGAACAATAGCGTATATCCCTGTGGTATTTAGTTGTTCAGCTACTTGCCCCTTTACATTCCTGCCCGATGTATTTTTGGAGGTGTGGCCCACTGTGTATACACGCATTCCAAGACCAATTAAGCTTATCAGCATGCAAGCCATTTCAAAATAGAATTCATACGGGGCTTCCCGTATTAAAAGCGATGCTGAAATTTCCGTTTTTAAGTACAAAATTCCACCAATTACAATGATAAAAAGCGGAATGGTGCCACGGTATCTAAAAAGCCACATTCCTTGTGTTTCTAAATCTTCTTTAAGGGTCATAGTGGTTACAAGTTCAATTTGATCGAGTGCTTAAAGCGATCAAATATAAAGGTTGGTAGCTTGCCATTATAATTAAAAAAGTGCTCAATTAATGGATGCAAAAGCTTGGGCGCTGCTTATCTATTATGAATTAAAGAATGCTTGATTAATGATGATTAGTAGTCAGGTATAAAGTTTTTTCTACGATGAACCAACATTTCTTCTGCAATAAGGTTAAAATCGGCTTCTTGAATCTCCAGGAAACCGCCCATCAACTGCTTGTCCCACTGATTTTTGTTGGTTATAAAATTCAAATTATCCAAAAGGGGCTCAATGGCTACCTCCTCAGCCGGGTAATATTGCACCTTTCTACGCCATGGCTTAAAATCAGGGGTCATAACTTGGTAAGGTTCATTATCGGTAACCTGTCCAATGGCCGTAAAGGCTTGACATTGGTTTCCATTTTTATATTGGTCCTTGGGCGAGTAATAAATGATCCAATCGTTCCTCTTAAGTTTTTTAAGTTGAGGTTTTTCGCCATGCCCGGCTTGGGCAAATTCGTTTTCAACGCCAATTTCTACGTGATCTTTGGAGGCAACGATGATAAAGTATTGCATCTATTTTTACTTTAAGAATTCCAACAATTAAGCGATCAATTTGTGTTCTTGAAATAACCCTTATTACTTAAGCCTGTGTCTTATTTTTCAATATTTTTCCGTAGTTCAATAAATGGATTAAATATAGCCATGTTTCCATTTATTGAATACAAATCTTGCAAAAAATGAATGGCTTCTAAACAGTCATTTGGTTGGTGCTAAAGCTTGCCCAGGCTTTTTTCTAATTCATAGCTACTCATTGCATCAATAGGCTTAAATTGTCAACTATCATGTTCCTTTTTCACCAAGCCTGCTTCATTTCTAATAAGGTCATGCCATTAAGGCTAATCGGCTTAGCTGAGTCCTCTATGCCAAACAAGTTAGGTTTTTGATGCCTATCCATGTATTTGCGAGAATAGCGTTATGCTGCTTGCTTTTTCATTGGTAATGATACGGTTTAAATAGTTTGTAAATTCTGGGAAAAAATGATAAGCCATTTGAAGCATGGCTCTATAGGGCTGCTCAAAATGCGTGTAGTTAACCTCAAAATAGGTGCTTGCATAAAGGTCAAGTAAATGCCCATGGTAAGCGTTCCAGCTTTCATGTCTTGATTGGCAACCAGATAAAGGTCTGGATGGGTCATGGAAACCTGCTTTGAATTTTAGCCTGGGCATAACCATCATAGCTGCATTCATGCAAAGTTTTTAGACTTCGATGCTACCATGCAATGAAAAATACTTGAAAAAAGCAGTTTTTTTTCGAATGCTTTCTTTCACTGGTTTTAGACGCACCGGAAATTTTGGATGATTTAGTTGTTAAAACCCTTTCAACAACCACTTGATTTTAATATTTGCTCACATAAATACGGTATTTTTACCACGGACCCTTCCTTTTTATTGAGGGAGCACTTGAACTAAGCTATATTTGCAAAAGAATTAAAAAGGCCAACTATGAACGTACAAGGATTTTCAGCAATATTAATTAGTCTTACAGTCCTGTTAATGGGTTGTGGAGGCTCCGGTGGTGATGAGAAGAAACAGGATACTAGTAAGGTTCAAAAGGACGCAGATAAAGCGGAAAAAGTCAATGTTTATTCACACCGCCACTATGAAGTGGATGAACAGCTTTTTGACCAGTTTACTGAACAAACGGGCATTGAGGTCAATGTAGTGAATGCCAGTGCCGATGAACTCATCAAGAAGCTCCAAATGGAGGAAGAAAGCTCACCGGCTGATGTGCTTATTACTGTGGATGCCGGACGTCTCTACCGTGCTATGGACAAAGGCCTGCTTCAACCGGTTTCTTCTGAAACGCTTAACAACAACATTCCTCAGCAATTCCGGGATCCGGATGGTGAGTGGTACGGCCTTACATACCGTGCTCGCGTTATCGTTCGCCACCAAGACCGGGTGGATTCTGGTGCCATTCAGACTTATGAAGGTTTGGCAGAGCCTAAATGGGAGGATAAGGTTCTGATCCGTTCCTCGAGCAACATATACAATCAATCTCTTATGGCATCCATTATTGCGCACAAGGGCGAATCAGCTGCTAAGAATTGGGCTGAGGGTTTGGTTAACAACATGGCCCGCAAACCACGAGGCGGTGACCGCGATCAAGTAAAGGCTGTAGCAGCTGGCAAAGGGGATTTAGCGGTCGTGAATACTTATTACCTGGGCCACTTGTTAAACGCTGAAAACGAAGCTGAGGTGAAAGCTGGAGAACAAGTTGAGGTGGTATTTCCCAATCAGGATGGAAGGGGCACCCACATCAATGTAAGTGGAGCAGGCGTTACCAAGCATGCTCCGAATAAAGAAAATGCCATTGAATTCCTGGAATTCTTGAGTTCAAAAGCAGCGCAATCCGAGTTTGCAGCCGCCAATTATGAGTACCCGGTAAGGGAAGGCGTGGCCAAAGCCCCTTTATTAACTTCTTGGGGCGATTTCAAAAAAGACACGCTGGAGTTGAATACATTGGGTGAGCTCAACCGAAAGGCGGTTAAAATTATGGATCGAGCAGGATGGAAATAAGAGATGGGCACCACTTTTATATTTGTGAAATCCAATAACCCAAATGAAGTGGTGTTTTAAATTAACGGTCTTTGCAAAACAGGGTCACAGCTTTTTTATGGCGCGTATTGCGTGAATGTTCGAGGGGATTCAACAGGTGGGGCCTATTGGCTACTTTAATCTTGTTACTCATCCTCACCCCCATCGTGGCTGTTTTGGTCCAGACTTATCAAGGTGGTGGGGGCGATACCTGGCAACACCTGGCTAATACCGTTTTACAAGATTACATTACCAATTCATTGCTCCTGGCAATAGGGGTTGGGATTCTGAGCCTGGTTTTTGGTTTATCTACTGCCTGGCTGGTTAGTACTTGCAATTTTCCGGCCCGTAAATTTTTTACTTGGGCTCTTTTGCTACCCATGGCCATTCCTACTTATATTGCTGCTTATACGTACGCTGGTATTTTTGACTATGTTGGTCCGGTACAGGTTTTCTTCCGCAATACCTTAGATTGGCAAGTAGAACCATCCTGGTTTAACATCATGCATTTCCGTGGCTTGATGGTGATTATGGCCTTAGTTTTGTATCCTTATGTTTATGCCATTACCCGTACGGCTTTTTTAAGCCAATCCCGCACTATATTGGAATCCAGCCGTGTGCTTGGAAGTTCGGCTTGGCGTACCTTTTTCCGTATTGCTTTGCCTGTTAACCGTCCTGCCATTGTAGGCGGCCTTTTGCTGGTTGTGATGGAAGTACTCAATGATTATGGCGCGGTCAAGTATTTTGGGGTGACTACTTTTACCACAGGCATTTTCCGTGCTTGGTTCTCTTTGGGTGATAGCAATGCAGCCGCCTATTTGTCTGCTATTCTGATGTTTTTTGTGTTCGCTGTGATCTTAATTGAACGCTGGCAAAGGGGCCGCGCAAGTTATGATGCTGGTGATACGGGCAGCAAACCGATTCGTCTTTACCAGCTAACTTCCTGGCAAAAAATATTGGCTTTCATGGCTTGTTTGATTCCATTTTTGTTTGGCTTTGCCATTCCGGTCATCCAACTTCTAAGCTGGTCTATAGATACTGCACCCCAGGTAGTAGATTGGGATTTTGGCTTAATGGTGGGCAATAGTTTTGTGCTGGCGGCCGGCTCTTCAATACTATGTGTGATCGCTGCAACCTTGCTCCTCTATTCCGTTAAGATCAACCGGAATATGGTCCTGCAGAGCTTAAGCAAGCTGGCAGTATTGGGCTATTCGATCCCTGGAGCCGTGATTGCCATTGGTGTGCTGATCCCTTTACTATTGATTGACAAAAAGCTTTTAGGAGGATTGGCCAATATTTGGGGTTTACAAATTGATCTGATTTTGACCGGATCGGTATTTGCACTTATATATGCTTATGTGGTTCGTTTTTTAGCGGTGGCTTACAATTCGGTTTATTCCGGTTTTAAAAAAATCGGGGATAGTCTGGATGAGGGCTCCCGGATCCTGGGCGTACCTCCGATGAAAACGTTTTTCAAAATCAATTTTCCGCTGATGAAAGGAGCCATATTGAGCGGGGCACTGCTGGTTTTTGTGGACGTCCTTAAAGAATTGCCGCTGACCCTGATCCTGCGGCCATTTAATTTTGAGACACTTGCTACGCAGACTTTTGCCCTGGCGAGTGATGAGCTGGTGGCCCAATCTGCCAATTCGGCCCTTATTATTATTTTAACTGGGTTGGTGCCGATCCTGGTTTTGAACCAACTAATTGCTAAAGAAGGGATGAATGAGCACATTAACGGTTAAAGAAATATCACGCCAATTTTCGCTTAGTGAAGCTTATGCCGTTAAGCAAGTGTCATTTCAGGCCCAAAAAAGCGAATTGTTTGCCTTGGTAGGTGAGAGTGGCAGCGGCAAAACTACCTTGCTGCGATTAATTGCCGGATTTGAAGATCCGGACGAAGGGCAAATCTTCATTGGCGAGCAGGAAGTAGCGACCCGCAAAAAATCCATTGTTCCGGAAAAGCGGAGCGTAGGCATGGTGTTTCAGAACTATGCTTTATTTCCCCATTTGACTGTAAGGCAAAACATTGCTTATGGCTTACATCATTTAAATAACAAAGTCCGTGAACAACGAGTAGATGAGGTGATGGATCTGGTGAACCTCCAGCAATATGGTAAAAAATATCCCTATGAAATTTCGGGTGGGCAGCAGCAACGCACTGCTTTAGCCCGTGCCCTTGCCCCCAAACCAAGTATCGTCCTTTTGGATGAGCCTTTTAGCAATTTGGATGACATCATGAAAGACCAGGTGAGGGAAGATGTAAGGGAAATTGTTAAGCAAACCAATACAACAGCGGTATTTGTAACGCATGATACGCAGGATGCCCTGTCAACAGCCGACCGGATCGGGGTTTTGAAAGGCGGAAAAATCGAGCAACTCGGAACCCCGGCAACGGTCTACCATCACCCGGTTAATGAATACGTAGGTGGGTTTTTCGGTAAGATCAATGTATTGGATGCCACGGTCACTAATGAAGGATACCGGGTAAAAGATTGTCTAATTCATACAAATCCTACCCATGAGCAAGGATCTCAGGTTAAGTTGATGGTCCGGCCTGAAGACATCCAATTGGTGCACGAAAAAGAAGCAGACCTGGTCGGTAAAGTATCGCATGCTTTTTATTTTGGTTCTTACCAACAAGTGGTGGTGCATGTAGCTGGCACGCCTATTATACTGCGAACGGGTAATGATGACAAGTTTGATCAAGGCCGGCAAGTATACCTTAAGATTAACCGGGAGCACTTGGTACCGCTCGCCAATTAATGAGCAACTCCTGAACGACTGCCTGAACATAGTTTTCGCTTCAAATTGGTGTTAAGTTAACCGAGGCCACTCTTCAGAATACGCAAGCATTCGCAAAGCTTATTTAAGCCAAACTTTCGTTTGTAAAAATAGGCATCAGACCTTGAGGTAGGTATTGTTCCAAAAGTTGTATATAAAATTGGTAGTGTTCCAAAAAGTGTGTATAAATTATCCTCATATTAGTGGGGGTCCGGTATAGGGGCAGGCAGGGCTAACTTTGCCATCTCATTATGCTAAATTATTTATTAACAATATGTTTAAACTTAATTAAGCAAATAATTATATTTATTTATTTATATTAATATTTATTTTAATTACTAATAGCCTTCTTAAACTTCTCATGTTTCCCAACTAAATTTTTCTCCTTCATTACCTAATTGCGTAACTTTTCGATTATAAGCATCTTTCCTAATTGCTACTCTCTCTAATAACTAGGTTCTATCACATTTTTTGTGGAATGAAGCGCTGAAGCTTCAGGTGGGGCATTGGAGATTTTTTCGCTGTCAAACTCGCCTTAGCCAGTGACGTGTAGGCTATTGGGTAGCAGGTCACAGAAGTTTCCATAGAAAAAAGCAATGAATTGAATAAGCTCCAAAAAATTCCAATAAATCTCCAGGCGTAAAATTATTAAGAAACTTCATTTAAAATAAGACATTGATAATGGCTTAGTCGTAGATTTGGCTGAAAAATATCTCTGCACGGATTTCTTTGGGAGGTGTATCGAAAGTTTTTTTAAACCAATAGAAGTAGAATCTCCTAATCTGATTTTCAGGATTTAAATTTGATTTTACAAAAACTTTTAAAATCGAAAAATCAACGAATTTTTCCGGTTTGATACACCCCCCACACAAAGCCAAATTAGATATGGATTTAGAGTTAACAGGATTTCCTAAAACCTTTATTGAAGGTATAGGTTTTTTCTACTCACAAAATTTATAGTAAAACCAATAACTATTTAAATCAAAGGAAACATGGCTTATATTTCCTGTTAATTTCTTAATTATCTACTGCATTCGGAACATACTTAGTGATTTGGATAACAATAGATGGTCAACCCTATTCTAAATCAAGATCTTACATGGTTGAATGATTTAAAAAATATACCTGACAGACAAGGCTGCACCATCACCCCAAAAACCTGAGTATCCTATTATGTTGAAAGCAGGTTTCCAGTCGATACTTATATTGATAGGTACTTCTTCGAAATTGTATTCAAGACCTAAAATTCCATCGATCCCGATGACACTGTAAGAGTTTCCTTCTTCTCCCCATCTTGCATTTTTTCCGTTCCAAAAACCTACATGTCCTCCAAACCCTGCGTACCAATTTAACCTGTCGACTTGAAAAGCCATTCCATGGGTTTCGTAAAGGCCCGTTATTTCAAGGCCGCTCCAACGGCTTGCGATGATTCCTTCAATTGCTGAAGTTTCAGAAACAAAATGTTTAATGGTCACACCTTGGGCAAATCCTCCTCGAAGTCCAATACCTGTTTTGTAATCCTGGGCATTTGTTGATAAGAATGCGAATAATGTCAGTAGAATTGAAAAGCTAAATTGTTTCATAAAATTAAATTTTGTTTACCTTACTCGTCTGGCTTTTCGGAGTCGCCCTAACTTTTAAAACCTGTGTTAGTCAAGTGTGTTTGAATAGTTTTTACAGTCTAAAAAAACACTTATTTGATTTTATGGTTTCGAATTTTCTAAATAAGGATTTTTTATTGTTTAGTTGCTTAAAAAATATGCCGGATATACAAGGCTGCACCATCACCTCAAAAACCTGTTCATCGAAATATGTTGTAAGCAGGCTTCCGATCGATACTTACATTAATAGGTACTTCTTAAGTGTAATGGATCTTTCATGATTACATTCTTGTTTTTATTATCAAATACACTTCTTTTGTTATCAGGTAATCCTAAACCCGACTTAAGCAGTTATCATCGTTTTTGAGAAATACCTTCCAATAATTCAACTACCCCCCAAATCAACTGCTTCAAATTGAACACTCAATGTATTAAGCGCTTCTTTCACCGTCAACTTACACAGAAGGCTAACCATGTATTTCATACCAGCACTGTCCGCTAAAAAAAAAATGATTGGTATTTGTTAAACAGGTGCTGGTAAATACGCTCAAATACAGCACTTGGCCTCGATTGATAGCTATCACTAATGGTACTAAGTTTGGCAGACCTTTTTAGGCCTACATGATTGAGTTTATGCTGCCAGGCTACCAAGCCAGAAGTACCCTCACGCAGGGACCTGCAATCGTTGAGAACAGCATAAAGCATTGTTTCCAGATGATCCTATGACCTAAAGGATTTGCAATAAGTATTAGCGCCGAAATCGCTGGCAATCCTGCTTATATCCTGCTTTGAAATAAAATTAAGAATTTGAGAGAGAATGAGCTGTCCGTTAAAATTATTAAATTTGCTTATAGTAGAAATTTGTTTGATTCAATCGCTAAATTAGCGATTCAGAGCTGGGGGCTCAAATCCCGGCTCTTTTTTCTCCAGACAATGGTGATTATAATACGGAAGACCTGAAAAAGTTTGGGAAAGTTGCTGAATGGAATGAAGAACTGGCAAACCAATTCTTCAGCTACTATGAGGAAGTTTTAAGCAAGGCGCTTTGACAGAGCGAGAAAAGGTTTTAATAGCATTGGCTGTTTCCTATGCCATTTAATGTCCTTATAGCATTGATGCTTATACTTTAGGCTTTATGTAGAAAGGCGCAGATGAAAAAAAATAATGGAGGCCGTTCACATAGCTTCTGCCATTAGGGATTGAGCCTCCCTTGTACATGGCGTGCCATTGATGAACAAGGCGAAGAAAATTTCCATGTAACGTTGATTTTTACTCATTAAAAAGGCTGAAAAAATGACGAAATCGCTAAAAGCACAAGACAAGACTGTTTCAAATACTGATTATTAAAAGTCTGTTTTAGAAGGTGAACCTTTTGAAAACGGGGAGCTAAAACGATTTGAGCATAAATTACAGGAAATGGTGGATTACCCATTCAAACTCATAGGTATTGAAATTTTCCAGGTAAGCGTGGGGTATATGTGTATCCAAACCTGTAAACATTGTCAGGTGGATGCTAGTCCGGACTGTAAAGAAATTATGACGAATGAAAACTTGCAAACTTGTCTTGATATCCTGGAAAAAAATTCCATTCCTACATTGGATTTGACAGGTGGAGCACCAGCAATGCACCCCCATTTCCGGTGGTTTGTATCCGAAGCAAAAAAGCGAGATGTTGAAGAAGTCATCGTCCGGTCTAACCCCATTATCCTGGCTAATAAAAAATATCATGATCCTCCGGAGTTTTCCGAGACCATCAAGTTAAAGTGGGGGCTTCTTTACCTTACTAACAACCAGAAAAAACGGACCGGCAACGAGGGAAGGGGTTTTTGATCTGTCTATAAGGGCCTTACGCATGCTCAACAAGGTCGGTTATGGAATGGATGATACTGATTTGGTCATTGATTTGGTATACAATCCTTCCGGAGCTTTTCTTCCGGGTGATCAGGATTCTTTAGAACAAGATTTTAAAACCCGGCTTTATGAGGATTATGGTATTCGATTCAATAACCTGATGACCATTACTAACCTACCCATTAGCCGTTTACTGGATTTTCTATTCGCCAATGACAACTATGAGGAATATATGGAAAAACTTGTCAATGCATTCAATCCAGCGGCTCTTAAAGGTTTGATGCGCTGAAATACCATTTCTGTTTACTGGGATGGGCGTTGGTATGATTGTGATTTTAATCAAATGCTGGATATTCCTGTTGATGAGCAAGCACCCCAATATATTAGCCAATTTGATCTGAATCAGCTAAATAACTGCGAAATCAAGGTTAGCCAACATTGTTTTGGTTGCACAGCCGGTTCTGGTTCAAGTTGTTAAGGTGCCCCCAATTAAGGGAGAGTAGACTAATGAGGTATAGGGATAAAATGCTGAAATTGAATTTACCAGCTTATGATTACACCCTGAAAAAGGCGGGTAATGATCTCCATATTTATGACCCTTTAAGGAAAAAATACCTTTTGCTTACGCCTGAAGAATGGGTAAGGCAACATTTCCTACATTATTTACGAAATACCAAAGCGGTTCCGGGTAAACTTATTAAGCAAGAAGCTTCTGTTAATTACCATGGATTAACCAAATGGCGGATATTTTGGTCTATAGCCGCGTTATGGCACCTTTACTCTTAGTAGAATGTAAAGCAAGTACTGAGAAGTTAAATGAGGCGGTTGTTGGCTAAATGTTAACCTATAATGCCCCTTTACAAGTGACATTTCTGGGTGTTACTAAAGGTCTGAGGCATTTTTATGCCCGTCAAAAAAAGGAGGGAGGATATCAATTGATTCAGGATCTGCCTCTATATGAAGGTATGGAAAAGAGAAAACCTTAAGCTTGTCGGATATGCGATTTGATTATTGGCTTTTTTAAAAATTTAAAGGTTGCCTTTGCTTTTCACGC
>CAZLQF010000032.1:0-28092 GCA_964561545.1 uncultured Sphingobacteriales bacterium
CTCATTTATAGGTATCACTTTGTACAACCCATCCATAACCGTTTCGTGGATAGGTATCATGGCTATGGTTCATATAACTAAACAACCAAAATTACTTATTAAGCAATGGAAAATCAATGCTAAATCCAGGATCCCCTCATGTTCGGCCAATGTTGGCTGCCCCTATTTCATCTTAAAAAGAAGGAATTCAACCAAAAACCGCTATCTGTGTACAAATAATTTTAATCAATTACAAACGCTCGGAACTTTCAAGGGCTGACAACGGCTGGGCTTGATCTACCTTTGCATTATTAAATAAACAAGGCCGGGGTGCATCAAGGTAGGTTCTACCAGCATGGCGGGTTCTTGCAATGGATAGGTCCATAACGGAAAACCTTGTAAAGCTTTCCGAAGCCCATTGCCTCCTACTCCTGCAACTTCAAAAATGCCATTGCTTAAATGCACCAACCCATCGGAGGCCGTCAAAAAATTGAGTTCTTATTGAGGTGCCTTCACCACCTAAATTCGGACGGCTTTTTTAAAAGCCATCAACTGGGTTCTTTCCATTCCATTTGCCCCAGGCTTCCAAAACCTTGAACCTGGAAAATAATTCTTCTTGGTACCAATCCTCAGCACGAGTTTTCCGGATTACTTCCTGGTGGTGCTTTTGAGCATAAGCAAAGTTTTGCATGGCTTGTTCATTGGCCCATATACTGAAAGTTGCTTGTTTTACAAAGGGCGCCTCGCCAAGCCCGATGGAGGCTTCAAGCTCATTTGCTTGCTCCAACGCCCTACTGGTACCTGGTACAAACTGCCAAAACCGCTTAAGCTTGCTAAGCCTGATTTGTGCTCGCGTGAGTACTGCTACTGGTTGGCCATCACCTGGTGAATTGCCTACGGGTGCAAAAGGGTTGACGCTATCCCAATAACCATCGGCTTTAATGGGTACCAATGCGATGGTCCAATCCTCAAAAGCATGTTTTCTATAATTCCGGATGAAATTGCTTTGTTCCAGAAATGATTGGGCATCGGCTTTGTCATCCCAAACCCCAAGGAAGCCATAGCGGCCAAAATCCGGTTTTAAGCTAAAACCCAATCCCCGGCCGGTTCCCATCATTTTCCAGAACCTAAGGCCTGGCGGATTTTTGGATTGAAAGCGGCCCATCCCCATCTGTGCGAAGGCCCAGGACTTTTGAATGCGCTTAAAGCCAAAAAGGGTAAGCGTAACATAAGGGGTGGCATGATGGTCCGGGAAGTCGTTCATAAATTGGAGCCTGTAATTGCTTTTGAACAACCAATAGGAGAGGACTTAAGTTCTTGTTGTAAATAAAAAAAGCTGCAAATAGGAACAACTCCTGATTAGGTCTTACCCCCATCTTTTCTTCCATTCAAAATTTGATAAGCTTGATGTTGGATCCTAACATAACGGCAACCCTAAGAACGAGGAAAGTAGGAGAATTGATCAAGAATCCCTAAAACGCTTATCGTTCAAACCCACGTAAAGGCAATAATGTTGGATGCTTTGCGATGGGCAAATCATATTGGGGAGGCAATTGTACTTCTACTTAAAAATATGGGAATCATGTTGTTTACGGCCATTTTTTAGGTAAGCCATGGCCCGGCAATCAATTAGTTGTTAAGGGATGCGTAATTGTTAGATTGTCGAACAGGAAGGCTGATTAAAACAAGAGGATTTACCAGGCAAAACCCTTTATTCAACAAAGAACTCTGAAAGATTGGTGGTAACGGTGAAATGGTTAGAAGCGCCGGCCATATGGTAGGCAGCGCGCCCATAACTTAAGTGGAACTTACTGATCTTAATGCCGCCTCCAAATGTAAATCCCACCATTCCTTTCTTGTTTTCTAAAGTTAGTTCCTTCCGCCTTTGGTGATTGTACCCTAATCTCAAATGAAAATTAGGTGAAAAGACCAATTCCCCGCCAATGATAAAATGGCGAAATATCTTCTCACTTAAGGGGGGATCCGTTTCTTGCGCTTGTCCTGTTTCCAAATTGGTTAGGCCATTGCTGGTGGTTTTTGCTGATGTAATGTCCGGCTTGTTGAGGTGATGGGCAATCAAGGTAAGCCGCAATGGCATGTGCTCAAATTTCTTGGAAAAGCCCAATTCAATGTTCAATGGTAGTGGTTCGCTGTTGTTGTCTGTATAGGGTTTGATTTGAAAGCCGGCATTTTTAAAAACCAAAGCGGTGTTGATCAATCGATCTTCATTGTGGTAGGAAATGCCCACATCCAAGGCTGTTCCATAAGATGTATAGCTTTCAAAGGAAGAATAAATCAAATTAAAGGTGGCCCCGATGGAAAAATCGCCAAGAGGGCGGGCGCCTCCTATTTTAAGGTTGTATTCGCCTGCATTGAAAGATCCTGTAATGTTGCCAAACCGGTCGGCCCTGGTAAAGTCTCCATAATTGACATATTGGATCCCGGCCTGAAAGGTGCCTACACCCTTAAAATGTTTGCCGTATGTGGCATAGCCGTACATGATGTCCTTCAGATAATCCACTACAGAAAATGACAAATGCTGATCCATGCTTTTGTTGAGGAGGGATGGATTTTGGGCAGCCAGTGTTATATCATCATCCCTGATGGTATTGTAGCTGCCTCCCAATGCGGCTACCCTTGCGGATTGCGGTAGCTCCATGAATTGGTAAACTTGTGTTCCCCCCAATTGGGCTTTGGATAATTGAGGCGTTAAAATGCCACTAATGACAAGAATAAGAAGGAGCCAAGGTTGCTTCATCAAGCTAAGTTTTACCCATCCTTAACGTAATCAGATCTGAAAACGTGCATTGCTTCAAAAATAATGATTTGAAAGGGATGAAGCCATAAGATTGGATGAACAATAAATAAGACCAAAGTCAGCAAGCAATCTCCCGGTTGACGAATAACCCATCACGAAGGTCGCTGAAATAAGTAGTTCTTTGCGGTCCAAAATTATTTGTTCGTGGGCTTTTATACTTAGCAAGGGGAGCTATGCCCTGCTCGCAACATCCTTATCACCGAATCACGTTTAAAAGGCCCTTCTCAAAAAAGCGGCCGCGGTATTGGCCTTGAATGTCAAAACGGTAAAGGTAAGCCCCTTCACTAACCGTTGACCCATTGACTTTTCCATCCCACCGGGGATTTTCGGAGGTTTCCTTGTAAAGCCTTTGGCCCCAGCGATTGAAAATTTGAAGCGTTACCTCGTCAATGAATTCCCCTTTTAAGCCGAATTGATCGTTAATGCCATCACCGTTGGGTGAAAAAGCATTGGGGATGTAATATTCCGTTGTGCAATCCAATGTTTGGAGGGTAAAGGTTTTGGATCGGTTAAAGCATTTATTGCTGATTTCAACTTCGTATTGCCCGGCTTGGCCCACTGTTATGGTTTGTGTCTCATCGCCTGTACTCCATAAATAGTTGAATCCGGGGTTTTGAGCATTGAAGGTGATGGTTTGAAATGCGCAAATGGTCGTATCCAATGGCGCAAGGTTTGTTGGTTGTTGAAGAACTTGAACGGTCGCAGAATCCTGAGCTGTGCATCCAAATTTGTTAGTAATGGTTGCCGTATAGGTGGTTGTTTGTCCAGGAGTAACTTGAGGATCTTCTTTGTCAGGCAAAGCAGGTTGCCATTCATATTTGCTACCTCCAGTTGCTTGAAGCTGAACTGGGTCACCTTCACAAATGGTAGTATCAGGCTTAACGGATCCAGTGGGGATGGGATTGACTTGGATAACCTGCTTTGCAGTATCCTTACCAAAGCTATTGGATACCACCTGTATTACGGTTTTCAGGCCGGTATCCTGCAAGCAAAACTCCGGCTCTTGTTGGTTGGCTACCATTGACTCTTCCTCCATGACCCTCCAAGTCCAGGTTTGTGCAAATTGACTGGTGTCTTCGGGTTGAATACAATCCTGGATACAGATGGCTGTATCCTCGATGGCAAATCCTGCCTTTGGTGGTACTTTGGGGCAAATATTGGTCTTGGTTAAGCTGGTGTCCTGAATGGGCAAGGAAAATGTAGAATCCCATTCGGGATCCAAACTTCCGTTCCAAATTGGGTTAAAATTTGTTTCAATAACATTTAAAGTATTCGTTATCAATTGCAACGAGGTGTCCTTGCATCCTACCTTACCGTCCAGCGGGCTTTTGAGAAGGTATTGGTCAGGCGAAGAAGGCTGCCCGGTTTTGCCAGCGGCGTAAAAATGGTCTTGAGTAAAAGATACCGTGTTGGTTTCGGTTTTGGGGCCATTGTAGTATTGCCGGGCCCATTGAAAGTTTAAGTTGGTGTCTACTTGGAGGTGGTTGTTGCCGCTCAACAATAATCGGTCACCGGGCGTCCGGTGAATGCCTGTGTTGCTTTGGTCAGCAGAATGCTTGTAAACCTTAAGCGATTGGCCCCCTGCCTTGTTACTCAAATAAGTAGGGATGGGCATTACAAATTGATGAGTGCCGTTATTGTCTTGATGCGTTCCACTCACATAAAGCTGGTGGCCAATTTCAGCAATGCCTTTGGGTATTTGCTGGCCTTTTAATTCATAACCCTTAGATTCTACCTGCCTATTAGCTGTTTCGCTGTAGGTGAACATATTGCTTCCGGTATCAGAAGCAGTAGTGCCATAGACAGTTGCAACGCCAGAAGATTCCAAAAATAAACCTTGTAGGGAATCTGCAGGATCGCTTAAAAACAAGGTATTGACATAAGGCTTGGCATTGGTATACTGAAGATTTCCTTTTAAATCGGTTAAGAACATATGGATGTCCCTTCTTTTGTTATATTGCGAACTGTTATCGGTTATAGAATGCTGCCCTACCAGGTACCAACCGGCTTCTACGTTTCCAGCAGATGCCATGGCACTTGTGTAATGTTCAAGGAACAAACCTTCCTCATTCTGCATGAAAGCATTATTTTGGAAATTGTAATTCCGCTTCCATACCTGGTTCCCTTGTGGATCAAGTTTGAACAGTAGTTGGTCGGTAGAACCATTTGAAAATTTTAAAGTTCCTGTAAAAACATAGCCTCCATCAGGAGCCAATGCCAGGTCATTGATTCTTTGAACACTGATCAATTTACTCCATAGCTGATTGCCTTGCTGGTCGAACTTCGTGACCAAGGAACCCGCTTCAAAGTTGGTTAAAACAACCAAACCGTCATCTTTGGTGGTCACGTGCTGATTGTTAAGAAGGGAGGTCGTCAAGGTGGTATCAGTATCGTACGTTTTTTGAAAACCTTGCCCTTGTACCTGGGTGTAGCAGAAAACAACCATTAACCAAAGGATGATAGGCACCCTGATGGGAGATATGAAGGACCGGTTAATCATAATATTATCAACAATTTAAAAAGTAGACGTCATAAAAATAACTTAGGTTGCTTTCATCAAAAATTACAAAGCCTAAATCCAGCTTTATGGTAATTCAATTGTTGATTTGTTGATAAACAAATTAACGGATTTAATTTTTTGGAAAAATGGAGTGTAATGGCCGAGGGGTTTGGATAGGGTCGAACCTGAGCTCTTTCAGGTTTTTTACCTGAAAGTAACCGTCAAAAGGGATTCCTATCTCGCAAAAAAAGCCGGAACAGAACCTGTAGCTCCATCCCGGCTTTTGCCCGGCCGAATTTGATTTATTTTATGAAGGAGGATTGATCGATTGTTGAGCCCTGCTGTTGCCATCAGCAGTTAAAGTAAATTCGGGCCTGTTCACTTTTACTGCTTGCTTAATGGGCTTTTTCTCCAGGGCCAGATCAATTACCTCTTCCATGCGGTTCACGTAATGGAATTGCAAGCCTTTGATGTAATCTTCCTTAATTTGCTTGACGTCCTTTTCGTTGGTCTTGCAAAGGATAATCGTGTTAATACCCAATCGCTTAGCAGCCAGGATTTTTTCCTTGATGCCACCAACGGGTAAAACAGCACCTCTTAATGTTAGCTCTCCGGTCATGCCTAATTTTGACTTTACTTTACGTTGGGTATAGGCGGAGGCCAATGCTGTTAGCATGGTAATTCCTGCAGAGGGTCCTTCCTTGGGTACCGAGCCTTCCGGTACGTGGATGTGAAGGTCCCAACTGTCGAATGCTTTGGGATCGATGCCAAAGGATTTGTAATTAGCCTTCAGATAAGAATAGCTGATGTGGGCCGATTCTTTCATGACTTCCCCTAATTTACCGGTTAGGTGCATTTTACCTTTACCGGGGCTTAAGCTCACTTCTATGTTCAATACGTCACCACCGGATGGTGTCCAGGCCAGGCCTGTGGAAATACCCGGTAACTTATCGCTGGTATATACATCCCGCATGAAGGACTTCGGCCCTAAGATCTTATCAAGGTCTTCCTTTTTCACATAATTGGAAACCTTTTCATTGAAAACGATTGATTTGGCTTTCGATCTTGCCAATGAGCTGATCTGTTTTTCAAGGCTTCTTACTCCCGATTCCTGGGTATAGCCTTCGATCAATTCTTTGAGCACGGGTTGGTTAAGTTTAAATTGATCGCCTTTAAGCCCGTGAGATTCCCTTTGCCTTGGTATCAAATGGCGTTTGGCAATTTCTGTTTTTTCTTCAAGTAGGTAACCATTGAGTTCAATTACTTCCAAGCGGTCCCTTAAAGCAGGATGAACCGAATCCAGGTTGTTAGCAGTGGTAATGAACATCACATTGGAAAGGTCATATTCCAATTCAAGGTAATTGTCATAAAAATTGGCGTTTTGCTCAGGGTCCAGTACTTCTAATAAAGCAGAGGCAGGATCACCCCTGAAATCCGCACCCACCTTATCTATTTCGTCCAATACAATAACCGGGTTGGAGGATTTGGCTTTTTTGATGGATTGGATGATGCGACCGGGCATTGCCCCAATGTAGGTTTTTCGGTGCCCTCGTATTTCTGCCTCATCGTGGAGGCCTCCTAAGGACATGCGGGAATATTCACGCCCTAAAGATCTGGCAATGGATCGGCCCAAGGAGGTTTTACCAACTCCTGGCGGACCGTATAGGCAAAGGATCGGGCTTTTCATATTGCCCTTAAGCTTAAGCACTGCTAAGTACTCTAAGATTCTTTCCTTAACACGTTCCAATCCATAATGGTCTTCATTAAGCACTTTTCTGGCATTTTCAAGATCGAGTTGATCTTCAGTGTATTCATTCCATGGGAGGTCCAATAAGGTTTCCAAATAATTAAAAATAACCGAGTATTCAGCAGCAGCTGGGTTCATCCGCTGCAACTTCTTTAGTTCCTTGTTAAACTGCTCTTCTTCTTTTTCACCCCAGTTTTTTTCCTTGGCCCTTTCTTTCAGGTCTTCAATTTCCTTATCAGGCGTATCCTGACCCAACTCTTCCTGGATGGTCTTCAGTTGTTGCTGCAGGAAATAATCCTTTTGCTGTTTGTCAATATCGCTTTTAACCTTGGATTGGATTTGGTTTTTAAGCTCGAGCATCTTTTGTTCTTCATTCAAATGCTCAAGTACTTTATTGCCTTTGGCCTTGAGGTCTTTCATCTCAAGGATTTCCTGCTTATTACTAACCTCTACATTCAGGTTGGATGAAATAAAGTTGACCAGGAAGGTGAGGCTTTCGATGTTTTTGATGGCTGTTGTGGCTTCTGATGGTATGTTGGGGGACATGTTGACGATGGTGGTAGCCATATCCTTCATGGTGGACATCATGGCACGCTGTTCATCATCAATTTCTATGGGCTTTTCATCAAAAGGTTGGATAGAAGCCTTAAAATAAGGGTCTGTATTTGTGATTTCCTGTATGCTGAACCGTTTTTTACCCTGGATGATGACGGTAACATTGCCATCCGGCATTTTTAGGTGCTTGAGGATTTTGGCCAGGGTCCCGGTTTGGTATAAGTCTTCTTCATCAGGATCCTCTACATCAGTAGATTTTTGAGCAGTGACCCCTATAACGGAATCCTCTTGCCTTGCATCGTTGATGAGTTGAATCGATTTGTCGCGGCCAACGGTAATGGGAATAACTACGCCAGGATAAAGTACCGTGTTGCGCAAAGGTAAAATGGGCACCTGATCTGGTACATCTTCATTGTTCATTTCTTCCTCTTCTTCTGGCGACAATAAAGATATGAATTCCGGGTTGTCTTCGCTCATTTGCTCTTCTCCCTTAAATATGTCTTCAAAAAGGTCTTGGTAATTATTATTGTTGTTACTATCAGCGCTCATAGGTTTTTTTCATTTAATTTTTTAGTGTGCCAAAAATTGTTCCAATGATAAGGATTGAACCACTGGAAGTAAATAATATTTTAAGCGGCCTCAGAAAAACTTCTCTAAATGGCTTATAATCAGGGATTGCTTAAAAATTATAAACACCTGACAAGAAGAACGTCCTGTCAGGTGTTTTTAGGTGGTTATTATTGCCATTGATTGCTACTTACCTCGGCTATTTTGTTCTCAAATCTTATTTGGTTGTTTTCATCCAAATCAACGTATATTGGTGTATTGGTGGAAATTTTGTTGGCCAGGATCTCCTTTGAAAGCTTGTTCAGTAATTCTTTTTGAATAACCCGTTGCACTGGCCTTGCACCAAATTCGGGTTCATAACCCATTCTGGCAAGTTGCTTGATAACACGATCGCTGGCTTCAATTTCTATATTCCTGGATTCCATGTGATCTACCATTTGCTTAAGCTGAAGTTGAACAATTTCCTCCACTTCTTGCTGGGTTAGCGGTTTAAACATGATGATGTCATCAATCCTGTTCAGGAATTCAGGCCTTATGTTTTGTTTGAGCATGTTGAGGATCTCAACCTTGGTTGTTTCTATAACACCCGGCATGTTGGCATCATCCACGTTTTCAAAGTTTTCCCGGATCCTTTCAGATCCCATGTTAGAGGTCATGATGATAATGGTATTTTTAAAGTTGACTTTGCGGCCTTTGTTATCAGTCATGTGACCATCATCCAGGACCTGCAAAAGGATGTTGAATACGTCTGGATGGGCCTTTTCTACTTCATCCAAAAGCACGACTGAATAAGGCTTTCTTCTTACAGATTCAGTCAATTGGCCGCCCTCTTCATAACCGACATAGCCGGGTGGTGCTCCTACCAATCTTGAAACCGAATGGCGTTCCTGATATTCAGACATGTCGATCCTTGTCATTAAATTTTCATCGTTGAAGAGGAAATCAGCCAATGCTTTGGCAAGCTCCGTCTTACCAACACCCGTAGTGCCCAAAAACATAAAAGATCCAATGGGTTTTGTGGGATCGGATAAACCAGAACGGTTTCTTCTAATGGCATCCGAAACAGATTCAATGGCTTCTTCCTGACCAATGATCCGTTGATGCAGTTCATCCTCCATTCTAAGAAGTTTTTCCCGTTCGCTTTCCAGCATTTTGTTGACTGGAATGCCGGTCCACTTGGATACAACGGTGGCCACATCCTCTGCTTCAACTTCCTCTTTGATCATAGGGTTGTCTTGCTGAAGCTGATTTAATTTTTCCTGGTATTCACCAAGTTGGTATTCAGCTTCCTGGATCTTGCCATATCGATATTCAGCTACCTTGCCGAAATCGCCTACCCTTTCAGCCTCATCAGCTGCGAGTTTGTAATTCTCAATTTGTTGCTTGGTTTGCTGGATGGCATCTACCATTTCCTTTTCTTCCTGCCACTTGGATTTCAATTCATTCTTTTGGTCCTGGAGCTCAGACAATTCTTGGTTAATGTTGTCAATTTTGCTATCATCCTTTTCTTTTTTCATGGCTTCCCGCTCAATCTCAAGCTGGCGGATTCTGCGTTCAAGCTCATCCAACGATTCAGGGTAAGAATCGACTTCGAGCCTTAGCTTGGCAGAAGCTTCATCGATAAGGTCAATGGCTTTGTCTGGCAAATATCGATCGGTAATGTACCGCTGGGAAAGTTCAACAGCACTGACAATAGAAGCATCTGTAATTCGAACCCGGTGGTAGGTTTCATAGCGTTCTTTTAATCCGCGCAGGATGGATATGGCATCCTGGGTTTCGGGTTCATCGATGAGCACCTGTTGGAAGCGCCTTTCAAGCGCTTTGTCTTGTTCCATATGCTTTTGGTACTCAGCCAGGGTAGTGGCACCAATAGCCCTTAATTCGCCCCTTGCTAATGCAGGTTTAAGAATATTGGCTGCATCCATGGCACCTTCAGAAGCGCCTGCACCCACAAGCGTGTGAATCTCATCAATGAACAGGATAATTTGGCCATCTGAGTCGGTAACTTCTTTAACAACCGCTTTAAGCCTTTCTTCAAATTCTCCCTTGTATTTAGCGCCTGCAATGAGGGCGCCCATGTCCAATGAAAAAACGGTCTTGGATTTCAGGTTTTCAGGCACATCGCCATCCACAATGCGGAAAGCGATGCCCTCAGCAATGGCGGTTTTACCAACCCCTGCTTCACCAATGAGCACGGGATTGTTTTTGGTACGTCTCGAAAGGATCTGGATTACACGCCTGATCTCATCATCACGGCCGATTACAGGATCCAACTTACCAGAGCGTGCCCTTTCGTTAAGGTTCTTGGCATATTTCTCCAGGGCATTGTATTTTGATTCTGCATTGGGGTCGGTAACCTTAGACCCTTGTCGCAGCTCTTCAATGGCCTTTTTAAGGTCCTTTTCATTAACGCCACTGTCCTTGAGTAATTGAGCTGCTTTGTCCTTGCCTTTGATGATTCCTAAGAGCAAATGCTCAACTGATACGTACTCGTCTTCAAATTCTTTTACGTATTGAAATGCTTTTTGGACCACTTGGTTGGCAGCATTGGATAGATAAAGCTGGCTTTCTCTACTAACTTTGGGGAAGTTTTCGATCATTTGATCCAGCTGTTCATGGATGTAAGAAGTATTGGCGTTAAACTTCTTGAGTAAATGGCCAACCACATTTTCTTCTTCATGCATCAGTCCTTTAAGGATATGGGCAGGTTCAATTGCCTGCTGCTGATAGCCCATGGCAATTTCCTGGGCTTGTTGAATGGCTTCTTGCGCTTTTATAGTGAAATTGTTAAGGTTCATTTTGAAGCTCCTTTTTTTTATTGTACGACTTATTTTTCAAGGGTACGTTTTCAAAAACATTACCAATTGCCAAGAAGCCCCTTTACCTGTAATTATGTCACTTTAAATTGTTATTGTTGTCAAATTGTCCAGCGTGGTTATGAAAAATAGGCGGTTGGCTACGTCATTATTACCTTTAATGACGTATTTAAATGACCTAAAAACTTCATTAAGGTGTTATACAAGTTAATTGATGGAAACGTAACTTTGAAAACTTAAAAGGAGAAGCACATGCAATTTTTGAAACTGTTTTGCGGTTGTTTAATCCTTTTATCCTTACTCGCAATTCCTTTCGGGCCATCAGCACAAAGTACTGATGAAAGTTCAAAAGCAGGGCAAAAGGAAAATTTCTGGGACCGCGTGGTATATGGTGGGAATGCCGGTCTGCAATTTGGCAACAATACCTTGATTTCTGTTTCTCCAACGGTGGGTTATAAGCTAACTGATGAATGGATAGCGGGTATTAGAGGTATTTACCAATATTACAAATTCAATGATCGAAGGGGTGATTTCGAGACCAATACTTATGGCGGTAGTATATTCACCAATTATATGATCTTTAAAAATATTTTTCTGCATTCCGAATATGAAAGGTTGAATTTTGAAACCTACAGCAGTCAGCAAAATGAATTGGTGCGGGTTTGGGATAATAATTTTTTCTTGGGTGGAGGTTTGAGGCAACCAGTTGGTGGTAACGTTTATATGAACTTTCAAGCTTTGTACAATTTAACCTATACCACAAGTTCGCCCTATTCAAAGCCTTGGGTTATTAATGTTGGATTGATGGTTTATTGAAAACATTACCGTAGCATTTTTATAAATGTTGTTTTTCAGGCAACTTTGCAATCTTTACAAACGTAAGAAAGATGTTAATTGCTTTTAAATAAATTTGAAATAAGAAAAAAAATACACAAACCATGAAAATGCATTACTTATTAGTTTTACCGCTTTTGGGTCTTAATTTTTATACCATGGGTCAGGAACTACAAAAAGCGGAAGATTGCCCAACCGGGAATGAACAAGTAGAACCCGTCAATAATGATTATGAGCACAGGGTCGTAGAATTGGTAAATGAAGAAAGGGCTACCCAAAATTTACCACCTCTTAAAAAATCCCAGGAGCTATTTTACTCAGCAAGGTTTCATGCGAAAGATATGTGCGAGACTGGTTATATGCAGCATCCCTCTCTTAATAGTCAGGATCAGGTGGTTTGTAAGACAGGAAACAGGATCCAGAAGTTTTATAATGTTAATCCTTGGCGCGAGAATATTGCAGGTGGACAATCAACTCCTTCTTCAGTAAACAATACGTGGATTCAAAGCGATGGCCATTACGCGAATATGATGGCCCAGGATGTAAGAGAAATAGGGGTTGGATACTATAACAATTGCGCCAATTTAGGTCCTCGCTGGGTGGAGAATTTTGGATCTAACGCAGGCACCTTCCCCATTGTCATTAACCGGGAGGAATTTAGCACCAATAGCAGATCCGTTGATCTTTATATTTACGGAAAGGAAAATTATGATGAAATGCGCCTTAAAAATGAAGGCGATGAATGGACTGATTGGATGAGCTTTCAAACTAAAATGGATTGGAACCTGATCGGTGATAAAGGTTTTAAGACGGTGAAGGTTGAAATGAAGGCCGGTCCTTCAACGACAATCAGTAGTGATCAAATATACTATGGTAGCAATCCACCTTCTTCTAATGGGCCAAACAAAGAGGAAAATGCAGAATTTTCGATATATCCCAACCCGGTTAGCAATCAAGCAAAAGTAAAAGTAACCGCTCCTAAGCCAGGTAATTACGAAATGGTAGTCCTCAATAGCTTGGGGCAGCAAGTGAAAAACATTTACTCTGGAACAATCCCTTCAGGCAATAAGCAAACGTTTCAAGTTACCACTGACAACATGCCAAGTGGCATTTACTTCCTTAAACTTCAATCTGGTAAAGAGCGTAGCAACCAAGTGAAGAAATTTATTGTAAGATAAATTAGGAACCTAATTGCTATTAAAAAGTCCTGAATTCGAAAGAATTCAGGACTTTTTATTTTTTAAGAGGCGGGATGGAATTGGCCTTGTTGCTGCCAAGCCTATTAATGCTGGTTTTCAATTAAGAGCGGTTTATACACCGCTTTTTTTAGCCAGTTATTTGGATGGTTGCCTTGCTACAAGTTTTTATTCCTCCTTCATTGCCATCAAATGCCTGTAGAACAAAGGAATGGTTTCGATGCCTTTGTGGAAGTTGAATAGGCCAAAGTGCTCATTGGGTGAGTGAATGGCATCAGAGTCAAGCCCGAAGCCCATCAGGATGGATTTGATCCCTAATTGCTGTTCAAAAGCAGCAACAACCGGAATACTTCCCCCTGTTCTAACAGGTAAGGGCTTTTTACCGAACGTATCTTCATAAGCTTTGCTGGCAGCTTGGTATTCCTCCATATTGGTGGGTACTACCACGGGTGAGGCCCCGTGTAACGCTTGTACATTAACTTTGACACTTTTAGGAGCAATGTTTTTAATGTGCTCAGATGCCATTTTGTAAACCTCTTCTGGATCCTGATCCGGTACCAAACGCATAGAAATCTTAGCGCTGGCTTTGGCCGGGAGTACCGTCTTAGCACCCTCCTTGATGTAACCACCCCAAATGCCGTTCACATCCAAAGTAGGACGGGTGCAAGTGCTTTCGTAGGCTGAATATCCTTGTTCACCATTTAATTCTGCTACGTCCACTTGCTTTTTAAAGTCGTCATCAGAAATGGGAATGTTTTTCATTTCAGCCTTTTCTTCATCTGAGGGCTCCTGTACTTTGTCATAAAAATTGGGTATGGTAATACGGCCATTGTCATCCTTTAAATCCGCAATCATTTGAGCCAGCACGTTGGCCGGGTTATCAATAGCACCTCCATATATGCCGGAGTGGAGATCGCGGTTGGGTCCGGTAACTTCAACTTCAAGATAGCACAACCCCCTTAGGCCAACAGGAATCGAAGGTTGTTCGTTGGAAAGCATAGAAGTATCGCTTAATATAGCAAAATCCGCTTTTATCTTTTCTTGGTTGGCTTTGATAAAAGGTATTAAGTTGGCAGAGCCCACTTCCTCTTCACCTTCAATGATAAATTTAAGGTTGCAGGGTAAGTTGCCGGTTTGGTTCATATATTCAAATGCCTTGATGTGCATGAACATCTGGCCTTTATCATCGCATGCACCCCTTGCATAGATCTTATCATCTTTAATAACCGGATCAAAAGGTGGCGTATCCCAAGCTTCGTAAGGATCAGCAGGTTGCACATCATAATGGCCGTAAACCAAAGCGGTGGGGAGTTTTGGATCAATGATCTTTTCCCCGTAAACTACCGGATGGCCATCTGTGGGGCAAATCTCAGCTTTATCAGCGCCAGCATCCGTTAATCGATTTTTTACATATTCTGCTGCCTCCATTACGTCATCGGCAAATTCCGGATCTGCGCTTACAGAAGGGATCTTTAAAAGCTCGAACAATTCCTGGTGAAAGCGGGCTTTGTTGTCTTCAATGTATTGTCTTAAGGCTTCTTTCATGCTATTAGGGTTTTATTGTCGCTGCGAAAATAAAAAAGGGTTGGCAAAAATTTTTAATATGGAACATAAGTCCATTGATTTAGATCTTTTAACGCCACAGGAATGCTTAACGTATCATAGCATCCTTTTTAATCAAATCATAAAATTGAGCATCCGCTCAGGATTCTTGCTGCGCATGTTTTAGATTGATAAACAATGATGTACACAACACCCTTCTTCTTAATATTTATTTAACATCTTTTTAACCACTGCTTAAATGGACAAGGGGTTCTTTGCACCAGAACTTAAAACTCAAAAAACTATTTAAAAATGAGAAAATTAAACGTATTTTTACTTTCACTGTTCATGGTTGCATTCATTGGTTGTAACGATGATGAAGACGACAATGGAGAACCTTCTAATGGGGGTAACGGTAATGGAAATGGTAACAACAACACCCGCATTAGTGAAAACATTACCAGCGACCAAACCTGGGAAAGTGACAATGTTTACATCCTTGCAGACAGGATTTCCGTTACCAACGATGCTACGCTTACCATCCAACCGGGTACGATCATTAAAGGTGAAGTAGGAGAAGGTGAAAATGCCACAGCCCTGGTAATCGCAAAAGACGGAAAGCTCATGGCAGAAGGTACTGCTGATGAACCCATTATTTTTACTTCTGTGGCAGATGAAATCCAACCCGGCTCTATTGAAAGCCCCAACTTGTCATCCACCAAAAATGGCTTATGGGGAGGCGTTTTAGTATTGGGTGATGCCCCCATTTCTGCAGACCAACAAACCATCCAGATAGAAGGTATTCCTGCCAGTGATCCAACAGGCCAATATGGTGGCTCTAATCCAAGCCATAACTCAGGCGTTATCAAATACATTTCCATCAGGCACGGGGGTGCGAACATTGGTGAGGGCAACGAGATCAACGGCCTTACACTTGGTGGTGTTGGCACTGAAACCGTAGTCGAAAATGTGGAAGTTGTAGCCAACCAAGATGATGGTCTTGAGTGCTTTGGCGGTACGGTTAATCCGAAAAATGTCATCGTTTGGAACCAAGCCGATGATGCCTTTGATATGGACCAGGCCTATAAAGGAACCGTTGATAATTTTATCGGTATAGCAGGACCTGATTCGGACCATGCACTTGAGCTGGATGGCCCTGAAGGTTCAGCTAAAGGCACTTATACCCTCCAAAACGGTACGCTTAAAGGATGGCATAATGAAAACAACGAGAATGGCGGTGAATATGCCGACCTACGGGATGGTGCTACAACAAACCTCAAGAACCTCTACTTCTTCAACTTTTCCAAATCTTCCGACTTTGAATTTGATGAAGATGCGATTGCTGAAAATTACAAAAACGATGAAGTCACATTCAGCAATCTTGAATTCAATGTGGATCATTTAAGTGAAGGCAATACAACCATCGAAGCCATCTTTCAAGACGAAGGGGACGATAATGAAGATGTTTTTGAAACCAAAGCTCCGGATGCTTCTATTGTGAGCTCGCCTTCCGTAGAAGCTGACAAGTCAGTTTTTGATTGGACATGGGTTAGTGCTGCCGGAGAATTAAATGACCTGTAAACATTAGATCAATCCTTATAAAGCCCGCTTCATAGGTGTTGCGGGCTTGTTTTTATTGTAATTCATGAATGCAAATTGGGGTAATTTATGATATTGAAACTATGGAGAAAATCAATATTCATTGGTTTTATATTTATACTTATTTTTCCTTTTGACGGCATTGCACAAAACAATGGGACCATTCGTGGAAAGGTTATTAATAAATCCACTGGTGAGCCTGTAATCGGAGTGAACATCCAGTTAAAAGGCACCAATAATGGAAATGCCACAGACCTGGACGGCAAATTTGAAATAAGTGCAAAACCTGGTACTTATGACATTAAGCTCTCCTATGTCTCCCTTCAAAACACTGTCATTGAAGATGTAAAAGTTCAGCCGGGGGGAGTCAATCTGCTTGGCAACATCCAAATGGCCAAAAGCAGTGTGGATATGAAAGGGGCAACCGTAAGGGCCGAACGGGTGAAAAACAGCGAACAAGCCATGCTTACGCTTAAAAAACAATCCTCTAATGTAATTGATGGTATCTCCGCTGAAAAATTTAAACAAACCGGTGACGGTAATGCTGCTGAAGCTATGAAACGGGTTTCCGGCGTTTCCATAGAGGAAGGTCAATATGTTTATGTAAGAGGGCTGGGCGGAAGATATACGCAAACTACCCTGAATGGCGTAAGTCTTCCCGGCCTTGATCCCAACCGGAATGCCCTTCAGATGGATATTTTTCCTACCAATGTGATCTCCAATATGGTGGTATCCAAGACCTTTACGGCAGATCAACCGGCCGGCTTTACAGGAGGGCTGGTAAACATAGAAACAAAAGATTTTCCAGGGAAGCAAACTTTTAAAGTTTCTGCAAGTGTTGGTTATAATCCCGATATGCATTTCAATGAGGATTACTTAACCTATCCCGGGAGTAAAACCGATTTTCTGGGTTTTGATGATGGAACTCGGGCCATTCCTACCAATAGAAATAAAGATGTACCATTTGAAGCTGAAACCTATACCAGCGAGCAAAAGGAACAACAATTCACCAACATCTTAAATAATTTTAATCCCACGCTGGCAGCAGAAAACCGAAAAAGTTTCATGGATTTCAGCCTTAGCATGGGCGGGGGTAACCAATTTTCTAAAAACGGAATTAAAATTGGCTACAATTATGCTTTAACCTATGAAAATACGACCAAATATTACGATAACGTAGAATTTAATGCTTACGGCAAACCCAACGATAATTCGGAATATAAATTAGAGCCCAGGGAGCTCCAAAAAGGAGGCTATGGCAAAAACAGTGTATTATTAGGAGGTTTGGGTGGAATTGCCGTTAAAACCGAACAATCCAAATACAAATTCAATGTACTCAGGCTTCAAAATGGGAATTCCAAAGCCGGGGTTTACGATTATACCAATTCCGATGAGGGGGCGGTTTTTCAAGCAAAGCAGCACAATCTTGAATACAACCAACGTTCCCTGACCAATCTTTTGTTAAATGGAACGCATTATAAGGATCAAGGAAACTGGAAATTTGATTGGAAACTTTCTCCTACATTTTCAAACGTTAAAGCCCCCGATATTAGGTATACGCGCATAAGAGCCGAAAATGGCCGATACACGGTAGGAAGCGAATCGGGAATTCCACAACGCATTTGGCGATTCCTGGAAGAAGAAAATTATTCTGCAAAAGTGGATGTAGAAAAAGGTTATCAATTCAATGGAAATGATGCTTCTTTAAAATTCGGGGGTTCCAATACATACAAGCAAAGGGATTATCAAATCCAGGCTTTTGGCATAACCCCTCAGAATGGTGTAAAAATAGACGGTGCTGAACCGGAAGATTTTAATTCCATCATGGCAGATTCTAATTTGTGGACCCCTTCCAATAGGGATGGTACGGTTTATAAACCCAACTTCGTACCCAACAACCCCAATCAATACAATGCTTCTTCTAATAATACAGCCCTCTATGTATCCAATGAATTCAAACCATTTAAAAGGCTGAATGCCATTACAGGTTTAAGAGTAGAAAACTTTACCCAGAATTATACAGGCTACGATCCGGTAACCAATGAAACAATTGATGAAACAGTACTCGATGCATTGGACCTGTTTCCCTCCGTAAACCTGAATTATGAAATTACCGGGGATCAAAACCTTCGGCTTTCCTATTCACGTACCATCGCTCGCCCTTCTTTTAAGGAAGCTTCCAAGGCTACTATATTTGATCCCATTAATGGCAAAACATACATAGGCGGTTTGATCCCTTCAAAAAATCAAAACACCGGCAATATTATCTGGGATGGCGATCTCTCCGAAACAAGGGTTAACAACTTTGATCTGAGGTGGGAGTGGTTCCAAAAGCATCAACAAATGATTTCCTTAAGTACATTTTATAAAACGTTTGATGATCCAATCGAACTTGTACAACTATCTCAGGCCACCAATAACATCCAGCCAAGAAATGTAGGAGATGGAGAAGTAATAGGCGTGGAGGTTGAATTACGCCAAAATTTAAGCCGCATATTCAAAGGGCTTAATGCTTTTTCATTCAGTACCAACGTTACTTTTACGGAATCCAGAATTGATATTGGCCAAAATGAACTTGCTTCACGCAGAAGCACTGCAAGGGAAGGCAAAAATGTAGACGAAACCCGTAAAATGGCAGGTCAGGCACCTTATATCATCAATACCGGGGTGGCATACAAAGGGGAGAATAACGGCCTTGAAGCAGGGATTTATTACAACGTGCAAGGACCTACCCTGCAAATCGTGGGGATTAATGACAGACCGGACGTATACTCTGATCCATTCCACCGGTTAAAATTCAATGCCAGTAAAACATTGGGTAAAGAAGATCAATTCGATTTAGGCTTAAAAGTGAGCAATATATTAGGTGATCAAAAGGCCAAAGTATTCCGGGCGTTTAAAGAAGATGACCAATATTACAGACGTATGAATCCCGGTACCACCTTTAGCCTGAGTTTCGGCTATAATTTTAAATAGGAGATGAACAAAAAAATAACATGAGCATGGACAAGCTCTGCTTGCTTTTGAAAATTACCCCGATTTGTTTTCTACACGGGCTTTGCCACTGAGGTAAAGTCCGTGTTTTTTGATGGTAAAGGTGATTGAACTGAAGGTGAAACGAGCCAACGATATTTTAATAGGAAATAAACTTGAGGCAGTTTAAAGAAACAGAACTATATCGATGTAAAGCTTGGTGCTAATAGCTTGAGACTTTAAGCCAAATTATTGTTAAATGCCTAAATTCACACTCACCCAATGGAACTTATTAAAGATCCGGAAGCTCCATTTAAAAACAATAAAACGATCAACATGGAAAATAAAGATGTAAAAATCCTCATTGTTGATGATGAACCTGATATTCTTGAGATCCTTGAATACAATCTACTAAAGGAAGGTTATCAGATTTTCAAGGCCACCAATGGCCAAGAGGCCATTGATCAGGCCAAAAAGATCACCCCTCATTTAATTCTTTTGGACATTATGATGCCCGATCTTGACGGTATTGAAACTTGCCGGGAGCTCAGGAATCTCCCTCAATTAGAGGACTCCTTGGTCGCCTTTCTTACGGCAAGGAATGAAGATTATTCTCAGATCGCTGGCTTTGACGTGGGAGCCGATGATTACATTAAAAAACCCATCAAGCCAAGGGTACTGGTGAGCCGTGTGAAAGGCCTGCTAAGAAGGTATGCCGGCAGCAAGGAGAATGCACAAATTATGCAAGTAGGTAATTTAAAGATCAACCTGGAAGAGTACCTTGTTTATAAGGAGGACGAGCAGGTAATCTTGCCAAGAAAAGAATTCGAAATCTTAAAGCTGCTGGCCACAAAACCGGGTAAGGTTTTTTCCAGAGACGAGATCCTGAACATGGTTTGGGATCATGACATTATCGTGGGAGACCGCACCATTGATGTCCACGTTAGAAAGCTCAGGGAAAAGGTCGGTGACCATTACATCAAAACAGTGAAAGGCGTGGGCTATAAGTTGGATCAGTAGTAAGGAGCGTATCAACAATAGGGATTGGCTTCATACAATGATTAGCCTATTCCAAAATTACCAATAGCACTGATTTGAGCTATTAATTGGTACCTGATACCATCTGATTGCTATGCCATCAAGCCTTGGCTTTTTCTGATGGGTATTGCACCCTTACATGAAAAATGCTTTTCATAAGTTTCTTAAGCCGGTTGCGGATAATATTGATTTCACGCATGGTAATATCCGCATTATCCAGTTGTTTGTCTTCAAGCTTGCCATCGATAAGCCGGTCTATTAATTCTTCCAATTGCTGCTCATTGGGCTGCTGAAGACTTCGGGAAGCTGCCTCTACGGAATCCACAAGCATGCCCACTGCTGTTTCTTTTGAAAATGGTTTGGGGCCTGGGTAACGAAATTTCCCTTCATCAACCCTTCCTTTGGGGTTGTTCTTAAGGTAATTGCGGTAAAAGTATTCCACCCTTGAACTACCATGATGGGTTCTTATAAACTTAATGATCTGTTCAGGCAGGCCATATTGTTTGGCCATTTCTACTCCTTTGGTCACATGCTCAATGATCTTTTTGGCACTTTCCTCGTCTTTTAAGTCATCGTGCGGGTTTTTAAGGTATTTTTGGTTTTCAATGAAGTATTCGGGGTGCTCCATTTTGCCAATGTCATGATAAAGTGCTCCTACCCTTGCAAGTAGTGCATTTCCACCGATTTCATTCAAAACCGTTTCTGAGAGATTGGCTACCTGCAAGGAATGTTGAAAGGTACCCGGGGCTTTCATGGAAAGCCGTCTAAGCAGCTTCTTATTAATGTCGGAATATTCCATCAGGGTAATGTCAGAAACAAAGCCAAAGAGTTTCTCAAAAGCGTAGATCAGGGGATAGGCCAACAATGTCAAAATAAAATTACCGGTAAACCAAAGGTAGTTGTTAAAGGCAATCTCCTCAAAGTTGCCAACCTGGATCAGGCTGAGGCCGGTATAGTTCATTACATAAGACAATAAAATAAGAATACTGGCTATGAAAAACTGAGAAAGGTAGCGGATGCGTGTCATTGCGAGAATACTCATAAAACCGGCCATGATTTGGAGGAATGTAAATTCAAGCCCATTGGGCACCACCAGGCTCGAAATAAGCACGATTACAATATGAGCTATGATTGCAATTCGGGGTCCGAAAAATGCCAGTAAAATAATAGGCACAATGGCGTACGGAATGATGTAAACGTTGATGGCTTCCTGCTTTGCCAAATAGCCTGTAAGTAAGATAAAGCCCACAATATTGATCAGGATCAGGATGAGGCTTTTGTTAGAACGGTAAACATCTCTTTTGAAGTAATTGATGTAAATGGCAAAAATGGATATGATCAAAATGGTTACAATGCCATATCCCGCGTATAGGAAATAATAGCTTTCCCCTTGTGTAATTTGGCCTTGGTATTCTTTTTTGAGGGATTGCAGGATTTGGTACTTTTTTTCCGAAACGATATCACCCTTGGCAATGATCTGTTCTCCTTCTTTTACCATTCCCTTGTTTATGGAAATCTTTTCAAGCTCGCTGTTTAATTTTTGCCTGGAAAGCGCTTTTTCATAAGAGATGTTGGGTTTTAAGAATTTAAGCAGCGTTTTTTCAAAAAATGCCTGATCCAGGTTTATTTTACGAAGCTCGTTAAGCATGTAATTTTTTGCTTCCTCTGGCGTGTAGAGTTTGCCCAATTCAATATCTCGCGCCGCATTTCTGCGGACTACGGTAATTTCAAAAGTTGGGCCTTTTCCTGCATGGGCATCGTTGAGGTCGATAACGCCTTGTTTGTAAATACTTTTGAGGAGCTGAACCGCCACTTCTCGATATTTTGAAAGTGGAGCCTCTACTGTTGCCTGATTGGATTGATGGGCATCCTCAAGCTGGTCTATCAATTTTTGTTGAATCCGGTCAAACTGCTCGGGCTGTTTTCTATAATAGGGGGTGAAGTTGCTTTTAATTTCCTGGCGGTCTTCTTGTAACTCAGCTTCTGTTTTCTGAATTGGAAATGAAAAAGGCGCTTGCAGATTTTCGTGTTGCCATTGCTTACCCTTTTCGAATTGGTAAGGAAAATTGCCTTGCTTGGGGATCCCGTAAAGGATCAAGAAAACAGTTGACGCAAGCAGAAGCCATCTAAACCAATTTTTACTGCTTGCCAAAATATTTTGCATAACCGCTACCTAAGATTAGTAGGTGAATATAAATTAAATTTGCAAAGGTCGAATAACCTAAACGAAATTAAAGCAATTCCGGTTATTTCTTAAACTTTTCAAACAATTAAAGAAACGTTAAGACTATGGTAAAAGAAGTTTATATTGCTTCCGTTGCAAGAACGCCAGTTGGCAGTTTTGGCTCAGATCTCGCTTCATTCAGCGCCCCTCAGCTTGGCTCCAAGGCCATTAATGCCGCCATTGAAAGGGCTAATGTTAAGCCTGGGCAGGTAGAAGAAGTTTTCTACGGCAACGTACTTACGGCTAATATAGGCCAAGCCCCCGCAAGACAAGCAGCTTTGGGTGCAGGCATTAGTAACACTACGCCCTGTACCACCGTAAATAAAGTTTGTGCATCAGGTGCTAAATCAGTCATGCTTGGAGCCCAAAGCATCATGCTTGATGAAACGGATATCGTTGTGGCAGGTGGCATGGAAAGCATGTCCAATACGCCTTATTACTTAGACAACAATAGGTTTGGCCAAAAGCTTGGCCATGGTAAGGTGATGGACGGCATCATCAAAGATGGCCTATGGGATGTGTACAATGATTACCATATGGGCAATGCAGCTGAGCTTTGTGCCGAAAATTGTAACATATCGCGTGAAGCCCAGGATGAATATACCATTGAATCCTATAAGCGGGCAGAAGAAGCTACTAAGAATGGCTACTTCAAAGATGAGATCGTGCCTGTGGAAATTAAGGGTAAAAAAGAAACCGTGACCGTTGATGAAGATGAGGAATACAAGAACATCAAGCTGGATAAAGTGGGCAAACTAAAACCTGTTTTCCAGAAGGAAGGTACGGTAACGGCCGCCAATGCTTCAACCATCAACGATGGTGCTGCAGCACTTGTGCTGGTAAGCAAGGAAAAAGCAGAGGAACTGGGGATCAATCCGATTGCTAAGCTCATAACCTATGCCGATGCAGCCAAGGAACCTGAGAATTTTACCATTGCACCCACCGATGCCCTCACAAAATTGGTCAACAAAGCCGGAAAGCAATTGAATGATATTGATTACTTTGAGATCAATGAAGCCTTTGCCGTTGTAGCCCTTGCCAACAACCAGCTGCTTGGGCTGGATCCTGAGCGCGTCAACGTATTTGGAGGTGCCGTTTCATTGGGCCATCCCATTGGGTGTAGTGGCGCCCGGATCATTTCTACGCTCACTTCCGTACTTAAGCACAAAGATGGCCAATTGGGTGCCATCGGCATTTGCAATGGTGGAGGCGGTGCTTCAGCCATGCTCATTGAACGAATGCAATAATTGGGATACAGCAAGAAGCAATAAAATTGCACTATGTTGGTTATGAAAAAGGTGACCGGTCTTGCCGGTTGCCTTTTTTAATGATGATTAGCTACAAAAGGAGGATTTGTCAATGATGCAGCTTAAAAGCATCAAATTACTTGGTGTTTTATGGTTCTTATTCGGGATTATAGATGATGCGGTAGCCCAAAGGCCTTATGATTCAACCAATCTGGATTCGCTGAAACACTATGAATCGCAATTAAAAGATCTTGGCGATAGCCTTATAGATGGCAGTTCACAAGCAGTGAGACTGGAACATTTGGTCAATTACATTCCCAAATTGGTGGAAACGCTCAAGATACCGGGATCATTTGAATATCCTTTTGACTCCCTGAAGTTCATGTTTACCTTTACTCCCCCCGATAAGCGCTTCCGGCTTTACAATTGGAATTTGGAGTTCAACAATGGCACCTATCGCTTCTATGGAGTTATCCAGAAAAACAACGAGGATTCCCTTGAAATTTATCCCCTGTACGACCGGGTAGAGGATCGCATGCAAAATGTCGAGGACACTACCCTGCGCTCCGAAGGCTGGTATGGAGCCCAATATTACAAGTTGATCCAGAAGGAGATTGAAGGTAAAAAATACTACCTCATGCTGGGATGGGATGGTTTTAAGCAGACCAGCAACAAAAAGGTTATCGAGGTTTTGCATTTTGATGAAGATGGGCAACCCGTTTTCGGGGCTCCCATTTTAGAAGAGAATAACAAATTGCTCAAAAGAAAGATCTTTCAGTTTCGGGAAGAAGCGGTCATGCAGCTTGACTATAACAAATCGGAAGACGTTATTGTGTTTTCTCACTTAGTACCGCCCAATCCGGAAGCAAAAGGCAAGGAATTCTTGTACATGCCGGATGGTACTTACGATTTCTTCGTATTTGACGAAGAGAAAAATCGCTGGATTAAAAAAGACCAATATTTTGATGCTGAGCAATCCCCGGCAGATGACTCAAAGGAAATCAACGAATAAGTGTTATTGCCATGTGAAGGCTTCTTCCTAAGGTTCTTATTGGGTCATTCTTGGTTGTCCGGTAGTCACTTGCGGTTATTTGTTAAAGATGAATGATGGAACGGCTAAAACTGGTAAAGATGCTCAATGAATGAATGACAATGAACGAAGTGTGACCAGTTAAACCAGCCTGAACAAGCAATAAGGAACCAGCGACCTGATGCCCAAAACCTAAAACCAGTTCGCAAGTTACAACCCCACTGCCCTTAAAATGGCATGGCTTCCAAAACGCTTCCGCATCCGGTCAACAGCCTGGTCGAGGTTGATGTTACGGGTATTGTCAAGGAACAAATCCATTTGATGACTGCCAGGCACCAGTTTGCTGAACTTGACGCCAATAAGCCTTACCAATTGGCGCCTGTTATAAAGCTCAGTAAAGATGTCCTCGGCATATTGGATCAGCGGCTTTTCCTGATTGGTATAAGCAATGCGTTTTTGCCGCGTATAGGTTTTAAAGTCTGTATAGCGTATCTTGACCGTAACGCATCCCGTTAAGCAGTGCTTATCGCGCAGCTCAAAACCAAGTTGCTCGGTCATATTGACCAGCTTGGCTTTCAGAAATTTCACATTAATGGTATCGGTTTGAAAAGTATGTTCTGTGGAAATGGACTTGCGGTCAGAGTAAGGAACCACCGGTGTTTGGTCAATGGCCTGAGCTTTTTTGTGCAGGTCCACCCCGAAATTTCCGAATTCCCGCTCAAGGTAAATCAAAGGAATTTTACGCAGGACGGAAATGCGGTTCACCCCCATGCTTACCAACTGGGGGAGCGTTTTAGGGCCTACTCCTGGGAGCTTCTGAACATGTAGCGGGGCAATGAATCCTTGCTCATTACCATGCTCAATGTTGATGGTGCCATTGGGCTTGGCTTCCCCGCAACCAATTTTTGACACCAATTTATTGATCGATAAACCCAACGAAATGGGCAGGCCTGTTTCCCGGAGGATGGTTTGCCTTAACTCCCGGGCATATTTGAAGCAGCCAAAAAAGCGGTCCATGCCCGTCATATCGGCATAAAATTCATCAATGGACGCCTTTTCAAAAATTGGTAAGCTATCAGCCATGATCTCCGATATTACATCCGAGTAGTAACTGTAATGATCGTGATCCCCACGAATGACAATGGCTTCCGGGCATTTGGCAAGTGCGGTGCGCATGGGCATGCCTGATCTTACCCCGTACTTGCGCGTTTCGTAACTGCACGAAGCCACAACCCCGCGCCCGCTTGTTCCACCGATAATAATGGGTTTGTTCTCGAGTTTTGAGTCTTTGAGCCGTTCTACCGATACAAAAAACGTATCCAGATCCATGTGTAAGATATGGCGTTCGTCATCATATTTCCTTAGTACCATAAGCCCCTTCTTTTTGGTAATTGACCAAAAGTGTTTAAATTTGACGAGTAATTCGTCATTATTATGACGAAAAAGCCATCAAATATCGGTACTTTGCTGGAAAATACAAATAGGAACAAACTATGTTTTATAAGAACCTGAAAGTGTTGCGAAAACGGCACCAAAAATCCCAGCAGGCCGTGAGTGATCAACTTGGGATCAAGCGTTCTACCTATTCGGGCTACGAAAGCGGCAAAGTGGAGCCGGATATTGGCATGCTGGTAAAACTGGCCGACTATTTCAATGTAAGCATGGATTTTCTGCTAAAAGCAGATATTGCAGAGCAACCGGAAGGTGTCATCCAAAGCCAGGACGCTTCCATCCGCAACCAAAACTTTAGGGTGCTGGCTATCACAACCGATCATAATGGCAATGAAAACATTGAGCTCATTCGCGAAAATGCCAAGGCCGGTTACTTAACCGGCTATGCGGACCCGGAATTCTTAGAGGAAATGCCCAAGCTGGAATTGCCCAACATGGGACCGGGCACTTTCAGAGGTTTTGAGGTAAAGGGTGATTCCATGTGGCCGGTAAAGCCAGGTGATATCGTGGTGGGTAAATACGTGGAAAGTGCCCGCGATTTGCAAAACAACAGGCGGTACGTGCTCCTTACCAAAACCGAGGGCATCGTTTTTAAGCGGGTTTTGCTAAACAATGAAAATCCTGAAGCACTAACGCTCCTTTCTGACAATCCAGACTATCTACCTTATCCGATTAAGCTGCAAGAAATTTTGGAAGCCTGGCGATACGAGGTTTGTATTCAGCGGGAAGCAGGAAGGTAAAGCTCATAATTTCTAAAAGAAGCCATGTTCAAAACCAAGCTCTAAATTTATATGGCAATTTAACCTTAAAAAAAGCAATAGGTCAAAGCAAAAACCAATGGCATTGCGTTAGATTTTTTCCTTTTCTTCTAATAAAACTCTTAAACGTTCCGTTGCTTCTCCTGAGGGCCTGGTAGCTTATGGATCTACAATTATGCCATTGGGATCGATAATGATGAAGCTAAGAACCATATGAAAAAACTTGTTGAAGAAGTCCAGGAGCCCTAACATTACTGATTTTACTTTCCATCCATTTAACTGTTTACACTAAAGTAGGCTCCCCTTCTTGCGGGATTACTTTCATTGAAAACAATAAATAAAATATAATTAAGTTAAGAAAAATCTTAATCTTAAAAGTCATGGGCTTTAATTTAAAGTATTACATTTAGAAGCCCCAGTCCGATTCAGAACTATTTTTATTGTAGTCAAAAGAATTCAAATCCGTGTCATATTCACGGCTGTAATAGGAATTGTAAGGGGATTCGTATTCTACATCTCCATATTCCCCATTATAAGGATTATAGTTTCCTTCTGCATTAAAATTGTCAAGGTTGTAGTTATTAGATTCAGTACGGTAATATCCTTCAACATAGGTTCCGTTATCCTTGTAATAACCCTCAACATATTCAGTGTTTGAGTTTGAGCCAGTTCCTACATATTGAGCACTGGCATCATTTAGCCCCATGAAAATAAATAGAGCAATAAAGGCAAAAAATTCAGTGTAAAATTCTTCATTATTAAGAGTTTTTAGTTAAAAAAATTATAGGTCAAATGTAATGAATTTATTACTCTTGAAAGATATTTGAAATGGTAAGAAAATCTTGGAGGTAATGTTTCCAGTAAGGGAGTGGTTTAAAGGAGTAAAACGGAGAATTAAGGAAAGGGACTTTACTACCAAAACATGTAACCCAAAATGTAACCTAAACAAAAAAGGGCTCCAACCAAAGTGGCTGAAACCCTTTTGTGCAGTAGTCGGGGTGGCTGGATTGCTCCTTTCAGTCGTGATCCGGATATGGGGTACGAAGTAAACCAATCCCCTGCTAAGCTTCGCTTATTTTGAAGCTTTATCCTTTGCTTTTGAATGCAAGCATTCACGCAAAAAATAAAGCCTCAACCACTTTGTGGCTGAGGCGATTGGTTTAGTCGGGGTGGCTGGATTCGAACCAGCGACCTCCTGCTCCCAAAGCAGGCACACT